>JAGYMZ010000029.1 GCA_018400295.1 Bacteroidales bacterium | reverse complement strand
GCGTTCGATCTCCAGCGTGCGGAATCTTTGCAGGAAGGTTTCGCTGTATTTTCCAAAGGTATCGAAAAAGGATGCGGTGTCGGGTGCGGTGATCTTGATCACCTGCTGGGGTTCGGACCAAAGGTCGCGCTTCATTTCTACCTTTGCTCCGGAAACGCCGGGGTTGATGTCGATGATGAATATGCTGTGCAGCTTTTTAAAGGTTTTGTTCAGGTTCTTTTCGGAAACGTTCAGGACCTTGTACATGGGTTCGGCCTGGGGCAGTCCGGGCACGGGCTGCTGAAAAACCGCACGCAGGGTGTCGCCGATCCTGCCTGTCCACATGTCTTTTGTGTTTGTCACGACCAGGATCTCGTTGGTCTTGCCGGTTGAACGCTTCAGGCCATCTTCCTGCATGGTGCATGACTGGAATGTGATGAGGGCGGTAAGCATTGCGAAAAGCGCAGCTGCCAGCTTTTTGGGTGCGTGCGTTTGCATGGTCATATCATTGAACGGGTTCTTTTCTGTTTTAAACGTAGCGGAAAGGTACATATTTTATCAGGATGTTTTAACACGTACCTTGATTTTTTGTCCGGGCTTCAGCCTTTTTGCATTGGTAATATGATTGAGCTGCTTGATATGGCTTACCGTTACCCCGTCGTACATCCTGGCGATGTCCCACAGCGTGTCGCCCCGGCGCACCGTGTGGTACACATATTGGGTGTCACCGGATCGCACAACCTGGGACCCGCCGGATGATCCGGAAACGGAGGAGGAAGCATGGGTGACCGGGCGGTTGTAAGGGGCCGAGGGGTATACAATGAGGCGCTGTCCCGGGCGTATGAGCGAGCCGTGCAGGTTGTTCCAGGCACGGATCTGACTGACATATACGTGGTATTTCTTTGCGATCAGTCCGAGGTTTTCTCCATAGCGGACAACATGTATGGTGCGCTCTTTTGCTTTTTTGATCTCCGCCCGCAGCTTTTCTTTTTCTATCCCTTTGGTTGTTTTGTAATTGTATAGTTCCTGCTCGTTGTTGATAAAATCCCCGATGTATTTCCTGGGCAGCCAGAGGGTGTATTGTTTGCTTTCTGTCACCGGTATGAACCCTTTCTTGAAGGAGGGGTTCAGGAATTTTATGTCTTCCATCGGTATCTTCAGCATTTCGTGGATCTGGTCGAACGACAGCACCTCCTTCACAGTCAGCGAATCGATGCCGTTATAAAGGATGCCGGGATCAACGGGGTAGAGGTTGTGGTCTGCGGCGTGGTTCATGACATAGGTCACGGCGATGAACGCCGGCACATAGCCCCGTGTTTCCCTGGGCAGGAAAGGCCAGACAGCCCAGTAGCTCTTCACCCCACCGGCGCGGCGTATGGCCTTGTTCACATTGCCGGCCCCGGAGTTGTAAGCTGCCATGGCCAGCGACCAGTCGCCGTAAATGGCATACAGGTCCCGCAGGTGCTCACAGGCCGCGATGGTCGATTTCAGCGGATCGTAGCGGTCGTCTGTAAAGGAAGTTACCTTCAGTCCGTAAACCTTGCCCGTACCATACATGAACTGCCATATCCCTTTGGCGCCGGCGCGGGAGCCGGCCACCGGATTGAGCGCGGATTCCACCACGGCCAGGTACTTGAGCTCCAGGGGCAGGCCGTGACGGTCGAGCTGCTCCTCGATCATGGGGAAATAAAGCCTGGACAGTCCGAGCATGCGGGAGGTCAGATCCCGTTTTTTGGCGGCGTACAAATGAATGAAGTTCTTGACCGGACGGTTGAATACCAGTTCAATGGGGGTATAAAAGTTCAGTGTCCTGATCCGGTCCTCATACACCGAATCCGGATAGTCCGGTATTTGCTCCGGCGGAAAGCCGTGGACGTTCATCTCGGCCGTGTCTGTGATGAAGGGTTTTCCGGTAAAATACCGGATGTTTACCAGGCTGTCGAGCATGGCCACAATGGGCGAGTCTTTGATGATCACCTGCCCCGGCCCGGTTGTATCATACACAAACGCATACGGGTCAGGCGAGGTCTGCACCCGTTGGCTGGTATCGCGCCCGGCCGTGCTGTCGGTCCCGGAAAAAACCATCGAAGGTGCGGTGAGGAATATAAGGAAAAACAGGTTGATGCGTCGTTTTGGAACCATCGCGGGTTGATTTTTTAGTATAACCGGTATTTGTCTGGCTTATTGTTGTTTGGTTTTACAAAAGTATGAAAAAGTGATGAGGTAAAATATGGGACCATTTTTCTTATCTTTGCAAAAACACTAAAAAAACCGCACCATGAATATATCCATCTTATTAGGCATGATCGGGCCGTGGCAGATCATTCTGATCGTGGCCATCGTGCTGCTGCTCTTCGGTGGAAAGAAAATACCCGAACTGATGCGGGGCATCGGCAAAGGGACCCGCGAATTCAAAGAGGGGCTTTCGGGCGAGGACGAGAAAGAAAAGGAAAAGGAAAAGGAAAAGGAAACGGACAAGGACAAAGATCCGAAAAAGATCGATGATCAATAATCCTTTAACAACCATGGCACCTGACAAAAACTACCCCAACTTACTGATCCTACTGCTTGCGTTTCTTTTCACTGCTCCGGCCATTGCCCAGGAAGGCGCCCGGAGCTTGCCGCACCACATGACCCCGGAGGAAGTGCTGCGCCGTGATGAGATCGGGCGCGATTTTTACCCTACCATGCCTCCTTCTGCACCGGTCAGGCAGGTGGCTGAGTTCGAGCATATGCAATCGGTACTGGTCCGTTACCCATTCGGCATTCCAATGGAGCTGATCGTGGAGATGTCGCAGGATTGCGGGGTGCTGACGGTCGTGATGAACCAGTCGCAGCAAAATGCCGTCACCGGCCAGTACCAGTCGGCCGGAGTGAACATGGACAACGTGGAATTCATGCATGCACCGACGGATTCCTACTGGACAAGGGATTACGGTCCCTGGTTCGTTGTCAACAGCAGTTACGATGCGGGGGTCTGTAATTTCCCTTACAACCGCCCGCGCCCCAACGATGACGACATACCCATTGAGGTGGCGGACTACCTGAATGTGCAACTTTACGGGATGGAGCTGATCCATACCGGGGGGAATTATATGTGCGATGGCATGGGCGTGGCCGCTTCCACCGACCTGGTGATTGAGGAAAATCCCGACATGACGGTGGCGCAGATCGAAAGCAAGGTACAGAATTACCTCGGCGTGCATACTTACCACATGCTGCCCGACCCGCTGGGGGAGTACATTGAGCATATCGACTGCTGGGGCAAGTTCCTGGATGTGGACAAGGTGCTGATCGGACGGGTGCCTGAAAGCGACCCGAGATACGATGATTTTGAATATGTGGCGGATTATTTTGCCCAGCAGACCAGTTCCTATGGTACGCCCTACCAGGTGTTCCGTGTCTTTACACCCGGGAATTACCCATACACACCCTATACCAATTCGCTCATCCTGAATAAGAAGGTGTTTGTTCCCCTGACCGGCAGTACCCACGACAACCAGGCCTTGCAGGCATACGAAAACGCCATGCCGGGGTATACCATTACCGGCGTGATGTATGATGAATGGGAGAATACGGATGCACTGCATTGCCGGACCAAAGGCATTGCCGACATTGGCATGCTGTACGTCAGGCATATACCCCTGCACGGGGAGGTCCACCAGGAGGATGCCTTTGAGGTCACCGCGGAGATCGTGCCATACAGCGGCCAGGGCCTCTACGGGGATTCGCTGTTTATCAGCTACCGGGTGGATGGCAGTTCCTTCACCCAGGCGCCGCTTTTTCATGAGTCGGGCCATACATACAGCGGGGCCATACCTGAGCAGCCGGTCGGTTCGGAAGTGGGGTATTACCTGCATGCCGCAGACTCTTCGGGAAGGAGCATGGACCATCCATACATCGGTGCGCCGGACCCGCATGTGTTTGAAGTCATTTACCGCATACCCGACGTGACCGTGTGGCCCGACACATTGCTCTACACAGAAATAGGACAGATGTTGGAGGGCCAGCAGGCCATCGTAAAGAACGAATCCGACTCCGGCGTGTACATCCATTACATCAACGATCAGGGCTGGGAACCCTTTTTCTGGTGGATAGAACCATGGAACCTTACCTTCCCGCACCTCCTGGAGCCGGGCGATTCTCTGGTGCTTAACGTGATGGTCGGTGTGCCGCTGGATCACACGGCCGGATTTTTGCAGGATACCCTGTTCGTGGAAACCGGTGTGGATACCCACAGCGTCCTGCTGCGTGTCGACAGCACCCTGATCAGCGGGACCGCAGGGCCGGCCATGGACGGATTGGCCGGCAACCTGGCCATTGCACCCAATCCCGTGCGCAGCTGGTCGGACGTGTCCTTTACCCTGTACGAACGCACAAGCGTACGCTTCGATGTGTTCAGTGCCGGGGGGAAACACATGCATTCCTATGATGCCGGGACCATGGAACGCGGCAGCCATGCTCTTTCCTGGAAAACGGTCGCAGGGACGGCAGGCCTGAACAGCGGCGTGTATTTTGTGAGATTGATGGCCGGCCACGACATCGTGACCGCGAAGGTGGTGGTTTATTAGATGGGCGGACAGGCCGGATTGACGAACTTATCCCTTATTCAACGCTTCTTCCAAATCTTCCGGCTTAAAGGGCTTGCTGATGAAGTCATCCATTCCGGCATTATAACAGGTTTCGGATTCACGGCTGAGAACGTTGGCGGTGAGGGCCACGATGCGCACCCGCTGGCGGCCGGGGTGGGTGCGTTCGTATTCCCGTATCCTGGCCGTGGCTTCCAGTCCGTCCATTTCGGGCATCTGGATATCCATCAGGATAACATCGTAGCGGTTCTTGATATACTTTTCCAGGGCAATTTTACCGTTGGCGGCCACATCCACCTCATGGCCCAGTCCTTTCAGGTTGATGGTGGTCACCTTTTGATTGATGGGATTGTCTTCGGCCAGTAGAATATGAAGGTTGTTTTTGCCTTCCTTCCTGGCGGCGCGAGCAGTGGTGCCGGGTATTTGCGTTGGCATTTTAAGGATCTCCAGCGGAAGGGAGAACCAGAATTCCGATCCCTTCCCCTTTTCGCTCTTCACGCCGATCTCTCCGCCCATCATATCCACGAGGCTTTTGGATATGGTAAGTCCCAGGCCCGTGCCTCCGAATTCGCGGGTGATGGATGGATCAAGCTGGGAGTACTCCCTGAAAAGCTTTTCCTGCAATGCCGCCGATATGCCTATGCCTGTGTCAACCACCCTGAAAAGTACACGGGCTTGTGTCTCTGTTTCCTTTTCTGCCGTTAGCAGTACCCTGACCTCCCCTTGCTTTGTGAATTTTATGGCATTGGAAACCAGGTTTGTGAGGGCCTGTCCGATGCGGAAGTCGTCTCCTTTTAACGCTTGGGGTATGTTGTCCGGAATATGGCTGTACAGGCGGATTTGCTTATCTCCGGCGGCCACATTGTGCATGTCCACGATCTCCTTTACAAGTGTCCTGGGGTTGAACGCCCGTGGGTCGATCTCAATGCGGCCCGATTCGATCTTCGACAGGTCCAGGATCTCATTCACGATGCTCATGAGGTTATTGGCCGACGTGTTGATGATGCTCAGCAGCTCCTTCTGCTCTCCGGTCAGCGAAGTGTTGTGAAGGATGTCGCTGGTGCCTATGATGCCATTCAGAGGGGTGCGTATTTCGTGGCTCATTTTGGCCAGGAAAGAGGTTTTGGAGTGGGTTGATTTCTCGGCGATCTCCTTGGATTTCAGGATCGCATTTTCTGCCCGCTTTTGTTCCGAGATGTCCCTGATGATGGCTTGCAGGTAGGTCTTGTCTTCCAGTTCGATGGTGTTCAGGCTGACCTCAGTATCGAACGGCGTCCCGTCCTTTTTGGTATGGACCCAGTAGAATCGCTGCGGCTTGCCTTCCGATGCTTTTTTGATGAGTGCAGCCGCTTTGGTTTTGGAAGGCTGGTTGTCGGGCTGTACCTCGGGGGAAAAGGAATGGGGCGAATGGCCAATGATCTCTTCCCGGGCGCACTGGAAGACCTCCAGGGTTTTTTCATTGCAATCAATAAAAGTTTCGTCGTCCATCAGGAAGATGGCATCGTTGGCCCTGGAGAACAGGGCTTTGTATTTGGTCTCGCTGATGGATTGCTTTTTGAGGGCTTTATTAAGGATCCCGCTGCGCTCTGACAGAAGCTTGTTGACCCGTTTTTGATGCTTGATCCTCAGGTAAAAGAGGAAGACAATGGCCATAAGGAGCAGGATCATGATGATGATGAAAACGAACACGGCCCTCTCCAGCCGGTTCTCCCGTTCGTAGGAGTTCAGTTCCTGGTCAAACTTCATTAAGGATTTGTTGATCTCCGTTTCGGCAATGGTACTGGTCAGGTGGTGGCTGAAGATCGAATCTTTGGTTTCGGCGTATTTCCTGAAATATTCCAGGGATTTATTCTTTTCGCCGGTGTTGGCGTGAAGGTTGGACAAAAGCATGAAGGCATTCTTTTTTTGTATGAGGTAATTGTGCTCGATCGAGATGTTGAGCGCATTCCGCAGGTATGCCAGTGCTTCGATAATATTGCCCTCCATCTGATAGATCTCTCCGATGTGGATCAGCATCTGGGCAATGTCCCGCTTCGCATCGAATTTTTTGAAATGCACCAGGGCCTGGGTGTAGTTTTTCAGGGCCTCATCATAGATGCCGTCATCGAAATACAGGTCGCCGATGTATTTATATACATGCCCGCCAAGCCACAGGTCATCGCGGCGCTGAAATACGTCCCGGCTGAACCGGAAGAGGGCGAGCGCCTCTTCGGTGTTTCCCCGGCTTGCCTCCAGGAGGCCCAGGTATGCGTGCGTATGGGCGATCAGGATGGAGTCCTGATCGTTCTGGTGGATTTTCAGCGCTTTCCGGAAATATTCCTGGGCCAGGTCATGCTTGTCCATGGCCATATAGGCCTGGCCGATGTTTTTATAGGAAACCGCCAGGTTTTCATCGTCATCATTGATGAGGCTGGCCCGGATGGATTTCTGGTAATTTTCCAAAGCCAGTTCGTAGATGCCGTGCATATAATAGACGTAGCCGATGTCGTTCAGGCTGTGCGCCAAATGATCCATCTGGTCATACTGGTCGGCGATCTTAAGCACACGGGCATACATTTCGATGGCTTTGGCATACATACCCTGGTCGAAACGGATGTTGCCCAGGTGGTTATAAATTCCCAGGACTGCCTCATAATGTTGGTCGCTATCCTTGATCGCCAATGCTTTTTTACCGTATTCGATGGCTTTTGCCGGATCCCTGAACCGGTGCAAATAGCACAATTGCTTCAGGGCATTGATCTTGTCACGGACCGTGCTTTCGCTATTGGCGGCAACGTATTCCAGACTGTCGATCTGCATCTCTTCGTGGTCATAGGATGTTTGATAGGTGCTGACCTGGACAAAAGCAGAAAGGTAAAAGAATAGCATTACCGCTGTTAGTATGGTTTTTTGCATAAAAGTCAGTTAGGGTATAACAGGCCTGCCCAAAAGAAATGACCCCATGTTGCTTTTCAATCTCCTAAAACAAAAATACGGGAAATAATGGAATTGTCAACAGGTTTTTTGCATCCTTCCCTGGCATTCAACTGTGGGGGGACGTTCCGCCTCGATTTTCCGTAAAGAAAGCATCCTACCCTTACGTTTTCACGTGATACCCCCTGCGTAATTTACTGAAACCAATAAGGTATTCCTCTGAAATTGAGGGGATAGGTATTGACTTCCTTGTAAAATGCCGTATTTTGGCTGATTGAATCAACAAACCGGTACGCTAAAAATCAAAAGCATTTGTCTGATGAATACATTGATCAGAAATCAGATTTATTCCAGGAGGCAACTGGAGGAATTGGGACTGGAAAAAAGCAAGCTGCCCAGGATCGATATGGATGTTTATAAAAAGGGGGACAAAGTATACTTCTTTGAAATGCTCGAACAGGATGCTTACAGATTGTTCACGATAATCAGTCAGCAATCGTTTTATTTGAAGTAATGCGCTGATTGAGAATTCTTCTAGTTTCTTGATAAGAAAGGCTGCCTCTGTATTAAAGGCAGCCTTTCGTCTTTTTATCTTTTATTTTTTTTATCTTGCCTCACTTGCACTCCAGCACCGTTTCCATCTGGTAGGTAGCGGCGTCGACATAATTCCCCTGGGTTACTTTTGCGTAGTTTTTGCAGGCTTTGCGTTTCTCGCCTTTTTTCTCATGGGCCTGTCCTATCAGAAAATACAGGTTTGAAGGGTTTTTATTATTTGCCTCAATCCCCGTACTGGCTGCTTCAATGGCTTTGTCGTATTTGCCCATGCCGTTGTAAGCCAGGGCAAGGTAATAGTATGCGTTCGGATTTTTGTCGTCGAACTTAAAGCTTTCGTTGATCACGCGGACCACTTCCGGGAAGTTTTTACCCTGGGCGGCTTTCATGGCAGCATTCAGGTAGTACTTGACGGCTACTTCCTTTGCATTCTCCACGGTTTTGCTTCCTTCTTCACCGTATTTTATGGTATTGACCACGGCATTTCGCATACCATCTTCATTGCCTTCCCGCATCTGGGCTACGGCCAGACCGTAATAGGTTTTGGGGTTGTCTTTTTTGTATTCGAGGGCCCTGGAAAAGAAGTCGACGGCATTGGTATAGTCTTTCTTTTTCAGCATGACGTTGCCTTTGTAAGAATATACGTAGTTGAGGTATCTATGGGCTTTTTCCATGGCTTTTTCATCGTTCACCAGCTGGGCATACTCGTATGAATTGGTGAAATGGGAAATGGCATCGTCCGGTTCCTTTGCTTTGTATGACTCAAGGCCCATCTTGAAGAAAACACCCGCCAGTTGCGACTCGGCCTTCATTTTCAGGTCCATTCCTTCTTCACCAAGCTGTTCGGCAATGACGATGGTGGTTTTGTACGATTTCAGTGCTTCTGTATGATTTTTTTCCTTGGAATGCTGGATTGCCTCATTGAATGCCTCCCCTGCTTCATCAAGGGTCTGCGCCATTGTGGTAAATGCAAATCCTGTCAGGATCAGTGCGGCAATAATTCTCAGTTGCTTCATGGTATTGTTTTTTGGTGATTAATTTTTGCAAATATATAAAAGATATCAGATATCAGGTACCGGACCCCGAATTGAACCCGGATCCGCTGATGTCAGTGAGCGGCGGTTGCGCTTCCTGTAAAGAACGCTGATTTTTGCAAACTATTTCACGGCGATATGCACGGCGGCTGCGCCCATTAGTTTGGGATCCGACCGGATCATGCTGAAGCCTGCGCCGGCCAGCATATCCTGGATTTCCCGGTTGGTATGGAAATGTATTGCCGAGTAAGCCAGGTAATTGTAAGCCGTTTTATGCCCCGAGATCATCCCCCCCAGGTGCTTCACCATAATATTCATGTAGATCCGGAACAGAATGTTCATGAATTTCGAGTCAGGGCGGCTGCTCTCCATGATCACAAAGCGCCCGCCGGGTTGGAGCACCCGGTAAATTTCCTTCAGGGCCCTACCGGTGAGCGGGTTCCGGAACGTCAGGTTCCGGAAGGCAAAGGCAATGCCTATGCTGTTGAAGTAGTCATCAGGAAAGGACATGGCGGAGGCATCCTCGTGGTGGAAGGTGATTTTTTCCAGCACATGCTTTTTTGCTGCTTTCATGCGTGCGAGATCCAGCATGTTCTCGCTGAAGTCCAGGGCATGAACCTCTGTGCCTTTCTCTGACATACGTGCAAGGCGCAGGGCCAGGTCGCCCGTGCCCGTGCACAGGTCGAGCACCCGCTCCGGCCTGTCCTGAAGGCACAGGCCGGCACCCTCTTTCCGCCAGCGCTCATCGAAGGATAAGGTCAGCAAGCGGTTCATCCGGTCGTACCGCCCGGGTATGCGGTTGAACATGGAATACAAGGGTTTTCCCTTCCCGGGGCTGTTGTTCATGGGTGCATGGTTTTAACGGTCAATAAGCAAGTTATACGGCCCTTACCCATTCCTCGACTTCCTCCGGCTGCAGGGCCGGCACATCCAGCTTCATTTTCTTCCGCAGCCCGTTCAGGTCGTTGCGGAGCTTGTTGGGGTTGGCTTCCCGCAGGCCCTCCAGGGTATTGATCCCTTTTTGCCTCAGCAGGGGTATCCAGGCATCGCCCACGCCGGCATCCCTGAATTCCTGGTCGCCGGCCACTGTGGCTTTTTTCTCCGGCCGCATCTGCGGGAAGAACAGCACATCCTGGATGGAATGCGCACCGGTCATGATCATGGCCAGCCGGTCTATCCCAATGCCCAGTCCGGCCGTCGGGGGCATGCCGAACTCCAGGGCTTTTAAAAAATCTTCGTCCAGGATCATGGATTCCGTATCGCCCCGCCTGCCCAGCTCCAGCTGCTCTTCAAAACGCCTGCGCTGGTCCAGCGGATCGTTCAGCTCTGAAAAGGCATTGCATATTTCTTTGCCGTTGCAAATGGCTTCGAAGCGCTCGACCAGACCTTCGCGGGTGCGGTGCTTCTTGGCCAAAGGCGACATCTCCACGGGATAGTCGGTGATGAATGTGGGCTGTATCAGTCTGGGCTCACAGGTTTCCCCGAAGATCTCATCGATGATCTTGCCCTTGCCCATCGTGGGGTCTGTGTCCACTTCCAGTCTTCCGGCTGTTTTGCGCAACTCATTTTCATCCATCCCGGAAATGTCCGTGCCGGTGAATTCCCGGATGACTTCAAACATGGTATAGCGCTTCCAGGGACGCTTGAAATCGATCCGGTGTTCGCCGCTTTGAATCTGTGTGGTGCCATGCATATCCAGGGCGATGCGCTCCACCATTTCCTCCACGAGGCCCATCATCCATTCATAATCTTTATAGGCTACATAAAGCTCCATCTGGGTGAACTCCGGGTTATGGAACCGGCTCATGCCTTCGTTGCGGAAGTCCTTGGCAAATTCAAACACCCCGTCGTAACCCCCCACGATGAGCCGCTTAAGGTAAAGCTCATTGGCTATCCGCAGGTACAGGGTGGTGTCCAGGGTATTGTGGTAGGTCTTGAACGGACGTGCCGCCGCTCCCCCGTATAAAGGCTGCAATACCGGGGTTTCCACTTCCAGGTATCCCTTTTCATTCAGGAAGTCGCGCATGGAGCGGATCAGACGGGAACGCTGCAGGAAAACGTCCCTTACCTCCGGGTTCACGATCAGGTCCAGGTATCGCTGACGGTAACGTTGCTCCGCATCGGTGAATGCATCGTATACCTTATCCTCTGTTTCCTTGACGACAGGAAGGGGCCGGAGGGATTTGGCCAGCAACTTCAGTTCCCTGACATGTATGGTGGTCTCACCCATTTTGGTGATAAACACATATCCCCTGACGCCCACAATGTCGCCGATATCCATCAGCCGTTTGAAGGCTGTGTTGTAAAAGGACTTATCCTCGCCCGGACAAAGTTCGTCGCGTTTGAGGTAGATCTGTATCCTCCCGGTATTGTCCTGTATCTCCGCAAACGATGCAGCACCCATGATGCGCCGGCTCATGATGCGGCCCGCAATGCGGACGTCCTGATACAGCGAATGGTCTTCCGGGTATTTCTCCAGGATCTCGCGTGCCGTGGCGTTCACATCAAATGTGTCGGCCGGATAGGGGTCTATCCCCATTTTCCGGAGCGCTTGCAGGGATTCTCTCCGTATCCTTTCCTGTTCACTGAGGTTCATAAGCATGTGAAAATTTTTGCAAAGATAGATAAAATCAACGACCCCATATCCCGGATATGGGTATGGCGGTGCTTCAATTTGAAGGGCTTTCTGCGGACTGCGATCTCAGATTATGCTACCTTTGTACCATGAAAAACAACGATGCGCGGAAGCGGCAGAAGCCGGACTGGCTTAAGATAAGGGTGCCGGCCGGCAAGCAGTACATTGCGGTGAAGGATGTAGTGCGCCGGCATAAGCTGCATACTATATGTACCAGCGGACAATGTCCGAATATGAGCGATTGCTGGGGCAGGGGAACGGCCACACTGATGATACTTGGGGATGTGTGCACGCGATCCTGCAAGTTTTGTGCGGTAAAGACGGGGAAGCCGGGACCGGTGGATGGGGATGAGCCCCGGAGGGTGGCGGAATCTGTGAAGCTCATGAAGCTGAAACATTGCGTGCTTACTTCGGTCGACCGTGATGACCTGGGCGATGGGGGGGCGGCGATTTGGGCCGAAACCATCCGTGCCGTGAAGAAACTGAGTCCGGGAACAACCATCGAAGCCCTTGTCCCGGATTTTTCGGGCGAGGGGGAACAGCTTCAAACGGTCATCGATGCCGGCCCGGAAGTCATATCCCACAACCTGGAAACGGTCCGGCGCCTCACCCCCGTGGTAAGATCCGTGGCCAACTACGACCGCAGCCTGGAGGTGGTGGGGCGGGTGTCTGCGTCACCGGTGCGGTCTAAGTCGGGGATTATGGCCGGACTGGGCGAGCGCAGGGAAGAAGTGCTGGAAACCATGGATGACCTGCGCAGGGTGGGTTGTGAAGTGTTCACCATAGGTCAGTACCTTCAGCCAACCCGCAAGCACTGGCCCGTTGCCGGGTACATCCGCCCGGAACAATTCCGTGAATACGAAGAAAAAGGACTGGCCATGGGGTTCCGTTTCGTGGAAAGCGGACCGCTGGTGAGATCGTCGTATCATGCGGAAAAGCATGTGGACTGATGGGCCCGCGACCAGTTGCTTGTCTTTTGAACGAGTCCGCACATCCCGGTAGCTGCCGCGATGCGTGAAAAAATACAGCCTTTGTTCGTGAAGGGAAATCATTCGGGGATATGCAAAAGACCATACATTTCCGTGACCTGGGGATGATCGATTATCAGGAAGCCTGGGATCTGCAGGAGGAACTGTTTGACAGGATCCTGCAAATAAAGAAAGATCGTGCAGGCCCGGGGGAATACCGGGAAACACCGAACCACCTGTTGTTCTGTGAGCATCCCCATGTTTATACCCTCGGCAAAAGCGGGTCGCTGAACAACCTCCTGGCCGGCAATCGAACCCTTGAGGAAAAAGGCGTCCGCTTTTACCGGATCAACCGCGGAGGCGACATCACCTACCACGGCCCGGGCCAGATCGTCGGCTACCCTGTGCTGGACCTGGAAAATTTCGGACTGGGCATGAAGAAATATATCGCCTTGCTTGAAGCATCTGTCATTGCAACCCTAAAGGAATTTTCTGTTGAGGGCGGCCGGCTGGAAGGCGCTACCGGTGTGTGGCTGGACACGGACGATCCCCTCCGGGCCCGCAAGATATGTGCGGTCGGGGTGCGATCCAGCCGTTATGTGACCATGCACGGCTTTGCCTTCAATGTGAATACCGACCTGTCCTTTTACAACCATATCAATCCCTGCGGTTTTACCGATAAGGGCGTTACTTCCATGGAAAAGGAGCTTGGGGGGCGCGTGGATCTCAGCACCGTGAAGGCGCGGCTCAAAGACAACCTGATGCGCCTGCTGCAAAAGGGAGGTGCTTGACCGGCTGCACGTGGCAATCCGGATTGCGCGGATAAAACAATGGGATCCATGGGTGTCCATGGTTAAAATAGCTTGCGGACATACGACGAACACGGGACGAAGAGCACCAGCCACAACCACCACGCCAGCACGATCACCAGGCCGGCCAGGGATATCCGGAAGCCAAGGATGACATCCGCCGGTTCGTAATAAAAGCTTACTTCATGGGTTCCGCGCGGAAGGGGCACGGAGATCAGGGTGTGACTGGAAGTGTATATGCGTGCGGGCTTGCCGTCTACGGTTGCTTTCCAGCCGTAATAATTGTTTTGCTGCAGGGTGATCCAGGCGGGATGGCTTACCCGGGCTTCAACCACAAAGCGGGTGGGGTCGAAATGACGGTATATGACGGTGTCGCCGGATCTTTGGCGCGAATCCGGACTGTGCTCCGGACCCATGGCCCCTTCTTCCAGGTATAGCAATCCGGGGTCCGGGTGCCCTGCTCGCTGGTGGGCGGCCATGGAATCGACGGGAGCGGTTTTGTATGAGAGGTATACCGGGGGTTTTTGCAGGATGTTGCGGAAATGGGGCCCCAGGCTGTCGGCCAGGTACTCAAAGCCATCCAGGTGCAGGGGGTTGTAACCATCCCAGGCGATCTGCTTGTGGAATATGTTCAGGTTTTTCCAGAGCGGGCCTTCATTGATCCCGCTGCGGTCGTTGTTGTGTAGCACAGGCTCCGGAGCGGGCAATGGGAAGCCGGAGGGGAAGGATGTGCTGTGCTCCATGACATCTGCGGAACGGAATTCAGGATAATAAACGGTGTACGGGCCGTTCAGGCGGGTGGCCAGACTGAGGTCGGCGATGGCGATCAGCAGGAGCAGCGGGATTTTCCGGCGGGCGAAGAAAAGCGTTGCCAGCATGAGCAACAGCAGGATGCCCTGGATCATGCCCTGGAAATATATGTGCCGGGCGATGGTCGTGTCGCGGGCAAAGATCCCCGTTTTTTCCTGCATGAAGCGGACCGGGGAAAACCCTTCACCCGGGTTGGCCAGGAGGATGGCGGTGACTACGCCGGCCAGCATGAGCAGTGTGATGAGGCGCAGGGCCCAGATGTATCTGCCGGGGTTTTCGATAAACTCCCGGAATGCATAAGCGCCGGTGATGATAAAGCATATCAGGGCAAATATGCGAAAGAGGGCCGGGAAGCGGAACATATCCATAAAGGGTACGTGATGGTACAGGAAGGCCCTGAGCGGCAGGGCATCCCCTGCCGCAATGCCCAGCATCAGCAGTCCCCACCCCAGGAAGATCCATATCTTTACCGGCTTGCGTATGGCCAGCGCCAACAGGAAGAAGGCCAGCATGACCAGTCCGAAGTACCCGTTGGCCATGGAAATGTCCGTTCCGTAAAAGGCGGGGTTCAAAACGGTGGCGAAGGGAAACAGGAAGGAGACGAAGCTTTTTGGCGGGAAGGGACCGAAAAGTGCCTGTCTCAGCAATACGCCATCCCCGCGGGTCATGGCCGGCATGAGGTGGTATACGGAGATAAGCACCACGGAGGTGACTATGGCGGTGAGCAGGATGGCCAGCAGGTTCAGTAACAGATATGTTCTGAGGGCCGGGTATTGCTTTTTGCGGATCATGCCCACGGCATAATACAGGAACAGGATGGCCAGCAGATAGCCCGTCAGGATGATGAAAGCCGGGTAACCCCCGGTAACGAAGAGGAACATCAGCAATACGAAGGCCAGCACATGCCGGACCTTACGCTGCTCGGATATGTTGATGTAAACTGCGATCAAAAAAGGGATCCAGGTCCCGCTGATGATCCACATGAAATGTTGTGCATTGCCGGTAAAAAAACCACAGAGCATATAGGATATGCCGGCGGCCAGGGCTGTGTTGGTGCCCATGCGCAGGGTGCGGGCCAGGAAATACATGCCGGCCCCGGCCAGGAATATGTGCAGCATGAAGTCGAGGGAAACGGTATATATATTGTACCCTGCGAAATATCCGGTCAGCCAGACCACGGGGTACCAGGCTGAGCTCTGCGGGTCGGCATGGATGGGTGAGCCCAGGAGCTGATAAGGGTTCCACAGGGGAAGCAGTTGGTTTTGCAGGCACTCACCGATGAAAAATTTCCATGGGTAGGCCTGGTCGATCAGGTCATACTTGAGGGGGTGTATGAAGGCAGCCACCGGCCAGTAGGCCAGCAAAGCCACGAGGAGCAGGATGAGGTAAGGACGGATGTGCCGGTTAAAATGCTTCATACGGACTGCACTGTCATGGATCCCAAAAATAGGCAAAAATTGCTTATTCTAAAATGGTTTGCAGCACGGGGTACGACCGTATCTCATGAAAACCGGGCAAATGGATGCGGTAAAAGGACAGGATATTTTCCAGGAGGGCCCTGCGTTCCTCCCGTTTGACCTGTATGGCCGGCATGTTTTCCAGGTTGCTGGTCGCCAGCCGGTAAAATGTCTGGCTCAGGGGATAGGGAATGATGTGGGTGTGCCGGGGGCGGTATTTGGTGAAATGACCCTCCTCCAGGTCGAAGATGTTCTTTTCTGCCGTGTAATCGGTTGCGGGAAAGAAACCCAGATGCCGGGTGAGGGCGATCAGGAAATGCAGGTGAAAATTGGCGAAATGCTCTTCCTGCCGGTCGAACCAGATCAGGGAGCGGTAGATCAGTTGAAAAAGCGCGCGGTTGGTTTCCTCCTCCCGTATGCTTTTGTATACCATCTCATTCAGGAACATGAGCACCGTGCTTTTCCGTATATCCTGCGATATGCTGGTATAATTATGGGCCAGGGATGCCTCACGCATGTGCTGCAGGTTTTTGTTGGGATGAAAGGAAATGGACATGTTCAGCAGGGATAGTTTGCCGAAAAGGTTGGAACGTATGCGCGACCGCTTGTTGTGCAATCCCTTCACCAGGAATGCGAGCAAACCGTAATCTTCTGTGAACACCTTGATGACCGCGCCGGTGTCGCCGTACTTAACCAGGTGAAAGACGATGCCGCGGGTGTTGGTGATCATGGTACGGATACAGTTTCGGGTGCTAATTCATGAAAAGGATCTTGGTAACCATGGCTTCACTGCCGTCTTCCCGGGAGATGAAAACCAGGTATACGCCCGAGCGGGCCCGGCGCCCTTCCAGGTCGGTGCCGTTCCACACGGCCTGCCCGCCTTTGACCTTGGATGTGTAAATAAGGGTCCCGGAAACATCGGTGATCCGCACTTCCGAAACGGCTTCCTGTACGGGCTCATCTTTTTCCCAGAATCCCCTGATGCCAATGGTGCCGGTATAGCCGGGAGGTACCGGGTTGGGGTAGGCATAGACTTCCCCGCCGGGGTCCGTTGGCCCGGTGACCGTGCCCTTGAAGGAAATGAGCCCTTTGGCAGTTCCAATAAAGACTTCTCCCGTTTCGCCGTTGATGCCGATGTCGGTGATCTGGTCGGCAAAGAGGGGACTGTTGTCTTCGGTGAAGTGATGGATCTGCTCAGTGCCGTCTTCCGAAAGCAGGAACACGCCGGCACGGTCGGTCCCGATCCATTTCTGGTTGGCCCCGTCAACGGTTATGGCCGTGACCACTTCCGATTCCAGCAGGTATTGCACGTAACCGTCGAAATCCACCAGGATGCGCTGGGCATCATAATCGGTGCTGGTGAGGATGCGTTCGGGACTGAAAAAGACGGCCACCCCTTCGTCGGTGCCGATCCATACTTCCCCGTCCAGGTCGGAGGCGATGCTGTAAACATTGCTGCCGGGTATGTTGCCGTTGCCTTCGCCCGATCTTAATCCTTTGACGCGGTTGGCCGGTTCGTTTTGCTCGTTGAAGACGTAAAGGTAGTTTTCGTTGTTCTGGTAATGGCGTGCCAGGATCCATTTCTGATCGTAATCGTCGACGATCACCTTACCCACATCCTTGCCGCTTGCTATGGATCCCAGGTTGTAGGCTTTCCATTCGCCGGCGGGCGTTTTACGGGAAAGGATCTTATCCGCTCCCGAATTGCCGGCCCACAGGTTGCCGTGGCTGTCGAAAGCCAGCCCGCCGACCTTGACCACCGGCCCTCCCTCGATAACATTGGCTTCCAGGGAACTGTTGTCTTTGCTGTATAATCCTTTGTATTCGTTGTTACGGAACTCGTAGATGCCCCTCCACCATGATCCGGCAAATACGCTGGAAGGATCGTAGGGGTTGACGGCCACAACGACCATGTCCCTTACCGTATCCAGGGCGCTGACGTTGCCTTTTGAGAAAACGGACCAGGATTCATCGATGAAGGAATAGACCACGGCACTTTGCCAGGTATTTGCCCAGGTGCCTTTGATGCCGCCGGGTACCATCCAGAGGTTCCCCCCTTCGATGGACAGGTCGTAAATGCTCGTGGTTCCCGGTCCCGCAGGCATGATCTGCATGGAATTATACCCCTGCGACCAGGTCTTGACCAGTCCCATGCCCCGGTCGGCAACCCATACATCGTTGTTGGGTTCAATGATCGCATCGGCAGGCCTGGGAGATCCCACACTGTATGTCCATACCTTGAACTGAAAATCCATCTGTGTGTCATAGACCCAGACGGAATAGGCCATGGATACCAGGAGCCTGTCGCAACACGTACGAATATTGTATATCCTGTTGTATTCCTCCATCTCAAACATGGACCAGGTGCCCCCGTCGTATACATACAAGGTATCTGCCCCGTTATTGTTGGGGTGGTCTTTGTTAACGATGATCCGGTCATGGAATTCCGTGATGAGGTCGTAGCGCCCGTCCGGGTCCATTTCCTGCACCTTGCTCCAGACGGCATAGTTGGCCAGGTTGGGGTCGTCCACCCCAGCTTTGTAAATGCCGCCTTCGGTCGCCGCAAAAAAATGATCGCTGTTGCTGGTCAGGCCAAGGACGTTGATCTGGTTACCGTTCGGGCCGATATAATAGGTGTCGCTGATCTCTTCTCTGACAATGTCCACGACCACAATGCCAAACCCACAGGCAAGGTAAGCATGATCGCCCTTCAAATAGATCGCGTTGATGGTTTTGTTTCCCAGGATCTGCTTGCGCTTGATGTCGGGTATGTTGATGACCGTCCCGTCCTTGATGAGGTCTATGTTGGTATTGGTGTAGGCAACGACCAGGGTTTGCAGCTCCCCGCTGTACCGTATGGCGCTGATGCCTATGTCGGAGAGCCCGTTGATCTTGGTCAGGCGGCTCATGCTCTTGTCTTCCTTATCGAAGGCAATGATCCCGTAATGGGTGGCACAATAGACGTCATCGCCTGTACTGGCAATGGAGACGGTCTGCCCCCAGGGAAGGTGGTCCCTCCATTCCCCTATGGGCACCTGTTGGGCCCGGGCGGGGATCATCGACAGAAGGATCATAAACATAAAAAAAGTGCGCAGGGTCTTCATATTGCAGGGGTTCTGTTTAGGCTACTTCATTAACTGCGAATTGCGGTGATTTATTGCAAAGATAGCATGTTTTCGGTTTCATTGGCCGGGGTGATGCATGCACACCTTCAGGATTTCATTACCTTTGCATGCATACAAATCCCCCATCATGCCTCCATACATGGAAAGGTCATACCGCTCGCGGGTTGTCCGGATTGGGAACCTTTTTCTGGGCGGGGATCATCCCGTCCGGGTGCAATCGATGACCAATACCGGCACCATGGACACCGTTTCCACGGTAGCCCAGGTCATGCGCCTGGCTGCGGCCGGCAGCGAGCTGGTGCGGGTAACGGCCCGCAACATTAAGGAGGCCCGGAACCTGGCGGCCATCCGTGATGAGTTGCGCCGGCAGGGTTGCACGGTCCCGCTGGTGGCCGACGTTCATTTTCAGCCGAAGGTTGCGGAGGTGGCGGCCTCCATAGTGGATAAGGTACGGATCAACCCGGGGAATTATATGGACGCGGCAGGCAGGCGCGGGGGCGGAGATGAAGCCGGAGACATACGCGGGTACATCGCCCCCCTGCTGGGAATATGCCGTGAGCACGGGACCGCCCTTCGCATCGGTGTGAACCAGGGGTCTCTGTCGCAGCGCATGCTTATGCGTTATGGGAACACAGCGCCCGGGATGGTGGAATCAGCCCTGGAATTTGTCCGCATATGCCGGGCCCTGGATTTCCACCGCCTGGTCCTTTCCATGAAATCCAGCGATGTGCGGATGATGATCCATTCCACACGCCTGCTGGTACAGCGGATGAAAGAAGAGGGGATGGATTATCCCCTGCACCTTGGCGTGACGGAGGCCGGCGAGGGGATGGACGGGCGCATACGTTCTGCCGCCGGCAGCGGCGCCCTGCTGGCCGATGGCATCGGCGATACGGTCCGCGTCTCCCTGGCCGAGCCGCCGGAGAACGAGCTTCCCGTGGCCAGGGCGCTGGTGTCGTTGTATGCGGATCTGCGCCGGAGAGAGCCTGTGGATAAAACCCTGATCACCAAAACCGTCCCCTACCCGGAGCATGGCCTGCACGGACTGCCCCCCTCCACCCTGGTCATGTCGGAGGAAGCCCCCGGCAACAAGGGCTTTATTGTTCCCGACCTGTACCTGAACGCCGGGGAAAACACCATTGCCTCCCCGGAGGCGGCCTACCCGCTGACCGGTGTGAAACATCACGGTCCTGGCCCCGGGAAGACTTTTTTCATCCTGGCTGAGGAAGACATAGATATGCCGTCACTGGTGGCAGCGCTGCAGAAACACCCCGGCGCCATGGTATTGGCCCGAGCCGCTTCCTGCGGGGCGGTCCCATTTTTCGAAAGGTTGCGAAAGGCCTTCCCGGATCACAGGCTGGTTCCCACTGTTTTCCTCTACATAACCCCCGGCGGGGAACCACGGACGGAATACCTGCTCAGTGCGGCAGCCTCGCTGGGCCATGCCCTTTCCAATGGGTTTGGCCACGGCATTTGCATCGGACAGCATGCCGGCCTTTCCCCGGCAGAAGCTACGGAAGTTTCGTTTTCCCTCCTGCAATTCATGAAAGCCCGTATCAGCCAGAACGAGTACATTGCCTGCCCTACATGCGGGCGCACCCGGTTTGACGTCCTGGCGGTTTTAACGGAGGTAAAAAAGCGCACGCGGCATCTCCGGGGACTGAAAATTGCCGTGATGGGCTGCATCGTGAACGGGCCCGGTGAAATGGCGGATGCGGATTACGGATATGTCGGGGCATCCCGGAACAAAGTCACCTTGTATTATAAACAGCACCCCGTGAAAAAGAACATCGACCAGGACCGGGCCATCGGGGAATTGATTGCGCTGATGAAGGACAAGGGGGACTGGCGGGAGCATGCCCCTGAAACCTGATGGCTGTTCATTCCCGGGCCCGGGTTTATGTTGGCTGCTTTTCCCTTCCGAACAACAGCAATGCGCTGAAATATGCAAAGATGGTCGCGCCTGCCTGTGTTTCAATGGTGTCTTCGGTGAGCATGGAAAGGGTGATGATGATGAAGAAAATGGCATAGTAATAATCCCTGAACCGGCGTGTTCTCATCCCGGGATAGATCAATGCGAACAAAAACCAGAGCAGTCCCGCAATGCCGAATCCAATGAAAATAGCCAGGTACTGGTTGTGCGATCTCCAGCGGAACCGCTCTTCCAGTGAGGTGCCTTCATTTTGGTAGTATTCGTCGAAGGCCGCCTGCAGGTCGCCCGTGCCCACACCCGTTTTCCAGTGGTTGCCTATAATGCCGAGGGAAGCCCGCCAGTATTCCATGCGTTGCAGCAGGGAGTTGCCGCTGGCATTGCCCGTTTCCTCATAGCGTTTGAGGGCCCAGATGATCCTGTATATGCGGCTGTAGGCGGCCGGTTTTTCCGTATAAACCACACTGGCCACCCCGTCCTCGATGTGCCGGATCTCCTCGGCGGTGAGATGGCTGAGCCCTTCGGCATCCTTGCGGAGCCCTTTGGAGGTAAGGTAGCGGTGCAGTGTGAACTTCAGCGTCTGCCCTTTGCGGTCTTTGCCCTCGTAGGCCAGGTCGGACCTTTTGTTCCATGCTTTCCTGAGCTCATCACCGGCTATGTAGATCCACACATAATTTCCGTTCTCTGTTTCTGGGTTGTCCAGGTTATGCCAGTAGGGATTGCCCTTTGCGGTTGTCTTTTCCAGGTTGGCCGGGTCGATCTCCTGCACATCGTACACCCGGAGGTATATGTTGCGGATGAAGAAAAAACCGATCACCAGCGGTAAAGCAATGATCACAACGGCCGCGGTGCGTGTTATGACATTGCCTTTGCGGAAGAGGAAATACAGCAGGATCAGGGCAGATATCACGAAGAGCAATGTCAGCCCCGTAAAAGAAACGCTTATCAGCAGATACAGGGAAAGCCAGATAAGGACCGCGCCGCATACGAATTTCCACAGGTTGCTCAAAAGCCCCGGCTTGTAAATGAAATAAGCCAGGATAAATATGGCAAAGGTGATCAGGAGGCTGAAACGGATATGGGATATGAAAATGGAAATGTCGCGGATATCGCTGTAATTCCCCTGCACATAAATGCCTGTGCAGATCAGGGTGGCGACGAACACGGCTGCCGTGAAGACTGCCAGGATATGGCGGAACATTTTTTCCCTGAGTGTGTACGAAACAGAGAAGATGATGGGCAGGATCAAAATGGGCAGCTTGATCCGCAGGTCCTTGGCGGCATATTCATAATCCGATGTATTGGCCAGGCCTGCGATATGAAGAAAGAATATGGAGGCCAGGACAATGGCCGGCAGGTTTTTTCTGCGGAAGAACCTGACGAAAACCTGGATAAACGCTTCGATAAAAAGGAAAATGGCCATGGGCGGGCCCAGGACGATCCTGGCTTCCATCGGCCTGTTCCCCAGGATGGTGCGGAGGTGGGAAAACTTGTAAAATTCCAGGAGGACCACCCCGCCCAGGTAGAACTGGGCAACGCTCATCATATATTTCGACAGGGGGAGGGCGGCGGCGAGCAGGGCCACGCCGAACACATACATGTAAAATAAGACCGTTCTTCGCTTTTTATGGATTGTGTCTGTCATTGCCGGAGGAATTGTTCAAATTCACGAATGCTGTTTTGTATATGGAACGCATTTTTTGCCATTTGCTTTCCTTTATCGCCCATTTTTTTTCTAAGTCCGGGGTTTCTGGCCAGCAGGTCTGTTTTTTCTGCAAAGGGACCTGTTTGGAAAGGGGGGGGCAGAAATCCGTTGATCCCATCCCGGATCAGTTCGGGGTTGCTGCTGGTGTTGAAAGCAACCACAGGTTTTCCGGCAGCCATGGCCTCCAGGATGGCATACCCGAATCCCTCCCAGCGTGAGGGGAATACAAATATATCAATTTCATTCATAAAAGAGGGAATATCTTTCACAAAACCCAGCAGGGTCACATCCTCTGTCAGGCCGTATTTTTGCAGGGACCCTGAAAGTTTTTCCTGCAGGGGCCCCGTGCCGGCGATATAGAGATGGAAAGGGGTGCCTTGTTGTTTGAGGGTCCGGGCCACCTCCAGGAGCAGCCCGTGGCCTTTTTGAGGCACCAGCCGGCCTGCGGTACCCAGGATGACCCGGTTTTCACCCGTCCGGGGGAGCAGGTGCCTGTTGGCGCCGGGCCCGTATTTTTCCGGATCTATGCCGTTGGAGATCACACCCAGGCGGACCCCGTCCAAAAGCTGTGGATTGTTTTCCAGGATGCAGCGCGCCGTTTCCCTGGAATTGGTGATGACCCCGCTGACCACGTGCCGGAACAGGTAGCGGTTGAGCCAGTGGTCCTTTACCGGGAGGGCTGTCCCGCGCCTGTATATGAATTGGGACAGGGGGGTTTTGCGGGATGCGATACCCAGGGCTTTCAGGTCGGAGGGCTGGTTTACGATGAGGGCGTCAAAACGGTGGGCCGACAGGATGCGTCTGAGCCTGTATATTTTAAAGGGGTTGAGAAAACTCCGGTTGGAGATGCGAAAGGGTATCTGTGTGATCTTTTTGCCGGCGATCTTATGGTTCCAGTCGCTGCCGGGCCGGGCGATAAAGAAGACCTCATGGCCCCTGTCCGCCATGTAAGCCGACATTTCCGCGTGCCATTTTTCCCCCCCTCCAAAGGTTTTGTTTGTATTTACAAAACATAGTTTCATGTCCTGCCTTTGATTAACCGGCGGTGTTATCTTTATGCATCATTCTCAGCTTGGCATATTTCAGGAATGTGGAATGTGCCGAATTCCGGCAGATGATGTATCCGTAAACGCCGTCCAGGAAGCCGAGCTGTATGAAATAACCTTTAATGAATTTCACCAACGGGCTGAAGATCATTTTCAGCCCCCGGCATTTTTTGTTGTTCCGGAACAAGCCTTCGGCCTTGATGGTGGAAAACTTATTGATCTGTTCCACGTGCTGGCCGATGGTATAAAAGGAATGGTGCAGCAGGTCCCCCGGAATATATTGCTGCCGTGTACCCGGTTGCATGATGAACTTATCGTGGGGGTTCTGCCCTCCCCAGCAACCTTTGCGGCTATCCCACAGCCTCAGCTTGCGGTCCGGGTACCATCCGCAATGCCTGATCCATTTACCGCAGTAGTTGGTCAGCCGGTTAAAATAATACCCATCGTATTGCCAGTCTTCCTTGACCTTTAGGATGGACCGTTTCAGTTCTTCTGAAAGGGACTCGTCTGCATCGATGGACAGGATGTGGGGATGGGATGCCCGGGTGATGGCATAGTTCTTTTGTTCAATATGTCCTTCAAAGGGATGCGTTACGAATCTTGCGCCGTATTCCCGGCATATTTCTCCGGTCCTGTCGGTTGAAAAGGAATCTACCACGACGGTCTCATCGGCCACATCCCTGACCGATTCCAGGCAGCGCCGTATGTTCTTTTCCTCATTGAGGGTTATGATAACCGCGGATATCTTGGGCATACAGGGGTTGTTCTTGGGTCAAAGATAGAAAATTTCATAACGTGCATGCATCTTACCCCAACTTCTGCCGTGTATGCAGGTTTCCTCCCGAGGATGCCTGGCATGCATGCCGCCCCTTATTTTTTCCAGAACGCGGGGGAGAACAGGATCAGGATGGTGAAGAGCTCCAGGCGGCCGAGGAGCATCAGGAAAGCCAGGAACCATTTACCGCCAATGGCGATTTCGGAATAATTTCCCACGGGGCCTACCATACCGATGCCCGGACCAATATTTCCGAGGGTGGCGGCGGTGGAGCCGATGGCCGTTTCAAAATCCAGTCCGGTGAATGACATGACCAAGGTTCCGAAGGCAAAGATGATCATGTACAGCAAGAAAAAGGTCATGATCTTGAAAATGATATCCTGGGGAACAACTTTGCCGCTGAGCCGGACAGGTATGATGGCGCGGGGATGTATCAGGCGTTTCAGTTCCACGGAACTGTTCTTGAAGATCAGGAGCTGGCGCATCACTTTCATGCCTCCGCCGGTAGACCCGGCCATTCCGCCTACGAACATCAGCAGGAAAATAATAATCCACAGGAATTTGGGCCACAGCAGGTAATCGTCCGTAATATACCCTGTGGTTGTGACAATCGATACCACCTGGAAAACAGCAGTGCGGAAAGCGGCTTCAAAAGGCTTGTCGTCCAGCAGGGCCAGAAAAACCGTTAGGAGGATCCCCGTGAACAGCATGATCAGGATGTAATAACGGTACTCCTCATTTTCCCATAGCTTTCTCAGGCGGCCATGGAGGGAAAGGTAATGAAGGGTAAAGTTGGTGCCTGCCAGGACCATAAAAATGATAATAACATACTGGATATAAGGCGAGTACCCGGCTATGCTTGCGTTTTGCGTGGAAAACCCGCCGGTGGCCATCGTCCCGAAGGTATGGCAGAGGGAGTCAAAGAGATCCATTCCGCCCAGCATAAGCAAGAGGGTTTGCAGGATGGTGAAAAGTACATAGATCCCCCATAGCCTCTTGGCGGTCTGTGTAATCCTGGGATGAAGCTTTTCTTTGGTCGGGCCGGGCATTTCAGCGGTATATAACTGCATTCCACCAATGCCCAGTACCGGAAGGATAGCCACCGTTAATACAATGATGCCCATCCCTCCGATCCAGTGCGTCATGCTTCTCCAGAATAGGATGCCTTTGGGCAGGGATTCTATGTCGGTAAGGATTGTCGCTCCCGTGGTCGTGAAGCCCGAAATGGTTTCAAAAAAAGCGTCTGTGAATTTCGGGATTGTCCCGGAGATGAGGAAAGGCAGGGTGCCAAACAGGGATATGATGACCCAGGTCAGGGCCACAATGATGTACCCTTCCCGTTTGCCCAGATTCTTATTGGCATGTTTGCGGGTGAAAAACCACATGATCGTGCCGGAAAATGCCGTGATGGCACCTGAGATCAGCAGGGAGTAGCAGTTTTCATTGCATTGGGTGATGGAAAAGGGTATGCCGGTGAACATAAAAGCCCCTTCGATGAGCAAAAGGAAGCCCAGGATACGGATGATGATCATTATATTGAGCTCGGACAAGCTACGCATGCGGGCATTAATTAAAAAGCTTGTCAATCTTATGTATGGACTCCGGCAGTGAAAAGACCACCACCTTGTCGTTTTCCTGAACCTGGAAATCACCGACCGCGATATAGCTTTCCTCAGCACGGGTGATGCCCCCGATGATGGATCCCCTGGGAATGTCCAGGTGCTTAATGGGTTTCTTGGTGATGGGGGAATGGGGCTTGGCAACGAATTCCAGTACTTCGGCGTTGATACCGCTCAGGAATTTCAGGGATGTAACCTCGGCATCCCTTGTGAAACGTGCAATGTAAGAGGCCGTGGCCAGCTTTTTATTGATCACGCTGTCGATGCCGATGTTTTGGGAGATGTCGATATACTCTATGTTTTCCACCAGGGCAATGGTCCTTTTGACGCCGAATTTTTTGGCATGCAGGCTGGTCAGAATATTGGTCTCGGAATTGTCGGTGCATGCTATGAAAGCGTCCGTACTCCGGATGCCTTCGTCTTCCATGAGTTGGATGTCCCTGCCATCCCCATTGATGATCAGGGTATTGTCGAGGTAATTGATCAATTGATTGCTTTTGTCCCGGTCTATCTCGACCAGCTTGATGCTGAGGGTTTTTTCGAGGCGCTTGGCGGTGGTCCGCCCCACGCGCCCGCCGCCGAGGATCATAACCTTTTTGATCTCTATGCGGGTCTTGCCTCCAAGCTTCAGCAAGGGATCAATTCCACCGGGCTTGGTGATCACATAAACCAGGTCATTTGCCATGATCTTGTCGCTTCCTTTGGGTATGAGGGTACGTGAGTTCCGGTGAATGGCCACGGCACGGAAGTCGAGATGCGGATATTCCTTCGCGATGTTATTCAGTGTTTTATCAACGACCGGCGCCTTGGGTTCCATCTTGAACAGGAATAGGAAAAGCTTCCGGTCGCTGAAATCAAACACCTCTGTGGCAGCGGTCTGCCTGAGCAGGGAGGTGATCTCATTGGCGGCAATTTCTTCCGGGCACACAATGCTGTCGATGCCCATCTGGTTAAACAGGGCCTGGTTGGCCGGGAGGAGGTACTCCAGGTTGTTGACCCGTGCGATGGTCCTTTTGGCGCCCAGTTGCTTGCTCAGTGCGGCCGTGACAATATTGATGCGCTCATCATGAACGACCGAGATCAGCAGATCGGCCTTGCGCATGTTGGCTTTCTTTAATATTTCCACAGAGGTGGAATCGCCCTGTATGGCCATGAGGTCGGAATGTGACTCCACGACTTTGATGAGATCCTCCTTCGGATCCACCACTGTGATGTTGTGATTTTCAAGAGACAGTTCATGTGCCAGGTGCAGGCCTGCTTCACCGTCTCCGGCGATAACAATGTTCATGTCTGCGACTTACTTTAAGTATGCGAATGTAATGTATTTGCAGGTAAAAATCCAAACCGTTGGCAAAAAAGCAGCAAGGGTTATCCGTTTGCGGCCCGTCGTGATTTTATCAAAAGTCTATAAAAACCAGCCGGATGTTTGAACAAAAATAAGGATAATGGCGTGATAGAAGTATAATAAAATGGTATATTTGGTTTTCAGCACATGCCGGCCATGACTGTTCGCAACGGCTGGCCGTCTGTTCATGTTCATTTTAGGCATTCATTAAATCCAGGTACTTATGAAAACAATAGCCGCTTATGATTTTAACGGAAAGAAAGCCTTGATCCGGGTGGATTTTAACGTACCCCTGGATGAGGAATATAAGATCACGGATACGACCCGCATCGATGCGGCTGTCCCGACCATTGAAAAGATCCTGGGCGACGGCGGTGCGGCCATCCTTATGTCGCATCTGGGGAGGCCAAAAACCGGCCCGGAAGAAAAATATTCGCTGAAGCATCTGCTGGGGTATCTTTCAGAAAAGCTGGAAAGGGAGGTTGCATTTGCGGAAGATTGTGTTGGTGAAGAAACGGAAAAGAAAGCCGCCGGCCTGAAACCGGGCGATGTCTTGTTGCTGGAGAACCTGCGTTTTCATGACGGGGAGAAGAAGGGGGACCGCGATTTTGCTGCCGGGCTTTCCCGCCTGGGGGATGTTTATGTGAACGATGCGTTCGGGACTGCCCACCGGGCGCATGCCTCCACGGCTGTTGTTGCGGAGTTTTTTCCTGGCGACAAGGTTTTTGGGTACCTCATGGCCGGTGAAATCGAAAAGATCGGCAGGGTTTTGGAAAAGCCGGAGAGGCCTTTCACGGCTGTATTGGGCGGGGCCAAGGTTTCCGGCAAGATAGAAGTGATCCGCAACCTGTTGGGCAAGGTAGATAATTTGCTCATCGGCGGGGGTATGATGTTCACCTTCATCCGGGCCATGGGTGGCCGCACGGGCAAGTCGCTGGTTGAGGAAGACCTTATTGATGTGGCCGGAGAAACCATGCGCATGGCCGAAGAACGGGGTGTTCAACTGATGGTCCCCACCGATGCCGTGATCGCCGATGATTTCAAAAACGATGCCCAACGGAAGACAGTTGAGGCGGATGACATCCCCGGAGGATGGATGGGACTTGACATCGGGCCGCAGACTGTCCGGCGCTATGAAAAGGTTTTGGAGGATTCCGGGACCATCCTGTGGAACGGGCCCATGGGTGTTTTTGAGTTTGGCAATTTTGAAGAAGGGACCGTCAGCATTGCACGTACCATTGCCAAAGCTACCGGTGGCGGGGCTTTTTCACTTATCGGCGGCGGCGATTCCGTTGCGGCCGTGAACAAATATGGGTTGGGCGACCGGATCAGCCATATTTCCACCGGCGGAGGGGCCATGCTTGAATACATTGAAGGAAAGCAACTTCCTGGTGTAAAGGCCATAGAGGACTGACCCTGCCACCCCGGAATTTTCGATGTTTTATGTTGCCTTTTTTTCCTTTTATGGGGTAGGGATCATACGATCTTGCGGTTTTTACCGGTATTCAGGATATCGCCGGGCGATTCATTCCATTTTTCCAGCTTCAGCACCGGGAGCAGGGAAGGGAAGAGGGCCCGGACCGGTTTATATATCAGCGAGCTTTCTTTGTATTCCGGCTTGATCAGTTTTTGGTTTGAATCCAGGGTATTGATGAAAAAAATGATGATGCTCAGCAAAAAGGCGGCTTTCAGTCCCCCAAATACCAATCCGGCGAGCTTGTTCAAAAAACCCAGGGCCACCAGGTTGACGAGTTTTTCTATGAGCCGCCCGATAAAATGGACCAGGATCACCACCAGGATAAAGGTAATGATGAACGCGATGATGCCCAGGTATTTTTGGCCGATGTCGAAATGGCGGCTCAGGAAATCGCCGGTGTACCATGAGAAATGAAAGGCAGCCCAGATCCCCCCGATGAGGGCGGCCAGGGAAACGGCCTCGATGATAAATCCTTTGGAGAAACCGCGTATGGCAAGCCATACGATCGGTATGAGGAGAACAATATCAAGCAGGTTCATTTTTTCAGTCGTTTGGTCAGTTCCGTTGCAAAAACAAATTCCTGGAGCTCTTTATTGTCTGCGTCCATTATTTCTTCCTTGGTGCCTGTCCACCATAACTTGCCTTCGTGCAAGTAGGCCACGGCATCCCCTATGTTCAGCACGGAGTTCATATCGTGCGTATTTACAATGGTAGTGATCTCAAGGTCTTCGGTGATCTCTTTGATCAGGTCATCGATCAGTCCGGATGTCTGCGGGTCCAGTCCCGAGTTCGGCTCATCACAGAAGAGGTATTTGGGTTTCATGGAAATGGCCCGTGCGATGGCTACGCGTTTGGTCATGCCCCCGCTGAGTTCGGAGGGCATGAGCTTGTTGGCTTTTTTAAGGTTGACACGTTCGAGGCAAAAGTTCACACGGTCGAGTTTTTCCCCGGAAGAGAATTTGGTGAACATCATCAATGGGAACATGATGTTTTCTTCCACGCTCATATAATCAAACAAGGCGCCTCCCTGGAAGAGCATGCCCATTTCCTGCCGCAGCCTTTTCTTATCCCGCGGGCTCATACCGGAAAAGACCCTGCCATCATAATCAATTTCCCCTTTGTCTGCATCAAGCAGTCCAACGAGGCATTTCATCAGTACGGTCTTCCCCGATCCGCTCTTGCCTATGATGAGATTGGTCTTCCCCTTTTCAAAGGAAATGGAAATATCTTTCAGCACATCATTGTCTGCAAACGATTTATATATGTGTTTGGCTTCTATCATGTCAGCAGCAATTGTGTCAGGATCAGGTTGAAAATTATTATGAGGATGCTGCTTTGCACCACTGCTTTGGTGCTTGCGCTGCCCACGTCAAGCGCACCTCCTTTTACCGTATACCCGAAAAAGCCGGAAACGGAAGAAATGATGTATGCAAAAACAACGGTTTTGATCATGGCATAGGTAATGGAAAAGGGGTTGAACCAGGATCTGAGTCCGGATATATAATCCTCGGAAGCTACCAGTCCGGTCGTTATGCAAGCCAGCCATCCGCCGAAGAGGCCAAGGAATATGCTTATGGTGATCAGAAAGGGGTTGATCAGCATTGAAGCGATGATCTTTGGCAAAATCAGAAAATTGGCGGGGTTCACCCCCATGATCTCCAGCGCATCGATCTGTTCGGTGGAGCGCATGGTGCCGATCTCCGATGCGATCCGGGATCCCACCTTACCGGCCAGGATGAGGCTGATGATGGTGGGGGAGAATTCCAGCACGATCCCCTGCCGTGTGGTAAAACCCACCATGGTCATGGGCACCAGGGGCGTATCGATGTTAAAGGCGGTTTGGATGGCGAGGACTGCGCCCATGAATACCGAGATGATGGCGACAATGCCGAGGGATTCTACGCCGAGACTGTAAAACTCTGTCATGAGTTGTTTCCGGAAAGCGCTCCACTTATCGGGGCGCCGGAACACATTGCTCATCAAAATAAAATATATTCCAAACTGCTTGAGCATGTAGCCGGGATATTAATGATGCTAATTTAATCATATTTTTGTCAAGGGGTGCAATGCGCAGGATATTAATTAAGATAACATCCTTTTTTTTATCTTTGTTCTGTTGGTGATCCGCACAGCCGGACGGTTCGCCGGGCAAGCACGGCATGTATATTGTGGTTAAAACATTGCTCGTGGCGGTTCCCGATACAATAAGGCCGGCGAAATTCGTTAATACAACGGAAAGTATTTTAAATACAGCGATATGTTAAAGATCCGAAATACACAGCGGGGGATTGTCTGGGTGGTCTGTATTTTCCTTTTCCTGATCCTGTCGGCATGTGCATCCTCCAGGTACCCATACAGGAGAAAGCCCAACAAAAGGGGGTGTGATTGTCAGCGATGGAGTTATGATCCGTCCCGGTGTTTTCAGGTGGTGAATACCTGCTGAAGCCATCCCGGCCGGGCAAGGCTGCGGTTTTGGGGTGCCGGTTCCACCGGTTTACTTTTATCTTTGTTCTTGACGGTTTATGGAAGGATACAGGAAAATACTTGAGCATTATATTCCCGCCGGTTCGGTTGGAGATGTCCTGCAACTGCTGTCAGAATGCAAGCTCCCGCTCCGGATCACAAAAGGGCGGATGTCGAAGCTGGGCGATTACCGGCCTCCGCAGCGGGGCCGGGGCCACCGCATCACTGTGAACCACGACCTGAACCGCTATTCCTTTTTGATCATTCTGGTGCATGAGATCGCCCACGCCCGTGTGTGGCTGGATCACGGAAGGACGGCCAGGCCACACGGAGCGGAATGGAAGGGTGCTTATCGTGGTCTGATGCAACCTTTCCTGCGCAAGGATATATTTCCCCGGGATATCCGTATCGCCCTGGAGGGCTATCTGCTCAATCCGGGTGCCTCCAGTGGTTCCGACAGGGTCCTGACCCGTGTGTTGAAAACGTATGATGCCCGGCAGGAAACCTTGCTGGAGGAGCTGCCGGATGATGCCGTTTTCAGGATCCGTAACGGGAAACAATTCCGGAAGATGGAGCGGAAAAGGACACGGTACCGGTGTTTGTGCCTGGATAATCAGCGGTTTTACCTGATCAGTTCCATGGCGGCTGTGATACCGGCCGGGGGCAGCCGGTAACGGTCCCGGCGGTTTTGCCCGGCGCTCACGGGGCGGGCGGCTTTATATACGAAATAAGTGAAATCAACGAATACGTACCTTAAAAATAAACGATATGCAGGAAAATAAAGACGCTTTTTGTGTGATCATGGCAGGAGGGATCGGGGCGCGGTTCTGGCCCATGAGCCGGACTTCCCATCCCAAACAATTCATCGACATCCTGGGTACCGGCCGGACCCTTATACAGCAGACCTGGGACCGGATGCGGCGTATTTGTCCTGCAAAGAACATATACATTGTTACCAATGGCCTGTACAAGGAACAGGTAATGAACCAGCTGGAAGGGATCGGGGAGGAACAGGTGCTTTGTGAGCCCATGCGCCGGAATACGGCCCCCTGCATTGCATACGCCAACTACCGGATCAGGGAACGGAACGAAGATGCCCACATCATCGTTGCCCCTTCCGATCATATTATTTTAAAAGAGGATGAATTCGTCAGCAATGTGAAGTCCTGCCTGGCAGCCATTGCAAAAAATGACTGGCTCATGACCCTGGGTATCCAGCCCAGCCGTCCGGATACCGGCTACGGCTACATACAGTTTGAGGAGGGCATGGTGTACCCGGAAGATGAAATGATCAGGAAAGTGCGGACCTTCACTGAGAAACCCAACCTGGAACTGGCCGAAACATTCCTGAGAAGCGGGGACTTTTTGTGGAACTCCGGAATATTCATCTGGTCACTGAAGAGCATCATGAGCGCTTTTGAAAAGCATCTTCCCGGAGTGGACGGGCTTTTCCGGGAGGGGGAAGGGATATACAACACCCCCGGCGAAGAGAAATTCATTGAAGACACCTATGCCGTGTGCAAAAGCATTT
>JAGYMZ010000028.1 GCA_018400295.1 Bacteroidales bacterium | reverse complement strand
AGCACCTTTGTATTATGGTCAACCGCAAATTGAAAAATATCCGGTCGCAGGTCCTTGCCGGGTTCCGCAATGAATTCCCAGGTGTTGTTGTCAATATTTCTAAGCCGGGCTGTTCCGGGTATCTGTTGAAGGTCTCCTTTCTCAACTTTATCACTGAATTCAACGCGGATCTTATCCTGGCTTGCGGATAAGCGGGAGAGGTTTTCGGTCCTGTCGTCGGCCACGATCTTTCCTTCATGAATAATAATGACACGGTCGCAGATCGCTTCGACTTCCTGCATGATATGGGTGGAAAGCAAGACCGTTTTTTCTGTCCCTATTTTTTTGATCAGGTTGCGAATTTCCAGGAGCTGATTGGGATCCAGCCCGGAGGTCGGTTCATCCAGAATCAATACATCGGGATTGTGCAGGAGGGCCTGGGCCAGTCCGACCCGCTGCCGGTATCCTTTGGACAGGGCGCCAATTTTTTTATGCTGTTCAATTTCCAGTCCGGCAACTTCAATAATTTTCGCGATCCTTTCTTTCCGGAACCTGCCCAGATGATATATGCCGGCAATGAATTCCAGGTATTCTGTTACATACATATCCGGGTACAGCGGATTGTTTTCAGGCAAATACCCGACCCTTTTCTTGACCTCCATGGATTGATCCTGTACATCGTATCCATAAACGTTGGCTTCTCCCGAAGTAGGGGGGATAAAGCAGGTGATGATCTTCATCAACGTGGATTTTCCTGCACCGTTCGGACCCAGCAGTCCCACTACTTCCCCGGGTTTTATTTTAAAAGAGACTTCATCCAGGGCTTTTTGTTTTCCGTATATCTTGGTGATGTTTTTAGCGATTATCGACATAGTTCTTTCTTTGGATAGCGAAATTAATAAAATTCAGTCTAACCATTCATACGAATGTTTTGCCTGGAAATTTCATGTCCGGGAACCTGCAAAACATGCCCCGGGATCTTTATATCGTCTTTTTTCTCTTTTCTTCCCCGCGGCCCCTGTGCATCATTCTATGGATATACGATCCAATCCCGAACAGTATCACGATCTGTCCTGCCCCAAAGATCCACCAGTTAAAGCTCCGGGGAACATAGGATCGGGCATGGTCCAGTAAACGGGTGGAATCATAATAGGTAAGCAATTGGGCAGTAGAAAATTCATTCAGCATAAACCGGGTATAATCTAAGGTATATGAGAGAATGACAAGGAGCGAACCCAGTATAAGCATGATCCATTCGCGGATTTTTAATTGCGGATGCATCCGTCTGTGGCAAAAATAAATGAGGAAGGCTCCCAGCAGGATCATGGATAAAGAATTGATCAAAGGGCCTGCCACCGGTCCCACCCAGGTGACCGGAATTAAAAATAAAATGTCCCAGGTCAGCAGGGAGTCCGGCCATCCCAGCAACAGTTTCAAAAAAGCGTAATAAAAAATATCCCAGACTGCAAATATTATGACAAACAGGGCAAAGCGCTCGGTTGGGCTCCTTCCTGTGAGTATGCTTACGGCCAGCAGCATGGCTATGGTGGATGCCTCCCTGAAAAATTCAGCGGTCCCGATGTGCTCCGCCATCAGTTCCAGCGGGAAGGCAAACCCTCCGGGGTAATAAAGTTCCCGGAGGTAGACCACCACGGAAGCTTCCAGGTATCCCATGGCTATGCCGAAGGTCAGTATCCATAAGATTTTGTATAATGTTCTTTTGTCCATTTCTGTGAAAGTGCAATCGTTGTTTTATGGATCAGGGCCCGGTGCATGCCGCCTGATATATGAACGGTAAATATACGATGCTTTGGCGGATGAATAAAATATTGGCATTAAATTCCGGACAAATTTGTGTATTATAAAATTAAGTCATAAATTTGCACCCCTTTTTAAGGGGAAGAGACGCATAAAAGAAATTTTAAAAGAGCATGGATACATTGAGTTTTAAGACAAAGAGCGCAAATAAGGATACCGTTCAAAAAGCGTGGTTGCTTATTGATGCCGAAGGTCAGATCCTGGGCAGGGTGGCTTCTGAGATAGCCCGTTTGCTCCGGGGTAAGCATAAAGCATATTTTACACCCCATGTGGATTGTGGTGATTACGTGGTGGTTGTGAATGCTGAGAAGGTGGTGTTGACGGGCAACAAGATCACGGACAAGGAATATGCCCGGTATTCTGGTTACCCCGGGGGGCAGCGCACCCGGTCATTCCAGGAAGCATTGAAGAAAAGGCCTGAATTCATACTTGAGCATGCAGTAAAAGGGATGCTTCCCAAAAACAAGCTGGGAAGTGAAATGTTCCGCAACCTACATGTATATGCAGGCCCGGACCATAAACATGAAGCACAGAAACCGCAAGAATATAAATTAACGTAAAAAAATGGATCTGATCAACACAATAGGAAGAAGAAAAACCGCAGTTGCCAGAATATATCTGAAACCGGGAAACGGTAAAGTTACCGTAAATAAAAAGGATTATAAGAACTATTTTTCTTCCGGTACCCTTCATTATGTGGTCAATCAGCCTTTTGAAGTTACCGATACCCTTAATAAGTATGATGTTGATGCGCAAATTGACGGCGGCGGCATCACCGGTCAGGCTGAAGCTCTGCGCATGGCCATTTCCCGCGCCCTTTGTGAAGTTGATGCTGAATTCCGGCCTCCTCTGAAAGCCAAAGGATTGATGCGCCGGGATCCCAGGATGGTCGAAAGAAAAAAATACGGTCAGAAAAAGGCCAGGAAAAAATTCCAGTTCAGTAAGAGATAATTTCATTTTTACTGGATTGAGTTTAGTATCTAAACCGGCAAGACTATTGAATTCAATACTACTTGGCGGTTGAAAAAAAAAGAATGTAAACAAAAAAACCCCCGTGTATGGCACGAACAAATTTTGAAGAATTGTTGGATGCAGGAGTGCATTTTGGTCATTTGAAAAGAAAATGGAATCCGAATATGGCTCCGTATATTTTTATGGAGCGAAACGGCATCCACATCATCGACCTGTATAAAACCATGGCAAAGGCCGAAGAATCTGCTTCCGCCCTGAAGCAGATCGCCAGGTCGGGCAAGAAAATATTATTTGTGGCTACCAAAAAGCAAGCGAAGGATATTGTCGCTGAACAGGTTAAAAGGGTTAATATGCCCTATGTGACAGAACGCTGGCCGGGAGGCATGCTCACAAATTTTGCCACCATTAGAAAGGCGGTACGTAAAATGGCTTCCATTGATAAGATGATGGACACAAATTCATGGAAAAACATTTCCAAGCGCGAACGCTTGCAGATTACACGGGAACGGGCTAAGCTGGAAAAACAACTGGGTAGTATTTCCGACCTGAACCGCTTGCCTTCGGCACTTTTTATTGTGGATATCAATAAAGAAAAAATTGCCGTTTCCGAAGCAAAAAAATTGAATATCCCCACATTTGCACTGGTAGATACCAATACAGACCCCAAAAATATTGATTTCCCCATTCCTGCCAACGATGATGCTTCCAAATCCATTGCCCTTATTGTCAGGTTGATGGTTGATGCCGTTGAGGAGGGACTGTCGGAACGAAAAATGGATAAGGAGAAAAAGGCCCAGGAAGAGGAAGAGAATCAGGAAAGAATGGAAGCGAAAAAATCCAAAACTCTTGAAATGTATGAAGAACAGGAGGATGAAGTGCCGGCAGAGGATAAGGAAACCGGTGACCGCAGGCCAAGGAAAAGGATAGCGGAAGGTGGTTCCGGCGATAAAAGGCCACGCCGTCCAAGAAAGACGGTTACAAAACCCAGGAAATAGATCATCATTGAATGCAAACCTTAATTATTCACATATATGGCAAAAATAACAGCAGCAGAGGTCAATAATCTGCGAAAGATCACCGGAGCCGGCATGATGGATTGCAAAAAGGCGCTCCAGGAAAGTGAAGGTGATGTTGAAAAAGCAATTGAGATCCTGAGAAAAAAAGGACAAAAAGTAGCCTCAAAAAGGGCCGATAAAGCAGCCAATGAAGGCATTGTTCTGGCAAAGACCAACGATGGCAAAACCTTTGCAGCCATGGTCATGGTAAACTGTGAGACAGACTTTGTGGCCAAGAATGATGATTTTGTTCAGTTTGTGCATGAGATCACCAATGCAGCGATCGAAAAAACACCTGCATCATTGGATGAACTGAAGGGCCTTGATTTGAACGGCCGTACCATTGAAGAAAATGTGATGGACCAGATAGGAAAGATCGGGGAAAAGATAGAACTTAACGGATATGATTTCATTAAGGCTGAAGCCACCTACGCATATAACCATATGGGTAATAAATTGGGTGCCATTGTTGGGTTCAACAAGGCAGGGTATGATCAGGTGGGTAAGGAAATCGCCATGCAAATTGCTGCCATGAACCCGGTGGGCATTGATAAAGATGACGTCGCACCGGAGATCATAGAAAAGGAGATCGAAATTGGCAAGGAGCAGGCACGGCAGGAAGGCAAACCTGAAGCGCTTCTTGAGAAGATCGCAACTGGGAAGCTGAACAAGTTCTTTAAAGAAAGCACACTGTTGAACCAGGAATTTATCCGGGAAGGAAAAAAATCCGTCAAACAGTATCTTGAGGGCGTAGATAAAGACCTTAAAATAGTTAAGATCAGCCGGTTTATACTGGGCGATTAAAAATTCATAAGGGGTTGCCGGATTTCCGGCAACCCCTTTTTTCATCCCAGCATTTGTTTTGCCAGGTCAGCAATCGTTTTATTATCGGCTTTTCCTGAAAGTTTTTTGGTGGCCATGCCCATGACCTTTCCCATGTCCTTAATGCCAGAGGCTCCCGTTTCCTTGATGATATCCGCCAGTATGGTCTTGATCTCCCCTTCTCCCAATTGCTCGGGAAGGTATTTTTCGATCACATCTGACTGAAACTCTTCGGTCGCGGCAAGGTCTTCCCGGCCTTTTTCACGGTAAAGACCGGCCGATTCTTTTCTTTGTTTTACAAGCTTTTGCAAAATCTGCATTTCAGTTTGGCCGGATATTTTCCCTGCGGCTTTTTTTTCGGTTCCGGCCAGAAGTAGTTCTGCTTTGATGGCCCGGAGGGCTTCCAGTTTCTTCGATTCTCTGGCCAGCATGGCTTTTTTGATATCCTGATCTATTTTATCGCTTAGACTCATAATACAACTATTTTGAAAGACGCAATCAATGTATAAAGATCTAATCAACATTGTCGTGCAAAAATGGATTGTCGGATTTCAGTTGTGCTTTGTTGTCTTTGCCTTCCTCCAGACTGTATCTGGAAACATTGCTTTCCTCGGATGGCGTAGAATCCGACAGCTTTACATCCCTGCGGATGTATGCGGGTTGCCTCTCGAGTTCGGCAAGACCTGCCGGGCTCTTTATCTTCATGCTAAGGTCGCGTAGCTGTTGCTGGCGTTCCCTGGACCTGAATTCCATCTCGTCGCTGCGCCGGGCATGTTTTTTGGGCTGCTTTTCTGTATGATGATCCGGGTTGATTTCCGGGTTGTTGAGATCTTCAAAAAGCTTTTTGGGTTGTTCGATGGGTTTCTTCGGGGGAGGGGCGTTTTCCTGCTGTACTTTTCTGATGCCTTTGTCTTCTTCCAGAAGATCATCGAACGCTTCCGGATTATCTGGTCTTTTGCCGGAGGGGCCATCATTTTCATCGGTCGACCGGTTTTTATTAACCAGCTGGATCTTTTTCGGGTTGATGTTTTGTTGTTCCTCCGGAACCGTTTTGTGCTGTGCTTCTTGTTGGGCGTTGTGTCCAATCACATGGATCACACGTTTTTTGTTTCCTTCCAGCTCGTTCTTATCGAAGCCTGTTGCCACAACGGTGACGGCTATGCTGTCTTCCAGGGATTCATCCTGTCCCGCGCCCCAAATGATCTCTACTTCTGATCCCGCTTTTTCGATAATATACTCGGTAATGTCGGTGATCTCGTCCATGGACAGTTCTTTTGCGCCCGAAGACAGGTAAAGCAATATGTTATCGGTACCGTTGATCTCATTATCATTGAGCAGGGGGGAAGTGAGGGCCATATCGATGGCTTTCCTTGCACGGTTCTCACCTTCGGCAATGCCCGTTCCCATGATGGCAACTCCGCTGTTTCTCATGACGGTGTTCACATCCTTGAAATCGATATTTACGTATGCTTTTTCAGTAATGATCTCCGCAATTCCTTTTGCCGCGGTGAGCAATACATTGTCTGCTTTGGCAAATGCCTTGGATAGGGGCAGGTCTCCAAAAAGTTGCCTGAGCTTGTCGTTGCTGATGATCAGGACCGCATCGCAATATTTCCGGAGTTCATTGATGCCTTCTGTGGCTTGGGTTTTTCGTTTTCTTCCCTCGAATGCGAACGGAATGGTTACGATGGCCACGGTAAGGATCTTGGGCACATCTTCATCGGGAAGGTCGATTTCTTTGGCGAGCCTGGCAATTACCGGTGCTGCCCCCGTGCCGGTGCCGCCTCCCATGCCTGCCGTTATGAATAGCATTTCGGTGTTGTGCCCCATCAGATCCCTTATCTCATCCGCTTTTTCCTCGGCTCCTTTTTTGCCTACCAGGGGTATGGATCCTGCACCAAGGCCTTTTTTGCCCAGGTGGATCTTATTGGGAACCGGGCTCATTTCCAATGCCTGCTGATCTGTGTTGCACACAATAAAATCGACACCGGTAATGCCTTGCTTGTACATGTGATTGACAGCATTGCTGCCACCACCGCCTACACCGATTACTTTGATGATCGATGACTGATTTTTGGGTGATACGAATACAAAATCATCTTCCATTTTTTCCGGTATTTTAATTGGTTTTACATTTACTGGATTATATGCCTTATTTACTCAAGTTCATCTCCTTCAAACCAATCCTGTATCCTTTTGAGAAAACTCGGTGGTTTGAATCCTTTTTTTTGTTTTGCCCCTTCTGCCTGGGCATCATCTTCCTGCTCCCCTGCTTCGGTTTCCGTTTTTTTCCGGTTTTCTCTTTCCACCCGCCATGCGCCTTCGATCACAAGTCCGATACCTGTGGAATACATCGGTGTGGCCACTTCATCGGATACATCACTGGAGAGGTGTTCGTTGGGATATCCAATGCGTGTATCCATTCCTGTCATGAATTCCGTGAGCTGTACCAGGTGCTTGAGCTGGGCTCCGCCGCCGGTCAGGACAATCCCGGCAATAAGTTTTTTCTCATATCCCGAATTGCGTATCTCATAGTAAATATGTTCAATAATCTCTTCGGTCCTTGCCTGTATTATATTTGCAAGGTTCTTCAAGGTGATCTCCTTGGGTGGACGGCCACGGAGCCCCGGTATGGCTACGATCTCTTCTTCACGGTTCTCACTGGCAAGGGAAGAGCCGAACTTGACTTTCAGTTCTTCCGCATGTTTTTTGATGATCGTGCAGCCTTCCTTGATGTCTTCGGTGATGATGTCTCCCCCGAATGGGATCACCGCTGTGTGGCGTATGATCCCGTCCTGGAAAATGGCGATATCGGTGGTCCCTCCTCCGATGTCCACCATGGCTACACCGGCTTCTTTTTCATCATCATTCAGGCAGGATTCGGCTGATGCAATAGGTTCCAGGATCAGGTCCACTACTTCCAGGCCGGCTTTCCTGACACATTTGTATATGTTCTTAGCTGCAGCGGTCTGACCGATGATGATGTGGAAATTGGCTTCCAATGAATTCCCAAGCATTCCGATGGGTCTCTTGATCCCCTGTTCCGCATCGATGATGTATTCCTGGGGTATGACATCGATGATCTCTTCCCCTGGGTTCATATTCAGGTTATACATGTTGCTGTGAAGGGTATCCAGGTCTTCCTGGCTGATCTCTTCGTCAATGTTTTTCCGTATGATGCTGCCATGATGCTGCAGGCTCTTAATATGTTGTCCGGCTATTCCCACATTCACCAGGCGTATTTTTGCGCCGGATTTCTGTTCTGCCTGCTCAATGGCGATCCGGATTGACCTGACGGTGTTTTCAATGTTGGAGACAACACCCCTTTTAACCCCGATCGATTCGGTCCGGCCGTGACCCAGGATCTCGATCTTGCCATGCTCATTTCTCCGGCCCACAATGGCTGCTATCTTAGTAGTCCCGATATCCAATCCAACGATAATATCCGATTTTTCCATAGCCTTTTTATTTTGAACAAACAATTTGATGGTTATACGTTAAGTTGATTGTCTTGTAGGTGTTCCATCCTGCCTTTGGGATCCCTTCCCGGTAAAAGGCAACCAGATAATCCAGTTTCTGCTCCGTGCGCTCGGGTAGCCCAAACTCAATGACCTGACGGCCTATCTTGGGTATGAATTCGAATTCATTGTTGTTTGTGATGTATATTTGCTCTATCAAAGCTTTAAGTAATTCCCTGTTCATTATTTCCCCGGCTACTTCCCGGATGGCCTGGAATGTCCTCTGAGGTGCCAGGCTGTCCATGCTGACGAAAGTGCCTGCAGGAATGGAAATGGCCGGTATGTTGCCGTTTATGATCATTACCCTGGCCGCCCCCTGTGTATCTGCGGGGAATACAATGCCTTTCCCGTCAACATAATAACTTTTCTGGTCTTTTGTAATGATCCGCATTACGGGTTTGCGTTGTTTAATGTGTACATTCAAGCGGCCTTCCATATCCGTATAGGTGTTACAGTTTGCTATGCATGGGAATTTGGAGAGACTGCTGCCTACTGCTCTGATGTTGATTGTATGGATGGGCTTGCCAATGATGGTGTCGCAATTCCGCGTTATGGCTCCCAGGATCTTCCCGGGCCGGATCAGCGTATCGGTTTCGTTGCAATCAATACTGATGCATATATCGTTGCAGATGGTTTGCCTGTGATTTGCTTCAGCAAAGGACAGCAGGAAGATCAAGGCCACGGAAACGGCGATCCAGATCAATATTTCAAGCGATTTTTTCATTGACATTCCTCCAATATTTTCCGGATGGGTTCTGACAGCTGATCGATATCCCCGGCTCCCAGCGTGAGGAGCACTTCAGGCATTTTTTTCCGTATGATGCCGGGGATCGCATCTTTTTCAGCGAACATCTTTGCCGGATGGTGCATTTTATCCAGGATTGTCGCCGGGCCTATTCCCGGCAAAGGATCTTCCCTTGCCGGATAAATGGGGATGAGAATGATTTCATCCAGGCGTTCCAGGCTGGATGCAAAAGCCGCGGCAAAGTCACGGGTCCGGCTGTATAAATGGGGCTGAAATATGCCCGTGATCTTTTTCCCGGGATAGAGTTCCTTCACTGCAGAGATGCAGGCCTGCAGTTCCCTGGGATGGTGTGCATAATCATCGATGTAAATGTGCCTGGCGGATTTGACCTTGTAGTCGAACCGGCGAAATACACCGGTGTATGACTCCAGCCCTTTTTTGACCGCATCTGCGTCCAATCCATAACCAAAAGCTGCTGCTGAGGCGATCAGCGCATTTTCCATGTTGTATTTTCCGGGGATGTCAAAATTTACATTATCCAGGTAATGATCCAGGTTATCGGTGGCGGAAAACATATAATGGTGTTCGTGTATACGGTATTCGCTGGTCCGGAAATCTGCCGTTTTTGTTAAGCCACAGGTTTGTTTTCGTATGTCTCCGAACAGGTCCTGATCGATCGTATCGCTGAGGATGAGCCTGCCGTTTTTTTTCAACCCGGCGGCAAACTGAACAAAGGAACGGATCAGTTCTGACCGGGTACCGTATACATCCAGGTGGTCCGCATCCATGGATGTTATGATGGCAATGTCGGGATGCAGTTTGAGAAAGGAACGGTCGTATTCATCCGCTTCCACGACGAAGACATCTGTTGGCCGGCTGAAAATGATGTTGGAATTATATTTTTTCATGATGCCACCCACAAAAGCTGTTACGTTGACACCGGCTTCTTTCAGAATGTGGCCCAGGATGGAAGAAACCGTTGTTTTACCGTGTGTGCCTGCCACCGCAATGGTAAAACGATCGCGGGTAATTTCTGCCAGTGCCTCTGAACGTTTGATCAAATCTGTTCCGGCCTTCCTGATGCAGACCAGTTCTTCGTGATCGGCGGGGATGGCGGGGGTATAAATTGCAATATCCGTAGCGGCCGGTATTTTATGGGTATTTATTTCATAATGTATCTGCATGCCTTCTTTTTCCAGGGTCCGGGTCAGCGGCGTAGCGGTGCGGTCGTATCCATGCACGGACACTCCGGTGGAAGCCAGATATCTGGCGATACCGCTCATCCCGATGCCTCCGATGCCGAGGAGGTATGCTGTTTTTATGTTTTTAAGCCTGCTCATTACGGATCAAGTCTATGATTTCATTTGCAATTTTCTCTGATGCATCTCTGACCGCCATCGCGGAGATCTCTTTGCGCATGTTTTTCATTCTTTGCTCATCCCGGATCAGTCTGAACATTTGATCTTGCAGGCATTCCCCCAGCTTATTATCCGGTATGAGAATGGCTGCCTGTTTTTTAACCAACTCCTCTGCATTCCTGGTCTGGTGGTCTTCCGCCGCATGCGGCAACGGAACCAGAATGCAGGGTTTGCCTGCAACGCACAGCTCCGAAATGGCAATGGCTCCGGCGCGCGAAACAACCATGTCTGCGGAAGCATAAGCCAGGTCCATCCGGCGGATAAACCTCCGGATGTGAATGAATTCCTTTGCGGCGGGGAAGGAACGGCTTAGCGCTGTCAGGTCTGCCCTGGCTGTTTCCGCGTAGCTTTCTCCTGTTTGCCAGATCAGATGGACCTTATTTTCGGGAAATGCCTGCAGCATGTTGCTGATCGCCCGGTTTACGGACAGGGCACCCTGACTGCCCCCGATCATCAGAATAACAGGGCCCGGGGTGTTTATCTCAAACATCCGGAATCCTTCCGTCCGTTTTCCTTCAAGGTTGAGGATGTCTTTGCGGACGGGGTTTCCTGTGTGTATGATCTTTTCGGCCGGGAAATACCTTTGCATGTTTTCGTGGGCAACACATATTTTTTGCACCCTTTTGGCCAGTAACCGGTTTGTGATCCCGGGGAAGGAATTTTGTTCCTGGATAACACAGGGTATGTTTTTCCAGCATGCTATCCTGAGGGTGGGGCCACTGGCATACCCGCCTGTACCGACCACTGCGTCGGGTTTAAAGTTTTTGATTATTCGTGTGGCTTTGATAAGGCTGGATATTAATTTGAAGGGGAAGAGGAGGTTCTGTGTGGAGATTTTCCGCTGTATGCCACTGATCCACAAACCTTTGATTGTATATCCAGCGGCCGGTACCTTTTCCATTTCCATGCGTCCCTTTGCACCTACGAAGAGTATCTCAGCATTTCTGGTTATGGATTTCAGCGCATGGGCTATGCTGATGGCAGGGAAAATATGTCCTCCCGTTCCACCACCGCTGATGATGAACCTGTATTTATGCTGTTGCAGGTTGTTGTTCATTTGCTTCTTTTTTTTCTGTTTCTTTACTGACGCTCAGGATGATCCCGATAGAAATGGACGTGAACCAAATGGATGTTCCTCCCATACTTACCAGTGGCAGGGGCTGACCGGTAACGGGCAGCAGGTTCACGGCTACGGCCATATTTATCATAGCCTGGAAAACCAGGCTAAAACCGACGCCGAAGACCATCAATGCCCCAAAGTTGCGGGGCGACCGGGCAGTGATCCTCACCACCCGGAAGAACAAGATCAGGAACATCAATACCATGAATGCCCCCCCGGCAAGTCCGTATTCTTCCACGATGATGGCAAAAATGAAATCGGAGTAGGGATGGGGCAGAAAGTTCCGTTGTGTGCTGTTTCCGGGTGCTTTTCCGAAGATCCCTCCCGAAGCGATGGCTATTTTGGATTGTTCAACCTGATAGGCATCTTCTTTTCCCGCTTCACCTGCATCGAAGAAGATGGCTATCCGGTTGGTCCAGGTTTCCGTGCGCGGCAGGACCTTTGGGAATGCCAATCCTGTGAGTACGGCCAAAACCAGTAAAAGCGCTGTTATGCCGGTGAATGAAAGAATATGTTTTGTGCGCACCCCCCCGATATACATAAGCAAAATACTGATGCTGAAAAGTATGGCTGCCGTGGAGAAATTGGCCGGGAATATCAGTGCGCAAATGATCAGCGAGGGCAGGTACAGATGCAATGCAGCCGTTTTAAAGTTTTTGATGTCCAGACCTTTATGACTCAAGACCCTGGCAAGGTACAGAATGAGGGTGAGCTTTGCCAGGTCTGAGGTTTGAAAGGTGAGGTTAAAAGGAAGTTGCAAAGCCCGCCGTGCTTCGTTGAGGTTCAGTCCGGCAAATAATGTTATGACAAGCAAAGGAATGGCAATATATAATGCGATCTGAAAGATCCTGGAAAAGTATGTGAACTTAATGAGATGGGTTATGTAGATAAGGAATAGTCCCATCAACAGAATGATCAGGTGTTTGAAAAGGTAATATTCCGTATTCCCACCCTGATATTTATACGCCAGGGTTCCGGTGGAACTGTAAACGGCCAGCAGGGAAAAAATGGAAAGAATGAAAACCACGGCCCAGATAACCCGGTCGCCCCTGGTATTGTTAATGATATTTCTGATAAACGTTGGCATATGTTGTTATAATTTATTCACCGCATTTTTAAACTGGCTTCCTCTGTCGGCATAATTCTCAAAAAGATCGAAGCTGGCGCATGCAGGAGACAGCAGGACCACATCATTTTTGTGACCAAGGTGAAAGGCACAATTGACCGTGTCTTCCATGGATGTTGTATCGATAATGCGTTCCACATCATCTGCAAAAGCTTCATGAATTTTGCTGTTTTCCAGGCCCAGGCAAACGATGGCCCTGACTTTCTTTCTGACAAGTCCTTTCAGCAGGGTGTAGTCATTTCCTTTATCCTGGCCGCCTGCAATCCAGATCACCGGTTTATTCATACTTTCCAGGGCATACCAGGTTGCGTTGACATTGGTGGCTTTTGAGTCGTTAACAAATTCTATTCCCATTACATTGGCGATATACTCCAGTCTGTGGGGTATGTTCTGAAAATCCGAAAGACTTTCCTTAATGGTTTCTTTGCGGATATCCAGCACCCTGGCTGTGATGCCCGCGGCCATTGAATTGAAAATGTTGTGTTTTCCCTGTAATGCAAGCATTTCGATGGTCATTTCAAATGTATTTGAATCGTTAATGATCATTATCTTGTTATCATCCAGGAATGCCCCGTTCCCTCTGATCTTCCGGGTGATGGAGAAGGGGAATTGCCTGGCACGGATATCCCTGTTGGAAATTTCTTCCCGTATGTTCCGGTCATCGAAACAATAGATGAAGGCATCTTTTTTTTGCTGGTTATTGAGTATCCTGAACTTTGAATCCCGGTATTTTGTAAAACGGTTGTCGTACCGGTCGAGGTGATCGGGTGTAATGTTCAGTAATACCGCAATTTCCGCCCTGAATTCGTACATGTCATCCAACTGAAAACTGCTGATCTCCAGTACAAAAATGGCATGATCTTTATGGGCCAGCTCTTTGGCAAAACTATTTCCCACGTTTCCGGCCAGGCATGTATCCAGGCCGGCCTTTTTCAGGATGTGTTGCGTAAGGCTTGCGGTGGTTGTTTTGCCATTGCTTCCGGTTATGCAGATCTTCGTTGCATTGGTGTACCGGGAGGCGAACTCAATTTCCGAGATGACCGGTATGCCTTTTTCCCTGATTTGTGTTATCATTGGCGCTGTATCAGGGATCCCCGGACTTTTAATGATCTGATCCGCCGCCAAGATTCGATCCCTGGTATGTTTGCCTTCTTCAAAAGGGATATCATTATGTGAAAGAACGTTTTTATGGTCATTTTTTATTTTACCCAGATCCGTGACGAAAACACCGATCCCTTTTTTCCTGGCCAGGACAGCGGCCCCGGTCCCGCTTTCTCCGGCCCCAATCACTATGATGTTGTATTTTTTCATTCCATATTATCTCAATTTTAGCGTTATGATGGTGAATACGGCAAGCATGATGCCCACGATCAGGAAGCGTTGCACGATCTTTGGTTCAGGATATCCCAAAATCTGGTAGTGGTGATGCAGCGGGGCCATTTTAAAAATCCGTTTTCCGTATCCAAGTTTCCTCTTTGTATATTTAAAGTATGATACCTGCATGATCACCGAGAGGCTTTCCACGAGAAAGATCCCACATAGGACAGGTATCAGGAGCTCCTTGCGGATCACAATGGCAAAAACTGCAATGATCCCCCCGATGGACAGGCTCCCTGTATCGCCCATGAATACCTGTGCCGGATAGGAATTATACCACAGGAAACCGATGCAGGCACCAACAAAAGCACTTACGTATATGGTAAGCTCTCCCGTATTGGGTATATACATGATGTTCAGATAATCGGCAAAAATGATGTTGCCGGATACCCATGCAAGGATGCCCAGTGTGGCCCCGATGATGGCCGATGTGCCTGTGGCCAGCCCGTCCATGCCATCGGTCAGGTTGGCACCGTTGGAAACTGCCGTAATGATCAGTATGATAACAGGGATGAAAACGAGGTATGCGTATTTTTCAAATCCCTTTCCCATCCAGCGGATCAGAATGGCATAGTCCAATTCATTGTTCTTAAAGAACGGTATGGTGGTTTTTGTGGATTTGATATCGGTTTTGGAAAACCTGGCCTGGTAAGCCTGTTCGTTATCCGTTGCTTTCTGTGCGGTGATGTTTTCACGTATTACCACCGACTCGCTGAAGTACATGGTCAGACCAACCACCAGTCCAAGTATGATCTGTCCGGCAATTTTATATTTCCCCATCAGTCCGGATTTGTTTTTCCGGAATACCTTTATGTAATCGTCCATAAACCCGATGACACCCAGCCATATGGTGGTAAACAGCATGAGCAGGATGTAAATGTTGTCAAGCCTGGCAAAGAGCAGGGAAGGTATGAGGATGGCTGCCAGAATGATCAGGCCGCCCATGGTCGGTGTGCCCTGCTTTTCTTTTTGCCCTTCGAGTCCGAGGTCCCTGATGGTCTCTCCCACCTGCTTTCTGTTCAGGAACCGAATCCACTTCTTCCCAAATATCAGGGATATTATAAGCGATGTGATCACCGCGGCGGCTGCACGGAAGGAAATATACTGGAATACTCCCGCACCTGGGAAGTCACAGCATCGTTGCAGATAATCGAATAAATAATACAGCATGATCGCTTATGGTTATGTATCCAAAAACTCTTTCAGTATTTCCTTATCATCGAAGGGATGTCTGATCCCGTTGATTTCCTGGTAATGTTCATGTCCCTTTCCGGCCACCAGAATAATGTCGCCGGGTTGTGCCAGTGCGCATGCGGTCTTAATGGCTTCTTTTCGTTCTGTAATGGAGATCACCTTTTTGCGGTTCACCGGGTCCAGGCCTCTTTCCATATCCTTTATGATCTCCAGGGGGTTTTCTGTCCTTGGGTTATCCGAGGTAAGTATCACACGGTTGCTTTTATTGGCTGCCATACCTGCCATCATGGGCCTTTTCTGTGTATCCCTGTCACCTCCTGCCCCTATTACCGTGATCAGCTGTTCATTGCCGCTCCTCATTTCATTAATGGCATCAAGTACATTGTCCAGCGCATCCGGCGAATGGGCATAATCTACAATGGCGGTTATGTTGTCCTTGCTTACCAGCGTATCGAACCGGCCATCGGCGGCATTCAGTAAGCTGATCTCCCGGAGCACCTCCGTGTCTTTCTGATCAAGCAGGATCGCGGTGCCGTAGACAGCGAGCAGGTTGTACGCATTAAACTGACCCGTGAGCTTCGTCCATACTTCTTTTTCGTTTATTTGCATCAGGAGCCCGTCGAAGCGGGTCTCCAGCAGTTTTCCCTTGAAATCGGAAGGGGATCGTAATGCGTAGGTATGTTTTTGTGCCCTGGTATTTTGCAGGACAAATCCTCCATTTTTATCATCAGCGTTTGAGAGTGCGAACGATCCGGCAGGCAGTGCATCAAAAAATGCTTTTTTTGCTTCCAGGTATCTCCTGAATGATCCGTGGTAATCCAGGTGTTCGTGGGTAATATTGGTAAAGACCCCGCCGGCGAAGTTTAGGCCGGCGATCCTTTTTTGGTCTGTTGCATGGGAACTCACTTCCATGAAGGCATATGCACATCCTTTCCTGCATGCTTTTGAAAGGAATTCGTTGAGTTTTACCGGGTCCGGGGTGGTGTGTGTGGCTTCCCCGGTGGTATCGTTGATCTTGTTCTCAATGGTGGATAGAAGTGCCGAGCCATATCCCAAATTCCTGAACAACTGATGCAGCAGGCTGACGATCGTCGTTTTACCGTTCGTGCCGGTTACACCAATGAGACGTATTTTCTCCGAAGGCCTTTCATAGAAATTTGAGGCAATCTGTCCCAATGCCTCATGGCTGTCCGGTACACGGATGTACGCGATCCCAGAGCGGATTTGATCCGGAAACTGTTCACATACAATCGCCCTGGCCCCCGATTCAAGGGCTTTTTCGATAAAGTTGTGCCCGTCAGTCCGGGTTCCCCTGAAGGCAAGGAACAGGGATGAAGGGGTCGCGAGCCGGGAATCAAAGCAAACATCATGTATGTCCATACTGGTTTCTCCCCGGGTTTCAGAGATCTTTACATCGGTCAATATGTTTGCCAGGTTTTGGTGCATTGCTCAGGTTGATAATTTTATTGTGATTGCTTTGCCTTTTTTGGCCTGTGTGCCTGCTTTCATCGACTGGCTTACAACGAAGCCCCTGCCTTCAACGACTGCCTGCATTCCCTTTTTTTCTATCAGATACACGGCATCCCGTGCAGTCATGCCCAGGAGATTCGGGACCCGTGTTTTTCGTTCAATTCTGGGCAAAAATTGGAGTGCCTGTCCGTTTTGTTTGGTCACGATCCAGGGCGTATGATAACTTGCAGAATCTATGGGTATATTCAGGGAATGGCACAAAAAGTCAATATCCTCATGCTTACCTATGATCATGCCCGGCAGTGTATGTTTTTCCGGTTCTTCCATTTTCCTGGCCAGCCGGTATGTGGTCGCATAGATATTATCCGAGATTTCCCTGAATACGGGTATGGCAACGGAACTGCCGTAGTAATAACCTTCTTTGGGGTTGTTGATGACTACAATGCATGAATACTCCGGCGCGTCAGCCGGGAAATATCCTACGAATGAAGCGTTGTATATTTTTTGGTCATAGCCCCGGTTTGCGTCTGCTACCTGAGCCGTGCCGGTTTTACCGGCGATGCGGTAAGGCGCATTGTTCAGGGATTTCCCTGTACCCCTTTCAACAACCCCTTTCAGCAGGGATTGAATGGAGTCAAGGGTGGTTGCGGAACATATTTTTTTTACCCGTATCGAAGGCTTATACGTTTTTATGGTCTTGCCCGATTGTTGTATTTCTTTAACGAATAAAGGCTTGACCATTTTGCCCCCGTTGGCCACAGCATTATATAAGGTAAGCAGTTGCAATGGGGTAAGCAGGATTTCATATCCTATAGACATCCATGGAAGCGTTGTGCCGTACCAGCTATCCCTGTTATCCGGGGTTTTTATGAAGGGTATTGCTTCTCCAAGGACTTCGATCCCGAGGGGTTCGTCCAGGCGTAGGGCCTGTATGTGTTTGATAAAACCATCCGGGTCTTCCTTATATGATCCATGCATCAGTTTGGATATCCCGACGTTAGAGGATTTTTCAAATGCTTCCCTGGCAGATATTTTACCGTCACGGACCTTTTTTACATCTTTCATGGTCCGGTTGTAAAACATGGCCCATCCATCCCCCGTATCAATGCTGTCATTCAGGCCGACTTTCCCATCTTCCAGGAGCGCGATCATGGATACCAGCTTAAAGGTGGATCCCGGTTCCACTTTTTCAGCGATGGCATAGTTGTATACCTCTTCGTAATCACTTGTTTCTTGGTTGTAGCTCAGGTTGGCGATGGCCTTGACGTATCCGGTAGCTGTTTCCATGACTATGGCGCAACCCTGTGTGGCATTGTGTTTGACCAGGTTTTTGTAAAGCGCATGTTCGGCAACATCCTGGATGTTAATATCGATGGTGGTAACCAGATCTTTTCCATTCTCTGGTTCAATCTGATTTTCATTGTGTACGGGTTTCCAGTCGCCATGACTGAGTTTGCGATGTAACTGCCTGCCTTCTGTTCCTTTGAGGAATTCACTGTATGCTCCTTCGATCCCGACGAAGAGGTTTTCCCGTTTGATCTCATAACCAATGGTTCGTTTGGCCAGGTTTCCGTATGGCATTTCCCTCTTTGTCTTTGACCTGATGATGAGCCCGCCCTTATACTTGCCCCGGCGGAAGATGGGGAATTTTCTGAGTTTTTTGAGTTCTTCGTACGTTACTTTTCTTTTCACGCGCAGGTACCTGTTTCCCTTTTTCCTGGCCCTCATGAGCAGGCTGCGGTATTCGTATTTTGATCTGTCTTTGAACAATCTTGAGAGTTCATATGCCAGTGAATCCAGGTTGCTTTCAAAAAAGTAGTTAGAAATATGGGGGGAGCTAACATCCATGCGGATTTCAAAAATGGGTACCGAAGTGGCCATTAAGCTTCCGTCCATGGATAAAATATTGCCGCGGTTGGCTTCAATAGAAAAATAGCGGAGTTCTCTCTGCGCTGCTTTCTTCATCAGCCGGTGTCCTTCTGCTACCTGTATATAGATCACTTTGCCAACGATGGCGATTCCGATCAGCAATATGATCAGGTAGGTAAGGTATACCCTCTTCAATATTTCTTTTCTGGATCCGGTCATGGTTATTGCTTAATCATCCATTACAATTTTTTTTGGAGGGGTTACAGAGGCCTTAATGCCCCTGGCCTTAAGCAATTCTTCAATTGAAGATTGTTTGGTTTGCCCCATCAGATTTGACTTGGTCGTTATGTATTCATATCTGAGTTCCTTAAGCCCACTTCTGAGTTCATCCATTTCTCTTACTTTCTTTTCTGCATAATAGGTGTTTGCTATGTAAATGATGGCCAGCAACGTCAGGTACAGAATAAAGGGCAACAATCGGGTTGCATCTTTCTTCGCCAGAAAGGAGCCTCCAAGAAGATTGTGTATGGATCCGTTCAAGCCGTTCTTATTTTCCGGTTTCTGTTCCGGATCCTTTTTTTTATTTTCCATGATGGCCATGTTCTGTTTTTTCAGCGATTCTCATCCGGGCACTTCTGGATCTCGGGTTTTCTCTGATCTCTTTTTCACCTGGTGTGATGAGCTTGTGATCGACAGGTTTTAAGGGGCTGCTTACGTTCCCGAAAAAATCCTTATCCAGCCGGCCTTCGATATTTCCCGATCTAAAAAAATTTTTTACAAGTCTGTCTTCGAGTGAATGGTATGCGATCACAACAAAACGTCCGCGGTTTTGCAGTATTTCGGTCCCCTTTATCAGGAGTTCTTTCAGGTTGTCCAGTTCATCGTTCACTTCAATCCGCAACGCCTGAAAAACTTGTGCGAGGTATTTGTTTTCCCTGCCGCGCCGGGCCAGTTTTTTTGCCGCATCAACCAGCTGGGATGTTGTTTGGAAAGTTTTTTCTTTTCGGGCCTGGCAGATTTCTGAAGCCAGCCGCCCGGAATTTTTTATTTCACCATAGTTTTTGAAGATCCGGGCCAGTTCATATTCTGAGTATTCATTTAATACATCGTTGCCCTTTTTGGATTTTCGCTTGTCCATTCTGAGGTCCAGGGCATCTTCGTGGCGGATTGAAAATCCTTTTCCCTTTGCATCAATTTGATATGAGGAGATCCCAAGGTCCGCCAGAATGCCCGAAACAGGGATCGCGTCAAAGTACCGCATGAAATTCTTTATGTATTTAAAATTCGCGTTTATTAACATACATCTCTCATCATCAATAACATTCCTATTGGAATCCTCATCCTGGTCAAATGAAAAAAGTTTCCCGTTCTTCAGTCTTTTCAGGATCTCGCGGGAGTGACCACCCCCACCGAAGGTTGCATCGATATATATCCCATCCGGATCGGTGATCAGGTTGTCAACAGATTCCTGAAGTAATACCGGGATGTGATACATAATTCAATCATTCATTTTCGGTTCCGGTTTTTTCATTTCCCATGACTTCCTCGGCCAGGTTGGCAAATTCATCGGGATCATAATCCACCATGTTTTCATAGGCTTCCTTATCCCAGATCTCCAGCTTATTGACCACGGAAGCCAGCACCACTTCTTTTTTTATGCCGGCGAATTTGATCAGATCCCTGGGTATCAGTAGCCTTCCCGTTCCATCCAGGCTTGTTTTCTTAACCCCGGCCATAAACTTCCGGATGAAGTCCACATTTTTCTTAACAAACCGGTTTAGGCGGTTTACCCGTTCACTTTCTTTGTCCCACTCATCCATGGGATACAGCTCAAGGCATTTGAGAAAAACGCTTCTTTTGATAACAAACCCTTCTTTCAGCGATTCTTCCAGCTGGCCTTTGAATGCAGAGGGAAACATCAGCCTCCCTTTGGCATCAGCTTTGCATTCGTATGTCCCGATCAAATTTGACATAACCTGAATTAAGGTGTAAATATAGTAAAATCTTTACCACTTTTTACCACATTTTACCACTTTTTTTCAGAAAAGTTGCTTTTATTTTTCAACAATTTGTTGATATTTACGGTGCATGCATGTGTTAACCTTTGTGGGGCAGGTGCGTTAACCGCCTTCTAATCAGTTGCATGGGGCCTAACTGGCAAAGTGTTCAGATTTGCTTTGTATGGCGGAATAATCGTAATTTTGTAAGCGGCATAATTGATATATTATGGATAAGGAGACGAACGACGGCCGGCCCATAGAAATACCCCGGGATTTTATCAACATCCGGCGCGTATTTGCAAGCAAGAATCCGGCGCTGTCCAGGTTGCTGCCCTGGTTTGTTATGGATTATTTGCGAAAGATCATACATGAAGATGCCATTAATGCGGTTTTATATGCGAATCGTGACAAGTGGGGACTGGATTTTGTGGATGCCATCCTGCAATATTTTAATGCGGAGCTGGTTGTTGTTGATAAAGAGAACATCCCTGAAAATGGAAGGTATGTGTTGATATCCAATCATCCGTTGGGAGGACTGGACGGGATAGCCCTGATGTCGGTGGTGGGTTCGGTCCGGAAAGACATTGTATTTCCGGTGAATGACCTGTTATTGAACATTCCGAACATGAAAGACCTGTTCATTCCCATCAACAAGCATGGAAGCAATGCGGCAAATGTTCGGTTGATCAATGAAACATTTGCATCGGATAAGCTGATATTATATTTCCCGGCAGGACTGGTTTCCAGGAAGCGCAAAGGGGTGATCCGTGATCTGGAATGGAAAAAGACTTTTGTAACCAAAGCCAGGAGGTATGACAGGGATATCATTCCCGTATATATGGACGGGAGAAATTCGAATTTTTTCTATAATCTGGCCAATTTCAGGAAGTGGATGGGCATCAGAAGCAATATTGAAATGTTGTATCTCGTGAACGAAATGTACCATCAGCGGAATCGGGTGATAAAAATGATTTTTGGCAAGCCTGTTCCCATTGCTGAACTGGACCGGTCCAAAACGGATGCATACTGGGCCGGTTATTTGAAAGAAAAGGTGTATTCTTTGAATCCCGATAAAACATAGATCATGGAAACAATCATATCGCCTGTTGATCGCAACCTGCTCGAGCAAGAGCTGACCCAGGATAGATTTGTCCGGGATACAAACAACGGCCAGAATGAAATTTATGTCATTACCCATCATGATTCCCCGAATGTGATGAGGGAGATTGGGCGCCTGCGCGAGATCACTTTCCGCGATGCCGGTGGAGGCACGGGAAAATCTATGGATATCGATGAGTACGATAAGGCTGAAGCACCTTTCCGGCAGCTTATTGTCTGGAATCCTGATGACAGGGAGATCATCGGGGGATACCGGTATATTCATTGCAAGGAGCTTCCCCGCGATAAGGACGGCATGGTCAAAACTCCGACGGCCAAGCTGTTCTGGTATTCCGATACCTTCCTGAACGAATATATACCCTACACAATTGAACTGGGCCGTTCCTTTGTGCAGCCATTTTACCAGCCCACGGTTAATATCCGGATGGGTATGTTTTCCCTGGATAATCTTTGGGATGGCCTGGGTGCCCTGGTGTCGGATAATAAAGATGTGAAGTACCTGTTTGGTAAGGTTACCATGTATCCTCACTACGACGCACTTGCCCGCGATTTGGTGCTGCATTTTATCAGCAAGTATTTTCCTGATAAGGACCAACTGGTCAGGCCCCATCATCCGGTCCGGCTTCATACGGACGAAAAAGTGCTGGATAATTTTTATACCGGATGCAATTATGATGAGGATTACCGCATCCTGGTGGCCAAGATCAGGGGATTGAAGGAAAACATACCGCCCCTTTTCAATGCCTACATGAATTTATCCCCGAGCATGCGTACCTTCGGCACTGCGCTGAACCCGGAGTTCGGAAATGTGGAAGAGACCGGGATCATTGTCACCATTAAAGATATTTATGACTACAAAAAGGATCGCCATATTTCAACCTATAAGAAATAACATATGATCATCCGGTCTGCTTCTTTTCTGCTTTCGGTTACGGATGTCAAGCATGCCCCCAAACGAGTGCTTCCCGAATATGCGTTTATCGGCCGGTCCAATGTTGGCAAATCTTCCCTGATCAATATGCTGACCGGAAGGAAAAAACTGGCCAGGACATCGGTCACGCCTGGTAAAACAACCCTGATCAATTATTTTTTGATTGACGATGGCTGGTACCTGGTGGATCTTCCGGGATATGGTTTTGCAAAGAGGTCAAAATCGGAACGAGGGAAATGGAGTACCATGATACAGCAATACCTGCTGAACCGGAAGAATTTGGCATGCTCTTTTCTGCTCATGGATTCAAGGCTGGATCCCCAGCAGAAGGACATGGATTTTCTGAACTGGCTGGGTGCCTGTGAACTGCCGGTTGCCATTGTTTTTACAAAAGCCGATAAATCCACAAAAAACAAGCTGCATGCCAGTCTGGAAAAATACAGGGATCATCTTTATGAATACTGGGAAGAATTGCCCCGCTCCTTTGTCAGCTCCACGGTGACCGAAGCGGGGAAAGAAGATATCCTGAATTTTATTGCTGAAAACAACAAGGCTTTCAGGGAACACTACCGTTAGGGTTATTCCATTACGATCATTACGTGGTTTTTGGCTACCGGCGTGCCGGGTTTTACGCTGATGTCCCTGATGACGCCATCCTGTTCCGAATAAATGATGTTTTTCATTTTCATGGCTTCCAGGATGAGCAATTTGTCCCCTTCCCTGATCTTTTGACCGGGCTTGACATATACTTTTCGAATGGTACCGGGGATCACAGCAGCAATGACCCGGGGATCTTTTTCCACGTAAGCTTTCCGGTTTTTGAATTTTTTATTCAAATGGGTCTTATATGCTACATAGTCCACCATTAATGTCGCATAACGGGGCCTCTTCGGTGTTTTTTCCATGGTTTCAATACATGTTAGAATGGTGGAATTCCGTGCTTTTTCGTTTGCGGTATTTCCTGTTTTTGTTTGGATATCTTAATGGCATGGATAAGCTTATTTCTGGTTTCTGCAGGTTCGATCACGGCATCAACATATCCATAGGCAGCCGCCACGTATGGATTGGCGAATTTTTGCTTGTATTCTTTGATCTTTTGCTTTCTGACGGTTTCCGGATTTTTGGCGTTTCGTATTTCATTGCGGAAAATGATGTTGGCCGCTCCTTCCGGGCCCATCACAGCGATCTCTGCGGTTGGCCAGGCCATTACGAAATCGGCTTTCAGGTGGTTTGAACACATGGCTATGTATCCGCCCCCGTAAGCTTTTCTGAGTATGACGGTCATTTTGGGCACCGTGGCTTCCGAATATGCATACAGGATCTTGGCCCCGTGGCGTATCACGCCGTTATGTTCCTGATCGACACCGGGCAAATAACCGGGCAGGTCAACGAGGGTGACCAGGGGTATATTAAAGGCATCGCAATACCGGATGAACCGGGCTGCCTTATCGGAAGAATCGACATCCAGAACGCCGGCCAGCACCAGGGGTTGGTTGGCGATGAAACCAGCCGTTTCCCCGTTCAGCCTGGCAAAACCGACAACAATGTTCTGGGCGAATTTTTCATGTATTTCCAAGAATTCGGAATCGTCTACAAGGGCCCGGATGATGTCGCGGACATCATAAGGTTGCCTGGGGTCTGTGGGTATGATGTTGTCCACTTTGTACTGCCTGGTCTTGGGAGATTTCTTCGGAAAAGGATCTGCCTTCTTCTGATTGTTCCAGGGAATAAAACTGATGAGCTCTTTTATCTGGTTGAAGCATTGTTCTTCACTTTCAGAATAAAAATGAGCGTTTCCGGATATTTCAGCATGAACACGCGCACCACCCAGGTCTTCCATGGATATCTCTTCCCCAATGGTTGCTTTGATCACTTCCGGACCGGTAATGAACATTTTGGATATCTTATCTACAACAAAGACAAAGTCGGTGAGTGCCGGTGAATACACCGCCCCTCCCGCACAGGGGCCCAGGATGACGGATATCTGTGGTATCACCCCCGATGCCTGGGTGTTCCGGTAAAAGATCTCTCCATATCCTGCCAGTGAATTGACCCCTTCCTGGATCCGCGCCCCCCCGGAATCATTGATGCCGATCAGGGGTACTTTAAGCTTTAAGGCATGATCCATGATCTTACATATCTTCTTGGCATGCATGAGTCCCAGGGATCCGCCGGCAACGGTAAAATCCTGTGCGTAAATGCAGACCGGGTGACCGCTCAACAAGCCCGTGCCGGTGACCACGCCGTCTCCGGGAAGGTATTTTTTGTCCATGTCGAAATCTTTGGCCGCATGTTCAACGAACAGATCGTATTCATGGAAGGTGTTGGGGTCTAATAGCTTTAGGATACGCTCGCGTGCCGTCAACTTGCCAATTGCTTTTTGTTTTTTAATGGCTTTTGAACCACCGCCCTGTAAAGCATCCCGCATTCTCCGCTTTAAGTCTAATGTCTTCTGCTTTAAGACCATATGCTAATGATTTAAGTATTTGGATTGATGCAATGGCGTTTGCCTGCCCGGATCAGAATTTTCAATCGTGTAATGTCCTTTTTGATGTTGTGTTTCCCCAGGTATAACAATCTGCAAAATTATGTTTTTTTAATGAATTGACCACCCCGTGTCAGGCTGAAAAGTGATCCCTGCGGATGCGCCGATAACGGGAGGCAACGGGATATGTTTTACCGGTGATGGTCTTTTTGTTGTTTTGCCCTGCTATTTCAATTTTACGATGGTGATTCCGGAACCGCCCTTTTCGACATGTTCATCCCCGTACCCGGCAATGCCTTCTGTTTGCGACAGCATATCGCGGACCACGGATCGAAGGATGCCATCTCCCTTGCCATGAATGATCCGGACCTCTTTTACGCTGAGCAAAAGGGCGTCGTCTATGTAACGGCCGGCTGCGGCCAGTGCTTCTTCCGCGCGCATTCCCCTCAGATCCAGGTCCAGACTGAAATGCGACAGTTTCGTGTTCAGGTCATCAACGATCGAACCATATTTCTTGTGCATTCCCAAGGGCTTTTCTTTTCCCGGGGTTACTTTTTCAAGGTGCATGAAGGGGATGTGGAACCTTATGGATCCGGTGCTGACAATGGCCGATGTGTCACGGATATCTATGATCTCTCCAAGGGTATTATGATGGATCAGCTTTACCGTGTCCCCTTTCCTGAAATTCCGGTCTGAAGCAGACGGCTTTTGAACGGCCTTTTTTTTCTTTTTAGCTTTTGGTGTCCCTGTTTTTGATTCCTGTATTTTTTTTTGATAAGCGCGCAGTTCCTTTCTGGCTTGTTGGGTCTTTTCTTTTTCTGCCCTGCCTTCTTTTATATCCCGTATGGTTTTTTCGATCATCCGGTTTGAGGAACGGATCAATTCACCTGCTTCCATTCTGGCCTGGTTGAGTATATGTTCCCGCTCGTTTTCCAGCGCTTCATTCAAGCGTTCGTATTTTTCGATCAGTTCTGCGAAAAAGGAATCGGATACCCGGTACTTTTCCCGCTCTTTGCGTACCTCTTCTTTTTCGGTTTCCAGCTGCTGCAATTGCTTGTCGAAATCCGCTTGTTTTTTTCCCGACTTTTGAGAAGCCTTTTGGAGGATCGCTTCAGGAAGACCGATTTGCCTGGCTATTTCAAAGGCAAATGAGCTGCCCGGCTTTCCGGTTTTGAGCCGGAACAAGGGTTTCATCTTTTTGGAATCGAAAAGCATGGCGCCGTTCATAATGCCCTGGGTGTTGTCTGCCAGTAATTTCAGGTTGGCATAATGGGTGGTGACCACCCCCCAGGCTTGTATGTTGTTGAGTTCCTCCAGGGCTGCTTCCGCGATTGCACCCCCGAGTTGCGGCTCGGTGCCTGTACCGAACTCATCGATGAGGAAGAGTGTTCTATGCGTTGCATGTTCAACAAAATACCGGATGTTGCTTAGATGTGAACTGTATGTGCTGAGGTCGTTTTCCAGCGACTGGTCGTCTCCGATGTCCATGAAAATATCCTTGAATATGCCGGCCCTGGAACCTTCTTTCATGGGTACAAGCAAACCGCATTGCAGCATATACTGGAGGAGTCCGGCGGTTTTCAGGCACACCGACTTGCCTCCGGCATTGGGGCCCGATATGACGAGAATGCGCTGCATGTGATCCAGGCGGATGGTAAGGGGTACGATATTCCTGTTCCGTTCTCTTAATGATAAGTACAAGAGGGGATGTATGGCTTCGTCCCAGTCGATCAGGCAGGATTCCAAAATCCCGGGCTTAATTCCCCCCGTTATCGAGGCAAACCTGGCTTTGGCCCTGATGAAATCAAATAATCCGAGTATTTCGTAGGCCTGCAGCAACTCGTCAAGGTGGGGACGCAGAAAATCTGTAAACGCTGTCAGGATCTTTACAATTTCCCGCTTTTCACTATTTTCAAGGTCTTTGATCTCATTGTTGATGTCGAAGACTTCTGTGGGTTCAATATAAACCGTTTGACCCGTGGTAGATACGTCGTGTATGAATCCCCGGACTTTTCTTTTGTTCCGCGCCAGAACCGGCAGGACCATTCTCCCCCCCCGGATGGTGACTTCCAGGTCATCCGGGGTATAACCGGCTTTTTTGGCTGCAGCGAATGCCTGGTTGATTTTTCTTTCGATGCCTGAATTTTTGTTTCTCAGCTCTTTGCGGATGCGTGATAATTCGGCGGAAGCATTGTCTCTGATCATGTTCTTATCATCCAATAGCTTGCGGAGAAAGCGGATGATGCCCGGATCAACAAGGATCCCGGAAGCAATGTGTTGCAGGCGGGGATATGCACCTTCCCCTGCCTGGTCAATATAGGATTTGCATTCCAAAATGGTTCCCAGTGAAATGTTCAGGGATATCAATTCTTCTGGTTGGATGAATGTGCCTTTGACACGGATGCGTTGTAATTCCGGGCGCAAATCAAAATAATCCTGTCCGGGAAAAGGTTTCCCGGAACCAAGGATCTGCAGGAATTCATTGCATTCCTCAAGCTGCCGGTTTATTTCTTCCCTCCCGGTTGAAAACCGGATGCCTTCAATATGCATTTTTCCCAGGTCGCTGATGCATTGCTGTGACAAAAGATCCCTGATGTGATGAAAGCCGATTTTTTCTTCAAAGGTATCCGGATAGATCATACAGGGCAAATTTACGAAATATCGGACTGGGTTGCAGGATGGCAGGAATTTATTAAATTAGCCTGGCATTAACGATAAACATGAGGCCTCTAGCGAAGTATATTGGGTTTTTCCGGGTTGTATCTTTGTTGCCTTTCTGCTTCCGGGCTCCGGGCGATACGGTTTGTATGATGACCTTTTGTTGCAAGGCCGCAGAAAATATGAACTGTGCTGTTGTTATTTCTGAACACCGGCCTGTGATAACGGAAATATTTATCAAATAACCGGCCATGAAACCTGACAGATACCCTTATGCATCTGCTTCCGTACCGGTTTTCTTCGCTTTTTTATGCATGGGTTTTGGTGATGTGGTTGGGCCACTGGTAGGACTGGCAAAGGAAGAATATGCATTGTCGAATTTTACGGCCAGCTTCATCACGTTTTTTGGTTTCATCATGTTTGGGTTGCTTTCCATTCCTGTTGGGATATTTCAGGAACGGAAGGGTAAGAAATTTATCCTGATGATGGGTCTGGTTGTTGCTTTCCTGGGCTTGGTTATACCCGTGGTCGGAAACCTGCATTCGTTTGAAACCCTGCTGCTTACCATTTTCCTGCTGGGTGCCGGTGCTGCCATATTGCAGGTGGCCGGGAACCCGATCATGCGGGATGTTTCACCCGAGGGGAAGTACGCAAGGAACCTTTCACTGGGACAGTTTGTCAAAGCCCTCGGATCGCTTTCAGGCGCAGTCATACCTGCTGTTGCGGCAACGTATTTTGGAATGAGCTGGAAGGTGATTTTTCCGGTGTATGGCTCCATTGTGCTGATAACCATTATTTTACTATCACTCACCCGGATCCGGGAGCGAAGGGTGGCTACCGTATCGGCCGTTTCGATGAAAAGTTGTTTTATGTTGTTGTTTACCAATTCATATGTTTTTTTGATGGTGCTGGGTATTTTTCTTTATGTGGGTGCCGAGGTATCGGTAAGTCAGGGTGTTCCCCTATATCTCAAGGAACAGTTTAATGTTAATATTGAAGAGAAAGGGGTATTGGGTACCGGTTTGTTTTTCACGGCCCTGGTTGCCGGCCGGTTTTTAGGCGGGGTGATCCTGAACTGGCTCCGGCCGCGGGTATTTTTGATCATAACTTCCATCATCAGCATACTGGGGCTTGCAGGCCTTTTCACCGGCAGCGGAACATTTTCGATCATAAGCGTTGTCATCATTGGCCTTGGATTCGCCAATGTATTCCCCCTGATATTTTCCATCACCATTGACCGGATGCCGGAGCGCATCAATGAACTGTCGGGCCTTATGGTGACTGCCATCGTGGGCGGGGCATTGATACCACTGCTTATGAATGGCATATCGGAAGTATCTTCCGTGCTGTTCAGCTTTATTGTCCCGATGGCATGCATCCTTTACATCCTGTATCTTGCTTATTACAACATGGTCAAACACTAAAACAGATGCTTTATGCTTAACCGGCGAAACTTTATTGTCCGTTCAGTCCTGACCGGATTGGGATTTTCCCTTGCTCCCGGGAGCCTCCGGGCATTTTCTTTAAACCCTGGTCTAACGGTCCGGACAAATGGTCCTGTGGTGGTATCCACCTGGCGTCACGGGCTTCAAGCCAATGAAGCCGCATGGGAGATACTGGGGCAGGATGGAAATGCCCTGGATGCCGTGGAGGCGGGTGTCAGGGTTTGTGAAGCAGATCCGGAAAATCTGAGTGTAGGGTACGGGGGGTTGCCCGACCGGGACGGACATGTTACCCTGGATGCTTGCATTATGGATGAAAAAGGGAATGCGGGATCGGTATGTTTTCTGGAAAATATCCGGCATCCGGTTTCCGTGGCCCGTCTTATAATGGAAAATACCCCGCATGTTATGCTTGCGGGGGGAGGTGCTTTGCAATTTGCTGTAAGCAACGGGTTTACTGAAGAGAACCTGCTTACAGACAAGGCCCGGAAGATATGGGAGGCGTGGAGGTCGGAAGAAAAATACAAACCGGTCCCCAATATTGAGAATCATGATACCATCGGTATGCTGGCTCTGGATGCAAATGGGAATCTTTCCGGTGCATGCACTACCAGCGGGATGGCATTTAAGATGCATGGACGTGTCGGGGATTCGCCCATTATCGGAGCGGGGTTGTTTGTGGATAATGAAGTGGGGGCTGCCGTGGCCACAGGCCAGGGAGAGCTGATGATGAAAACATTGGGTTCTTTCCTGGTTGTGGAAATGATGCGTGGGGGCATGGATCCTGTTGATGCCTGCCAGGTGGCGGTTAAAAGGATCGTGGATAAGGTGAAAGATCTGGAAAATGCTCAGGTGGGATACCTGGCTTTGGACAAGCAGGGCCGGATGGGCTCTTTTTCCCTGCGGAAGGGTTTTGATTATGCAATTCAGAATGCACAAGGAAAGCGGTTGATCGATTCAGCCCATTATGTAAGTGGGTGACCGGATGATGCTTCACTGAAGCTGCGGTGGCCGCATGTGTTAATACAGAAACGGGGATTATTGATATGGAAAAATTGCGCGGATTATCCATGGCAGCGGTTTGGCAGGTTGTTTTTATGGAAAACTCTGAAAGCCGGAGGTATGTGCATCAGGCGATCATCCTCCCATTGTTGGCTGTGTGGTTTCTGTTGAATGCATGTGACCGGAACGATGTGCAAAAAACCTGTATTATTCCCAGGCCGGAAAAAGTATATGAATTTGATCCGGTGCCTGAAGAATTAAACAAAGAAATGTCTGGATCTGTTTCCCTCCGGAAAGGGTACCACGATCTGACACTTACCTGCTTTGAACATTCCGGAAATGAATTTTTAAACCTGCGCTGGTCCGGGCCTGAAATGCCGAAGGAGCCCATACTTCCGGATAATTTTATTTTACCCGGAATTCATCAATACACACGGTATGTGGACCCCTTCATTGGAACGGACGGACATGGGCATACTTTCCCCGGGGCAGCAGTGCCTTTTGGCATGGTGCAGGTGGGTCCGGATACACGTAAAGACAGCTGGGATGGTTGCTCTGGGTATCATTATTCAGACAGCAGCATTATGGGGTTCAGCATGACGCACCTGAGCGGAACAGGGGTTGGCGATTATGGTGATTTCCGTTTCATGCCATTGACCGGTGACCTGCATTTTGATCCCGGGGATCCACGGCATCCCGGATCCGGATACCGTTCGCGGTTTGATCATAGCGGTGAAACCGCCGCACCGGGACATTATCATGTGTTTCTGACCGATTATGATGTTTCGGTGGATTTGACGGCTACTACACGCGCAGGTATGCAGAAATATATTTTCCCACAGACAGCAGAAGCATATGTTTTGGTTGATCTGAAAGAAAGTATCACCTCTGAACGGGTCATTCATTCGGAGTTCAGGATCGTCAGCGATACAGAAATCGAAGGATACCGCCAGACCAGTGGATGGGCAGATAATCAATACCTGTATTTTTTTGCAGCGTTTTCCAGGCCGTTTGATTCGGCGGGGATCGTTCGGGAAGGTGAGCGGGTTATGGAAAAATATGCCAGCGGTGAACACATTAAAGCGTTCATGCAGTTTGATGCCATGCAGGAACAGGAAGTGACCGTTAAGATCGGGGTCTCTTCTGTCAGTACGGATAATGCCAGGAAAAACCTTCGTAGTGAAATCCCGGATTTTAATTTTGAAAAGATCCGGTTGAAAGCGATGCTGGCCTGGAGCCGGGAACTGTCTAAAATTGAGGTTGGCGGGGCGCCCGAACATGAGATGATCAAATTTTATTCTGCATTGTATCACGCCTTCCTCGCCCCGAACACCTGGTCAGATGTGGATGGCCGTTACCGGGGACACGATATGGAGATTCACCGGACCGGTGGGTTTACTATGCACACGGTTTTTTCACTGTGGGATACCTTCCGTGCCCTGCATCCGTTGTTTACGATCATACAGCGTGAAAAAACGGAAGACCTGATACTTTCCATGATGGATATATATGATAAAGGCGGATTGCTGCCGGTTTGGGAGCTGGCTGCCAACGAGACCTGGTGTATGATCGGGTATCATAGTATACCGGTGATCGTTGACGCATGGATAAAGGGCATTCGGGGATTTGATGCTGAAAAAGCCCTGGATGCTATGATCAAAAGTGCAGAACAGGACCATCACGGATTGGAATACTATAAGCAATATGGATACATACCGGCTGGTAAAGAAGGGGAATCGGTTTCCAAAACCCTGGAATATGCTTATGACGACTGGTGTATTGCCACAATGGCTGGTCGTCTTGGACGGGATGGCGATCATGCACGGTTTATCCGGCGGGCCCAGTACTATAAAAACTTATATGATCCGGAAACGGGTTTTATGCGTGGTAAGGTTAACGGCATGTTTGCAGAACCCTTCGATCCCACGGAAGTCAATTTTATGCTTACCGAAGCCAATACATGGCAGTATACCTTTTTTGTTCCCCAGGATGTAAAAGGGCTGATCAAACTCATGGGTGGGGATAAAGCATTCAATGCCAAACTGGATGAAATGTTCAATGCATCCCACGAACTTTCGGGGCGGCGACAGGCCGATATTACCGGATTGATTGGGCAGTATGCCCATGGGAATGAACCCTCGCATCACATGGCCTATTTGTATTGCTTTTCAGGTCAACCCTGGAAAACACAGGCGTTGGTCAGGAAGATCATGCGTGAACTCTACACCCAAGAGCCCGATGGCCTCTGTGGCAATGAGGATTGCGGACAATTGTCGGCATGGTATGTACTGAGTGCCATGGGTTTTTATCCCTTGCTTCCCGGTTCTTCTGAATATGTGATGGGAAGTCCGGTTTTTAAAAGCATCAAAATACATCTGGAGACAGGGGATACATTTGAGATCAGAGCGAAGAATAACAGCAGGGACCGGCCCTATATTTCTTCTGCACAGTTTAACGGGAAATGCTATGAAAATGTATACATTACCCATGAACAAATAATGAGCGGAGGGCTTTTGGAGCTCACAATGAGCGCTGAACCGGAAAAAGAACGCGGGACAGCGGAATTGTTCCGGCCTCATTCCGAAATAACCGAACATCTGATCACACCGGTCCCGTACTTTCGTGCACCAGGGCGGTCCTTTGCCGGGGAAACGGAGGTTTCGCTGGGATCGGTATGCGACAATGCAGGCATATATTACACATGTGACGGTTCCGATCCTGTGAAACAGGGGATGGAATATGCCGGTCCCTTATCCTTCGACCAAACCACAACGATAAAAGCCTGGGCGGTAAAAGAAGGGCTTGCCGGCAGCCAGGTTGTTGAGGGCACTTTTAATAAATATTTAACCGGACGGACCCTTCGTTTGAATACCGGATACAGTTCCCAGTATGCGGCTGGCGGAGATCAGGCCCTTATAGATCAGCTGCGCGGCGGCGATGATTTCAGGACAGGTTTCTGGCAGGGGTATTATGGGGTTGACCTGGATGTTGTGCTGGATCTTGGTGAAATATGTGATGTGCAAAACATCGGTGTTGGATTTTTGCAGGATATCGGGTCCTGGATATTCATGCCTGAAAAGGTTCTTTTTTATATTTCCGGGGATGATGATCGTTACCGGCTGTTGGGTTCGGTGGAAAACGATATTGATGAACGCGAAACC
>JAGYMZ010000027.1 GCA_018400295.1 Bacteroidales bacterium | reverse complement strand
TCCTTTTCTTCAGCATCATGGTGATCCTGCTTAGCTCAAAGGCCGGCATCATTTCCCTGATTTTGATCTTTTTCCTGACCGTCAGCTACATTATATTCATACATCGCAAATATGTTTTCGGCATCTACCTTTTACTGGTCATCAGCCTGGTATTTATCGCCTTGTTGAATTTTTTCCCCTATTCTGTCATGCGTTTCGATTCAACCCGTGATATCATGCAGGATGAAAGCAGGATCACCAAAGATACCCGGGAGGGAACGGTGGAGCGGATCCTGATCTGGAAATACTCGGCTGAGCTGATCAACCGGAATTTTTTCTTTGGAACGGGAACGGGTGATGTAACGGATGCCCTGATTGACTTGTACCGGAAGAAAGATCTTGCGGAGGCCCTGGACAAAAAACTGAATGCACACAACCAGTATATTCAGACTTTCCTGGCCCTGGGCCTGGCCGGGATCACGGTCCTGCTGCTTACCCTGATCCTGCCCGGGATCTTCAGCGTAAGGAAAAGGGGGTTCATCTATTTCTGTTTCCTGATGATCATCGGATTTAACATGCTGGTGGAATCCATGCTGGAACGGCAGGCCGGGGTGGTATTTTATTCTTTTTTCAATGCTTTCCTGTTCGCTGTCTTCCACGCAGGCGAAAAGGAACTTTAACCTCAGGATCTTCTTCCCACCCACACCCGATCCCCTTTTCAACACCTTCACCGTTCCCCTGCCTTTCCCGTAATGCCGGGCAACTACAGGTTTTCCCCCAGATCAAACACATGAAGCATTGTATGGCCTTTCTCAGGGCAAAAAAAAGGCTGTCCCGAAGCATTGGAGACAGCCTGTATATTTGCCGGAAGATCTTTTAGACCACGCCCTGAGCGATCATGGCATCGGCAACTTTTACAAATCCACCGATGTTGGCTCCTTTGACGTAATCAATAAAGTCACCGTCCTTGCCAAACTTAACGCAGGTTTCGTGGATGTCTTTCATGATCTGGTGCAATTTCCCATCGATTTCTTCCCGGGTCCATGATAAGCGGAGTGAGTTCTGACTCATTTCCAGTCCGGAAACAGCAACGCCACCGGCATTGGCTGCTTTACCCGGACCATAAAGTATTTTGGCTTCCATATAGACATCAACGGCTTCAGGGGTTGAAGGCATGTTGGCTCCTTCTGAAACAACATAACAGCCATTGTCTATCAGTATTTTTGCCTCATCTTCATTGATCTCGTTCTGGGTTGCACACGGCATGGCGACATCGCATTGAACGCCCCAGGGCCGTTTCCCTTCGAAGTATTCAACGCCGTATTTGCTGGCATATTCCTTGATCCTTCCCCGCTTAACATTTTTGAGGTGCATTACGAAATTGAGTTTTTCTTTGTCAATTCCTTGCGGATCATAAATATACCCGCCAGAATCGGAAAGGGTAACCACTTTGCCGCCCAGTTCGGTGACTTTTTCGGTGGCAAATTGCGCTACGTTGCCCGATCCTGAAATGGCAACGGTTTTACCGGCCAGGTCTTTTCCACGGGTTTTCAGCATTTCTTCAGCAAAATAGGTGGCCCCGTAACCTGTGGCTTCCGGACGGATCAGGCTGCCGCCCCATTCTCTTCCTTTTCCGGTAAGGACACCCGTAAATTCATTTTGGAGTCTTTTGTATTGCCCGAAAAGATAACCGATTTCCCTTCCGCCAACGCCTATATCCCCAGCCGGCACATCCGTATTGGGGCCCACGTGACGATACAATTCTGTCATGAAGCTCTGGCAGAAATGCATCACTTCATTGTCTGACTTGCCTTTGGGATCAAAGTCAGAACCACCCTTACCGCCGCCCATGGGCAATGTTGTCAGGCTGTTCTTGAACACTTGCTCAAAAGCAAGGAATTTCAGAATGCCGAGATTGACGGTTGGATGAAAACGCAAGCCTCCTTTGTAGGGGCCGATGGCGCTGTTCATTTCAATCCTGAAGCCTTTGTTGACCTGAACTTCTCCCTTGTCGTCGGACCAGGGTACCCTGAACAGGATGATCCGTTCCGGTTCAACCATCCGTTCCAGGATCTTCGCCGCTTTGTATTTCGGGTTCTCTTCGATGTAAGGGACCAGGGAAGCCACTACTTCTTCCACGGCCTGATGGAATTCAACTTCCGCGGGGTTTTTGGCGATAACCTTTGCCATGAATTCTTTCACTAAAGGTTCATAAGCACTATTTGCCATAATTAACGCTGTATTAAAAGATTTATGAATAAATAATTTCCACTGAACCGGTGTGAAGTATTCACCCGCCGTTCAGGATGTTTTTTCCCGACCCGGGAAAATTCATGTCAGCTTTTTTCAGCACATCAGTGCAGGTTTTCAGCGCACGTTGCTTGATGCTGGTTCAAAACGTTAAAGATCGGGAATAAAAAGCGTTCACAATAATTATGGCAATATTAATTAAAATATTTTGAATTTACAGAAGGGAATGCCGGTTTTTTAACTAAAAAAACTGAATATGACGCATTTCTGTATGAGAATAATGTCGTAAATTTATATCCTGAAACAGCGAGTATTCGCAATGAAGAGAAGAATATGGCGAACAAAGAAAACACCAGCAATTACTTACAAAAACTCAGAGCTGAAAACATTGAAAGGTTAAAGGAACTTTCAGCCATTAATCGCACCACCCAGATCCTCAAAGAGAACAAAGGGATCAATGAAACCCTTAAGAAGGTGTGTGCTATGTTGCCGGAAGCCTGGCAGTATCCCGAACACACGGTTGCCCGGATTATTTTTGAAGGGCGGGAACACACATCGCCGGGATTCAGAGAAACCCAGTGGGTCCAGCGGCAGCCTTTTGCTACAATAGAGAACAAAAAAGGGAGCATTGAGGTATATTATCTCAAAGCGTTCCCTGAAAGGGATGAAGGGCCCTTTTTAAAGGAAGAAAGGCAACTTATTGAAAACCTTTCCGGGCTCATTACCGGATACCTGAACAGTATGGCCGGAAAGAAGTACCTGGGCGAACGGGAATTGAAACCGCCCCTGGTCCCGGAAGAAAAGGAGCCGAGCGTGGAGGGCTTTCACAGCCGGCAGTTGCTGCAACGGTTTTTGAATAAAAGCAATTACGACCGCGACATATACCATGACCTGATGCCCTTCAAAGTCAGGGAGATCCTTTTGGTAGCCAACTTGTATGATGCGTACAGCATTGAAAAGGAAGGAAGGTTTTCGGAGCATGTTCTTGGGGAATATCATCAGCTAAACCTGACTTCCATACCCCGGATCACAGGGGTTTCCACCAAGGAAGAAGCCATGGCCCATTTACGGCATAAGCATTTCGACCTGGTGATCCTGATGATGGGCGCGGATAAACAAACCCCCATCGGGTTGTCCTGCATGATCAAAAATGAATTCCCTTACATACCCGTATTCCTTTTGTTGAATAACAACAGCGATATGGAATATGTTATCAAGAGGAAGTCCCTGACAAGGCACATCGATAAGGTTTTCGTCTGGAACGGTGAATCCCAGGTGTTTTTTGCCATGATCAAGCACGTGGAGGACAAGATCAATGCGGAGAACGACACGGAATACGGGCTGGTCCGGGTCATCCTGTTGGTTGAAGACTCTCCGAAGTATTATTCCAGATACCTGCCGATGCTGTATAACATCGTGCTGGAGCAGACCAAACGGATCATCGATGATGTAAGTACCGATGAATTGTATAAGGTGCTGAAATTGCGGGCAAGGCCCAAGATATTGCTGGCTTCCACCTATGAAGATGCCATTCGTGTCATTGAAAAATATAAAGAGTTCATGCTGTGCATGATCACGGATGTAAAATTTGGAAGGAACGGGAAACTGGATGAAAATGCCGGTGTAGACCTTGTTCAATATGTAAAGGGGGTGACCAAGGACCTCCCTGTGATCATTCAATCCTCTGATGAACGGAATGCTGATAAAGCATATGAGCTGAAGGCCACTTTTATCAATAAAAATTCCGAAAGCCTGTCGCAGGATTTCAGGAGTTTCATTACCCACTACCTTGGCTTTGGTAATTTTATTTACCGGAACGACCAGGGCAAGCAGATCGCTATCGCAAAATCGCTCAAGGATTTTGAGAAGCAATTGAAGACCATCCCCGATGAATCCCTGCTGTATCATGCAAGAAAGAATCACTTCTCCCTGTGGCTCATGGCCCGGGGTGAGATACAGGCAGCAAAGATTTTAAATCCTCACAAGGTCAGTGATTTTGAAAGCCCTGCGAAGATACGGGAATACATGCTGAGCATCATCAGCCGCTTCCGGAATGAACAGGATAAGGGGAAGATCATTCCCTGGGATCCGGCAGCTATTGACCAGGAGAGTAATATTGTCAGCCTTTCGGAAGGATCACTCGGAGGCAAAGGGCGCGGTGTGGCCTTCATCAACTCATTGATATACAATTATGATTTTAGCAAGTATATCCCTGATATTAATGTTGGTGCCCCGAAGACTTCCATGATCGGCACCGAGGAGTTTGAATATTTTTTATCCAGGAACCATCTGGAGGAATTCATCAGGAATGAAAAGGATTACCGGGTCATCAAAGAAACCTTTCTGGAATCCAAACTGACGGAAACCCTGGTGAAACGGCTGAAGATCCTGGTGGATAAAATTAAAAACCCCCTGGCCATCCGCTCCTCCGGACTGTTTGAAGATTCCCTGATGCAGCCTTTTGCGGGCATTTTCGAAACGTATTTGCTGCCGAACAATCATCCGGACGCCAAGGTGCGCCTGAAGCAGCTTACAGATGCCATTAAACTCGTCTACGCTTCTACCTATTCCCCCGTTGCCAGAGGGTATGTTGAAGCCATCCATTATAAGATCGAAGAAGAAAAAATGGCGGTTGTCATTCAGGAAGTGGTGGGCAATCAATACGATCGGTTTTTTTATCCCCACATCAGCGGTGTCGCCCAATCCTATAATTATTATCCTGTGTCGCACATGAAGCCGGAAGAAGGGTTTGGCATCCTGGCGCTTGGATTGGGTAAATATGTGGTGGAAGGGGAAAAGGCCTATCGTTTTTCACCCAGGTACCCGGATGTGGAGATCAACACACCCAAGGATCAGTTCAAGAACTCCCAGGTGGAGTTTTATGCTGTTGATATGGGCAAAAAGAATGTCAACCTTCTGGAAGGGGATACGGCAGGTCTGGCCAGACTGGATATTGACGATGCGGAAATGCAGGGCACCCTCAAGCACTGTGCCTCTGTTTATGATCCGGATTCCAGCCGTATCGTACCCGGACTGACCCATGCCGGTCCGCGTGTCGTCAATTTTGCCGATATTCTGAAGTACAATTACATTCCACTGGCCAAAACCCTTGAAGTAGTTTTGGATGTGGTGAAAGAAGCCATGGGTTGTGCAGTCGAGATCGAATTTGCCATTGATCTGGAAAAGGACAGGAATAACAAAGCGTATTTTTATTTGCTTCAGATCAAGCCATTGCTGGGAAGTGCATCCGATTATAATATAAATATGGATAAGATCAATAAGTCGGACATCATACTATTCTCGGATAAAGGGATGGGAAACGGACGTATTGATAATATACATGATGTAATTTATGTGGATAAAGAGGTATTCGACAAGAGAAAGACCGAAGAAATGGTCCACGAGATCGAACAACTCAATGCCCAAATGGTAAAGGAAAAGCGTAAGTACATTCTGATCGGGCCCGGGCGATGGGGAACACGCGATAAATGGATCGGTATTCCTGTGAACTGGCCACAGATCTCCAATGCGCGGGTAATTGTGGAGACCAGTCTGGAGGATTATCCCCTGGATGCCTCATCCGGTTCACATTTTTTTCATAATGTGACTTCTATGAATGTAGGGTATTTTACCGTCCAGCCTGAAGTGTCGAAAAGCTATATTAAATGGGAAGCGCTCGAAAAACAAGAACATGTGAACCGGACACAGTTTTTCAGGCATGTCAGATTTGATAGACCGTTAATAATCAGGATGGATGGAAAGAAAAGGATCTCCATGGTCACCCTCAAATAATTTATATTGCCTGTAAATTACTTTTTTGAAAAAATATAAGTACCTGATAAGGAGGGAATTAACCTCTTCTCTACACCCAGGAATGTCCATATTTCATGGTGAATGCATATGTATTTGATAAACCGGGGAATAATTGTTATTTTTACTCACAGAGTGAAAATTGGCTGTTACACATTGTATAATTATATTCAAAAAAACCGATGAACGATGTATGAGTTTATTTCTCTGAAACTGAAATGTCCTGAGTGCGGTAAGTCGCTGATGGACGAGGAACATAAGGTTGATAATGAATCCAGTATTTATCTGGATATTGAGATTAACGGAAAAAAGGGGTTTATCCGGCTGAGTTCCATATATGGCAGTTACAATTTCGACACCAATGTTGTGATGCACGAGGGGGAGATCGCTGATTTTTATTGCCCGCACTGCCATGAACTCATTATTTCCGATACCGAATGCCTTTCCTGCGGAGCAAACATGATCCCTTTTTACCTTGAAATGGGGGGGAAGGTATCCATCTGTTCCCGGAACGGATGCAAGAACCACTTTGTGGAATTTGAAGACCTGTCGCTGGCCATGAAGCAATTATACCAGGATTACGGTCTGGCCGGAAAGCAAGTAAAAGAACCTTCAGCCTCTGTAAAAATTGTTGAGGGTGACGCTGAAGAAAAGAAGAAGGCAGAGGTGAATGAGATACTGGAATCCGGTTCTTTTCTTCATGCATATTGTCCGAAATGCAAAAAAAGCCTGATCGAAGATGAAATGCTTAAGCTGAAAATATCCAATGGGAAAGAGGGTTTGCTGATGCTTAGTCCGTATTTGAATGTGTTTACTTCGAAGTCGACCATTTTCCTCCCTGAAGATAAAACCGTTCGTGACCTGAGATGCTTCCATTGCAACGAAAGCCTTATCGATGCCGGAAAGAATTGCGAATGGTGCGGTTCTCCGGCAGCCAGGATTTCAGTTACTGCCCGTACCAAGCTTATTGACTTTTATATATGTACAAAAAAGGGATGTCGCTGGCATGGGCTCAGCAAAGAGGACTATTACGATATCAGGTTGGAGGACAGCAGGGAGTGGTAAAATGTAAATGTGGCCGGTATGTTTCAAATAGTTAGAAAACAGGCGATGGCCAAAGGTACGATTATTAGGCAGGATATACTTGCCCCTAAAATTGCCGTAAAGGTCCGGCCCGGACAGTTTGTGATCGTTCGTGTGAATGAGACCGGTGAGCGGATACCTCTTACCGTGGCGGATAAAGATGCCTTTTCCGGGATTATTACACTGATTTTCCAGGTAGTGGGCAAAACCACCGCCCTTATGCGGTCGCTCAATGAGGGGGATTTTTTAAAGGATGTTGTTGGCCCCCTGGGCAAACCTGCGGACGTGAATAAGGTCGGCACGGTGCTCATGACCGGGGGTGGGACCGGTGTGGCGATTTTGCATCATATTGCCAAAGCATTTAAGGAAGCCGGGAATTATGTCATAGGCATTACGGGAGCCCGTACAAGGGATATGCTTATTTTGGAAAATGAAATGGAATATATTTGTGACGAGCTGGTGATCACAACCGATGACGGCACGTATGGAGAAATGGGGTTTGTTACGGATCCCCTGAAGAAATACCTTGATGAACGGTATGATATTAAACTGGTGTATGCCATTGGCCCGATCATTATGATGAAGAATGTGGTCAATCTCACGGGGAAATATGATGTTCCTACCATGGTCAGCCTGAATCCCATCATGATCGATGGGACGGGGATGTGTGGGGGATGCCGGGTAAAAATTGACAATGAAACCAAATTTTGCTGCGTGGACGGGCCGGATTTTGATGGATTTAAGGTGGATTTTGAAGAACTCATGAAAAGAAATTCCCTGTACCTGCAAGATGAAAAGGATTCCTTGTTGTTTTCAATAAGATAATACAGGCTTATGCTTGACCCCAATATAAAATATTTAAAGTTTAAAACGTTTTTGCATACATATTGCCCTCATTGCAAAAACACCCTCAATATTGAAAAGGAAGATAAAAAGCTGATCCATTTTAAGGCAACATATCATGGCGAGATGATCGATCTGATGCTGAGCCCTTACCTTGATGTTTTTGAAGTGGAAACCTCCATAGCCATGAGGAAAGGGGATCGGGTCGATGATTTTTTTTGCCCCCACTGCAAGAAGAGCCTGCTCCATAAGGGCATACACTGTGCGGAGTGTGGTTCGCCCGTTGGAGAAGTGACCATTTCTGCCCTTTCCAGACTGATCACTTTTTTCCTTTGCACGAAATACGGATGCGAATGGCATGGACTGAGCAAAAGGGATGAGCGAAACATCAAGCTTAAAATACCCCGTCAGGATATGCCCGAGCAGGACCAAACCCTGCGGGTCCATAATTTCCAGGAAGTCCCCTACGGGTATACTTCAGAGCTGGCTTTGCTCGAAGCCGGAAGGTGCCTGCAGTGCAAAACACCACATTGTGTGGACGGGTGCCCTGTCAATGTGGATATACCTGCATTCATCAGCTTGGTGGCTGAGGAAAGGTTCAATGAGGCTGCCAAAAAGATCAAGGAGAGAAATGTATTTCCAGCCATCTGCGGGCGTGTATGCCCCCAGGAAAGCCAGTGTGAATCCAGTTGCGTGCTTGGGGAAAAGGATAAGCCTGTGGCCATTGGCCGCCTGGAAAGATTCGTGGCAGATTATGAGCGTAAGATGGACCTTGTGGAAGTTCCCATCATAAAGGGAAATACCGGCATGAACATCGCCATCATCGGGTCCGGTCCTGGCGGGCTGACCGTTGCTTCCGATATGCGGCAGCTGGGATACAACATAACGGTTTATGAGGCCCTGCATGAAACCGGGGGTGTGCTGACATATGGCATACCGGAATTCCGTTTGCCCAAAGCCATCGTGCAGTTTGAAATAAATTACCTGAAGGAAATGGGGGTACGCGTAGAGTTGAATCATGTTATCGGTACCATTCTCACCATTGATGAACTCCTGGAACATTTTGATGCGGTTTATGTGGGGGTGGGGGCGGGATTGCCCCGCTTTATGAACGTTGAAGGGGAAAGCATGGGGAACATATTCTCGGCCAATGAGTACCTGACCCGCATGAACCTGATGAAAGCCTATAAGTTCCCGGAATATGACACGCCCAAGCCCAAAGGCAACAAGGTGGTGGTTGTTGGGGGGGGCAACGTAGCCATGGACTGTGCCAGAACAGCCATACGGACCGGTGCCAGTGAAGTTACTGTTGTGTATCGCCGTTCAAGGCACGAATTACCGGCCAGGGCCGAAGAGGTGCATCATGGCGAGGAGGAAGGGATCAGATTCAAGTTGCTCAGTAATCCCCTGCGTTACATTGGAACGGATAACAATACGGTCAAAGCCGTGGAATGCATCCGTATGGAACTGGGTGAGCCGGATGCCTCCGGCCGGAGAAGACCCATACCCGTGAAAGATTCCGATTTTGTTGTTGAATGTGACCTTGCCATCGTGGCCATCGGTACCGGCCCCAATCCCATTATTTTCCAGTCGACACCGGATATGGAAAGGAACAAATGGGGGTACATCAAGGTGAACCCCAAAACCAATGAGACCACAAAGGAATTTGTTTATGCCGGAGGCGATATTGTGACCGGGTCCGCAACGGTGATTGAAGCTATGGGAGCCGGAAGAATTGCCGCAAGAGCCATGCACGAAAAATTGTCCGGTAAGAAAAAGGCGAAAAATCGTACACGGGTTACCGCTAAAAATTGATATTTTCCGGCCAATCCCAGGCGTATTATTCATATGTTCCTGATCAACGGGTAAAGACTGCCTTGCCTCGATTTTTTAATGGCGATGCAAAATGGCCACACCCAATATGTGATCTGCCCGTCCTGCGCTCCGGATCCTCCTGAAATGTAAGATTTTCTGTGTATATTTGTTTTTGTTAATTAATTAACAATAAGCATGTCCCCCCATCCGTTATATCTTCGGGAAATGCTTGTTTGACAAGTCTTTACAGGCAACTATTTAGACCACATATAAATTAATTTCATGACCCTTATATGCTTAAAAGATTATATAATTTTGTTCCTTCTACAAATACCTTAGATGATGCGAATTGCAAGAATAATCCCCAAAATCGAAGACAAAAAAAATGGTTCCGTCGATCTGACATTGCTGGATCCACTCCTGGAAAAATTTAAAGGCAAAAAAGGCAATTTGATCCCCCTGTTACAGGGTACACAGGATTTATATGGATACATTCCTCGACAGGCTTTTGAAAAGATATCCGGAGCAACCGGCATAGAGCTCAGTGAGATGTATGGCGTGGCGACGTTCTATGCACAGTTCAGGTTGCATCCTGCCGGAAAGCATATTATCAAGGTATGCCACGGAACCGCCTGCCATGTGCAGAATGCCAAATCCATTACGGAATCCCTGAAAGAGGCGCTTAAAATTGCGGATGGCGAAACCACCCCCGATGGCCTGTTCACACTGGAATCGGTGGCATGCCTCGGATGCTGTTCCCTGGCCCCCGTGATGATGATCGGGGATGAAACCTATGGCAAGCTGACGGGAAATGAAGCTGTCAAGATCGTAAAGAACATCAGGATACGGGAAAATAATTAATGTTTTTTATTTCACGTTTAAAATACGATGAATGCGATGGAAAAGACTAAAGTGATTGTTGGGTTGGGAAGTTGCGGGATAGCAGCCGGAGCGAAAAAAGTGTACGATAAAATCGAGGCGCTGCAGAATGCGGAAAATTTGGATATTGAGCTAAAAAAAACCAGTTGTATCGGTATGTGCTACAGGGAGCCGCTTGTTGAAATCGTGGATGAAAATGGCTCTTATCTTTATGGTGATATAGATGAGGATAGCGTAATTGATATCATAGAAAAGCATGTGAATCAGCATAATCCGGTAAAGGAATATGTTGTTCAAACGGATCTTTTCGAAACCGAAGACAATGAATACACAAAAGACCAGGTTAAAATAGCCTTGCGCAATTGCGGATATATTGATCCGGAAAGCATCGACGAATACGAAGCACGAGAGGGCTACCGTGCCATCAAAAAGATTGTGGGCCAGCACATGTCCAGATTGGATGTTATTCAGTCTGTGCTGGACTCTGGCTTGCGCGGCCGCGGCGGTGGAGGCTTTCCAACCGGACTAAAATGGAAATTTGCCAATAATAATAAAGCCACCGAAAAATACATCATCTGTAATGCCGATGAGGGGGATCCGGGCGCTTTTATGGACCGTTCCCTGCTGGAAGGAGATCCCCATGCGGTCATAGAAGGAATGATCATCGGTGCCTATGCCATTGAAGCGACCGGCGGCATTATATATTGCCGTGCGGAATATCCTCTTGCCATCAAGCGCTTGAACATAGCCCTGAAGCAGTCCAGGGAACGTGGTTTCCTGGGTGAGAATATACTGGGAATGCAAGGGTTTGATTTTGACATTTATATCAAAGAAGGAGCCGGCGCGTTTGTTTGTGGAGAGGAAACCGCCTTGATAGCTTCTGTGGAGGGACACAGGGGAATGCCCAGAAAACGCCCCCCTTTCCCCGCAGCTTCCGGTTTGTGGAACAAGCCCACAAATATCAATAATGTGGAAACCTTTGCAAACATTCCGTGGATCATCCTGAATGGTGCCGAAGCCTATGCCAAATACGGAACGGAAAAAAGCAAAGGCACAAAAGTATTTGCCCTGGCCGGTAAGATAAGGCGTTCCGGGCTTGTGGAAGTGCCCATGGGTATGAGCATTCGCGATGTTATTTTTAAACTTGGCGGTGGGATCAAGGATGGCAAAAAGTTTAAGGCCGTTCAGATGGGAGGGCCTTCCGGTGGATGCATCCCCGAATACCTGGCCGATACCATTGTGGATTATGATTCCGTGAATGCCACCGGCGCCATCATGGGCTCCGGAGGTATGGTGGTTATGGATGAAACTACATGCATGGTCGATGTAGCCAGATTTTTCCTGGAATTCACGCAGAAAGAGTCTTGTGGGAAATGTACTTTTTGCCGCATAGGGACCAAAAGAATGCTGGAGATCCTTCAGAAGATAACTGATGGGAAAGGAGAAGAAGGAGATATTGAAAAACTGGAAGTGCTGGCCTATAAAATAAAGGATAATTCTTTGTGCGGACTGGGCCAGACGGCCCCGAACCCCGTGCTGACCACCATAAAATATTTCAGGGATGAATATGAAGCCCACATACGGGATAAAAAATGCCCGGCCCTGGTGTGTACATCCCTGCTGACTTATGAAGTAGATGAAGAGAAGTGTACCGGGTGTACGGTTTGCGCTAAACATTGTCCGGTGGATGCCATTGCGGGGGAACGGAAAAAGCCCCACCATATTGACCAGGACGTTTGCATCAAATGCGGTATGTGCTATACGAAATGTAAATTCGACGCCATTAAACTATCCTAATTGCCAACAAAAGAACTTGCAGCGATGAGCGAAAAAGTAAACATAATTGTAAACGATAAGATAATCTCAGGTAATAAAGGGGAAACCGTACTTGAACTGGCCCACCGTCATGGGATTGAAATACCTACCTTATGCCACGATCCCCGGCTGGCACCCTATACTTCATGCTATGTATGTGTTGTGGAGATTGACGGTATGCGGGGACTCCAGCCTTCATGCTCAACAAAGATACACGAGGGGATGCGGATAGTAACGGATAATGAGAAGATCAGGGATGCACGGCGTATGTCCCTGGAGCTGATGTTGAGCAATCATTATGCCGATTGTGTCGGTCCCTGCAAAGAGGCCTGTCCGGCCGGCGTGGATGTGCAGGGGTACATATCCCTCATTGAAAAGGGTCAATACCATGAGGCGGTGGCCCTGATCAAAGAAACCAACCCCTTACCCGCCATTTGCGGAAGGGTATGCGTTCGTCCATGTGAGTTGGCTTGCCGGCGCAATATGCTTGATGAAGGTGCCGCTGTGGGCATTGATTATCTGAAACGGTTTGCGTCCGACCATGATCTGAATTCCCCGGATAAATTTGTGCCCGCTGTGAAACCTTCGACCGGTAAAAAGGTGGCCGTCATTGGCGCCGGACCCGGTGGATTATCCTGTGGGTTTTTCCTGCAAAAGGAAGGGCATCAGGCAGATATCTATGAAGCCAACCCCCATGCCGGAGGCTGGCTCAGGTACGGGATACCTGAATACAGGCTGCCCAATGATGTGCTTCAGAAAGAAGTGGACAACATAACGGAGCTGGGAAGCCGGATCTTTTACAATAAAAAACTGGGAGGAAATCTGAGTTTCAAAAATCTTAAAAAGGATTACAACTCCATTATCCTTGCCATTGGCTCCCAAAAAGGGACATTGATCGGATGCGAGGGCGATGATGCAGAAAATGTCTTTTCAGGGATCGATTTCCTGAAAAAAATGGAATTGGAGGGTGCACGGTATGATTTTTCAGGGAAAAAAGTGGCTGTGGTTGGCGGAGGCAATACCGCCATGGATTGCTGCCGCACTTCTGTTCGTTGTGGAGCCGAGAAGGTCTACATCATATACCGCCGCACCGAAAAGGAAATGCCGGCGAATCCGATCGAGATCCACGAATCAAAGTTGGAAGGTGTCGAGTACCTTTTCCTGACCAATCCGTCGCGGATCAATAAGGACAAAGAAGGCAAAGTTCAATCCGTTACCTGCCTCAAAATGGAGCTGGGTGAACCGGATGCTTCCGGCAGAAGGCGCCCGGTGCCCATACCGGGATCGGAATTTGAATTGGATGTGGAAATTGTGATGGCTGCCATCGGACAAAAAACCACGGTTGATTTCCTGGATGATGTGAATGCGGGCCTTGACAAGGGACATAAAGTGAAATTGAACCGCTGGGGAGATATTGATGCCGATCCCCACACCTTGCAAACCGGTGCCCCAAATATATTTGCTGCCGGCGACAGTGTTACCGGCCCTGCCACGCTGATCGAAGCCATCGGACAGGCCCGGATCGCTTCTCATAGTTGCGATCTTTACCTGAAAGGCCGTGATGTGGTCCCGATGAAAAAAGAATTCCTGAGCAAAAAGGACAATTTCAGGGAACAAAAATCAGAAGATTATAAGGGCATGTTCCCGGAACAAAAACGTGAGGAAATGCCTACCCTTCCTCCGGATAAACGGTTGAATTTCAAGGAGGTAGAACTAGGGTATGCCAATGAGAATGTAGCCCGGCATGAGGCTGAACGATGCCTGGAATGTGGCTGCACAGAGTTTTTTACCTGTGATTTGAAACGATATGCGACAGATTACGAAGCAGAACAACAAAATCTGAGCGGTGAATTTAAAGAGTATCCCGTGGATTTCCGGCATCCCTTCGTAGAATTTGATAACAACAAATGCATCCTGTGTGCCCGCTGCGTCAGGATATGTCACGAAGTCGTTGGTGCTGATGCGCTTGGACTCGTTAACAGGGGGTTTGATACATTTGTAGCCCCAAGCATGGGAGATTCCCTGCAGGATACCAATTGTGAAAGCTGTGGCCTGTGCATATCCACCTGCCCCACCGGGGCGATTACTGAAAATGTGCCCTTTAAACCGGGACCGGTCAGGACCAGCCAGGCCGACACCATTTGTAATTATTGTTCCGTGGGATGCAGTATCTCTTATAACCACAAGAACCAGTTCGTAATGAAAGTAACCGGCAAAGCAGGCCGGGTCAATACGGACGGAAACCTGTGCCGGTATCCCAAATTTGGCTACCATTACCTGAACGACAAGGACAGGATACGCAAGCCCCTGCTGAAAGTTGAAAACCGGTTTGAAGAAATAAGCTTCAAAAAAGCATTTGAGATCATCAACGACCGGTTTGCCCTGGTGGATAAAGATGATAATGCTTTTTTTGCCGGTGCCCGGCTGACCAATGAAGAACTGTACCTGATCCAGAAACTGGCCAGGGCCGGCATAGGGACGAATAATGTTTCGAGTTTTCATTATCTGAACCGTGGCAACGGATATGTGCATAATTCTATGGATAACGTACCGTTTGACCAGATCCACAATGCCAGCAGGATATATCTCGTGGGCTCTGAAATAAATGAGGATAATGCAGTGGCCGGATTCATGGTACACGAAACCAAAATGAAGCACAATACACCGGTGTCCCTTGTGACCATACATGGGAACAGTTCCATGCAACATAAGGTGGACGACGTATTACAAATAAAATCCTATGATCATTTTTTCAAAGCCATCAATTATTACCTGGTGGCCAACAATTTCCAAAACAGCCTCTTTATCGATGATCATTGTGAAGGGTTCGGGGAATACAAAACCAATCTTTTAAAAGAGAATTTTGTAGAACTCGTGGAGAGATCCGGTGTGCGTTTCATGGATATGATCGTCGAATTTGCCAAGGAGATCAACCGGGAAATGAACGCAGTGATCATCTTCTCTGAAAAAGAGCTTTCAGCCAATGCATCTCTGGAGTTGTTCAATCTTGCATTGATTACCGGCAAGCTCGGCAAAACAGCCAGCGGTATACTTTCCCTGAAGGAAAAGAATAATTCTGAGGGTTTGTTCAATATGGGCGTCCGTCCCGGCCTGGGTGTGGGCGCCGTGCCGGTGGACGATACAAGCCTGGTGGAAAAGATGAAAACGACATGGCAGGTTGATGCATTGCCTGCCAATGGAAAAAGTACCCTGTACACCTCCCTGGAAAGTGGCAAATTCAAAAATATGTTCATCTTTGGAGAGGATCCCCTGGGATGTGCGACCGATAAAGTGCAGGTTTCAGAATGGCTGTCGGCATGCGGGTTTATTGCGGTACAGGATTATTTTATGACGGAGACTGCCAGGCAGGCCGACCTGATCCTTCCCGCTTCCTTTCCTGTCGAGATCGGGGGGAGCTTTACCAACACCCAAAGGGTGATACAGGAATTTGATGCCGTTTTTGAGCCCTCGTTCAGGAAAACATCCATCCTGCAACTGGTGGAATTGTTGAAGGCACGCAACATCAAACAAAAAGCCGATGTTCATTCCATCCTGCAGGAAGCTCATTCCCTGTTGCCACCGCAAAATGCGCATTCGTATGTTTTTAAGAAGCCGGATAAGGATGATGGTTGCAGGATTTTTAATTACGGATGCGATCACATCGTGAAGCGATTTGAAGAAGAATTCAATAAAGCATTTTTGGTATCAAAAAATTCATAAGCAATGGACACATTTAAATCGATTGATGACATCCTGGATTTTGCCATGGAAGAAGAGCAAAAAGCAGTGGATTTTTATACAGATCTGGCTTCCCGGGCAACTTCCGATGAAATGAAAAGCGTATTTGAAACGTTCGCAAAAGAGGAAATTACGCATAAGCAACGCCTGATGAAAGTAAAGGAGGAAGGGCTGTATGATGCTCCAACGGAACATGTGTCGGATTTGAAGATAGCCGATTACCTGGTCAATGTGAAGCCTTCCCCTTCAATGACCTACCAGGATGCGCTGGTTGTTGCAATGAACAAGGAAAAGGCTGCATTCAAGCTTTATATGGCCCTTTCGGAGCGCGCTCCCAACGATTCCATGCGCAAATTGTTCCTGTCCCTGGCACAGGAGGAATCAAAACATAAGCTGCGCTTTGAACTGGAATATGACGAATACGTTTACAGGGAAAATTAGCTTCAGGTAAAACGATGATTCACCCGGAGGCTGTCTCAAAAGGGCAGCCTCTTTTATTTATCATGTTATTGATATGATCACGGGCGGTTTTTTTGTTTTCGAGACCGCCTCTTTTTCGTATTTTTGTATGTATGAATCAATGGGATAATCAATGCTAAAACAACCGGGTCCTTTACATTCACCCAAATACTTCTTTCACGATACTTCTTTCGACAACCTGATGAAAAAGAGGATCTATCATGTACTTCTCCTTGCCAGTGCATACGATGCTTTTATCCTGGAAGAAGATGGCCGGATAGATGAACAGATATTCAATGAGTATGTGGCCTTGAATTTGCGTTACCCCCCGCAATTTATACATGTGAGTACCGAGGAAAAGGCCCTGAAGGTCCTGGAGGAAGAAAACATAGACCTGATCATAACCATGCTCAGTTCCGAAGATAAAGATGCCTTTGGCATTGTCCGGCGACTGAAAGATACATATAAACATATCCCGGTGGTCGTCCTGACCCCTTTTTCACGCAAGATAACCATAAAGCTGTCGCAGGAAGACCTGAGCAAGATCGATTATATATTCAGCTGGCTTGGGAACGCAGACCTTCTTCTGGCCATCATCAAACTGATAGAGGATAAAATGAATGTGGAGCATGATGTCAGGGAGGTCGGGGTTCAGACCATTTTGCTGGTTGAAGATTCGGTGCGGTTTTATTCCAGTTACCTGCCGAATATTTATAAGATCATTTTTAAGCAATCGCTGAGCTTCATGACCGAAGGTCTCAATGAACACCAGCAAATGCTTCGCATGAGGGGGAGACCAAAGATCTTGCTCGCCACATCCTATGAAGATGCCATCCACCTGTATGAAAAGTATAAGAACAACCTTCTGGGGATCATCACAGATGTGAGCTACCCGAGAAAAGGCAAATTTGACCCGGAAGCCGGCATAAAACTGTCGAAGAAGGTTAAAAATGATGATAAACTGATGCCGATCCTGCTGCAATCCTCCAATAAGAATTATGAAAAGGTGGCGAAGCAGATTAAAGTCGGCTTTTTGAATAAGAACTCAAAATCCCTGTCTATAGAACTCCGGAACTTCATCACAGATTTTTTTGCATTTGGCGACCTGGTTTTCATCAATCCGGAAGACAATACCGAGGTTGACCGTGCCAAAGACCTCCGGTCCCTTCAGGAAAAAATATTCCAGGTGCCCGACCATTCCCTGCGTTATCATTTGTCGCGCAACCATTTTTCCAAATGGCTGCGGGCCCGGGCCCTGTTTCCGCTGGCAGTTATGTTCAGAGACATCACCCTGGATGATTTCAACGACCTGGACGAAGTGAAAAGATACCTGTTCGATGCCATTGGAAGTTTTCGGCTGAATAAGGCACGGGGTGTGATCGCTGAGTTTTACCGCGACCGTTTTGATGAATATCTTACGTTTACCCGTATTGGTTACGGTTCCATAGGGGGGAAGGCGAGAGGACTGGCTTTTCTGGATTCCATGATCAAAAGGAACCGTTTGTTCGACCGTTGGGAGGGGGTCAACATTACCATCCCCCGTACGGTGGTGATCAGTACCGAGGTCTTTGATGAATTCATGGAAGAAAATGATCTCTACGGCATTGCACTATCTGATGCAAGCGATCAGGATATTCTGGATCATTTCATACGTGCCCGCCTGCCTTTCCGGATCCATGAAGATATGTATACCTTCATTTCCGTTACCCGGAACCCCATCGCGATACGCTCTTCAAGTCTCCTGGAAGATTCCTATTATCAGCCCTTTGCCGGCATCTATTCTACATACATGATCCCGAACGTTGAAAATGACGAGCGGAAAATGATGGAACTGCTCAGCGATGCCATCAAAAGTGTTTATGCATCGGTGTATTATAAAGACAGCAAAGCCTATATGACGGCTACGCAAAATGTGATCGATGAAGAAAAGATGGGTATTGTACTTCAGGAAGTCTGCGGGAAACAATACGGTGAGCGTTTTTACCCCAGCGTCTCGGGTGTCGGAAGGTCGATCAATTTCTATCCCATAGAACCCGAAAAGCCTGAAGACGGTATTGTGAACGTAGCCCTTGGTTTGGGGAAATATATCGTGGATGGTGGACTGAGCCTGCGATTTTCGCCCAAATATCCCAAAAAAGTACTGCAAACCTATAATCCGGAAAATACCCTCAAGGAGACCCAGAAATATTTTTATGCATTGAACCTTGATGCCGCCAGCTTCCATCCCTCCCTCGACGATAGTGTCAACCTGGTGCGATTGCGGGTGAAAGATGCCGAAAAGGATGGCTCGATAAAATATATTGCCTCAACGTACGACTTCCAGAATTCCATGATCCGGCATGGGGTGAATTATGATGGCAAGAAATTGATAACATTTAATAATGTCTTGAACCATAATGAATTCCCTCTTCCGGAAATGCTTCAGACCGTCCTCAACATTGGGCAAAAAGAAATGGGCAAACCCATCGAGATCGAATTTGCTGTGGAGCTGAACAAGCCCAGGAATGAACCCCGGATCTTTAATTTGCTTCAAATTCGCCCCATCGTTGATAATGAGGAGATCGTGGAACTTGACCTGGAGGACGTAAAGGCGGATAAAACGATCATTCAGTGTTCATCGGCCCTTGGAAATGGGTATATTAAGGATGTGCAGGATTTGGTTTACGTTAAGCCGGAGTCCTTCAATGCTTCAAAAAGTTCTGAAATAGCTGAAAGGATATCCGGTATAAATGAGAAGTTTTTAAAGGAGGGCCGTTTTTATGTCCTTATCGGTCCCGGACGCTGGGGGTCTACGGATCCATGGCTTGGCATACCGGTTAAATGGCCTATGATCTCCGGGGCACGTGTGATCGTGGAGTCCGGTCTTGAAGATTACCGCATTGATCCAAGCCAGGGGACCCATTTTTTCCAAAACCTGACCTCTTTCCGTGTCGGCTATTTTACCATCAATCCGTTCATCGGGGATGGAAGCTATGATGTAGATTATCTGGATGGAAAAAAAGCTGCGTATGAGGATGAATTCATACGGCATATCAGGTTTGATAATCCCCTGTTGATCGAGATCGATGGGAAAAAGAACCTGGGCGTGATCTATAAGGAAGCGCCTTCCCAAATAGAGATCGAAAAAAAATCAAAATAGACAAGCCATGAAAAAATTTGCATTGATTGCAATGTTGATGCCCGTCGCTTTTTTCTGGACCGCCTGCGAGCAGGATGCAGGGGAGGATTCCCTCGTGATCCGGCGCATTCAGTATGATGTTCCCATCCAAAATCCTGATCCGGAGGATGATTGGTGGGTTGAGAATGTGGTTGGACCGCAACGGGAGGAAATACTGAAAATGGTCCTTGAAAAAGTGCGCAAAGGAGAAGTCCGGGCCTACGATTATTTCCACGAACCCCTTACCCCGGAGCAGATCATCCAGCTGGAAACAGATACCATTTTTAAGACCCTGAAAAGGGAAACGGCCCCCTATGACGAGTACGATACGATGATCATAGAAAAGCTGGAGATCAGCGATATAAAAAAGATCCGTTTCCTGGAAGAGTGGAGCATGGACAAAAAAACCCTGGACATTGAAAAAAAAGTTGCGGGCATTGCCCCGGTAAAGATCGTTCGGTTGGAAGACAGGGAATTTAACCTGCTCCTGTTCTGGGTATACCTCGATGAGGCCTATCCCGCTGTATTGAAAAACTGACCGGAACCTGCCCGGCCGGTGATCGCCACTGCAAAGTTTACCGGCAGGCAACCAAATAATTATATATTTGTTTCGTTGAAGGAAATGGCAGCCGCAGAGGTTTTTTTTGCTGCCGTACGCTTTATTTTGCGGTGACAAGGGCAAATGGTGAATTACCGGCCGCATGCTTCGTGCAATAACCGATCAATACATGTGCTGATATGAAAATGCAGGAAAACCCCGGGACGGAACGTTGGACTTTATCCAACGGTATCCGGGTGATACACCGCCGGGTCAGTTCCCCGGTGGCTCATTTCGGACTCTTCATAAATACCGGGTCACGCGATGAGAAGGAAGATGAAAACGGCATGGCCCATTTTATTGAGCATGTCTTTTTCAAAGGCACGCACAAGAGAAAGGCGTATCATGTGCTGAACCGCCTGGAAAGTGTGGGAGGTGATCTGAATGCCTTCACCACCAAGGAAATCACATGCCTTTATGCCACTTTCCTGAATGCTTATTACGACCGTACGCTGGAGCTTATTTCCGATATCGCATTTCACAGTATATTTCCTGAAAAAGAGCTGGAAAAAGAAAAGGAGGTGATCATCGATGAGATCAATTCATACAAGGATTCACCTTATGAGCTGATCTTTGATGATTTTGAAGAACTGGTATTCGACGGGCATCCACTCGGCCGGAATGTCCTCGGGGAACCGCGAAACATCCGCAAATTTCATCAACAGGATGTGTTGGGTTTTATTTCCAGGAATTACGCACCGGAACAAATGGTGTTGTGCTCCGTGGGGAATGTGCCTACACCGAAACTTCAACGCCTGCTCGACCGCTATTATGGTTCGTTTTCCTCGCACACCACTCCTCCCTGCAGATCCCAGTTTACCGGATACAAACCGGCCACAGCATCCCGGAAAAAAGAAACATACCAAACCCACAGTATGCTGGGAGCAGAGGGGTATTCCAGGAGATCCCCAAAGAGGATGCCCTTGCTTTTGCTGAGCAACCTGTTGGGCGGTCCTGGCCTGAATTCCCGGCTTAACCTGGCAGTCAGGGAAAAATACGGTTACTGTTACCATATTGAGTCCTTCTATCAGCATTATTCCGATACCGGGATCTGGGGTATCTATACAGGTACAACCAATGGGATGGCTTACCGGGCCATCGACTTGATAAAAAGGGAACTGCGTAAGCTCCGCGAAAGGAAGTTGGGGACACTGCAACTCAGAAAAGCGAAAACCCAGCTTTCCGGACAAATTGCCATACAGTTTGAATCCAATCTCACAAAAATGATGTCGATGGGAAAGGGGATATTGATGGATGACCGTGTGGATACGGTGGATGCGGTCCGGCGTAAGATCGACGCCATCACTACCGGAGAACTGATCGCGGCTGCTAATGAGGTCTTCGACGAAAAGCAACTGAGTTTATTGATGTTTGAATCCCGTTGATATGTTTTTACCCGAGGATATCATGCAGTATGTTGAATATCAGACCACCCCTGAAACCGGACTGTTAAGGGAGCTGGACCGGGAGACCAACCTGAATGTTGTGAACCCCAATATGCTTTCCGGTCATTACCAGGGGAGGCTTCTGGAGATGATAAGCCATATGGTCCGGCCCAGGCATGCACTGGAGATCGGTACCTATACCGGATATTCTGCAATTTGCCTTGCCCGGGGGTTGCGGGATGACGGAAGGCTCATAACCCTGGAATCCAATATCGAATTGAAAGACATGATCCAAAAATACCTTCGCCGGTCAAAGCTCCGGAAGAAGATTGAAGTACGTTTTGGCAATGCCCTTGAGCTGATCCCAAACCTTCACCAGACTTTTGATCTGGTTTTTATTGATGCGTCCAAACCGGAATATCCGGATTACTATGCGCTGGTATTTGATAAGGTCAGAAGGGGAGGCTTTATCCTGGCCGATAATGTCTTATGGAGCGGTAAGGTACTTGAACCGGGGCCGGACAAAGATGCTGCCAGCATAGGTGAATTCAATGAGATGATACGGAACGACCGCCGGGTTGAACAGATCATGCTTCCGGTACGGGACGGACTTACCATTGCCCGGAAACGATAACGAATGGGGTTGCCTATACCCGGAATTTATAATTGACCCCGGCCAGCGCTTCATTGGCCTTAACGATTTTTTGTTTGAGGTCTTCCTTAAAAGATTCCACTTTTTTCATCAACGTAGCATCACCGGTGGCAAGGATCTGTGCTGCCAGAATGCCGGCGTTCCTGGCCCCGTTGATGCCCACAGTGGCTACCGGTATTCCGGGAGGCATCTGTACGATGGATAGCAAGGCATCCATGCCGTCCAGGGAAGCCCTGATGGGTACCCCGATGACAGGCAGAGGAGTCATGGCGGCAATGACACCGGGCAAATGGGCGGCCATGCCGGCCCCGGCTATGATCACTTTGATGCCTCTTTTCTTTGCACCTTTGGCAAATTCCTCCACTTTTTCAGGGGTCCGGTGAGCGGATAATGCATTGATCTCAAAGGGGATCTCCATTTCATCAAAGATCTTTGCAGCCTGCTCCATCACCGGCAGGTCTGAAGTGCTTCCCATAATGATGCTTACGATTGGTTCCATAATGGCAGGAATGATTTAAAATTTATACCCTAACTTTGTATTTTTATGTAAAAATAGAAATCCTGATGGATATCATACAAGTGAACGACAGAAAATTTAAAAAGTTCATTCCGGCCGGACAGATCGACAAGACGGTCAGGGGGCTGGCCGGCAGGTTGAACCTTGACTTGAAAGATAAGGACCCACTGTTTGTGGTTGTGCTGAATGGTGCTTTTATTTTTGCCTCGGACCTGTTCCGGAATATTTCCCTGGACAGTGAGATCGCATTTATCAAGCTTTCTTCCTACGCCGGGATGAAAAGTACCAAAAAGGTCCGGGAGGTGGTCGGGCTTGACCGGAGCGTGGCGGACCGCACTGTCGTGATACTGGAAGACATCATTGATACGGGCCGGACCATGGGGTATGCCATGAACCGTTTCAGGAAAATGGGCGCAAAAGACGTCCGCCTGGTCACCTTGCTCTTCAAACCCGGCGCTTTTGATGAAGCGTATAAAATAGACTATACCGGAATGGAAATTCCCAACGATTTTATCGTTGGATACGGACTGGATTATGATGGATATGGAAGGAATTATAAGGACATTTACCGGGTTGTCCGGGATCAGTGACAACCGTATAGCATTTTGGGACAGGGCATCACGATAAAAATCCTTCACCAATGGCGGGGAACCCCAATTTTGTGGATTATATGAAGATCAATTGCCGTTCCGGCAAGGGTGGTGCAGGGTCTGCACATTTGAGAAGGGAAAAGTTCGTTCCCAAAGGGGGCCCTGACGGTGGCGATGGGGGCCGTGGAGGACATATCGTGTTGAAAGGGAATGCACAGCTATGGACCCTTCTTCATCTCAAGTATACCAAGCACGTAAAAGCCGGCAATGGTCAGCCCGGAGGTGCACAACGGTCTAAGGGGGCCACCGGTGAGGATGAGGTGCTGGAAGTGCCCCTGGGTACCGTGGCCCGGGATGCGGAGACGGGAAATTTCCTGTTTGAGATCACAAAGGATCAGGAAACGAAGATCTTGCTGGAAGGAGGAAGGGGAGGCCTGGGCAACGACCATTTTAAATCTTCCACCAACCGCACACCCAGGTATGCCCAACCCGGGGAGCCCGGAAAGGAACAATGGTTTATCCTGGAACTGAAATTGCTGGCCGATGTTGGACTGGTGGGTTTTCCCAATGCCGGCAAATCCACCTTGCTCTCAGTGGTGACCGCTGCCAAACCTGAAATCGCCGACTACCCTTTTACTACGCTGCGGCCAAATCTGGGCATCGTACCTTACCGCGACCATCGCTCTTTCGTTATGGCCGACATACCCGGGATCATTGAAGGGGCCCATGCGGGCAAAGGGCTCGGACTGCGTTTTCTGCGACATATTGAAAGGAACGCCCTTCTCCTTTTCCTGGTGCCTTCCGATAGTCCGGACATTAAAATGGAGTTCAACATCCTGAAAAATGAATTGAAACTGTATAACCCGGAGCTCCTGGATAAGGTCATACTGCTTGCGATCACCAAATCCGACCTGCTGGATGATGAGTTGAGGGGGTTGCTTGAAAAAGACCTGCCGGAGGTTCCGTATGTTTTTATTTCTTCGATTGCACAAACGGGACTTGCCACGCTAAAGGACCTGATATGGGAGGAACTGAACCGCTGATGTGTCAAAAGAAACCCATTTCCGTGTGCATCTTACACCAGAACGCTGATTTCGTTATCTTTGCCAAAAATAAACAAAACCTTGCCAACAACCCTGGAACACATTGACCGGGAGCTGTTCCTTACGCTGAACGGTTTGCATAACGCATTCTGGGACCCCGTTATGTACTGGGCCAGCAATAAATATATATGGATCCCGATGTATGCCATTTTGCTGTATCTCGTATACCGTAATTACAAGTGGAAAAGTCTGCTGATCCTGGCCGGTGCAGCGGTGCTTATTGCAATTACGGATCAGGCGGTTCTGCATTTATTTAAAAATATGTTTGAGCGTTTGCGGCCCTGCCACGACCCGGGAATAGGGGATATGGTACACCTGGTAAATGACCGCTGCGGCGGGAAATACGGGTTTGTTTCCGCCCATGCCGCCAATACATTTGCACTGGCGGCTTTCCTGAATGGCTGGTTGAAACCGCGATACCGTTATTTCTATATATTTATTTTTGGTTGGGCGGCGTTTGTTTCATACAGCCGCATATACCTTGGGGTACATTATCCGGGTGATGTCCTGGGGGGTGCCATACTGGGACTTGCCGCAGGGTATCTCATCTACAGGCTGATGCGTTGGAAGGTTATCGGTTAGCCGGAGCCACCATGTTCAGGACTGCCTGACCTTTTTAGCCGGTGCAACGGGGTTGGGATCTGCCGGCCGGATCAGTAACCGTAAGCACGTCCCTCGATTTTTTCTGTTTTGACTTTCCAGGTTTGTACATCGTTGACGGCCGGGGCATTATAATTGAAATTCCGGTCGGAATAATTGCTCATGATCACATTCAGGGCCGCAACCTTTGCATCGTAATCTTCAATGAATTCCACTTTTCCGTAAACCAGTACGCTTTTGTATTTCATGCTCCAGGAGCAGGCCACTTCCTCATTTACCCAGTGAAGGGAATGATCTGTGCTGAAGGCCACACAAACCTTATTGTTGTTTTTGAGCACATCGATCTTTTTTCCCTGCCGCGCAGAATGGAAATATATGTGGTCATCCTTGTAACCGAAGTTCATCGGAAGGACATAAGGTTCACGTTGATGATCGATCATGCCTACATAACATACATCGCAGTCGAGCATGATCCGTTCCAGCTCCTGCTTTAATGTCAGTACTCTGTTCCTCATAATCAAGACATTTGGAATAGGTTGATCAGGGTTGCTTTTTCCAGTAAATATGTGATGATGGACAGTATAATGCTGAACAATAATGCCCACCAAAAACCATCAACCCGGAACCCAGGTACCAGTGCTCCGGCCAGCATTATGATCAGGGCATTGATCACCAGCAGGAATAAACCCAGTGTAATTACCGTAATGGGTATGGTCAGCAGGATAAGTATGGGCCCCACGAACGCATTCAAAAAGGCAAGGATGAGGGCTATAATGATGGCGTTCAGAAAGCTCCTTACATGAATGCCGGGCAGAATGTAAGCGGCCAGTATCACAGCCACAGCAGATAAGAGGATTTGTAAAAGGATTTCCATGACAATTGAATTTTGGACTAAAGGTACATTAAGTTTTTCAAAAAGCCATACATGAATGTACACGCAGTTTATTTCCCTCCAATATAAAATGAGTCAAAACCAACCGCGAACAGAAATTCGGATCCGAGATATTTCGTTCCGGGGTGGTAGAGCACTCTGACGCCGAGTTCAAAGGGTGCGATAAAACGGAGAATATGCGCATCTCCTGTAATCTCGATACCGGTGGATTTATAGTCTTGTTGTTTGCCCCTGTATCCGGCCAGTGCATAATCACAGAACAGTCCCAACTTGATCCGCTGCAGATACAAGACGGGCCCGAGGCTGAGGTCGGGATATACAACGGGCAGCATATAGGTTGAACGTAAAGAGAGCATGCGGTCGTTGGCTATGTTGGAAAACCCTCTCGGGAAGCGGATGGCATTCGAATAGGAATAATAACCGGTGTGTCTTTCCTGAATCCCTGCATATATTTTTAATCCCTGGTTTTTAAGAATGCCCGGGAAATACAGCACCAATTCACCGGAAGCCAGGGAACTCACCATATCATCAAAGGGGGTATAATGGTATCGGATATCCAGGGTCTGGCCCCAGGCTGGGTAAAGGTCCCGGGATGATCTTTTAAGCAGGCGATAAGCATACAGGCGCATTCCCGAGGAAAAAACATTTTCTTTCCCGAACTCAACCCTGCTCGACCCGTCCATCTTTCTGAACTTTTGACGTGCCGAAACCGATGGTTGCAATCCCAGGTAATACCTGCCCCGTGTGAACGTGAGGGGAAGTCTCATACCCAGGCCAATGCTGGTTTCATTCCAGAGGTAATCGATCCGGCTGCTGTCCCCTGTTGTGGTATAGCCCCTTCTTTTACCATGATCTGAATGAAGGTCCAGCACCGGATAGAAGCCTTCATAGCTATATCTGACATAGTATTTACCGGTTTCTTCGGTAAGGTCATATGCATAGCCCGCTTCCATCGTGCTTGTACTGAGCTGGTTCTGGGATAGAAATGAAACGCCCGGTTGCACATCCAGGGTTGAAACCCGGATGGAAAGAGGTGCCCAGCTGTGGATGTCAAAAAGGTGTGTCCCCCTCCGGAATCTTTTAACGGAATATCTTTTACCGGGAATGTCAACGGTATCAAGATTAAACTTTTCCTGTTGCGCAATGGCGTTGGCAAGACCTGCAGAATATCCCCCGGCCTTTTCCAAGGGGATCCATCCGGACGGGTCTGCGGATATTTCAGCGATCCGGAAACCATCCGGTGTGTAGTCGGAAAGCAGGATGTCTTTCCCGGAAGGGAAGGGGTAACGGTGACCGTATTTCGCAGAACTGACCTGCCGTATGGATCGCCCGGCTGTGTCGACGGCGTATATATTACTGATGCCTGAATACGGCCCTTCAAAATATATGTATTTTCCTGCAAAGAACGGATTGAGAATGTTTTTGTACGTTGGCGGTATCACGGTGCGTTTCCGGCCGCTTCGGATATCCAGGATGATGAGGCGCTTGCCGTTGTTGTCAAGAAGCAGGGCTGTAATGTATTTCCCGTCACCCGACCAGGAGGGTGTGGTAATGTGCTGATCCGGCCCGAAACGGACGCGTTTTAACATAGTTCCATCTTCTGTATCAAGGAGTACAAGGGAAGCGCGGCTTCCTGGCTCTACATTGACGGCAGCGACCGTATCGCCTGTTGGTGAAAGGGCCGGTGCAAAATAACGGCTTCGTTTACCCCGCCTGCTTACTTTTCCGGAAGCGATGCATAGAATGTTGATCACTGCATATTCACGGTTATGCCATCGGGGGTCGGTTTCTGTTTCCGCCCAACAGATCCGGCCATTGGCATATGAAAGGGATGATTCCAGTATCCTGCCCGGCGTATGAAGGACCTTTTCCGATCCGGTGCTGTCTATGGATACGATCCGTGTGATATCCGCAATGCTTTTTCTCAGTGCGATGATGTGGCCGGTGTTGGTAAGGTGCGGATGAAGGTAACTTGTAAATGACCGGTGGGAAGGGGACAGGCAGGTAGCCGGGCTGATGTCATCCTGTTGTTGCCATTCCCCGGCAAAGGTGTTCAAAACGTGTTCATAAAAGGGTATCTTTTTCATGCCGCTGCCTTTCCGGATCCCCCTGGAAAAGGGCGTGATCATCCATGCTTTACGGCCGACGGTATTCAGGGTTGTTTCCCATAATCCGGGGCCAAATTCCCGGCGGCCTCCGGCCACCAGGTGATAACCCAGTACGTAACGGTTTGGCACCCGGTCTTTATATGAACCGTAAACGGCTTTATCGTATGAATACATCCCCTTTCCCAGCAGCTGCGCCCTCAGGGTCATTTCAAACGCCGGGTTGCGGCCCCGGCCTGAGAAGCTGAGTGCGGTCTCCGTGCTTACCGCGTCCCCTTCCAGGAACCATAAAGGGACATAGAGCCCCAGAATGCCTGCTGTGCCTTGTTGTCCGAAAACACAGGAAATAACACGGGTCATTCCCTGGTTTAATTTACTGATCTGGACAACATGGCGGAATTCGTGCAAAGCGAGCTGTTTTATCCAGGGCTGGGCATAGGATGCCTGGGGCGGGACCGTATAAAACTCCATCCTTCGCGGTGCCCATGCCACAAATGCATTGGAGGTGGAGGAATATTCATGGAGGATCAGATTGATGGGACGGGGCCTGTGGCGCAATGAAAATGAAACGGGCCGGTAGCATACTTCGAGAAGGTTCGCCGTTTTCATGGCTTGCCGTTCAAATGCGGACGGATATATAATGCGGAAATGATCTGTTTGGATCTGGTCCCATTTTACGGAAAAGGGATCCTGCCCGGAGCTAAAAAATTGCCCATGGACCGTCTGTGTTGCAATGGTCGGGAGAAAGAGAAAAATCAGGACCGGATGGAGTTTCATGGACTGCTTTTGCCAAATTTAGCAAAAATCCTCCTCATCCGTAGTTTGCTGCAAAAAACTCCCATAAAGGATCCGGTGGGGGTGGTGCATGGATGGTGATCTTTTCATTTTTAACCGGATGTAAGAATGAAAGGGTTTTCGCGTGCAGGTGTATGGATCCGTTTTTATTGGGCCGGTCAAAGCCGTATTTCAGGTCGCCTTTTACCGGGCAACCTATCTGACTGAGTTGTACCCGGATCTGATGATGCCTTCCTGTGTGGAGGAGGATTTCCAGCAGGCAATACCGATCGCTTTTTCCCAGGACCTGGTAATCCAGCTCTGCCCTTTGCCTGCCCGGTCCATCGGAGGCATGGGCGAAGGACATGTTCCGGGCCTGGTCTTTTGTTAAAAAATGCACGAGGTGGTCCCGGTTTTTGCTTGGGGGTTCTTTGACTACTGCCCAATATACCTTGTGTAATTCCCTTTTGCGGATGCGCTCATTGATCCTGGCCAGGGCTTTGCCTGTTTTGGCGAACAGGACGGCTCCGCTGACCGGGCGGTCCAGGCGGTGCGTAACGCCAAGAAAAACATTCCCGGGCTTATGGTACTTTTCTTTCAGGAATAAACGGATCGTTTCACTCAGGGGCATATCGCCGGTTTTGTCTCCCTGTACGATCTCCGAAGGCTTTTTATTTACAACGATCAGGTGGTTGTCTTCATACAGGATGTCCTGTTCTCCAAAATCAGCAGTCCGGGAATTCATAAGCATGCCTGGATCAGTACTGTTCCCGTTCGTTGGGGAAGTCCAGTTCTTTGACATCTTTGATGTAGGCCCTTACCGAGCCTTTGATCTCCTCATTAAAGTTATGGTACCGTCGCAGGAAGCGGGGAGAGAATTTCTGCGTTATGCCCAGCATGTCATGCAGGACAAGCACCTGTCCGTCGACAGACGGCCCCGCACCAATACCAATAATGGGTACTTTGATCTCTTCCGTAACACGGGCCCCCAGCTTGGCCGGTATTTTTTCAAGGATGATGGAAAAACATCCGGCTTCCTCCAGTATATGTGCATCTTCGATCAATTTGGCCGCTTCTTTCTCTTCCGTGGCCCGGACCACATAGGTGCCAAATTTATGGATGGACTGGGGAGTCAGGCCAAGGTGTCCCATGACAGGTATCCCTGCGGAAATTATTCGTTCCACAGATTCCAGGATCTCACGGCCTCCTTCCATTTTTACGGCATTGGCCCCCGATTTTTTCATGATATGGATGGCGGAATTGAGTGCTTCCTTGGAGTTTCCCTGGTAGGTCCCAAACGGAAGATCCACTACCACCAGTGCCCGGCTGACTGCCCGTACCACTGATGTGGCATGGTAGGTCATCTCATCCAGGGTGATCGGAAGTGTTGTTGTATGTCCTGCCATAACGTTGGAAGCCGAATCCCCAACCAGGATGATGTCTATTCCGGCTTCATCCAGTAACCTGGCCATGGAAAAGTCGTATGCGGTGAGCATGGCTATCTTTTCACTCTTGAGTTTCATCTCCTGCAATACATGCGTGGTGATCTTGGTATAATTACTTTTCGGGTTCATGGCAAAATAATTGGTAAATATTTCAGTTACAAAGCTACAAAGATTATTGTTATACAACTGTCTGCATGTTCATTATCGACATTTGTTGATTGAATGATGTCCGTTTTGGACATTATGTCTATTTTTGCAGAACAAAACAGATCCTAATGAAAAGATTATTTCCGTTTTTTGCCCTTACCGTTCTTTTTTCGTTCCTGGTTTCCTGTGAGGATGAGCTGGACCTGAATGCCGATTATAAAAACATAACCATTGTTTATGGATTGCTTGATCCGGGTGCCGATACTACCTTCATACGGATCAACAAGGGTTTCCTGGGAGGAGATGCAACACAGTTCATCAATGAACCCGATTCCGTTCAGTATCCGATGGATGTGAATATTGAGGGGAAATTGTTATATAAGCGCAGGCCGGGCCGGCAAATTGAAAGTGTTATCCCGCTTATACGCCTGAACCGGGAGCTTTTGTACACAACAACGCAGATCGAATATGAAGAAGGCTTTGAATATGTGCTGAATGTCAACATTGCGCATAAAGATTCTGTGTCTTCCCGTACGCAGGTGTCCGAACCATTCACAATAAGCAATCCTCCCAAAGCAAACTGGGAAATGGGATTTGCCACGGAGGTCAATTATCGCTATGGGTTCGACCAGAATGTTGAATGGTTTGTGGAAGACAATTGCTATAAATTTGAAGTAGAGCTGTTTTTCAGTTATTTCGAATATACGGACGACAGCACAAGGACCGAAAAGACCGTCAAATGGTACAATGCCTCGAGACCGGGCGGCACCGGTTCTGAAACGGGGATCCTGTTTCCGGGGGATGTATTCTACAACATTATTCAAAATATCGTGCCGTATAAAGAACAGGTTCAAGAGGATCAAATCGTGAAAAGAAAGCCCCACCGGCTTATTTATACAGTCAATGCTGCTTCTGAGGAACTGGCCACCTATATGGATATCAACAACAACTCTTCCAGCATTCTGACCTATCGCCCTGAATATACGAACATTACCAATGGATTGGGCATTTTTGCGAGCCGGGTCCGGGACTCGCTCCATAAAAACCTGCACCGGAACATGAAACAAAATCTTGAAAATCTGGAGATCAAATTTGTTTACATAGAGAACAATTAATGCCCTTCCCTGTCTTTTTGTCACCTCCGTTCCGGCAGGATTTATTGCCCCGTGCAGATCTTACAAAAAATGAATAAGCACCTGTTATTCAGGTATCCCGCTTCTTTCCCTGTTGGTTTTTCCGGGGATATGAAAGGGGTGTCCGGAATATTTGTATGGTAATAAAAGAAGATGGCACAAAACTTGAGATTTACTCATCGTAAAAAAATTGACAAACTAATAAATCATAAAAAAATAGTAAGCAATGGGAAAAATCATTGGAATAGACCTTGGAACAACGAATTCATGTGTTTCGGTAATGGAAGGGAACGAACCTGTTGTTATTCCTAACAGTGAAGGCAGGCGGACAACTCCGTCGATCGTGGCCTTCACAGAAAATGGAGAACGCAAGGTTGGTGATCCCGCTAAAAGGCAAGCCATTACAAATCCTAAAAAAACAATTTACAGCATCAAAAGGTTCATGGGTGAGACCTATGACCGTGTGAGCACGGAAAGAAAAAGGGTAACCTATGAAGTCGTCAAGGGCGATAACAACACGCCGCGGGTTAAGATCGATGACCGTATGTATACGCCTCAGGAGATTTCCGCCATGGTGCTTCAGAAAATGAAAAAGACCGCTGAAGATTACCTCAGCCAGTCGGTTACCGAAGCAGTTATTACGGTACCTGCGTATTTTAGCGATTCGCAAAGGCAGGCAACCAAAGAGGCAGGTGAGATCGCCGGATTGAAGGTCCGCCGCATCATAAACGAACCCACCGCTGCCTCCCTGGCCTACGGTCTTGATAAAAAATCAAGGGATATAAAAGTAGCGGTTTTTGACCTTGGAGGCGGTACCTTCGATATTTCCATCCTGGAACTCGGTGATGGCGTATTTGAGGTAAAGTCAACCAACGGCAACACACATCTTGGAGGTGACGATTTTGACGATGCCATTATTGAGTGGCTCGCCGGTGAATTCAAAAAGGATGAAGGTGTGGATCTTAAACAGGATGCTATGGCCTTGCAACGGCTGAAGGAAGCAGCAGAGAAGGCAAAGATCGAATTGTCCAGCTCAACCGAGACAGAGATCAATCTGCCTTACATCATGCCGGTGGATGGAATTCCAAAGCACCTGGTAAGGAAGCTTTCCCGCTCAAAATTCGAACAGCTCATTGATAAATATGTGCAGGAAACAATCCAGCCATGTGAAAAAGCTATGAAGGATGCAGGACTGAGCTCCTCGGATATCGATGAGGTGATCCTGGTGGGTGGCTCAACCCGTATTCCCGTCATCCAGAAGGTAGTAAAAGATCTTTTTGGGAAGGATCCTTCAAAAGGTGTAAATCCTGATGAGGTTGTGGCCATTGGGGCAGCCATTCAGGGTGGTGTCCTTTCCGGTGATGTAAAAGATGTTCTGCTTCTGGACGTTACTCCGCTCTCTTTGGGCATTGAAACCCTGGGCGGCGTATTTACCAAATTAATTGAATCCAATACGACCATCCCGACCAAGAAGTCGGAAGTATTTTCAACAGCCGCCGACAATCAACCATCCGTTGAGATACATGTGCTTCAGGGGGAACGGCCAATGGCCAAGGACAATAAGAGCATCGGACGTTTCCACCTGGATGGGATACCGCCAGCCCCGCGGGGTGTTCCGCAGATTGAAGTTACCTTCGATATTGACTCCAA
>JAGYMZ010000026.1 GCA_018400295.1 Bacteroidales bacterium | reverse complement strand
TGCTCTTCGCCGGCATTTTCAGATCCTTCGCACATCGCTACGTCGCGCAATCGGGCAATCGCGCAATACAACTTCACCCTTGATTCTTTGTTGCAGTTTGTATCGTTTTATAAAAAATAGATACCAACTGATGGCTTTCATTCTCCTCAATCGGGCAATGTATTACCCGACGTAACGAATTTTTCGATCAGCTCCAGCAAACGATGGGCATAGCCGGTTTCATTATCGTACCATGCCACCACTTTGACAAGCTTGTTCTTATCCCCCAGAACGGCTGTCAGCCCTGCATCAAAAACCGCCGAATGCGTATTGCCGACAATGTCAATGGAAACGATGGGATCCTCTGTATATTCCAGAATGCCTTTTAAAGAGGTTTCCGACGCTTCCCGGAACGTTTTGTTTATCTCCGCCGCAGTGGTAGGATTCCGCAGCGTACAGGTCAGGTCGGTAAGGGAAGCATCCGGCACCGGCACGCGTATACCGGCGCCGCCGAGGTTATTCTTCAGATGCGGGAAAATACGTGTGGACGCCTTGGCAGCACCGGTGGTCGTTGGAACAATGGAATATGCCGCCGCCCGTGCCCTTCTCAGATCCTTATGGGGAGCATCCAGTAAATTCTGGTCCCTGGTATAGGAATGGACCGTTGTTATGAAGCCTTTTTCAACCCCCCAGTGCTTATCCAGGATCATGATGAGGGGCGCCACATTGTTGGTTGTACAGGATGAATTGGAAATGATCACATCGTTGCGGTCGATCACATGATCGTTGACCCCCAGGGCCACGTATTTGACGTCTTCCTGTTCATCCAGGGCCGGAGCCGAAATGATCACTTTCCGGGCACCGGCAGGTTCCACATGGCGAAGGGCATCCTCCTTTTTAACAAACCGGCCGGTGGACTCGATCACCACATCAATGCCCAGGTCCTTCCAGGGAAGCTTATCGGGGTTCTCTTCCTGTAAAACAATAACCCGCCGGCCATTTACATATAAATGATCATGATTGAATTCCAGGGTACCGGGAAACCGTCCGTGTATAGAATCATACTTCAGCAAATGCGCCAATATGTATGGTTCCGCAAGATCGTTGATCGCCACGATCTCCATGTTGCCGTTCTGTTGCATGGAGCGTAGCGTAACCCTGCCAATCCTCCCGAATCCGTTGATGGCTACTCTAATCTTAGACATGATATCAGTTTTTATGCGATTCTTGTTATTTGCACATGCATGCCACACCGGCAAAATTATTTAATTTGCTCAAACATCCGGGATTTTTGAAAGAATTCTTACTTTTGGTTTTCTTTTGGAATGAATAAATGAATCATGAATAAAGATAAAATCTCATTTTATGGAACACGTAAAGAAATATATTGAAGAGAACAAAGACAGATTTCTGGACGAACTTTTCGGATTGATACGCATTCCCTCCATCAGTTCTGAATCCGGGAAAAAAGATGAAATGCTGCGCGCAGCAGAGTACTGGAAAAAGATCATACTGGATGCGGGAGCGGATAAAGCCGAGATCATGCCCTCGGAAGGCAACCCCGTTGTGTATGGGGAAAAGTTCATCGATCCCGGCGCCCCAACGGTCATAATATACGGGCATTACGACGTTATGCCCGTAGACCCGGTGGATTTATGGAATACAGAGCCCTTTGAACCGGTGATAAAAGACGGCATCATCTATGCCAGGGGAGCGGATGACGACAAAGGACAAGCATTTATGCATGCCAAGGCCTTTGAAATGATGGTCAACACCGGCACACTGCCATGCAATGTGAAATTTATGATCGAAGGGGAAGAAGAGATCGGGTCGCCCAGCCTGGGTAAATTCTGCGCCGAACACAAGGAACTGCTCAAGGGGGATGTCATCCTGGTATCCGACACCTCCATGCTTGCCAAAGATGTACCTTCCATTACTACAGGACTTCGTGGACTGAGCTATATGGAAGTGGAAGTTACCGGACCGAACCGGGACCTACACTCCGGTCTTTATGGCGGTGCCGTGGCCAATCCCATAAATATCCTGACGGATATGATCTCTTCGCTCACGGATGAAAAAAACCGCATAACCATCCCGGGATTTTACGACGATGTCATTGAAATCAGCAGGGAAGAACGCGAAAAAATGGGCATGGCCCCGTTCAGCCTGAAGGAATATGAAAAAGCCATTGATATCAAGGAAGTCCACGGCGAAGAAGGATACACGACCCTTGAACGGACCGGCATACGTCCCTCGCTCGATGTGAACGGCATATGGGGAGGATATACCGGCGAAGGAGCCAAAACGGTGATCCCGTCCAACGCCCATGCGAAGATATCCATGAGGCTCGTCCCCAACCAGGATTATGAAAAAATAAGCAGGCTTTTTGAGGAGCACTTCAAAAAAATCGCCCCGCCATCGGTCAAGGTGAAGGTCGAAGCACTTCACGGTGGACAGGCCTATGTTTCCCCCACCGTCATGACAGAATACCAGGCAGCCGAAAAGGCCTTTGAAGCCACATATCATCAAATGCCCGTTCCCTATCGCAGCGGAGGCAGCATTCCCATCATCTCCACCTTCGAAAAAGTCCTGGGCATAAAAAGCATTCTGATGGGATTCGGACTGGAATCGGATGCAATCCACTCACCCAATGAAAACTTCCCGCTGGAACAGTTCTTCAAAGGGATTGAAACCATACCATACTTCTTTAAGTATTATGCGGAAATGAAATAAACCATAAGGGTGCCGGACCCTGATGCTTAGCCTGGGGTCCGGTCTCCCCTGTTTTTTCGCCGCTCATACTCTGCAAGCCCCCTGTCCAGGAATTCGACAAATTCATCTACATCAAGGTCATAGGCACGGGGCTGTATCAGCATTTTTTCATTGGGGTCCATAAGCACGTAAAAAGGTTGTGCATTGACATTAAAGCGTGATATCTGGAAATCCGCATACTTTTTACCGATGGTCTTTTTCATCTTTCCGTCATACGTGGACCGGATCCAATCGGATTCCGGCAACCTGGTTTTGTCGTCCACATACAAAGCAATGATCACATAGTCGTTCCGTAACCTCGTCAGCACCTTCGGATCGGCCCACACATTTGCTTCCATTTCACGGCAATTGACGCAGCCGTGACCGGTAAAGTCGATAAAGACAGGCTTGTCCAATTTTTTTGCACAAGCCAGCCCCTGCTCATAATCAAAATAACCCTCAAGTCCGTGAGGAAGGTGCAGGAAATCATGATATTTGGGGTTGTCGCAAATGCCTGGCCGGACATCTGAGCCCTGAACGATCCGGGCATTGTCGCGTACAATATCGTTAATGTCAAAATCATGTGTGGAAGTCGGCGGCAGGTATCCCGAAAGGGCCTTCAGCGGGGCGCCCCACATACCCGGAACGAGGTACATGACAAAGGTAAAGGTAATAATGGCCATGAGAAGGCGTGGTACCGGAATATAGGGCAATTCACTATCGTGGGAAAATTTTAGCTTGCCCAAAAGATAAAATCCCATCAGGGTAAAAATAACGATCCAGAAAGCCAGGTACACTTCCCGGTCAAGAATGCCCCAGTGATATGTTTGATCGGCAATGCTCAGAAACTTCAGTCCGAGCGCCAGCTCGATAAAACCCAATACCACCTTGACGGAATTCAGCCATCCGCCGGATTTTGGCAGGGAGCTCAGCCAGGATGGGAAAAAAGCAAACAGGGTGAAGGGAAGCGCAAAAGCCAGGGAAAACCCAAGCATGCCGACAATGGGTGTGAGGACCTGGCCGGTCGCGGATTTCACCAGAATCGCACCTACGATGGGGCCTGTGCAGGAAAATGAAACCAGCACAAGGGTAAACGCCATGAAGAACGCCCCGGAAAAGCCCCCTTTGTCGGCCTGCTTATCCGACCGGCTGATCATCCAGTTGGGAAGGGTGATCTCAAACATACCCAAAAAGGAAGCCGCAAAAAACATGAAGACCAGGAAAAAGAAAACATTGGGTATCCAGTGCGTACTAAGCCAGTTGGCAAAATTAGCCCCCAGGGTGACGGCTACGATCGTTCCCACAACCGTGTATATCAATACAATGGAAACGCCATACACAATGGCCTGGAATTTGGCCCGGGCCTTCTTGTCGGAATCGTGCATGAAAAAGGTCACCGTCATGGGGATCATCGGGAAAACACAGGGCGTCAGGATGGCTGCCAGGCCTGCCAGAAAAGATAGCAGAAAAAATATCAGCAACGAAGAATCATCCCCGGTGATCACCCTGCCTTCAATCCGTTCTTCGGAAATATCCACACGCTCCCCCTCCTGCTCCGCAGCCGCATCCGGGGTCCCGGTTTCAAACAGCGCCCCTTCCCCGTCTTCACCGGATGCAACCGGGACATCCGCTTCGGTGGCCCCGTTGAAGAAAAATGTATATTCCACCTCGGCCGGGGGAAGGCATTGCTTGTCATCGCAGCACATGAATTCAAGGGATCCCCGGACAACCACAGGTTCATCCGTAAGCAGGCGGATCCTCTGGGTAAAGGTGGCTTCCCCGGAAAAGTACTTCAGCTCCATGTCGAAATTCGGATCATACTCCCGGATGGATTCGGATTCCTCTACCTCACCGATCCGCTCATATTTGCCGCGCTCTTCAAACGTAAAAGTTGTGGCGGGCGGGGACATGGGAATGTCCTGGGAATACAAATGCCAATGCTCATCAATGCTGGCCTGAAAAATGAGTTCCGCTTCCGTGTCGCTCTTCATCTTACTGTCAAAAGACCACGTTACGGGCTCAAGAACCTGGGAAAAGGCATGGGCAGGAATGCTGAGAACCAGTAATGCGATGACCTTTACAAACGCAGATCTTACCGATGATATATACATATATAACACTTTATATTTAATGAATGTGCAAATTTATAAAATATCGTCCGGATATATGCAATAATCCTGAAAAAACGAAAACCGGTCACTGATCCCAGGTAATCCGCAATACCTGGCGGGTGGCTGAGGTGACGCGGTAACGGTGATCGATCCGGTATCCGATTATCCATACAATATCATTGCCGGAACATAAAAGCCAAACATTTTCCTTTTCCGGAAGCGACAATTTCAGGTCTGTGAAAAAATCGCTCAATTTCCTGGAATGATCCATTCCAAGAGGATAAAAGCGGTCGCCCTGCTTCCATTTCCTTATGGTCAGCGGGAATTCCACCATATCCCTGTCAATACAGGCTATCCGCGGATCCGTGGAGATTTCAATGTCTTCCCGCGGCATGATCTCAATGCAAAGATGCAGGGGGGAAAAAATTTCAGCATGCCCTGACGGAAGGTAGTACCTGGCATCGTCGGATCCTTTCCTGGTGGAAAGGATCAGTGCATTCCGGTCACGCACCACTGTATGGGCAGAAGACAGGTAGGTTTTTCCGGGCATTCCGTCCATATAACGCAGCATATCCCGCACAACCGGAAAACTGAATCCGTATCCTCCCAGGATCTCATACAATAGCTGTTCCTTATGCTTCTCCCCGGCAAGCAGGGCGGTATCGATCCGGATCCCGTCCCTGGTCTTCCGTGTCAGTGATTTGATCTTCTCTTCCAACATATCTTTATACAGCATGTGCTGGGAATTAAGCCGGGCAATATTATCCTGCATCACCGGAGCAAACGCCGGTTCGATGCGGCCCAGCAAGGGGAGGACATCATGTCTGATTTTATTTCTCAGATATTTGGTCTCTGCATTGGAACGATCTTCCCTGTAGGCAATCCGGTGGCTTTTTGCATAGGCAATGATCTCAGCCCGGGAAGCGAACAACAGGGGGCGTATGACCTTCCCCCATTGGACATTGATGCCGGTCAACCCGCCCAGGCCGGTGCCCCGCAGCAAATTAATGAAGAAGGTCTCTACCGCATCATCTGCCTGGTGGGCAGTGGCGATCCGGCTATATCCATATTCACCGGCCAGTTCCTCAAACCAGTCGTACCGCAATTTGCGGGCAGCCATTTGCACAGAGACCTTCTTTTCCCTGGCATAGGCTTGCGTATCAAATCTTTTAAGGTGCACCCGGCACCCCAGGCTTTCCCCGTATTCCCTGACAAACTTCTCATCACCGCCGGATTCACTGCCCCGCAACTGAAAATTACAGTGGGCTATGGAAAAACCGAACCCGGCTTTATGCAAAGCATGTGCCATAACCATGGAATCAATGCCCCCGCTCACAGCAACCAGAAGGACATCGCCTTCCTTCAGCAAGCGGTTCCCTTCTATGAATCGTCTGATTTCCCGGATCATATGGCAAAGTTATGAAAAGATCCTCCCCAACCGGAGAATGGCCGGAATTTTTGTACCTTTAGATAATGAAGTCAGGCAGTATTCTGCAGAAACACAGGCGAACAAGCAGGATACAAGCATTTATCAGGAATGTATGATGGAAATCAGAGATGACCTCGGAAATACAATCATCCTGAAGAAAACACCACGCAGGATCGTTTCCCTGTGCCCTTCCATTACCCAGACGATTTTTGATCTGGGTGCAGGTGCGCTTATGGCAGGGGTTACGGATTATTGCATCCATCCGCTCGAGAAAACCCGCCGTTTACCCTCTGTAGGGGGCCCGGCAAGGGTCAGCAAAGCCCGGATCATGGAGATCGCCCCGGACCTGATCATTGCTTCCATGGAGGAAAACACGAAGGACCAGGTCCTGGAACTGCAACGGCACTTTCCTGTGTTTGTCTTTCATATCACCTCCTTCAACCACGCCTTGCAAATGATCCTGAGGATCGGGGAAATGACCGGGCAAACAGATGAAGCCATCCATATGACCATTGAGATCATGCATGGGTTTTCCGGTCTGCGCTTACCATCCTGCCCCCACCCCTGTCTGTATTTTGTCTGGAAGAACCCGTACATGGTTGCCGGCCACAATACCTTCATTACGGATATGCTCGAAAGATCAGGTTTCAGCAATCATCTCCCCTTATCAGAAACAGGGTACAAAAAAATACGGCCGGGGGAGATCAGCGGATGCCCTGATCTCTTGCTTCCATCCGAGCCTTATCCATTCGATGAAGCAGATGTCGAAGAAATGGAAGGCCGTTTTCCCGGTTCCCGGGCACACCTGGTGGATGGAGAGATCTTTGGCTGGTATGGGTCAATGATGTTGCGCGCGCCGGCATATTTGAGGGAACAATACAGTGGGATCCTCCGGGAAGACGGGAAGAAGGGGGGTTGACGCATGAATACGGCCCCCTACTTCACATTCCAACTGTTCTGTTTAAGCAGGTCCTGTACGTTTTTCAATTTCGATTTTCCCCTGGCCTCATCCATTTGTTCCTGCAGGGCCCGTTCGTAGGTCTGGGCCTCATATGAACGGATGACGCCTGTGGCAACGGGATAATCCGGCAATGTCATCCTTACCAGCATATAATGGGTGGTATCATCCGGATTGCATGCATCATGGACCAGCACATCCTTTTCAGTGATGCCGTCCTCTCCAAGCTTCACCACTTTTAATCCGGCCCTTTCCAGAATGATCCCCTTATCCCTGTTTTTACCAAAGATCATAGGCTTTCCGTGCTCCAGATAGATCTGATGGTCATCTTTCACATCTTTTCCGGAGATCTCCATATGTATCCGGTTGTTAAAAATAACGCAATTCTGGAGTATTTCGATCACTGAAGTCCCGCGGTGCTTTGAAGCTTCCAAAAAAACCTGCTTCATGCGTTTGGGTTCCGTATCCACCACCCTGGCAAAAAATGTCCCCTGGGACCCCATGGTCAATTCGCCCGGTTTGAAAGGATTTTCAATGGTTCCGTCCGGGGATGTTTTGGTTACGCTGCCCCTTGGCGTTGTGGGAGAATACTGTCCCTTGGTAAGTCCGTAGATCTTGTTGTTAAAGATCAGGATATTCATATCGATATTTCTTCGCACCACATGGATGAAGTGGTTCCCCCCGATGGCCATACTGTCGCCATCGCCGGTAACATGCCACACATCCAGGCCGGGATTGGCGATCTTTATGCCGGAAGCGATCACCGCCCCGCGGCCATGCAAACCATGGAAGCCATACGTATTGATGTAATATGGAAATCTGGACGAACATCCGATGCCCGACACAAAAACCACATCCTCCTTTCTTACGCCGCTTTCTGCAAGGGCATTTTGAACCGATGCAAGAATGGCAAAAGAACCACATCCGGCACACCACTTCACAGGCTGTGAAACTTTATAGTCCGCTCTTGAGGGCTTTGCAATCGTACCTGTATCTTTGTTAGCGGGTTCAGCCATAACTTAATCCTCCAGAATTTGAATAAATTTTTCCTTAAGCTCTGAGATCATAAAAGGAAGGCCCTGTATCTTATTATACTTTAAGAACCTGACCTCAGGAAACTGGGCCCCGAGATAAGTGGCAAACTGCCCGGTATTGATCTCGCATACGATCACCTTATCGAAACGGTGAATAACCTCTCTTGTATTTTTGGGCAGGGGTTTAATATAATTGAACTGGGCCAGGCTGATGTTATTCCCCTCATCCTGCAGATCTTTCACGGCGCTGATCAAAGCCCCGTATGTTCCTCCCCAGCCAATGACGAGCAATTCACCTGAATCTCCTCCATGTACTTTTAAGTCAGGAATATAATTTGCAATGCGCTGCACTTTTTCTTCCCGTATATGCACCATGCGTTCATGATTCAGTGGTCCATGGGAAACCTCCCCGGTAATATTTTCCTTTTCCAGTCCGCCGACCCTGTGCCGCAACCCTTCCTGTCCGGGAACAGCCCAGAAACGGGATAATTTTTCCGGGTCCCTTTTATAGGGTTGATAGTCTTCATCGTTATCCCTGACCATTGGCGGATCTATGGAGGGCATTTCACTTACATCCGGCAAGGCCCACAATTCCGAACCGTTGGCCAGGTAGCCGTCCGACAGCAGTATGACCGGCACCATGTGTTCCATGGCGATCTTTCCTGCCATATAAGCATAATCGAAACAATTGGCCGGCGTACTTGAGGCAATAACGACCACGGGGCTTTCTCCATTGCGCCCGTACAATGCCTGCATCAGATCCCCCTGTTCCGGTTTGGTCGGCATGCCGGTGGCCGGCCCGGCCCTCTGCACATTCACAATAACAAGGGGCAATTCGGTCATGACCGCAAGGCCAATGGCTTCGGATTTCAGCGCAAGTCCTGGCCCGGAAGTGGAAGTAGCAGCAAAGGAGCCTGCAAAAGAAGCGCCGATGGCTGAGTTTATACCCGCTATTTCATCTTCCGCCTGGAAGGTTTTTACGTTCAGTTCTTTTCTTTTTGAGAGTTCCTGTAATATTTCAGAAGCCGGTGTGATCGGGTATGATCCAAGAAAGAGCTCCTTGCCGGATCTTTCCGCCACCGCGATCAAACCCCAGGCCAGGGCGATATTTCCGGTAATGTTTCGAAACCGGCCCTTGCGGTTCAGGATGGGATTGATCTGATACGTGGTCCTGAGGGCTTCCACGGTTTCCGCATAACTGAATCCGGCCCTGAAAACACGCTTATTTGCCTCGGCAAGGATCTCCTTCTTTGCAAATTTTTGAGAGATAAAATCCTCACCCAGCTTTAAATCCTTGTTGAAAAGCCAGTACAAAATACCCAGGGCAAATTCATTCCTTGTCCTTTCGGCCGATTTCGGGTCCAGGCCCAGATCACGGACATTCGCTTTAGACAGGGATGTAATGGGTGCCTTTACAATATTGTATCCGACAAGGGACCCGTCACCAAGCGGATCTTCAACATAGCCGGCTTTTTTATAATGCTTGTTGTCAAAATTGTCAATATCTATGATGATGGTGGCCCCGGGCTTGACCCACTTCATATTTGCCTTAAGCGCCGCAGGGTTCAGAGCTACCAAAACATCGGCTTTGTCGCCGGGGGTTTGAACCGCCTTGTGCCCGATGTGGATCTGGAATCCGGAAACCCCGGCCAGCGTTCCCTGAGGGGCACGTATCTCTGATGGAAAGTCGGGAAAGGTTGAAAGGTCATTCCCTGCAAAGGCCGAAGTATCCGACAACTGAAATCCGCTAAGCTGCATGCCGTCCCCTGAATCACCAGCAAATTTCACAACCACTTCGTCAACTTCTACAACCCGGGCATTTTGATTCTTTTTTGCCATTATTGTTGTTTTATGGAAATACGAAGCAAAGTTATAAAGTTTCTTTCTGAATGATGGCAATAAATTAACAAAAAGTTAATATATTTCTGCAGGGCCGGATGCGGTAAATGGAATGATATTCAGTAATGGACCAACCAAACGATCGGTTTCCTGAATGACGGATCGTTGATCGCTTGTCGCCTCAATTTAAAACCCTTCTAAATTAACACATTGGATTCCATTTTATATTACTCCTGTCAATTATGATCAATATATTTGCAGCACGCTGACATCAGGAAAACTAAATTTATTAACATTAAATTCAATTTGTCATGGCTTACAAAATCACAGAAGATTGCACAGCTTGCGGTACATGCATCGATGAATGCCCGGTTGACGCCATTTCTGAAGGAGACATTTATGTAATCGACCCGGATATATGCACGGATTGTGGATCCTGTGCAGATGTATGTCCTGTTGACGCGATAGAACCAGCATAGGGATCACCTGGAAAACGTATTCATAATTAAGTCCACCGGGAAATAAGGCCCGGTGGACTTTTTTTATTTTGAACAAATCTTAATAAAATTTAATTTATACTTTTGTAAAGGTTCGCTTTGCCAATTACGCGTCACTTATTTATTGCATTATGGATACGTTTTCATTTCTCAACAGTACTTCACCCGCGCTCATCGAGGAGCAATATCAACGGTATCTGAATGACCCGGGATCGGTAGAGAAGTCGTGGAGGCAGTTTTTCGAAGGGTATGCGTTTGCCCGCAAAGACTACACCCCGAAAGAATACGGGAGGGAAACCGTACCGGATGAATTTAAGGTCATCAATCTGATCAACGGGTACAGGCAACGCGGACATCTGTTCACAAAAACCAACCCGGTCCGTACACGCAGGAAATATTCCCCTACCCTCGACATTGAGAATTTCGGCTTAACGGCCGGCGCCCTGGACAAGAAGTTTTTTGCCGGCAAGGAGCTCGGCATGGGCCATGCCACCCTCCGCGAGATCATTAAAAACCTGCAAAGGACCTATTGCGGTTCGGTTGGAACGGAGTTCACCTATATGCGGAAGCCCGATGTGGTCGCCTGGCTCAGGAACAAGATGGAATCCGCACGAAACACCCCAGACTTTTCCAAAGAGACCAAAAAACAAATTTTGCTGAAGATCACCTGGGCCGTTTTGTTTGAAAAGTTTATCCATAAAAAATTCCCCGGCCAAAAACGGTTTTCCCTGGAAGGGGCCGAAGCCCTCATCCCGGCTTTGAATGCCATTAATGAGACCGGAGCCGGACTCGGCATAAAAGAGTTCGTCATCGGTATGGCCCACCGCGGACGCCTGAATGTGCTGACCAACATACTGGGCAAACCCTGCAAAGATATTTTTCAGGAGTTCGAAGGGTCGGAATACGAAGACGAATACCTGCTGGGCGATGTAAAATACCACCTTGGATACACATCGGATGTCACGACCAGCAATGGGCGGAAAGTACGCCTGACCCTGTCACCCAACCCCAGCCACCTGGAATCCGCAGGGCCGGTGGTCGAAGGTATTGCCAGGGCAAAGACCGACCTTATCCATAAAGGGGATTATAAACGGATCGCCCCCATTATTATCCATGGGGACTCATCCATTGCCGGACAGGGCGTTGTGTATGAAATTCTTCAGATGTCGGAACTTCAGGGATATAAAACCGGCGGCACCATACATCTGGTGATCAACAACCAGCTCGGGTTCACCACCAATTATCTGGACAGCCGCTCCAGCACCTATTGCACGGATGTGGGCAAAACAACCCTGTCACCGGTTTTCCACGTAAACGGAGATGATGTGGAAGCCGTGGTCTATACAGTTAAACTGGCCATGGAATTCCGTCAGAAATTTCATAAGGACGTTTTCATTGACTTGCTGTGCTACAGGAAATACGGCCATAACGAAGGGGATGAGCCCCGCTTCACCCAACCCATCCTGTATAAGATCATAGAAAAGCATCCCTCGCCCCTGGAAATATACCGGAAAACCCTGCTTGATAACAAGGACATAACCAGGGAAGAAGCAAGGGAACTGGAAAATGATGTCAATGCCCGCCTTGAACTGGGACTGGACAGATCCAAAGAAATTAAAAGATCACGCATCACTTCTTTCCTGGATGACATCTGGGCTGACATACCCAAAGCCGGTGAAAAGGATTTCGACAAGTCGCCGGAAACTGCTGTTGATAAAGCAACCCTGACGGAACTTGGGAAAAAGGCAACGCAGGTTCCGGATCATATCAAATTGTTCCGGAAACTGAAAAAGCTGCAGGAGGAACGCTGGAACATGATAAACGAAAAGGGGTCCATGGATTGGGGGACAGCCGAGCTGCTGGCATACGCAAGTCTGCTGAACGAGGGCACCAGGATCAGGATCAGCGGCCAGGACTCTGCCCGGGGCACATTTTCACACCGGCATGCAGTATTAAAAATAGAAGATTCGGAGCAGGAATATGTACCGCTGAACAACCTGAACAATAACCAGGCACAATTTGAAATATACAATTCCCCGCTCTCTGAATACGGGGTACTGGGATTTGAATACGGCTATTCCCTGGCATCGCCCCATACCCTGACCATTTGGGAAGCCCAGTTCGGGGACTTCTCCAACGGCGGCCAGATCATCATCGATCAGTTCATTGCCAGCGCAGAAGATAAATGGAATGTCATGAATGACCTGGTGCTCTTTCTGCCTCACGGTTACGAAGGGCAGGGGCCCGAACATTCCAGTGCCCGGCTGGAAAGGTTCCTTTCGCTTTGTGCAGAAAACAATATCCAGGTAGCCAACCCAACCACCCCCGCCAATTTTTTCCACCTGCTGCGCAGGCAATTGCACCGGCCTTTCCGCAAGCCACTGATCGTAATGACACCCAAAAGCCTGCTCAGGCACCCCCGTTGCATTTCCGGTACCGGCGAGTTTACACAGGGGGGCTTCCGGGAAGTGCTGGATGACCCGTCAGCCCGGCCGGGAAAGACCAAACGGGTGATCCTGTCATCGGGCAAGGTCTATTACGACCTGCTGGAAGAAAAAGAAAAGAACAAGATCCACGACACAGCCCTGGTGCGGCTTGAACAAATATACCCTTTTCCTGTTCTCCAATTGAATAAGATCTTTAAGAAATACGCCAGGGCATCAGAATGGACCTGGACCCAGGAAGAGCCCATCAATATGGGCGCCTGGCCATTCATCCATCAGAACATCACCGGCGCTTCTTTCCGCGTTGTGGCACGGCCGGCCAGCGGCAGTCCCGCCACGGGGTCAAGCAAGTTCCATAAAATCCGCCAGCGCAAGATCATAGAGAAATCCTTTGGTGAATGCGACTGCCCGCTCGTAAAGGATGTATGCCGAATGGTATGCATCGGCAATCGCTGGCAAACATTTGACAAAGAACAGAAAAAGCGGAAAAAAGATATTAAAACCAAAGATATTTCTGCGGTTAAGCAGATCAAATAACAAAACCATGGCAATAAAAGTGAACGTTCCAAGTCCCGGAGAATCCATCACAGAGGTACAACTGGCCAGCTGGCTGGTTCAGGATGGAGATTTTGTAGAAAAAGACCAGGACATAGCCGAGATCGACTCCGATAAAGCCACCCTGACGATCAGTGCCGGGGAAAGCGGTAAAATAGCGATCAGGGTGGAAGAAGGCGCAACCGTGCAGGTGGATGACGTCATCGCGGAGATAGATACCCATGCCAAAGGCGCACCCAAAAAGGCAAAAAAAGAGGATGCCGGGAAAGAAACGCCGGAAAAAGGAAACGCACCCGCCGGGCAGGACAAAACAGCACCCCCTCCCCAACCCGCTGCAAAACAGAAAGAAGGGGCAGATGCGGGGAAAGCCGCCCCTCCGGATATGAACATTTCCCCGCTGGCACGCAGGCTCATGAAGGAAAAGGATGTCACGGACCAGGACCTGGCCGGTTTTTTCAGGAATTACAGGCTGGGCAAAGAAGACGTTGAGTTCTACCTCAAACACAAAGATAACCGGCAACCGGGACCTCCGGCAGGGACTCCTCCGGAACACCGGGAAGGAAGCAGGGAAACGGAACGGAAAAAGATGTCCACCCTGCGGATGAAAGTGGCCGGACGGCTGGTCGCGGTACGTAATGAAACGGCAATGCTCACCACCTTCAATGAGGTCAACATGACACCTGTCGTGGATATCCGGAAAAAATACAAGGAGGCCTTCAGGGAAAAATACGGCGTTAACCTGGGCTTTATGTCCTTTTTCACCAGGGCCATCACGGAAGCTTTGCAGCATTTTCCGGAAGTGAACGCTTCCATCGACGGCAACGAGATCATATATCACAAGTATGCCGACATCGGCATCGCGGTCAGCTCGCCAAAAGGATTAATGGTGCCCGTGTTGCGGAACGCTGAAAAGCTGAGCCTGGCCGAAATTGAATCCGGCATCAAAGAGCTCGCCACCCGTGCCAGGGAAAACAAAATAACGCTGGATGAAATGAAAGGCGGAACGTTCACCATCACCAACGGCGGCGTGTTCGGCTCTATGCTCTCAACCCCCATTATCAATCCCCCCCAAAGCGCTATCCTGGGCATGCATAACATCGTCGAACGTCCCATTGCCATCGGCGGAAAAGTGGAGATCCACCCGCTAATGTACGTGGCCCTGTCCTATGACCACCGGATCATTGACGGGAAAGAATCCGTCAGCTTCCTTGTCCGTGTTAAAGAAATGCTGGAAAATCCAACCAGAATGTTGTTTCAGGGCAGAGATCCGGTCCTGGACCTGCTGGGATTATAACTTAATATCGGGAACATATGAGAAAAAACGTTGATTATCTGGTTCTCGGGTCGGGCATTGCCGGACTTAGTTTTGCACTGAAGGTGGCCGGCCGGGGCCGGGTATGCGTGGTAACCAAATCCAGGGCGGAAGAAACCGCCACCAAGTACGCCCAGGGCGGAATTGCCGCAGTAATGTACACGCCCGACACCCATGAAAAACACATCCGGGACACGATGGCCGCCGGCGATGAACTCAATGATGAAGAGATCGTCAGGATCGCCATTACCGAATCCACGGACAGGGTCAGGGAACTGATCGAATGGGGCACCAGTTTTGATAAAGAAGAAAACGGCAGATATGACCTGTCCAGGGAAGGGGGACATTCTGAGAACCGGGTATTCCACCATAAAGACAATACCGGCCTGGAGATCGAAAATGCACTCCTGAAAAAAATAATGGACCACCCCAACATCGATATCCTGGAAAAGCATTTTGCCATAGACCTGATCACCCAGCACCACCTCGGCATGAGCGTCAACAGCAGCACCCCCGGTATCGAATGCTACGGCGCATACGTCCTCAACCAGGAAAACAATGAGATCCACACCATCCTTTCCAGAATTACCATGATCGCCACCGGGGGGGCCGGCAACGTATACAGCACAACCACAAATCCGGAGATCGCCACCGGCGACGGGATCGCCATGGCATACCGTGCCAAGGCTGCCGCAGAAAATATGGAATTCATCCAGTTCCATCCCACTTCCCTGTATAACCCGGACGAGAAACCTTCCTTTCTGATCACAGAAGCGCTGAGGGGATTCGGGGCCATCCTGAAAACCCGGGATGAAAAAGAATTTATGGAAAAATATGACGAACGGGGCTCACTGGCACCCAGGGATATCGTGGCGCGTGCCATCGACAGCGAGATGAAACAATCGGGAGATGATCACGTATACCTGGATTGCCGCCACCTGGAGGAAAATGAACTGATCAGGAATTTCCCCACCATCTACGCCAAATGCCTGAGCATCAATATTGATATTGCAAACGATATGATCCCCGTGGTACCGGCGGCACATTATATTTGCGGCGGCATAAAGGTGGATAAATATGCCCGCACAAGCATACGCAACCTATACGCTTCCGGCGAATGTGCCTCCACCGGTCTGCATGGTGCCAACCGGCTGGCTTCAAACTCGTTGCTGGAATCTGCCGTATTTTCCCACCGGGCGGCACAACATGCCTCTGCCAACATTGGATCCATCGGTTTCAGGGAAGGCATCCCCGACTGGGATACTTCCGGCACGGTCTTTAATGAAGAAATGATCCTGATCACCCAATCCATGAAAGAGGTCCAAACCCTTATGAGCAGCTATGTCGGAATTGTGCGCTCCAACCTGAGACTGAAACGGGCAATAGACAGGCTGAAGATCATATACCATGAAACGGAAGATCTTTACGAACGATCCGTGCTGACCCCAAGGATCTGCGAACTCAGGAATATAATCAACATTGCCTATTTGATCATTAAAATGGCCGCGAAACGAAAGGAAAGCCGCGGACTGCACTACTCGCTGGACTATCCGCGAAAGAAAGGATAAGGTGCCGGTAGCATGCCTGGCGGGTCGCCTACCCGGCAGTGCAACGGATGCCCCGGAGCACAACAGGGTGAGGAAACGATGGGATGCAAGCAAAAAAAGGTCTTTCATTCTAAAAAATCAACCGCTTATGGCGATCATAAAATCCATCAGGGGAATTGAACCAAAATTTGGAAAGAACTGTTTTCTGGCCGATAATGCCACCGTGATCGGGGATGTGATCACCGGCGATGACTGCAGCATATGGTTCAATGCAGTGGTCCGGGGGGATGTGCATTACATCCGTATCGGCAACAACGTGAATATACAGGACGGGGTGGTCATCCACGGTACCTACAAAAAAGCCCCGGTGGAAACGGGAAACAACATTTCCATCGCACACAACGCCATCGTACATGGCTGCACCCTAAAAGACAACATCCTCATCGGCATGGGTGCCATCATCATGGACCATGCCTTAGTACACAGCAATTCCATCATCGCCGCAGGAGCACTGGTGACAAAAAACACGGTCGTGGAACCCGGAAGCGTTTACGCCGGAGTCCCGGCCAGAAAAGTGAAAAGCATAAGCAAAGACCTTTCGGAAGGAGAGATCCGGCGTATAGCCGAAAGCTATGGTTTCTATGCCTCCTGGTACCGGTAGCTTCATCCGGCCTGCGGCAGCGGCCATAAAAAAAGGCCGCCTTTTCCCAAAGACAGCCCCAAAAACATCTTCTTTTATCTTTATCCTTTTATCTTTTATCTTTTTATCTTTTATCTTTATCCTTTTATCTTTTATCTTCATTCATGCATCTTTATCCTTTTATCTTTATCCTTTTATCTTTTATCTTCATTCATGTATCTTTTATCTTCATTCATGCATCTTTTATCTTCATTCATGCATCTTTTATCTTCATTCATGTAATCCTTTTATCTTTTATCTTTTATCTTTTATCTTTTATCTTCATTCATGTAATCCTTTTATCTTTTATCTTTTATCTTTTATCTTCATTCATGTATCTTTTATCTTTATCCTTTTATCTTTTATCTTGTCCCACCTTCCCTACTACAACCCCATTTCCTTCTTGACCAGCGGGAGCACATTCTCGCCTTTTTCCCAGTACAACAGTGAACCGACACTCACATCAAAAATATATGTATACCCGTGTTCTTCGGCAACCTCCTTGATGGCTCTTCGTGCCTTTTCGATCAGTGGGTTGTACAACTCCGCCTGTTTGTTTTGAAAATCGGCTTCCGCAGTTTGCTGGAACTGTGTGATGCGTTCTTCCAGATCCGCAATTTCCCGTTCCCTGGTTTGTTTAATGATGTTGGACATGGTAGACTGGTTGGCCCGGTATGCGTTTACCTTGGACTCATATTCATTGAACATTTCCTGGATCTGCTCTTCAAGGTAAGCCTGGTATTCCCTGAGGCGCACCTCTACAGAATCCTTTTCCGGCATTAATGCCAACAATTCGTTTGAATCCACATATCCGAACTTTGCATTGGACTGGGCCTGACCCGGCATAGCCAGGGCCATGGAGGCAAAAAGGATCACTATCCCGATAAGTTTTCTCATTGTATTGGAGCTTGTTTGTATTAAATTTTAAATTGAACGCAAATTTATATAATAAATCCGTGGATTAAAAATTTTTTACGAATTTCCCTGCTTCCCTGCGAAGGTCATTCAACGGACCAAAGATCCATGCCCGGGTTCATGCAAGGTGAAAGCTTCCCCTGTCCGGGTGGTTGAAATTATTTGTCTTTCATCTTATTGATCATTTTGTTGACGCCTTCGGTATTGTCCTGCGTGCCTTTTTGGGTGGTCACGGCCTGCGTCGGCTGTACCCGGTCTTCCTTCCGGACCGTCTGCATGACACTTCCCACCTCATCCAGTACCTCATCGCTGATATCGTACCGGTCTTTGGCAAACAAGATCGAAAGGCTGCCGGCGCGGTCAAATACAAATGCATAATTATTCACCGTGGCAACCGTTTCGATGGCATTGTACACCTTTTCCTGAATGGGCTGTATCAATTCCTGCCTTCGGTCAAAAAGGTCGCCGTTACGGCCAAAGCGTTGCTTCTGAAGGTCCTTGGCCTCTTTTTCCTTACGGATGATCTCATTTTCACGCTGCTGCTTCATGTCTTCAGGAAGCAGCACTGCATCAGCCTGATAAGCGCTGTACAATTCATCTACCTCCGCAAACTTCTCTTCGACCTCTTTTTGCCACTTGATGGCAAGTTCATCCAGAATGTCCTGTGCATCGGTATATTCCGGTATGTTTTCCAGGATATATTCTGTATTTACATAAGCATACTTCTGGGCATATACCACAGAAAATGCCATAACCAATGCTGAAATTAAAACGATCTTTTTCATATGCGTTCTTTTATTTTTTATGATCCATTCAAACAAAAAGCCTGCCATAGTTAATCGATAGACTGGTTGATGGAAAAGTGGAAATTGCCGCCACCGTTCACATCCGGGATCAGCGGGTCGTCAAACCCGTAACCCCAATCCAGTCCGAGCATACCGAACATAGGCAGGAAGATCCTGACACCGACCCCCGCGGAACGGTATACCTCAAAGGGATTAAAATCCTTAAACGAAACCCAGTTGTTGCCGGCTTCCAAAAAGCCCATGACATAAATGGTGGACATGGGGTTCAGGCTTAGGGGATACCTTAGCTCCAGGGTATATTTTGCATAGGCTGTACCACCCACCCCGCTGTTCTGTATAATGTCCGGGCTGATCAGGCGGGGCTGGTCGTATCCGCGCATTCCTATGATCTCCCGGCCGTCCATCTGGTTATATCCGGTCAGGCCGTCGCCACCAAGATAGAAGCGTTCAAAGGGAGTTACCCCGATGTCATTATTGTATTTACCCAGGAAACCATATTTCACCCTGGCATGCATCACCAGCTTCTCGGCAATTTCCTGGAAAAAAGATGCTTTAACTTTCCACTTATGGTATTCGATCCAACGGTATTTTTCGGCGGGGTCCAGTGTGGCATAATCCTTTTCAGAAAACAGGGAATACGGGGGCGTGAGCTTGAGCGACAGGGAAATATCCGATCCGCCGCGCGGATAGGTAGGGCTGGGCGTGATGGAACTCCTGCCCAGGATGACGTTATAGCTGAAATTATTGTAAAAGCCCGTTCCCGTCCCTTCGGAAACGATGCGCGACCAGTTGTGCAGATCATACCGCTGCAGATTGATGCCCTGATACAGCGTAAAGTAATCGTCGGGCCATTTCAGCCGCCTGCCCAGGCCGAAGGACAACCCGTTGATCTTAAAGGAAGCATAATTGATATGGTCCCGGTCCAGTCCATTGGTATAGTTGGAATGGTAATAGGATACACTGAAGGCATTGGGCTTTTTGCCGCCCAGCCAGGGCTCGGTGAAGGATGCGCTATAGCTGATATATCCACGCCCGTACGACTGAACGCGAAGGCTGAGCCGTTGTCCGTCTCCGGAAGGGATGGGTTTCCAGGCCTCCTTGTTGAACATGTTGCGCAGGGAAAAATTATTAAAGGACACCCCCAGGGTACCGATGATGCGGCCGTATCCCCACCCGCCCGACAGTTCGATCTGGTCGGCCGAAGTTTCCTCCACCGCGTAAGTGATGTCCACATTGCCCTTTTCCGGGTCCGGGACGACATCCGGGGTGATGCTCTCCGCATCAAAGTACCCCAGCTGGCCCAGCTCACGGATGGTACGGATGATATCCGACCGGCTGAACAATTGTCCCGGCCGGGTGCGCACCTCACGCATGATCACATGGTCGTTGGTCTTTGTATTTCCCCGGACGGATACCCGGTTAACCGTCGCCTGCCTGCCCTCCCGTATGCGGATCTCAATATCGATGGAATCGTTTTCCACCAGTACCTCCACAGGGTTAACGCTGAAAAACAGGTATCCGTCATCCAGGTAGAGGGAACTGACATCCGGCCCGGTCTGGTTAAAGTTCAGGTTCGTTTCCAAAACATCCCGGTTATAAATATCCCCTTTTTTGATCTTGAGCACCTGATCCAGCTGCTCGTTCGTATACTTGGTATTCCCTACCCAGGTGATGTTCCTGAAATAATACTTATCCCCTTCGTTCAGGTAGATGTCTATATTGATGCTCTTGTCATCATGCGGATAAATGGAATCCTTCAGGATCGAAGCATCGCGGTATCCGAGGGAATGATATTTATTGATGAGCTTTTTCCTGTCCTCCTGGTAGTCCTCCTCAATAAACTTCGAAGATTTGAATAAGCGGATGCGCATATTTTCATCGGCCCATACCTGAAAATCACCGATGATATCCATAAACTGAAGATGAAGTACGTCTTTCACTATGTCAAAGAACAGTATCTCCGCATCGTTAAGGGGGTTGAAAATGCCCTTTTCCTTGGTTTCCTTGAACGCACGCTTGAGTTGCTGCGCACTCAGGTCCTTATTCCCATAAATGTTGATGTTATATATTTTGATCCGGGAATTTTTGTCGATCTTCAGGACAAGGCTTACATTATTGGGCCGGGTTGTATCCTGCACCTGTTCAATGTCCACCTCCGCATTCAAAAAACCCTTGTCGCTGTAATACCTTTTAATGGTATTTTGAACACGCATCAGCAGGTTGTCGGTAACAACATCCCCCCGTACCAACCGCATATCTTCACGCAGTTTGTCGGCTTCTGTTTTTTTGACGCCTTTGAAGGAAAACTTTGAAAGCCTGGGGCGTTCCTCAAGGTATATATCCAGGAAAATCAAGTCGCCCTGTATTTTAGAGATAGAGATCCGTATGTTCTCGAACAGGCCCTGGTCCCACAGCTTTTTGATGGCCTGGGTGATCTCCTGGCCCGGCACCTTAATGCGGTCGCCCACTTTCAATCCCGACAAAAGGACCAGTACGTTCTGGTCCAGGTACTGAACGCCCGACACGGTGATGCCGCCGATCTCATACTCAATGGGATTGGAATAATCGATCAGGTCAATATCATCCCCAATCTGCACCTGACTTTGGGAAATCAACGGTACAACCAGGATCATCAAAAAAACACCAATGGGTCTCCATGTATAAGAAATGCACGTCACGAAGTTGAAGAAGCCTGATATAAATATCATTATGAGTTATTTGCATTTAGTTGTTCACTGATCTTTCCAAACCTTCTTTCCCTTTGCTGGTAGTCCAGGATCGCTTCATAAAGATCTTCCTTTCTGAAATCCGGCCACAATACCCCGGTAAAATATAGTTCGGTATAGGCGATCTGCCATAACATAAAATTGCTGATCCGCTGCTCGCCGCTGGTCCGGATCAGAAGCTCCGGATCAGGGATGCCGCTGGTGGTGAGATAGGAGCTGAACCACGAGGGACTTATCAGGCCGGGATCAAGCGTACCCTGCCTGGATTCCTCCGCGATCTTTTTAACGGCCTGGGTGATCTCCCAGCGGGAACTGTAGCTCAGGGCAAGGACCAGCGTCATCCGGGTATTGCCTGAAGTATCTTCGATGGCACGCACCAGGCTGTTGTGTATGTTCCTGGGGAGCAGGTCCAGGTTGCCAATGGCTGCCAACCGGATGTTATTCTTATTCAGGGTGCGGGTCTCTGTGCTGATGGTTTTGAGCAACAAATGCATCAGGGCATCGATCTCATATTTTGGCCTGGACCAGTTTTCGGTGGAAAATGCATACAGGGTAAGATAATTGACACCCAGCTCAGCGGCAGCCTCCGCCGATTCGCGAACGGAAGTCACACCGTTTTTATGACCGGCGATCCTGGACTTCCCGCGCATTTTGGCCCATCGTCCATTCCCATCCATGATGATGGCAACATGCTTGGGCAGATGTGCTTTGTCAATTTTATCTTTCAGGCTCATAATAAAAACGATGCCGGGCAGCAGGCGATCAGGCAGAAATGATCAGTATTTCCTCCGGACCCCGTAATCCACACAGCGATATCGTTTGAACAAATTGAATTTATATGTCAGGGAGATCCCTGTAAAATTATACCAGTCATTCGTTTTCGGGTCGCCCCGTTGCATTCCGGGCTTATGGCTGAGAGCAGGATCGGAAAGCACCTGGGCCGGGTTGTCCGGATCAATCTGCTCTGCATCCAGATAATACGTGGTGCTCACATCATCCAGGTAATCGGTAAAGGTCTTTCTCATCCCCCACTCCAGGCCCAGGCCCAGCCGCTTATTAATGCTGTATTTAAACCCAAACCCGAAAGGAATGGCAAACCCGTACAGATCATAGGGTTCCCGTCCGTCATAGCCGGTGTGTTGCCCTTCTGTCCCGATTTCGTTCAAATCCACACCACCGGCCCGGGGGTTGAATGTGAAAAAAGAAACGCCGGCAAATATATAGGGTGCCATAATATCCCGGGTGCTTCCGGTGATATAATCCAGGAAATTCAGTTCCAGGATCGCAGACACATCGGTTAGCGATGATTCAAAACTGAGCTGACGCCCGGCATTCGCCCCGGTAACCTCATCATCACCCAGGAGATTCCCGCGGGAAACACTTGCCTTAACCGCCCAGCGCGGGTTTATATGATACCTCAGCAAAGCACCATAAGCGACATCGGTCTGTATGAAATGCTTATACGGATTCAGATCGCCTACATAATACGAACCGCCCCCGAACAAACCCAACTCAAAACTTCTCTGGGCGGAAGCATAATAAGAAGCTGACAGAATGATCATTATGATTAATACTCTTTGTAGCATCATTTGCAAAGAAACGGACTTTTATCAATTTCTGATGTCAAGTCCCCAATTTAATTTATCCCTGATCGTAGAAAAAAATGTTTTGCTGGCGATCTGAACCAGGTTTATATTGAATTTTTCCTTTTCAATGTATAATTCGACGGAAGAATCAATAACCTCAGTCCTTGAATCCAGGCTGACAAAGAATTGTTCATCCCTTCCTTCAACGAGAATACGAACGCGACTTTTGTCTGATATAACGATGGGCCGCATCGTTAAATTGTGCGGTGCAATGGGCGTTATGACGAAATTCTCCGAACCCGGAGTAAGTATGGGCCCGCCGCTGCTCAGCGAATAGGCAGTCGAACCTGTCGGGGTGGCTACGATGAGCCCGTCCGACCAATAGGAATTTAAAAAAACATCATCAATATATACATGTGTCACGATCAGGGAATTAGAATCCTTTCGGTTGATCGCCAGATCATTCAATGCATAATTCAGCTTGCCGAACAGGTTGCTCTGTGTTTTCAGTCCCAGCAGGGTCCGTTTATCCAGCATATATTCCTTGTTGAATAACTTGTCGATGGCAGGCATGATATCGTTCCTGGAAATACTGGACAAAAAGCCCAGCCGGCCAAGGTTGATGCCCAGAACGGGAATGCCGGAATCCCGCACCAGGGTCATGGTATCCAACAGGGTGCCGTCACCGCCCACAGAAAACAAGAAGTCCGTGCTTCCTGCCAATTCGTAATATTCCGTAAACAGATCGAAAGAATCAGGGAGCGCTACCTTATCCCTGACCTGGTTGAAATAGGGCTTGTAAATCTTCAGGGAGGCCTGATGATGTTCCAGCCTGCGCAACATCTGGTCCAGATATCCCACATGCTCATCGGCAACCGATTTCCCAAATAAGGCAATATTCATATGATGTGAATTGATTTCCAATGCAAGCACCCATTCCCCGCCATCCCGGCTGTCCGGGACCCCAACTCCTTGAAAACGATGCAAGTTTACAAAATTAAGGGAATTATCCTTTAGGGACTTAACATTATTTAACAATTATTCCCCCACGATGTACAGCAGAAAACATGGGTGACCCAGGCGCGAGGGAACAGGCATGCACCGGATTTATATGGCTGCCATAAAATGAATAAACACACCGGTTTCACCCATCCGGTTTCTGGAAAGCTCGGCGCGGATAACCACATCATAATAGGTTACCAGGTCCACCCCCACCCCATATCCGATAAGCAATGCATTTTCAAGTGTATTGTGGGATGCCGGATCCGCATATGGATCATCTGCATAGCCCATGTCGGCAAAAAGCTTTACATAAAGGGCGTAATGGATCTTACTGAACTTTTCTGTCGGAATAAATCCGATCTCGGAAACCCTGGGAGGCAACAGGGCGAATTTTACACTGGATTTAAAGATCCCGTAATTCTGGCCCTGGATCACATAGTATTCATAAGAGCGCACAAAATCCCGTCCGTAACCCAATCCGCGCTGAAGGAAGAATGGTTGCTCCCCCCGGCTGGAAAACCTGGCGTTCAGCCCCCAGGCAAAAAACCATCTGCGCTGCATCTGCCAGTATTTTCTGAACGTGGCCATCACCGACAAAAAATCCAGTTCATTGTCTGCCATCAGACCCAGTCCGGTTTTCCTGAACCCTGCATCAAAATAATACCCGGTCAGGGGATAGGATTTGAAATCCCGGAAATCGCTCTTGTACAAATAATACAGGGTGAAATAATTCAGCCGGGTAGACTGGCTCCCGCTGTAACCGGGGTTCAGGGCCAGCAACGTATCGCTGAAATGACGGGAATGATACTTCAGCTCCAGGACATGGGAATTGTACATATTTTTCCTCCGGTGCAACTGTATATAGGAAAAGGTCTCTTTTTTTACATACGCATCGCTGTCCTTAAAATACAATAGCTTATTATCTTCCGTCTGATAAGCGGTTTCATGGTTAAACGACATGCCCACGCCAAAGCCTATGCCAAGGGTTTCTTTCTTATTTATGTATGGGACCTTGTAGAACAGGTCGTATTGTTCATCATAACCAAATCGCAGCCTGAGCTTGAGCGTTTCCATCCTTCCCCTGAAATTCTCCCAGGTAATGAATGCCCCGTAGCTGACCCGTCCAAAATCCCTGGATTCCAGCCATGCATTAAAATTCCGGTCGGACAACTCAAAGATAGGGAAGGGCCAGACATACCAGCGCTCAATAAAATCGATGGTTACCTGTATGGGATGGGTGTCCGGCAGCGGGCGCAGGGCGATGCGGGAGGGATGATCCACGGTGACGGTCACGAAATTGAAAAGGGAAGTGTTGAGCAGGTTTTCACGGCTTCGTTCCAGGATGCTGTCGAGAGAACCCATGGGTATGCTGTCGCTCCCGCGGAACAAAAGTTCCCGGTATATGATCCTTTCCCGTGTGATCTTGTTTCCCTTCAGGATAATGGAATCCACGACCGCATACCCGCCCTGCCCATGCCAGCCCGTTGTATCCATGTTGTATTTGACGGAACCCTTGTTATCCTGGGAAAAGATGGGTGAACCGAGCAACATGAGGATAACCGGGGCCAGGTATTTTTTACATATCTGCTGCATCGGTTATGTATCCCTTCCAATATCCAGGTAATTCATCAGGGAACGGTACCTGTCCTCGAGGTCGTCAAAAACATCTTCTTTATATGAATATGACGCTTTGACGATATAATCGTAGCGGTTAAAGGTCTGCAAGACCGCTACGATATCCACTTTGTTCAGCTTCAGGGTAACGGTCATTCGGGTGGAATCATCGCTGGTTTTAATATACAGTCCGAGTATGCGGGCATTGTTCGATTCAACGATCTGTGTGATCTCCTGCAAGGAATAATTATTGATGCTCATCTCCAGGACGATGATACCGCCGGGACTGCTGATCAGGTCAAGCTTTGAGAGGCTCACTGCCAGCTGCTCCAGGGTTATGCATCCCATGTATTTGTCCTGCTCATCCACGACCGGTATCAGCGAAAGCTTATGCATGCCGATCAAGCGTATGGCCTCGAAGATGTGGTCATTTTTTTTCACGCAGAGCCTGGACAAAGAAAGCTTGTGGTTCCCAAGGGGTTCATCCGGCCGGTTCAGCGTGTATATGTCCCTTTCCGAGATCATTCCGAGATACTCCTCATTATTCACAATGGGTAGCTGGGACACTTTGAAATCCTCCATCAGGCTTAAGGCATCCACACCGGCATCGGAAGTTTTTACCGGGCTTATATGATCGGTCATTATTTCATAAGCATACATATTTATCTCCTTTCCTTTTTTAACAGTTCATCGTCGTTCACAATACGTATGTAATTATCGTACCTTTCATACGGGATATCCCCTTTCTCAACGGCTTCTTTTACCGCACACCCCGGCTCATGAATGTGCGTACAGTTATGGTATCTGCAACCCTGCATGCGGGAACGCATTTCAGGATACCGTTCGGCGACCTCCTCCGGGGTGAAATCATAGAGGCCAAACTCCTTGATCCCGGGGGTATCGATGATAAACCCCCCGGAAGATAAGGGGAACATCTCTGCAAAGGTTGTCGTATGCTTTCCCTTCCGGTGCATTTCCGACAGGGGCCGGGTCTTGAGATCCAGTCCGGGCTCGATCATATTGATCAGGGTGGACTTTCCCACGCCCGAATGTCCGGCAAGCAAGGTGATCTTATCTTTCAGCATCAGTATAAGCCGGTCCAGGTTCTCCCCGCTTTTCGCAGATACTTCCAGGCAGGGATACCCGGCTTGCTCATAAATATCCTTATACCTGCGCATCTGAGCCATCATCGGATCATCATACACATCAACCTTGTTGAACACAATGGAAGCCGGGATATGATATGCCTCACAGGTGATCAGGAACCGGTCGATAAACCCCAGGGAGGTCCGTGGCAGGGCCAGGGTAACGATCAGCGTGGCCTGATCTATGTTCGCGGCAATGATGTGGGAACGTTTGGATAACTTGGTCGCCCTGCGCACAATATAATTATGCCTGGGCCTGATCTCCGTTATGATGCCGGTATCCTCATTACGGTTCAGGCTCATTTCCACCACATCACCCACGGATACCGGATTGGTGGCCTTGCTCCCCTGCATCCTGAATTTGCCCTTCAGCGTACAGTGCACACCCCGCCCATCCTCCGCCTGTACAAGGTACCAGCTCCCGGTCGATTTCAATACGGTCCCCATCATCACAAATAAATTTTACATCCCGGTGTCCCCCCGTTTTTCAGTCCCCTCCTTCCCTCATCCCATCCTGGGAAAAAACACAAGCAACAACAATCTACCCACCAATTTGTAAAAGTACAAACAAATGTAGTATATTTGATAAAAGTCCAAAACCCAAATACGATGAGCTTTTATTACTACTTTTCGCTGGTAATATCCCCTGCTGTGGCCGGGATCATGTTTTATTACCTGAAGAAATATTATGATAAAGAACGCTTCAGGCTTTTGACCCGGGCCTTTATTCTGGGGGCACTGAGCATTTTCATCCCCCTGATATTTCAATACTTAGCCAAAACATACGGATATACCGACCTGCGGAACCTGAAAAGAATCGTGTTCTATTCCTTCATTTTGATAGGTTTTTTCAGTGAACTGGGCAAGTACCTGGTGCTGAGATATTATGTATACCCACACAAGGATTTTGACGGCCCTTCCGACGGCATCATATTCGCAACGATGATCGCCATGGGGTATGCCAGTGTGGAAAACATCCTGTATGTATTCAGCTACATTGACTACGGCAACATGAACCCCATTTTGGCCCATGCATACACTGCAGCCCCGGCCAATATTTTCTTTGCCATCGTCATGGGCTTTTTTATGGGCATGGCCAAACTGGGGCACAGCTCCTTTTTGAACTCCCTGGGCGGGTTTGCAGCGGCGGCTTTCTTTCATGGCCTGTACGACTTCTGCCTCATCACCCGCGATTATAAATTGCTCAGCGTATTCGCCTTCGGCTTCATGATCCTGGTCATACTGTTGCTCTGGAAAACCGCCAGGGGCAAGATCGAGGATAAAAGGACAGAAATCAACCATCTCTGAGCATGTTTATGCCAGGGCGTAAACATTCCCGGGGCGGGCGCTGACCTGTCCGTTCAATTCCATTTGCATCAGGGTCCTGGTGATCTCCCCGGGCGACTTACCCGTGATCAGGAGCAGGGACTCGATCTCCATCGGGCCCCGCTGCTTCAGTATTTCCGCCACCTCCCGTTCGGCCCCGTTCATCCCCTCGAAAAGATTGATCTGCCGGGGTTCATTTGCATGGACATCCCACGACATCAGGCTGAACATATCTTCCGGAGACCTCACCAGTGCGGCCTTGTTGTCAAAAATAAGCCAGTTGCACCCGGACGACCGCTGGTCGGTGACCTTCCCCGGCAACGCGAACACATCGCGGTTGTACGACAAGGCTATATCGGCCGTAATGAGGGCGCCTCCTCTTTCCGCCGACTCGATCACGAGCACGGCATCCGACAGGCCGGCTACGATGCGGTTCCGTTTGGGAAAATTTTCCCGGTCGGGCCTGGTCCCCCGGCGAAATTCCGTGAGCAACCCACCCTGGCTGGTCATCTGCTCGGCCATTGATCTGTTCAGCGACGGGTACAGGGTTTGAAAGCCGTGACCCAACACACCCACGGTCAACATACCGTTATCCAGCGACCGGCGATGCGCCAGGCTGTCGATCCCGTAAGCGAGTCCGCTGATGATCAAAGCACCCGTGTCTTTCAAAGCATCCACAAAACGGACGCACTGCTCCTTGCCATAGGCAGTAGGGTTTCGCGTGCCCACCACAGCCACGATCCTTCTGGAATCCAGGTCGGCCATACCTTTATAATATAACAACAGGGGACTGTCCTCGCATTGTTTCAGGCGAAAGGGGAAATCCGCATCCTGGAAAAACAGCAGCTTTAATCCGTGCTTGTTTACAAACCTGAGTTCCCGCTCGGCAGCGTGCAGGAGATGCTTTGACCTGATCTTGCGCACGGCTTCTTCCCTCACGCCGGCGATCTTTAACAAGGCACCCCTTTTCTCCCGGAAAATAAGTTCCGGTGAACCGCACACAGCCAGCATGCGCCTTCCCGTAACGTACCCTACGCCGGGCAACATGGTCATCGCTATTTCATAGATCCGGTCCTCCATCCACATACATATTTTTTCCCTCACATCACGCCCATGCCTCATACACATTTCCAATCAAAACAATATTCATATATTTATCCAAAATAGTGTAAAATATACCCCCCTGTTGTCCATAAAGAAAAAAATACTGATCTGCCCGCTTGACTGGGGACTGGGGCACGCCACGCGATGCATCCCGGTCATAAACGAACTCAGAAGCCAGGGCGCCGGCATCCTCCTGGCAGCTTCCGGAAGGGCGCAGGCCTTTTACGAAAAAGAGCTCCCCGGAACACCCTGCATCCCCTTCCCGGGATATGAAGTAAGGTATTCCAGCGGAAAGCGCCAGGCATGGAAAATGACCGTCCAGTTGCCCGCAATACTGAACGGGATCCGGAAGGAACATGAGGCATTGAAAAAGATCGCACAACACCATGCCATCGACGGGATCATTTCCGACAACCGCTTTGGCTGCTGGCACCCTTCTCTTCCTTCGGTTTACATGACCCACCAGCGCATGGTAAAAATGCCCTTTGGCCTGAAATGGTCGGAGCCACTGATCTTCAGGTATCACAGACACATCGCCGGCAAATACCGTTTCCTCTGGATACCGGATTACCCGGGAGGAGAGAACTTGTCGGGGGACCTCGCACACAAGTATCCCCTGCCCGGTCACGGATGCTTTACCGGCCCCCTGTCCAGATTCAGCCTGAAAGGCCGCCACCCGGAACGGGAGCGCTCCGGCAACATCCGGGTACTGGCCATCGTTTCCGGGCCCGAACCCCAGCGCAGCCGGTTTGAAGACCTGCTGACCGGACAGCTGAAGAAATATGACCGGACATCCGTACTGCTGGCCGGCCGGCCCGAATCCGGTGAAAAACCGCTGAGGGTAAACAACCTGACCGTTATTCCGCACCTGCCGTCTGAAAAGTTTCTGGATATGATGCAGCGATCGGAACTGATCCTGTGCCGCCCGGGATATTCCACCATCATGGACCTGCACTGCCTGAACAAAAAAGCAGTGCTGATCCCCACACCCGGTCAGACAGAACAGGAATACCTCGCGGAACGTCTTAAGAATTCCGGACAGTATTATGGCATGTCGCAATGGGATTTTGATCTTGAAAAAGCCCTGATGGAATCTGTAAAGTACCGGCCCCTTGCAATACCCCACCAGCCGGACCTGCTCAGGAATGCCGTCCGCCAATTCCTGAAAATCCTTTAAATATATCAAAACATATAGTAAATTTGCAACATCCAACCCCTGAACGCATGGTACATTTTATCACCTGGAACGTCGATCCCGAACTCTTCAACATTGATATAGGCACCTTTAACCTGGCCATTCGCTGGTACGGGTTGCTTTTTGCCATGGCCTTCGTTTTCGGATACATCATCATGAAGCATATTTTCAGCTATGAGAAGGTACCGGAAAAGCTGCTGGACCAACTGGCCACCTATATGATCATAGCCACGGTTATCGGGGCCCGCCTGGGCCACACACTTTTTTATGAACCGGATTATTACCTCAGCCATCCCCTGGAGATCCTGAAAATATGGAAAGGAGGACTGGCCAGTCACGGGGCGGCCATTGGCATCATCCTGGCATTGATCCTGTTTGCCAGGAAAAACAAACGGAGCTTCTGGTGGGTGATCGACCGGGTTGTGATCGTGGTGGCGCTCGGCGGCGTCCTGATACGCACAGGCAACCTGATGAACTCAGAGATTTACGGAAAGCCTTCAGAACTCCCCTGGGCCTTTGTTTTTTTGAGGGACAACACCGTTCCCCGGCATCCCACGCAGATCTATGAAGCCCTGTCCTATCTCCTGATCTTTATTTACCTGTATTTCCATTACAAGTCCACAAAAGGCAAGCCCAAACCCGCGTTTCTCACCGGCATGTTCCTGATCCTGGTATTTGCCGCCCGCTTTTTCATTGAATTCCTGAAAGAACCCCAGGTTGGCTTTGAACAGAGCATGGCCCTGAACATGGGCCAGTTGCTTAGCATCCCGTTTGTGGTGGCAGGACTGGTGATGGTGTTCTGGCCAAGCAAACCGTGAGCCCGGTAGCCTTTGGGCAAGCGGACCGCTATCTAAACATATCCACCTTCTCCATCAGTGTCGAATCGATCGCCGAGCCCAGCTCAGTTTCGCCGTTTTCTTTGGCTATCTGTGACAAACGCTGCAATATGCCAAAGGATTGCTGTATATCTGAATTGTAATAATCATCCACAAACTCCGGGTCAAGCGACAGGTAATACTCCAGATTGCCGGTATAAATCTCCGACAGCTTGCCGACCAGGGCATTGGCCTTTTCCTGTGCGCCGGCTTTATAATAGACTTCCGTGAAGGGAAGCATCAGGACATCAAAGGAAACGGCTTCGTCGGGAAAATACTTCAAACAGGTATCCAGCACGGCCACGGCAGAATCCATCTTTTGTTCGTTGACGAGCCCCTGGGCCAGCCTGAGGAAATTCTGCTTAGGCATCCGTGAATTCCGGTAACTCTCACGGTCGACCGTTACATCGGGCTTGTAAAGGTTCCCGAACGTACACTTGTTCATCAGGATATCATACGATCTATCGATGGAAACCCCGCCGATGCCGGAAATAAATTCCGTTGCCTTCACAGGCATGAATTTATAAACAAAGCCTTCCATGTGGCAGTATTCATCCACATCGAGCACCCGGCTCATGGATGAGGGATTGGCAAAATATATCGGGCGTTTCCAGTTGTTGCTGGATAAGAAATCCAGGAACATCAGATCATTCTTATAGAGGGCATTTTGCCGGACCCTCCAGGTGATCTCCGGCACGATCTGCCCGGCCATTCCGGGCGGTACCGTGCCGTTCCGGATCACGGCCGCCGAATCAACGGTCAGCTTCAGGTTCCGGGTGGGAAGATAATTGATCCGCTCCCCGGTCTGCAAAGGCCACTTGGTGCGGGAATCCTCACGGGCAATAAAATCGATGACCTCGCTGAGTTCAACATGCCTTTCAATGTTGCGGTCAATATGCGGGACATACATGTTGACACCCTTATTATATTGTTCCCTGGTCAGGGTAAAGGGCAGGGGATCGGAATCGTACACCTTGTTCATCAATTGATGCACATACCAGTACCCCGATGCAAGCATATAATTCACCACCCGAACATCCGTCCGTATGCCTTCCACTTCCTGGGCATACCAGAGGGGAAATGTGTCGTTGTCCCCGTTCGTGATCAGTATGGCATTGGGGTCACAGGAATTCAGGTAATTGATGGCAAAATCCCGGGTTGCATATTTCCCCGACCGGTCGTGGTCGTCCCAGCCGTCCCTGGCCAGCACACCCGGCACGAGGATCAGGGACACCACGGTAACAGCGATGGCAACCACAGTTTTGTTCCTGATCATCTTGCCGATGGCATTGTGCAGCGACAACACCCCCAGTCCGATCCAGATCGCAAAGGCATAAAAAGAGCCTGCATATGCATAATCCCTTTCCCTGGGCTGGTATGGGTATTGGTTCAGGTAGATCACAATGGCGATCCCGGTCATGAAAAACAGCAGGAAAACCACAAAAGCATCCTTTTTGTCCACGTTGATGTGGTAAAAAAGGCCGATCAGCCCCAGGATCAGGGGCAGGAAATAGAATTTATTATGGGCCGGGTTGTTGCGGTTTTCAGGGAGCCCGTCCTGCTCACCGATCCGGGCATTGTCAATGAAGTCGATCCCGCTGATCCAGTTCCCGTGCTGGGGTTCCCCCTGGCTTTCAATATCGTTCTGCCTGCCCGCAAAATTCCACATAAAATACCTGAAATACATGTGGCCCACCTGGTATGAAAAGAAAAAGCGGAGGTTATCCCCGAAGGTGGGCTTGGTGATCACTTCCGTTGTCCCATCGGATTTGGTGACCCGGATGGGCTCACCCCTGCCCATGTATTGCTTATAGATCTCCTTGTGCTCCGGTTTCTGATTGCTCCACATCCTGGGGAATATGGTGGTGAAGCGGGGATCATAAACCGGCACGGTCCCCTCCCGCTTGTCTGTGATCACATACCTGCCTTTTTTCACATCCTTCACATAGACCGGTGACTTATCGTCGTAGTCCACGACGGGTGCATTGAAATACTGTCCGTGTACGATGGGCCAGTCGCCGTATTGCTCACGGTTCAGGTAAGACAACAGGGAAATGGCATCCCTCGGACTGTTCTCATCAATGGGAGTATTGGCATTCGAACGTATGATGAGCATGAAAAAGGAGGAGTATCCGATCAGAATAAAAACCAGGGCCAGAATGATGGTATTCCAGACCACCTTTCTGTGCTTACGTGTATATCTGAGGCCCCAGACGATCAACCCGGTCAGGATCAGAAAATAAATGATGGTGCCTGAATTGAAAGGCAACCCGATGCTGTTTACGAAGAAGAGTTCAAAATTACCGGCCAGTCTGACGATCCCGGGAATGATCAGGTACATCAGGATCGCAAGGATCATGAACGACAGCAGGGCGGTAAGGATCACCCCGCGGGTGCTGGCCTTATACCGCTTGAAATAATACACGAAAGCCACCGCAGGTATGGCCAGAAGATTGAGCAGGTGAACGCCGATCGACAAACCGATAAGGAAAGCGATGAGGATCACCCAGCGGAAAGAATGCTTTTCTTCCGCACTGGCCTCCCATTTCAGGATGGACCAGAAAACCACGGCAGTAAAGAGGGAAGACATGGCATACACCTCTCCTTCCACGGCCGAGAACCAGAAAGAATCGGTAAAGGTATAGGCCAGCGCACCAACGGCACCGCTCCCCAGCACAGCGTAAATATTGCCGCGTGTCCATGCATTGTTTTTAACCACGATCTTTTTGGCCAGCATCGTGATGGTCCAGAAAAGGAACAGGATGGTAAAACTGCTGCACAGCGCCGACATGGCATTGATCATCAGAGCGACCCGGGAAGTATCCCCAAAGGCGAACAGTGAAAAGAAGCGTCCTACCAGTTGAAAGAAGGGTGCACCCGGCGGATGGCCCACCTGCAGCTTGTATGCCGTTGCGATATATTCCCCGCAGTCCCACCAGCTGGCAGTGGGTTCCAGGGTAAGAAAATATACGGTGGTGGCTATCAGGAAAACGATCCAGCCAATGATGTTGTTGAGTTTCTTATAATTTTCCATGAGGGTAAACGGTTAAAGGAAAAATCCTTGGCGAAAATAGGAATTTTTGTTCAACCGGAATGGAATGTCCGTTTTTTATTGTCGTACACCCCCGCATTGCAGCAATAAAAAAAACCCGCTTTTTGGGCTTTTTAAAAAAAGTTGTATCTTTGCACTCCTGAATAAAAAACATTGTCCGATGGTGTAACTGGCAACACGTCTGATTTTGGTTCAGAAGAGTCCAGGTTCGAGCCCTGGTCGGACAACCGGAGATAATTGTTGTATGTGAGGGGACTAAGCGTCCCCTCTTTTATTGAATGAAGTTATGATCACAAAGGACAGGATCGTACAGATGACAGAAGAAAAGCTGCAGGGAACCGGGATATTTCTGGTCGAT
>JAGYMZ010000025.1 GCA_018400295.1 Bacteroidales bacterium | reverse complement strand
CACTTATAATCAGCCCTTTTAAAGAAAGATTCTTAATTTTGCTGTACATGGTTAAAACTTTTAACTGTGTCTTCATGTGCCTTCGGTTTTAATGGTTTGCACTTTAAAACTACGAAGGCCATGTCGTTTTTAACCAATACCCTGGTAAAAATACTAACCTGAAAACTGGGGATTCTTATTTGCGAAAATCTGGGGAAAGTTATTTTCCATTTACACAAGACAAGTTAACCTGCCGGGAACGTATATAAAATTGACTTTGAACTATACCCTGCCGGAATGTATTTCATCCACATACGGACCATGAATGAGGTGCTGACCAGGAAACTGATCCTGAGGTAATTGAGCCCCAGGTTATGGTTCGGTAGCAAAATGTGAACAAAAATTACAGTATTACGGATATGCGCATTCTTTTTATTGTTCGCACGTGATATTCAGGACATTAAAATACGAAAGAATTTTTTTTAAAAAGGGATGACATCTGGATGACATCTGCTGGAATCGGCTCCTTGGAATATGGATGGACTGGATGCAACGGGAATTTTTAATCTGAATCGTGAGGATTGCATTTTCTTGTAACTTTATTGGTATTTCATTACATTTATATGTTCAAACCAAAAACCTTTTCTCCCATGTTAAAAAAAAACGCAATTGTTGTATTCTTTTCTATCGTTGTTTCATTGGGAATGTATGCCCAGCGGTCAAGCCATGAGTTGACGTTCACCGCCATCGACAGCACATCCCATGTCCGGCTCGACAGCATCAGGGTTATGAACCGGACCCAGGGAAGCGAAACAAGCATTTATTGGCCGGATACTGCCTTAACGGTGATCATAGATCCGGGAGACCTGCTGCTTTATATTGGTTATTCAACCTGTTCGCCAGCCGGTACCGGCGAGATCAATACCGGCAAGCGGCCATTTCAATTGTCCCAAAACCACCCGAACCCCTTGAAGGAACAAAGCATGATCCCGCTCTATGTCCCTTCCAAGGGCGTGGTCGATATGACGGTCAGCGATGTGTTGGGCCGCGTATTGTTGAATTCGTCATTTATGCTCGGTGAAGGCCATCATGCATTTCGTTTCACCCCCGGGGATGGCATGCTTTTTTTCCTTATAGCCCGTTATGAGGGTGAAACAAGCACCATTACCATGCTGGCAACCGAAGGGGAAAATGGCCGGAAGTGTATGCTGGAATATGCCGGCAGCAGTGAACCGGAGTTTTCGCAAAAGGCACCGGAAAAAACAACGGCAGACTTTATACGGGCATCAGGCATTCCTGACCACCCGCTGGGAGACAAAACGTATACTTTCCAGTTTGCAACGAACATCCCCTGTCCGGGAACTCCTACTGTGGAATATGAAGGACAGGTTTACAATACCATCCAGATCTACAGCCAGTGCTGGCTGAAGGAGAACCTGAATGTGGGTGTGATGATCCCGGGATCCGATGAAATGGGAGAAAATGGTGTCTTTGAGAAATATTGTTATGATGATGATGAAAATAATTGTGATGTGTATGGTGGGCTGTACCAATGGGGTGAAATGATGCAATATACTTCCCAGGAAGGCACACAAGGCATCTGCCCTCCCGGTTGGCACCTGCCTCTTGATGAGGATTGGAAGGTGCTGGAAGGGGCCGTAGACAGCAATTATGGGATTGGCGATCCTGAGTGGGATGTTTTTGAAAGCTGGCGGGGTTTTGATGCAGGAATATTGCTGAAGTCCACCAATGGCTGGGCATATAGCGGCAATGGCTCCGACCTGTTTGGTTTTGTAGCGCTCCCGGGCGGTTTCCGTCAAAACAATGGCAACTTCGAGGAAGTTACGCTAAGTGGTGCCTGGTGGTCCTCCATGACGGCAGGGGGATACGGATGGTATCATTTCCTGAGTTACGGCTCTTCCAAAGTTTGGTGGCACCACACCTACTGGGATTATGGTATGAGTGTGCGGTGTTTGCGGGATCAGCCCGAATAATCGTTGATTTCCTGCATATTTATTTGTATATTTACCCGTGTTAAGCAACTGTATGTTGAGGTATTGTCCCAATAGCAGGCAAGCCCCGTTGTTTCAAATCTTTCTGAAGAATACTACACTTACTGCCTTTTATCCGCCTGCCTTTTATCTGCTGATCCATCTGATCATTTTTATTAATTAAAAACCGATATCATGAAAAAAGAAATGTTGCCGTTTTACATGCTGTTCCTTTGTTTATGTGTTTTTATTTATACAAATGCCCAGGATGGGAAACAACGCATTCAGGCAGGAGGGATGGCCAATGATGATGTTGTGCCTGCCGGCCAATATCCTTCAGAATCTTATGCTGCGTTTACTTCGTCAGGTTATCCCGGTTCTGCCAACAGAATTATGACAGTGGTCAATTTTGATGATGTGCAAAATGCCCCTGTAACGTTTGCATCTACATACCCTTTACATGATGAGTATGAAGGGTATGGGATTTATTTTGAAGGACCTGGTGATGGGGGTGGCGCCCTTCTGGATGAAGGCGCTGGATTTCCGGTCACCGGATATTCCCCGCCCAATTTTCTTGCCTTCAATACCAGCCTGACCATGGCCAATGGAGGCATTCCTCAGGGTCCTGAGCATATCTTTTTCAACCCTCCTGTTTCATACGTTGAGATATTGGCAGGGTGTGCGGATGCCGGCACTGTGGATATGTTTGCATATGATGAAGAGGATAACCTGCTTGATTTTGATCAGATCGTTGCTTCCGGTCCCATGCAGCTTCTTACCGTTACCGGTGAAAGAATTGAAAAGGTTACCATACAATTCACAGGGAACATTCTTGTGCTGGACGATTTGTCTTTCAATACCTATCTTGCCCCGGACGACCTTGAAGTGGATTTGGACTCCGCCAGCGGGTATACGGATCTTTCCTGGATGTATGCAACCATAAATGGTGTGGATGAGGAATTCGAAGATGATGCCCGCAACTGGATACCTGTCACAGGTTCCTGGTACATAGACCCGGGATTTTATATAGCCGAAAGCGAAGATTTTTATGTGTCGTCTTCATTTTATAACCATGATTTTTCAGGATTTGACCTGGAGGTTAAAATGAAAAAGAATGCAGGAGGAGACTGCAACTACGGGATATTTTTCCATGGCGACCCATCCCGGATTGGAGCCAACGGGAACTGGATGGATACATACCAATTGCATATCTGTAATAACGGGTCGTATAATATCGGGCTATATCAGAATAATTCCTTCACTTATATCCAGGGCTGGACAACGAGCCCCAATTTAAATACCGGGACCGGTACATACAATACCGTGAGGATCATTCGTTCCGCCGGGTACATCGAAGTATATTTCAACGGCATGCATGAAGGAACATGGTTTGATAATACTTTTACTTCGGGAAAAATTGGCCTGAAATTATATGATGATGCATTGACCGGCCAGGGGGTTTATGATTATGTCACCATTGATCCGGTCACGGATGGATTTGCCTTCCGGGAAGTTCATCAACCGGAATACCGTGAATCATTACCTGTCAACAGCCGGTCGGCTGATTGCCAAGCCAGCACAGATGCTCACTACACGCTTGAACCTGCACCCATGCCCGTTGAAAACCCCTATACTCATTATGATGACCGGTCTTTCCAGCATTTCAATGTTTATATGAACAATGCGGTGACTGCCCAGCCGTCCATTGTAAATCATTCCCTGACATTTTCTGATTTCGGGGTATATTATTTTTTTGTAACAGCCATGTACGACGAAGGTGAGTCGGAAAGTGCAGACCACGAAATCATCTGGTGGCTTGAGGACCCCCTTTATACCCAATTGCCTCCTGTGCCCGCCAATTATATTAATGCATATACCAGCGATGTAAATTCCACTTACGGTTATCTGGTGTATGATAATTTTTTCGGTGTCACAGATATTATTAACGGAGTGGAATTCCTGGCATTTAACATGGAGTGGGTGCCCCCGTTTTTTGTGTGCGACAATGAAGACCCAATGGATTTTGACATCAAATTGTATGAAGACGATGCATGCCTTCCGGGGGCGGAAGTAGCTTCTTTCAGTGCATCTATACACCGCATTGAGACCGGGCTCGCTTATACGACATCCATGGGAGAAACCTGTCCTTTATACCTTTATAGGTATTATTTCCCTGATCCTGTAGAACTTGAGGATGGCTGGATATCCATTCAGGGCACAAGCATTTCAAGTCCCGATTGCTATTTCATGTGGTTTGCATCATCGGATGGGGATAACCTGCTTTATCAATGGGATGGCAACAACATGGTAGATAAACCCCATGATGTTTCATTTGCATTGCTTGGAGGATGGGTGCCCCAGCCACCATCAAATTTACAGGCTTCATTGACACAGGCTACGGGCCGCGTGGTGTTGACCTGGCAATATTCCCCGTCACAAACAAGGGCGTTTCAGTATTACAAAATATACAGAGACGGGGTAAATATCGACATTACCCTGAATACAGGTTACGAAGATTTCCTGCCCGACTATGGGTCTTACGATTATGAAGTTACCGCATACTATGACGAAGGGGAATCCGATCCTGCAGGTCCGGTGAATGTTAACTGGTCTAACGTTGGGATAGCAGAAGATGCCGGCGAAAAGGTCCGGATCTATCCCAATCCTGCTGATGGCTTCCTGTACATTGAATCCGGGATGAATGCTTATGAAATAGCCATATACAATCATTTCGGCCAGGAAGTGTATCGCCGGGATCATGCGGGGAGCAACCTGAAGATCAATACTTCACCCTTTGCCCGGGGCGTTTACCTGGTCAGGCTTTCAACCGGCAACACAAAGGTCACCAGAAAAGTTATGGTCCGGTAACTGCGTTTTAGCGATCCTGCAGGGAGCCGGACCCTATGGTTTTTCCGGATTGGCGTTGGCCATCTTTTCCAGGGAAGGCGCATCGAATTTTCCGGCAGTATGGTGTCGTAGCCCTGTTTTCTCAGCATTTCGCGTCAGGCAGTTCCTGCCCCGGGTACCAGCGGAGAATGGTCCCTGCTTGACAAAATGTGTTGCAGGATGAAAAAACCGGATGATTTTCCCGGCCAGTCCCGGAGAATCAGGGGCTGCCCCATTATTTTCCGGGGTTAAAATCAAATCCCAGTCCTTCAGCGACCCTGGCGGCCAGTTCTTTGTCCGTCCTGTGGAAATGCATCAACTGCCGCCGGATGATCTCATCCCTTTTTTCACCGGTGATGCCGCTCATGGATCCCGTAAAATTCCGGATGGTGTTTTCCCGGTCCTGCTCCGTCATAACTTCCCTGAACAGGCGCCCGGGTTGTGTGTAGTGATCATCATCGTTTTCATTGCGGTCGTAATGGTCTGCCACCGAATGTCCCAGGTCCATGGGTTTTTCCCTGTACTTTTCGTCGGGGTAAATGTCATCAAAACTGTTCGGGAAATAATTCGGGTCGTCCTTACCGTTATCGTCCATTCTCATCATACCATCGCGCTGCTGGTTGCTGACGGGGGTGATGGGGCGGTTGACCGGGATCTGTTCGTAATTGGCACCCAGGCGGTAACGGTGGGCATCCGGGTACGACAGGATCCTGCCCTGCAGCATCTTGTCGGGTGAAAAGCTGATCCCGTCCACGACATTGGATGGTGCGAAGGCGGCCTGTTCAACGTCACGGAAGTAATTGGCCGGGATTTCGTTGAGTTCCAGCCTGCCTACTTCCATCAACGGATAGTCCTTATGAGGCCATACCTTGGTCAGGTCGAAGGGGTTCCAGGGAAATGATCCGGCCTGCGCTTCGGTCATGACCTGTATTTTCATGGTCCATGTGGGATGGTCCCCCTTTTCAATGGCCGCGACCAGGTCGCGCTGGGAGTAGTCGGGATCCTCCCCACGCAATTTGTCCGCCTGCGCTCCGGTCAGGTTTTTGATCCCCTGATCGGTTTTAATATGGAATTTAACCCAGACCCGCTCATTTTTTTCGTTGATCAGCGAAAAGGTGTGACTGCCGAATCCGTGCATATGGCGGTACCCATCGGGAGTGCCCCGGTCGCTGAACAGGATCATGACCTGGTGCATGCTTTCCGGGTTCAGGCTCCAGAAATCCCACATCATGGTTGGGCTCTTCAGGTTTGTTTTGGGATCCCGCTTCTGGGTATGGATGAAATCAGGGAATTTCTTTGCATCCTTGATAAAGAATACCGGGGTGTTGTTTCCGACCAGGTCCCAGTTGCCGTCTTCCGTATAAAATTTCATGGCAAATCCCCGCGGGTCCCTTTCTGTGTCTGCACTGCCCTTTTCACCACCAACGGTGGAAAAGCGGAGGAATATGCGGCATTCGTTCCCGATATTACGGAAAATCTTTGCACGTGTGTACCTGGTGATGTCGTGGGTGACGGTGAACTTTCCAAAAGCACCGGTTCCCTTGGCATGGACCACGCGCTCGGGTATGCGTTCCCGGTTGAAATGCGCCAGCTTTTCGTGCAGGTAATGGTCCTGCAACAGGACAGGCCCACGCGGCCCCGCGGTCATGCTGTCTTCGTTCTCAAAATACGGCTTCCCGGAAGCCGTGGTCAGTTTTCTTTTTTTTTCTTTCATGGTTTCCTTTTTAATTTGTTTTTACTGAATGTTCCGGTTAGCTGAAGCTGGATGTCTTCCACGGTGAATCCCGGGATCGCGTTCTTTTTGAAATACGCATCCAGCAGGGTGTCCAGCTTTGCATCATAATGATCGTCGATCCGCTCTGATTTGCTGCTGTATAGGTGGTGGTGCTTTTCCAGCACCGCATCGTAACGCATGATGTCGTCCCCGGTTCTGACTTTGCGGATCAGGCCGGCCTGGACCAGGATTTCCAGGATCCTGTATACCGTTCCGGTGGCAATGCTGGGATGGTGTTTCTGTATGAATGCAATGATCTGTCCGGTTCCCGGATGGTTGTTCAGCCGGGTTACCGTATCCAGTACCGCAACCCGCTGTGGCGTCACCCGCAAACCCTTGCTGCTTAATTTTTTAATGACGGCATCCATGTTTCAGGAGATATTTGTTCTTAAAGGAGAATCATTCTCTTGCGATACAACAAATATATGAAAAATAGGGGGGAAGGCCAAATTTTCATCTGCCGCGTGGGGCATGGGTTCTGTGCCCCGGTTTCGTTTCAGCTATTGCCGGGGATGGCCCCGTGCGGGATGGATGATCCAGGCCGCGATCCCCTCTGCTTTCTGAGCCATGGCAATGCCGGCCAGCAACAAGAGGATGCTGGCCAGGAAATAGGGTTCAAAGATGGTTTTTTCATTGAATACAAGGGAGACGATCACCAGGGAGAGCAGGGGGAGCAAAAATATTATGGAAGCAATTTTAAAAATGGCCGTGCCGGTCGCAACGGCCCGTTGCAACGAACGGGTCCACATAATATATCCCACGGCATCCACGAGCACGCCGAGGGCAAACGCGTAGAGGATATCATACAAGGTAATGGCGGCTATGGATTCCCGGAAGGAGCTGTCGCGGAATATGGCCGTGATCAGCATGGCGGCCAGACTGGAAGAAACGGCGGCGATCAGGAATAGAAGGCGTTTGTCGCGGGGGATGTTTGCGCTGTATGCACTGAACAGTCCGTACGCCATGCCTCCCATCAGGCCCCAGAGCAACCCCGCGGTATTGGAGAAATTGAAGGAAGTGAACCGTCCTTCCACGGCCAGGATATAGACCGACAGAAAGCAAAGGAGTAAGCCCACGTTGCCTGTGATGGCCCGGACGGTGATTTTCTTTGGCCGGTTGAAGATCATGGTGGAAAAGAAAACGGTAAAGACCAGCCAGGTATAATTCAGCACCGTGGTTTCAGAAGCCGAATCATAGCTTAAAAAACTTTCGGTGTTGCCCACCCAGATGGCATAATATCCCAGTAGTCCGGCCAGAAAATACTTCACGGGGATCTGCCGGAGCTTTTTCCACAGGCCCCTTTTATAAACCGTTCGTGCATAGGTGAGATAAATGAACAAGGCAGACGCAAAGGAAAGGCAAAACAGGAGGTAGGGCGATGAAAACGACAGCAGCCTGGCCAGTGTGCTCGAAAAACTCCAGAAAATCACGGTCAGCAGGGCCAGGATTTTTGGATTATTCATCAATCCTGCGCTTTAAGGATTTTGAAATAGATCAGGAAGACGATCAGGAAAAGGACCATCCCGAACCACATCATGGTATTGGGGCCAACCATCTGGCCGACATTGTACAGTCCCCAGATATCGGTTTGGATGCTGTCCGGACCGTAAAAGAACTCAGAAATCCCTTTCAGGAATTCCAGGATGGCAAAGCCACTGATGAAGAAAAGCAAAAGTTCGGCCACTTTCTGGCTGCGGTTGAAAGCTTTCTGATAGATCTTATTGATGTTGTCTTTGCACAAAGCGATCTTTTTATGGACATTTTCCATAATGTTATCGATGGTCCACTGCCTGACGATCACACGAAAAAAGTAGGCGCGGTTTCGCTGCAGTCCCTGCGTAATGTCGGAATAATTGATCTTGATCAGGTCGGTGATAAAGATCATGTCTTCCAGGAGCTTTTTGTAATTCTTGGTGTTGTTCATGGATCTTTTCTTGTGGGAAATGCCGATGATCTGCGACAGGCTTTGGTTCAGGCTGTCGAAGATGGCATAATAATACTGGGCCAGCCCGAGAGCAAAGAAAGCATCGCGGATCACTTTATCGTTGATATCCCCCAGCATCATACTGTGCATCCATCCAAGGTAAATATGGTTTTTCTCATCCCCTTCTTCGTTCCTGAATTTTTCCAGGATCTCATCTTTGTTTTGGGTGGCGATCACCCAGCGGTTCACCAATTGATCAAAATGTTCGTCCCTTTTCCCAATGATCAGCGACCGGCTGACCCAGAGCGGGACCCCGCACCTGACCGAACGTTTGATGATCCTGTTCCGGTGAGAGTCCTCGTAAACATCCGGGAAACCCATGTGATTGCCGGATTCACAAAAGAAATTGTATTTTTCCCCTTCCGTGCGCAGCTGCTCCATAAAAGGCACCAGTATCTTTTGATAACTGTAATCCACGATCGATGCAGCAAATTCATTGGACCATTTTTCCAGTTTTTCAATGCAATCGGGGCATATTTGCTTATTTTCCAGGGAAATCCTGAAAATGAACTCGATCGTGGAGAGGGTGTTTTTGTAAAGGGTGATTTTGCAGGAATGGGGTTCATAGCTGACCCTCTTTTCTTCTTTGGTCCCAAAACAATTGTTGTACAATATGCCGGACTGTTCTTCAATGACCTTTTCAAACCAGTCCAGCGGTGTTATCTGCAGCACGACCGGAGAGAATGCATCGTTGAGGCTTGAATCCTTGTTCACGCTTTCAAACTGCATTTCATCCTCTTCAAAGGCATCGTGAAGGTATTCTACATCTATTTTATTTCCGCCGGGCAGCACGTTAATGTCCGAGTGCCGGATCTGTTGCCAGAGGTTGCCGTATTGTTTCTGGTTCTGAAGGATGTTGCCTTCGCGCAGGCTGAAATCGGAACGGAATGGGATCTTAACATAGAAGAAATTATTGGCCATCTGGTTTGGTTTTTATGGGCATTGCCTGTTAACCGCGGCAAATTAATATAATTGTTATGGATTACCAAGAATTCAGTGGGGAATTGGTCTATTTAGAAATATTTTAACATGCAGAAGGGATGCCGGCGCCCTGGTCACAGAATGCTGAACCGTTCCCTTTTTATAATGACGCCCTTATTGGCCAGCCTGCCTTTTTTCTTGAATATTTGATGTTTTACATGTACCAGGTACACTCCGGATTCGAGTTCAAGGGGAGGGGAGAATATGATGAAATGTATGTTGCTTGCTTGTTTATTCCTGGTCTCAAATTCCCTGACCTTGACTACACGGCTATCCAGCTCATGAAATATTGTAACCGTGACTTTCGTACTTAACCCCGATTCGTTGTTGTATTTATATCCTATGTAAAGGGGTTCGTCCTTGTTAAAAGTGCGTTTGATCTCATGGAATTCATCCAGGCCTATGTTTCCGTTACCATTCTTATCCTTATAACCATTTGCGGTGATGATGCAACTGTGGCGACTGTCTCCGTCATCATTGAACGATTCCCGCAAGGCCCCGGGGTCGTATGGCGGCAGCTCCAGTCCGGCCATTGTTGTAATCGGTGTGGAAAGGGCCTGGTATAACAGTTCTCTCCTGATGCGGTATTTGCGGCCTTCAAAGAGCATATAAGGGTTTCCGTTATTGTCCTTGATCAAACGGGCCGGTCGCCTGGATATGTGTGTGTAGTTGATCAGTATCTGGTCCTGTCTGCCGGAACCGTTTTCCTCACCCTGGCCCTTGCCTCCCCTGTTGATCTGGTATAGTGAGTTTATGTATCGAAGGGCTTCTGTTTCCGCAGGAATGGAAGTATTGGCCATGCGGGGTTCTGTCATCAGGAATTCAATGATGGATTCCCCCATGTCGTGACGATGGGATCCCTGGGCATGAACATGGCCACCAAGGCCGATGCTGAATATCAGTGCGATCATTGCCTGTATTAACCTCTCCATGATGCAAATATATAAACTTTCCTGGATGAATCACAAATGCGTTCCCGCTTGCTTGATTTTGAGGATGGTATTTTTGCAACCGTGAAAAATAATCCGCCCGGTTTCGTGCTATTCGCTGCAGGAATTGTACTTTTGTGGTTCGTAAGAAAATATCTTACCTGAGATCCTGATCATTCATCATTTGTTTCCCGGAAATAAATCCGGTCAAATCAAGGTATTATGAAAGACAAAACATTCGTTGAAAAGATATTTGGTGCCGAACAGGGAAGCATTGTATTTAAAAAGCCCGACATTATCCTGTCGCACGATAATTCCGCAAGCATTGCCAATACGTTCAAAAAAATGAACGGGGAAAAAGTAAAAGACCCGGGGCAGTTGCTGATCGTTCTGGACCATAATGCTCCCCCTACAAATGCAAAGCTGGCTAACGCCTATCAGCAGATACGTGACTTTGCCAGGGAACAGGGGGTTGAAAAATTCCATGATGCCGGAAAGGGCATATGTCATCAGATCATGGCCCGCTATGCGAAACCCGGGATGATCATTGTGGGATCCGACAGCCATACGTGTACGGCGGGTGCATTCAATGCCTTTGCGGCGGGCATCGACCGGACGGAAACCGCCGGCTTGTGGAAACAGGGTGAGACCTGGTTCCGGGTGCCCGAAACCCTTAAGATCAACCTGAAGGGAAAATTGCGGCCGGGTGTATATGCAAAGGACCTTTCCCTCTGGATCATTGGGATGATCGGATCCAGCGGGGCCGATTATATGTCGGTCGAATATCATGGGGAAGGGGTGAGGTCCCTGTCCATTCCGCAGCGGATGACCGTTGCCAATCTTGCCTCTGAAATGGGGGCGAAAAATGCCGTCTTCCCGGCCGATGCGGTGCTGTCCAATTATTGCTGCGAAAAGGTGGACGGTGTGTGGGCAGACCCAAATGCGGTGTATGCACGGGTGATCGAAATAGACCTTGGTGAGATCGTGCCCCTGGTGGCTGCTCCGCATCATGTGGATAATGTCAAAGCCGTTTCCGAAGTGCAGGGTACGCCCCTGCATCAGTCGCTGGTAGGGACCTGTACCAATGGCAGGTACGAGGACCTGGAAGAGGTTGCACGCATCCTGAACGGAAAGGAATTGCCGGATGGTTTTCAAATGCTTATCGTTCCGGCTTCCCAGGAAATATACCTGAAAGCATTGAAGAATGGCCTGATCGAAATATTCCTGGAAGCCGGCGCCAATGTGCTATCGGCTTCATGCGGCCCCTGCCTGGGCACCGGTCAGGGCATTCCGGCCGATGGTTATCATGTGATCTCTACGGCAAACCGGAACTTCAAAGGCCGGATGGGAAACAAAGAATCCAGCATTTACCTGGCTTCCCCGGCAACCGTTGCGTATTCATCACTGGCGGGTAAGATCACTGACCCCCGTGGGATCGATGCCAACGACACCTTCCCATACCAAAGGAAACAAAGCAAAACGGTGTCGGTGGAAGAAGACGATGACCGGTATCTCCACGGTGTCTGGAACTATGCCGATGTCGATAACCTTAATACGGACCAGATGTTTGCGGGAAACCTCACTTATACGATCAACAGCTCGGAACCCGATAAGATCCGGCCACACTTGTTCAAAGGGTTTGATGATTCCTTTGCCGAAAAGGTTTCCGAAGGGGATGTCATCATGGCCGGGGAAAATTTTGGATGTGGAAGTTCACGGGAACATCCGGCTGTAGGGCTTGCCCATGCCGGAGTACGGGCAGTGATCTGTAAGTCCGTGAACCGTATATTCTACCGCTCTTCTGTAAATCAGGGATTGCCCATCATCATATTGCCTGAAGCCGTTGAAAATTACAACCCGGGCGATGGCACGGAGGTGGATTTCAACCGGGGGGAAATCACCGTGGGGGGCCGGAGCTATCCTTTTAACCCACTCCCGGATAAGCTAATGAAGATATTTGCCTCCAAAGGCCTGGTCAATTTTATCAGGGGATCGGCCTGACCCGGTTGATCCACCATCATTGCACGCGTTTGAAAAAGAAGTTTTATATACTGTTCACGGTTATTTTGTTTGCCGCCGCCTATGTTATCACACGGGCCCTTTATCCGGCTTATGCCAATTATTTCCCACTCATAGGACTTGTTTTTCTTCTTGACCTGTATTTATGGTTTTCGATCCGGAAACGGATCACCGAGATCCATCCCATTGCAACATATGCCCTGGCATCCGTTTACTGGCTGCCTTTTATCATTATGCTGCTGATGACTGCGTTGTCTTTCTTTCATCCTGTGGATGCATGGGCCAGGGGATGGCATACCTGGCTGATGGGCTTTGTTGTCATCGTTTATGTATCCAAGCTGTTTGCAATAATTTTTTTACTGATGGCTGATCTTGTCAAGATCATCCGCCATACGGTTTCTTTTGCGGGTCAGAAAAGGCGGCGTACGGTGTTGCCTGCGAAAAAGAAAATAAGCCGTTCAAAATTTATACAAAACATAGGCCTGCTCGGGGGTGGCATCATCCTGAGCGGGATGATCATAGGTATGGTCAGATGGGCCTATGAGTTCAGGATCAAACAGGTCTCCCTGCCGTTGAAAAACCTGGCCGTTCCGTTTCGAAACCTGAAGATCGTGCACATATCTGATTTGCACCTGGGCAGCTGGACATCTCAATCTGCTATGGAAGAAGCCATCAGGATGATCAACAACCTGGGGCCCGACCTTGTTGTTTTTACCGGAGACCTGGTAAATTTTACCACCAAAGAGGCCATTCCGTTTAAAGATGCCCTGAGCCGGATCAAGGCACCTTACGGAACCTATGCCATCCTGGGGAACCACGACTATGGGGATTATATCGAATGGCCTTCCGATGGCTCGAAAGAAAAGAATTTCCAGGACCTGCTGGATCTATATAAGGACATCGGATGGACATTGCTTCGCAATTCAACCCGGACGATTACCATTGAAGGGAAAAGACTGGCCATAACCGGGGTGGAAAACTGGAGCATGATATCCCGTTTTCACCGGTACGGAAACCTGAAAAAAGCCATGAACACGCAAGAAGAAGCCGATTTGCACATATTGCTCTCCCACGATCCCACCCATTTTGAATACCGGGTACAACAAAAACGCCCCGACATAGCAGTAACCCTGTCCGGGCATACCCATGGTTTCCAGTTCGGATTGGAATTCAAGAGCTTCCGGTGGAGCCCGGCTCAATACATGTACAGGTACTGGGCTGGTCTGTATTCCTTTGCTACTGTTGATAATTTTCAGCATTTGTATGTGAATCGCGGGCTGGGAAATATTGGTTATCCCGGCCGGATCGGGATCCTTCCGGAGATCACCCTGTTAACGCTCCGGGATCACCCCGGTTAGGACATGCCACAGGCAGGCATTGCCTGTATTTGAATTCTGTATAAACTATTTCCGGAATCCCGTGTTTTTCAATAGCTGATCGTTGCAGGCCGTATCCCCCTGTTTTTAGGATGAAATTTTTTTTGTATCTTGTGGGTCACGTAGATAAGTAACCCATAAATATGCACGCCTATGAAAAAAATCAATTTACTCTTGTGTGTTTTATTGATCCCTGCCGCGCTTGTTTTTCTCGCTTACAGTTCCGGTTCCCCCGGAGGTAAAACCGGTTCGCCGGGCGACGGCGGGGCCAATTGTACCGATTGCCATACCGGGGATCCTGATAACGTGACGGGGTGGATCATACCCAACATCCCCACGGACGGGTATGATCCCGGACAGACCTACGATGTGACGGCTATTGGGAATCACCCAGATGTCGTATTGTTTGGATTTGAGCTCACGGTGGAAGACGGACAGGGCCTTAAAGCAGGGACCCTGAATATTACGGATCCCCTGCAGACCCAGCTTACGAATGGTCAAAACGCCGTTACCCATACCAGTGACGGGAATACCCCCGTTAACAACCAGAAAGTATGGAATATGAGCTGGACAGCCCCCGCGGAGGGGACCGGTGATGTTGTGTTCTATGCCTCATTCAATGCAGGCAACGGGGATGGGACCACATCCGGTGATGTCGTTTATCTTTGCGATACGCTCATCGAGGAAACCGCTCCTCCGGAACTGATCAGTATTTCTCCGAATACAGGCCAGCAGGGACAAACGGTACATACGGTTATTGTTGGTGACCGCACTTCCTGGACATCGGGGGAGGTACCCACTGTTAACCTTGTGTTTTCTGAGGACCCTGCCGAGGTTATTCCGGCAAGCAGTGTTACGGTAAATACCGATGAGGAACTGGAAGCTTCATTTCCGATACCTTCTGACGCCTCTCTGGGCCTTTATGACTTGCAGGTGAATGACCTGGAGCTGGAAGAGGCCTTTACCGTGATAACACCCCAGCCTATGCTTACCGGTATAGACCCCGATGAGGCCTATCAGACCGATACGATTGTTGCCAGGATATCCGGCTCCCGGACAAATTTTACTGCGGGCGTTGACGATGTTTTTATCAATTTTCATGATGACCCTGCGGAGATCATTGTCGGGACCGACGTTGAGGTGTTAAGCGATGGGGCCCTGGATGCAACCTTCAACATCCCTTCCGATGCTTCGGTGGGTATGTGGGATGTGAATGTGGACGAACTGACCCTGGAAAATGGCTTTGAAGTCCTTCTGGCTACCGTCCTGACCGAACCGGCCGGCAAGAATATTTCTGTGTATCCAAATCCTGCCGTTGGCAATGTATATTTTGAGGCTCAGGGCGGGATGGAAGTCCGGGTATTCTCTTCCAGCGGCCACTGTGTTGATGCGTTTACAGGAAACGATAAGCTTAGGCTTGATGTGTCCGGTTATGCCCCGGGATTGTATCTGATCCATATACAGCAAAAACATTCAACCTTCGCGCATAAGCTGCTTGTCAATTAATATATAAGGGTGGCATTTGCATGCCGTTTTCCCTGGAACAGGAAAACGGCATGCTTTATGATGCGGGGATCTGCCGGAGCAGGCATACGTCGCGGCCCTTACAGGTCAAACCACCCGGAAACCTTCGCTGTTTTATCCTCCGGTTCTTCTTTGTGGCGGAATTCGTTGGAATATTTGTTGTGTATGTAGTCTTTTGACCAGGATTCGCCATTGCGGGATATTTGCTCCAATGCAGCGGCTATGCTGACAAGATCGTTGCCGGTCATGGTTGGATGCAGGGATAAACGGATCCAGCCGGGTTTTCTGGAAAGGTCTCCCGAGCTGATCAGTGAGGTGATGGTATGGGAATCTTCATAGCTCACATTCAGCAAATAATGTCCATACGTACCCGCACAGGCACATCCTCCCCGCACCTGTATCCCGAACTTATCGTTTAGCAATTTGCTTACCAGATTGAAGTGTAGTCCATCGATGTAAAATGAAAAAACACCCAGCCTGTCTTCGGTGTTGTTGGCCAGGATGAAAAGCCGCGGTATTTTCCTGAGTTCCCTGAAGGCCAGGGCAACCAGTTCTTTCTCACGTTCTCTGATCTTTTTTGTGGTCATTTTTTCTTTGAGCCGGATGGCCAGGGCTGTTCGCATGGCCTGAAGGAATCCCGGCGTACCTCCGTCTTCTCTGGCTTCTATATCGTCGATGTATTTGAATTCCCCCCATGGATTGGTCCAGTCGACCGTACCGCCACCGGGTTGGTCCGGTGCCAGATTTTTATAAAGGGATGAATCAAAGATCAGCACGCCGGAGCTTCCGGGGCCACCCAGGAATTTGTGGGGGGAGAAAAAGATGGCATCCAGCTTTTTCTTTGGATCTCCGGGATGCATATCTATGTCTGAATAGGGTGCGGATGCGGCAAAATCCACAAAACAAACCCCTCCGTGTTCATGCATGATCGCAGCCATTTCATGATAGGGGGTAATGATGCCCGTCACATTTGAGCAGGCAGTAAAAGAGCCGATCTTTACTTTCCGGTTGCGGTAAATGTGTAACAAGGTTCGAAGTTCCTCCAGATCGATCAGCATATCTTTTCCGGGGGGGATTTGTACAACATCGGCAATGGTTTCATACCAGGAGGTATGGTTGGAGTGGTGTTCCATATGGGTTACAAATACCACCGGCTTTTCAATTTCATTCAGGCAATCCTTGTTTTGAAGCATCCCACAGGTTTTCATTCCCAGGATCCGTTGAAATTTCACGATGGCGGCGGTCATTCCGAAGCCTGTGGTGATGATGACATCCTGCGGTCCGGCATTTACATGGTCTTTGATGACCTTTTGGGCATAATGGTAAGCTTTGGTCATCAGGGTCCCTGTTTCACTGGTCTCTGTGTGGGTATTGCCAAGATAGGGGCCAACGGTTTCGCTGATGATCTTTTCAATGGGCCGGTATAAGCGTCCGCTGGCAATCCAGTCACCGTAGATCATTTTTTTTATGCCAAACGGTGTTGTGAATTTCAGATCTTCTCCTATGGTATTTTTCCTGAATTCTTCAAAGTATTTCTCAAGACTATTCATGATGAGGCTTTTATACATTCAGATGTACCCATCGTACTTGTTTCGAAGGAGTGGCCCGTAAAGATATGTATTTTATCCTGAACCGGATGTGTCATACCTGCTGCGACATTTGTTTCGGGTCCCGGGTCTGCAGATGCAAGTGGCCCGCTAATTGGATTTGGATATCCGGATCAGGGATACCTCCACATCGCTGCCTTCAGGATAAATGCTTACCCAGTTGTTATCCTCACTGAACCATTTGTACAAAGCGCCGATACGGATGATGTAATCCTGCTCTTCAGCGCTTCCGGGGATTTTGATGGCAACCCCACCGTATTTGCTCCCGTCCTGCCCGAAATTGACCAGCATTTTAAATTCCCTGTCCAACGGGTTTTGTGCCTTGACCAAAAGATAATTGTCCTTTCTTACGGTTACCGGCATGGGATCAAAGAGGAAGCGCTTTTCTGTATTGGCGGGGATCCGGATGGTTTCCTGGTTTATATCAACGATGGCATTGTCGTTGATGATCTTTTTGATCTTCGAGGTCATATCCAGCGGATAGTTTTCATCGGGGAGTAGCGCATGCGCTTCAGCATACTTATCAAGGGCCTGGTCATAGATATTGTCCCTGAAATATCCGTCTGCTTCTGCGATGATCTTGCGGTACGACTTTTTCAGTGTTTCCAGTTCGGCCTTGTATAATTCTTCGGCCGCATCCATTTTTTCTTTGGGGTAAACTTCCGCTGGTTTTATAGAAAGGGCTGTTTTATAGGCAGTAATGGCTTCCCTGTAATCTTTCTGTTCCAGAAAATTATCCGCTCTGGTAAGGGCTATGTTGTATGCTATTTCCTTTTCTTCTTCAATCTCCCGGAGAATTTCATTGATCTCAATGATCTTGTTGTCCGGGTGCGCTTCCCCGGGTTTGATCTCTTTGGCCTGTTCAAAACGGGACAGCGCTTCTGCGTATTTTTCTGCCTTCATAGATGCTTCCCCAAGCTGAACGGCTTCTGCGTATTTTTCATCTATAGCCTTTTCTCTGGCTATTTCATCCATTATGTTGCGGACCTCCGATATTTTTTGCTGAGGGAGTTTCTGTTCCGGTTTCTGGTTTGCCGCTTCCTCATATTTTGCCAGGGCATCCTCATACATTCCCTTATCCATGAGTTCCTCCGCAGTGGCCAATGCCTGATCGTATGCTTCATCCAGTGCTTTTTGCCTGGCCATTTCCTGCCTGACTTCTTCCAGTTTTTCGGCCGGGTAGGTTTCCCCGGGTTTCAAAGAAGCTGCCTCATCATATTTATCCATGGCCTCTTCATAATTACCGGTTTCAAGAAACCGGTCCGCCTGCTCCAGCGCCGCCGCATATTTGGCATTGCGTTCCTCTTTTACGGCCATTTCTTCCAGGATGCCATCGATGCCGGCGATCTGTTTTTTGGGGTGGGAGGCATCGGGTCTAAGGTCCTGTGCTTCGGTATATTTTCCCCTGGCCCGTTCCAGGGATCCTTGTTCAAAAAGGCTGTCTGCGTCTCTGACCAATGCTTCAAACCGTTGATCCATTGCTTGCTTCCTGGTTATTTCCTCCAGAAGTCTGTCCATTTCAGAAGTTTTTTGCTGAATTTCCGGCTTGCCGGGTTTCAGTTCCAGTGTTTCCCTGTATTCCGATCTGGCATCCGTGATTTTTGTACGGGCAGGTCCGTACTTCCCGTCCTCATACAACTGCTTTGCTTCCTGTAAGGCCAGTGTAAGGTGTTCGATGGCAACCTGAATGTCCGACAGGATGCCGTTAATTTCCGATACCCGGTCTTTCGGATATTTTTCCCCGGCACGTATTTCCAGTGCTTTCAGATATTCTCTTTTGGACTGTTCATAGTCTTTGTCTTCAAACAGCCGGTCTGCCCCGGCAATGATCTGCCGGTATGCTTCTTCCACGGAACTTTCTTTGTCGAGTATGTCGTTGATCATGCGTATCTGGTCGGTTGGATAATTTTTCCCGGGAAAAGTTTCCAGTGCGCTTTGGTATTGGATCAGGGCCTCCCTGTAATCGCCCGCATTGAATAATTTATCCGCACCGTTGATGGTCCGGTCGTAAATATCCTGCTTGTTTTTAATTTGCGTGAGGATGACATCGATCTCATCGATCCTGACCTTCGGATATTGCTCCATGGGTTTGATGTCGTGTGCTTTTTCATATGCTTCCAGGGCTTCCGTGTATTTTTCTTCATTAAAAAGCTGGTTTGCTTTCCGAATGGTATTATCATAGGCATCCTCCTGTGATCGCTTCAGGTTCAGGATACCGGTTATGTCGCTGATCTTGTTCTGCGCATAATCACCGTCCGGTTTGAAACGCAGTGCATCCTGATAGGTTTGCACCGCTTTTTCATATTCTTCCTGGTCAAAAAGCTGATCGGCCTCCGCCACAAGCTCATCGTATTTTTGCCAGTCCTCAACGGCTTTTTCTTCCAGTACTTCATTGATCTTATTTATGAGGTCCCTGGGATAGGGCTCGCCGGGCAAAACATCCAGGGCCGCCCGGTATTTTTCCCTGGCTTCTTCGTATTGCTTGCCGATATAAAGGTCGTCTGCCTGGGAAATGAGTTTGCTGTATCGTTCGTAGGTGACCAGGAATTTTTTCAGTTCGGTGATCTTTTCCCTGGGGAGTTCCTCCCCGGGCTTTAATTCCGCCGCTTTTTCAAAGGATTTAAGAGCATCCTTGTAATTCTTTCGCTGGATATATTGTTCGGCGTTATCCATTGCCTGCTGATAGGAAGCGTTCATTAGCCGTTTCGAAGCCCGGATGCTGTCAATCTGCTTCATTTGCTCCCTGGGATATTGTGCATCAGGAAACAGGGAAAGGGCGTCTGCATATATGGATTCGGCCCGGTCGTATTCCTCTTGATGGCGGAGGGTGTTGGCTTGTCGGATCAAATCATCATATTTTTCACGGTCTGCTTCTTCATTCGCCTTCCTGTCCTGTGCAAGGGCGATCTGCTGCGCAGGGTATTTTTCCCCGGGCAGGATGGCGGCGGCTTCCCGGTATGCGGCGATGGCTTTTTCCCAGGAAGCGTTTTCAAACAGTTCATCGGCCTGTTTGATTTTATCGCTGTATTGATTTTTCTTTTCCAGTTGCCCACGCAAGCGCTTCATGGATTCCTTCAGTTTTTCTTTTGGATAGTCCTTTTCCGGCTGGATCCCGGATGCCATCTGATAGGCAGCCTTGGCATTGAGGAAATCCCCTTGTTCAAAATATTGGTCGGCTTTTTCAATGGCTTCAGCGTATTTTTCCGCAGTGTGCTGGGCGGAGGCGGCCATGGCTAATATCAGCCCTGCCAGCAGTATGAATACCCTGATGATGATGGTTCTCCCCATGGATCTGGTCACTTTATGGATTCGGATGATTGTTTTGAACATGATAAACGAACAAACATAAATGAATATTGCGGTCATTATGCCCTTGCAGAGATCAGGCCATCGTGTATCAGAAGCCTTCTGTCGGCCAGAGAGGCAAGTTCCTTGTTATGGGTGACCACGATAAACGTCTGTTCAAAGGTGTCGCGCAACCGGATGAATAGTTCATGCAATGCCACGGAAGCATTGGAATCCAGATTGCCGGAGGGTTCATCGGCAAGAACGACCGAAGGGTTATTGATGAGTGCCCGCGCGATCGCTACCCGTTGCTGCTCTCCTCCCGACATTTCGGATGGCTTATGATCCCAGCGGTCCGTAAGGTTCAGAAAATCCAGCAATTGCCTGGCACGGGTTTCAGCTTCTTTCCGGGAAGATCCTGCAATATATGCCGGGATGCTGATGTTTTCCAGGGCATTGAATTCAGGCAGCAAGTGGTGGAACTGGAAGACAAAGCCAATATGCCTGTTCCGGAAATCGGAGCGTTTTTTTTCGTTCATGCCGGATATCAGGGTGTTGTTTATGATGATCCTGCCTGTATCCGGTTTGTCTAATGAGCCGATGATGTGCAGCAAGGTGGATTTGCCGGCCCCGGAAGCGCCTGCAATGGAAACGATCTCGCCCTTGCGTATTTCCAGGGATATGCCCTTGAGGACCTGCAGGTTTCCGAAGGATTTGTGTATGTTGTTTGCGGTGACCATGGTTGTTGTTTCCGGTGCAAATATAACAAAACAATGCCAGCATTTCCTTGTTTTAAGGAAGGATTGACCGGCTACGTTCCGTCCGGAGCGGCTACGTTCCGGACGGACCGGCTATGTTCCGGACGGACCGGCAAATTATTTTTTTTACTTGTCCTGAAAACCCTTATTTTTGGATTCCATTAATACATTAAATCTTACGCAATGAATCTTCACGAATACCAGGGGAAACAGATCCTGAAAGAATACGGGGTTGCCGTTCCTGAGGGAATTGTAGCAGAAACACCCGGGGATGCAGTCGAAGCGGCCCAGGTGATACAGGAAAAAACCGGAATGAACAAATGGGCCGTAAAAGCCCAGATACATGCCGGTGGGCGCGGCAAGGGCGGAGGGGTAAAAATTGCCGGCAATCTGGATGAAGTGAAGCAATGTGCTGAAGACATCCTGGGCATGATGCTGATCACTGCGCAAACCGGTCCGGAAGGGAAGCAGGTGCGCCGGGTCCTTATCGAGCAAAACATTTTTTACGACGGGGAGAGCCAGCCGCAGGAATATTATATGAGCATTCTGCTCAACCGCGATCTCGCGAAAAATATGATCATGTACTCTCCACGGGGCGGGATGAATATTGAACAGGTAGCGGAAGAAACGCCCGGTCAGATCTTTACGGAGGTTATCGATCCGAATGTGGGACTTCAGGGGTTTCAATGCCGGAAGATGGCTTTTAACCTGGGACTGGCCGGCGATGCTTTTAAAAACATGGTCCGCTTCGTGAGCAACCTTTATAAAGCCTACATAGGTTCGGATGCTGCGCTTTTCGAGATCAATCCGGTCATGAAGACTTCGGACAACAAGATTTTTGCTGCCGATTGTAAGGTTTCCGTTGACAACAATGCGCTGTTCCGTCATCCTGACATTCAGGACATGCGGGATATTCACGAAGAAGATCCCATTGAAGTTGAAGCCTCAAAGCATGATCTCAGTTATGTGAAACTGGATGGCAATGTAGGATGTATGGTAAATGGGGCGGGACTGGCTATGGCGACGATGGACATTATCAAATTATCGGGGGGGAATCCCGCCAATTTCCTGGATGTCGGGGGCACAGCCAGTGCCGGGAGGGTTGAAGCGGCTTTCCGGATCATTCTCAAGGATCCCAGTGTGGAAGCCATTTTGGTGAATATATTTGGAGGCATTGTACGCTGTGACCGGGTAGCCCGTGGTGTGGTCGATGCATATAAAAACATCGGGGAGATAACGGTGCCCATCGTAGTGCGGTTGCAGGGCACCAATGCGGAAGAAGGCAAGGAGATCTTGGACGGGTCCGGCCTGTCCGTTCATTCTGCCATCCTGCTGGAGGATGCGGCAAGGCTGGTTACCGGAGTGCTGAAGGGATAGATGTATGCGCTCACTGTGGCTGTTGTTGCTATTGCGCCTGGCATAATCCGGCCGGTATAAGGGCAGTTGAACGTACATCGGGGAACATGTCATGAAATCCAATCATACCTTAAAGATATGCATCCATTTATTGTTTTATTCATTGATCTTTTCTTTATCATGACCGGATTGAACAGTCAACATATGCAGGATCAATTCCGGGAGCAGCGGGACCGGATGGTCGAACTGCAGATCCTCCGGAGGGGCATAACAGATGCTTCCGTACTGGATGCCATGCGGAGCGTCCCCCGGCATGAATTCGTTCCGGCACATTTCATGGATCAGGCTTACGGGGATCATCCCCTGCCTATTGGTGAGGGTCAGACCATATCCCAGCCATACATTGTGGCCCTTATGACCGGGGTCCTGGAACTGGGTCCCGGTGACCGCGTGTTGGAGATTGGCACCGGTTCCGGCTATCAGGCAGCGGTTTTGGCGGAGATATGCGATTCCGTTTTCAGCATCGAGCTGGTTCCTTCGCTGGGGCGGAGGGCCAGGCGTGTTCTCGGCAAGCTTGGATATGAGAATGTCGTTGTAAAGATAGGGGACGGGTACCGGGGCTGGCCTGAAAAAGCCCCTTTTGATGCCATCATTGTTACCTGTGCCCCGGAAGATGTCCCCGAGCCCCTGGAAGCCCAGCTGACAGAGGGTGGAAAAATGGTTATTCCCGTTGGAGGGACCTATACCCAGGAACTTATCCTGTTAACCAGGGAGAATGGCAGATTGGAAGAAAAGGATCTCATTCCGGTACGGTTCGTACCCATGAAGAATGCTGATGGGGGCAATTATTAAGGATTAAAACGGGATGTCCTCTTCATCCATGTCGTTCATTTTGGATGGGATGGTTTTAAATCCGGAAGCCTCATCGCCCGGTATTTCAATTTCATCCCGGTCGAGGTCGGTGAATTTGGCATACTTTCCAATGAAGCGCAACGGTATGTCGGCCAGGGAGCCGTTCCTGTGCTTTGCGATGCTGATCTCCGCTACCCCTGTTGTGGGTTTCCCTTCCTCATCCTGGTCAATCTTATAATATTCCGGACGGTAGATAAACATGACCAGGTCGGCATCCTGCTCAATGGCTCCGGATTCACGCAGGTCGGAAAGTATGGGTTTTTTGGATCCGCCCCTGGTTTCCACCGCCCTGCTGAGCTGTGAGAGGGCAATGATGGGAACGTTAAGCTCCTTGGCCAGGCTTTTCAGGGAACGGGAAATATGACTGATCTCCTGTTCCCGGTTCCCCTGCTTGTCTGTCTGTCCTACCATGAGTTGCAGGTAATCCACGACGATCAGGTTTATGTCGTGCTGGGCCTTTAGCCTCCGGCATTTCGCCCGTATCTCGAAAATGGATAAAGCCGGTGTGTCGTCGATGAAAATGGGGGCATCGATCAGGTTTTTGATCTTTGCATTCAGTTGTTCCCATTCATAATTTTCCAGTGCCCCTTTTCTCAGCTTATCGGAAGACAGCAGGGCTTCGGCCGATAAGAGCCGCGTTACAAGTTGAATGGAAGACATTTCCATGGAAAATATGGCGACGGCATTTTTGAATTCAATGGCAACATTCCGGGCGATTGTCAGGGCAAGGGCGGTTTTTCCCATGCCCGGACGGGAGGCCAGTATGATCAGGTCGGATTTCTGAAAGCCTGCCGTGACGCGGTCAATTTCCGTAAAGCCGGAGGGGACCCCGCGAAGATGCCCTTCATCCGCACGGGCTGCTTCGATTTCATGAATGGCTTCCTTAACCAGGGATTGCATATCGTCATAGTTACGCCTCAGGTTGGTTTCGCTGACGGAAAACAGGTTCTGCTCTGCCTTGTCGAGCAGGTCAAACACATCGGTGGTATCTTCAAATGCGTCCTTAATGATCTCGGAAGATATTTTGATCAGTTCCCGCTGTATGTATTTCTGGGTAACGATGCGGACATGGTATTCCACATTGGCAGTGGAAGCGATCCGGTTGGTAAGAAGGGTAATGGTATAGGCCCCCCCCACCACATCGAGCTCACCGGAATTTTTCAGCTCGTTGGTTACGGTGAGGATATCCACCGGTTCAGATTTGGCGAACAATCTGTGTATGGCTTTGTATATGATCTGATGATGCTCTTTGTAAAAAACTTCGGGCTTCAGGATATCAATCACAGCGGTCAATGCATCCTTTTCAAGCATGATCGCTCCCAGTATGGCTTCTTCCAGGTCAACGGCCTGTGGGGGTACTTTGCCCATTTCATTCCAGTTCAGTGATCCGGGAGAGCCTTTGATCCGGTTTCTGATGCTTTCCTGTTGTTTTGTCAACCGTTCATCCATGGTTCAAAAGTACAAATTATCCCCGGGTTCCGTCAAAATACGAGCGGTGTATTTATCAACAATTTTTACATTGACCAGGACCGCTCAGGATACCGCATTTTTCACAGGTTCCGGATGCTGTTTTTTTTGGCTGGTGTCTGTTCATGATGCTTTGTGGGCATTGCCGGCGATCGGGAGACCATGCAGGCATGCGAAGGTCATTTTTCATAATCGCTGGTTGAGCATTTGCTTTAATTCTGTTTTACTGAAGTGTGCCGGATTGTTTTTGTGTCCTGTTCTTTCCACGATGCTGTCCAGGTCTTTTGATGACAGGCCATAGGCGCCCAGGCGTGGAATGTTGAAGTGCCGGGTCATTTCGAATATTTTATCCAGCAGTATGGTGTGGTAATATGCAGGATCTTTTTTGGCGTTCCCGTCAAAGATCATTCCTGTCGCGGCATACTTTTTCAGCGCCGGATGTTCCGGCGCCCCCTTGCACAATGTATGAATATTGAATTTTGTCACAGTTCCCATTAATGTTCCGCAAACCACGCCATGGGGGATGGGGATTGATCCTCCGATGGGAGAGGCAAAGCCATGCACCAGGCCCAGTCCGGCATTGGCCAGTGTAATTCCCGAGATCATGCTTCCATATGCCATGTGTGTCCGTGCCCTCAGGTCGTGTGGTGCGTGGTAGACCTTTTGAATCGCGTTGATAACATACTTTAATGCGTTGAATGCCAGTGCATCGGTAAAAGGGGTTGATGTGGGTGCGGTGTAGGATTCCAGGAGCTGGGTAAAAGTGTCCATTCCGCAGGCTGCGGTGGTCTCTGCCGGGCAGGTAAGGGTTAGTTCAGGGTCCACAACGGAAACGTCGGGGACATAACGATCATGCCTCAGGGACTTTTTAAACCCCAGGGGGCCCACCTTGCTGATCACGGCATTTTTGGTGGTTTCACTCCCGGTTCCGGAAGTAGTGGGTACTGCGATAAAAGGTATTTTTGCACCCGAAGGTTTTCTGTGGCCTATTTCTTCCAGGAAATCCATTACAGGCCCCTGTTCCATAAGCATGGCGGATATTGCCTTCCCTGCATCCAGCACACTGCCTCCGCCAATGGAAACGATGACACGGATGTTCCTGCCGGAATATTTTTGGACGTTGTGGTCAATGATCTCCGGTGAAGGTTCATGGCGGATGATTTCATGAAAATGGGTGATGTTGTTTTTTTTAAGGCCATGCAACAGATCTTCCCAATGCGGGGATCCCGGGAAGGAGCGTTTGCCTGTCAAGATAAGGCAGGTATCGCCATAGCTTCGGACCAGGGAAGGCAATTCGCTTCTTTTGCCGGGCCCGAATCGTATGAAGGGAATCCGGGACTGATTGAAACTGCCTGTCATCGTTCGCGGCCCTCCATCATTCAATGATCTTGACCTGCGCTTCCGGAAGCAGGGGAAGGTTCTGATAGCGGAGGAAAAGCTGTACAATGGTGATCACATCTTTCTGGCAATAGGTGACGATCCGTTCCAGGTCGTTTTCTTTCCAGTAGACCTGTTGTATGTCCGCTCCGCTGATATCGTCTTTTGGTGTCGGGATGTCAAATACAGCGGCCAGAAGCTCCAGCGAAGTGAAGTTTTTATAGTCCCCGAAACGCCATAATTCCATGGTATCCAGGAATGGGACCTCCCAGGGTTTTTTCCCTGCATTATCGAGGATCTGTGGCAGTTTCAGGCCATTGATCAGCAATCTTCGCGAGAGGAAAGGGAAATCGAACTCTTTTCCGTTGTGTGCACACAGGAGAAAATCCGGCCTGGAATAATAGGTGTCTAATAAGTATGAAAATTCTTTCAGCAGCAGGGCTTCGTCATCACCGTAGAAGGATTTGATGCGCAGCTCCCCGTTTGCCAGAAAGCCAGAAGAGATGCAAACGACTTTTCCGAATTCGGCATATATACCGGCAGAATTAAAAAGCATTTCGGCCGTGTCCTCGTCCCTGCGGCGTATTCTTTCCGCTTTTTTATCCCACAATACGCGGAAACGTTCAGGCATATCCTGGTAATCAGACCATTGGGGTACGGTTTCTATGTCAATAAACAGGATCTTCTCCGGTGGAATGTGATAGATCATAACAATATGGCTTAACGGACGAAGATAATGGTTTAATCAAAAAAAATCAATTAAATTTATGCGTATAAAAACAGGAAGCCATGAACACGATGCATAAGTTCCTTTGTTTTTTTCTGGCCCTGGGCTTTTTGCATGCCTGCAGCAAGGATGCGGGAGATGATATCTCCCTGCCTTCGGTCACATACCTGGAACCTTCTTCCGGTGCAAATTTCAATGTAAGGGATACGGTAAACATAAAGGTCCACATAAGGAGTGAACGGCCCGTCAGCAAGATCAGCATTTCAATCCTGAACGAGAATTTCAGTCCGGTCACCCCGGCAAAAGGGTCTGATCCGGGCAAGACCGATTTTATCCTGGAGGAAGCACTGGTGCTTTCCAATGAAAACCTGCCCTCCGGTGACTATGTTGTTTTTACCTCTGCTGTCAGCAGTGCCGGGGAAGCGAAAGCATACAGGAAAATCAGGATCAGCGGCATGCCCAGGCGTTTTAAAGAGCTTATTTATGTTTCCCAGATCAACAGCCTGAAGACTACCGTCACAACCGTCGACTCCGCCCATAACCAGGAAACCCGCCTGAACCTGAACAGCGGGTTTGCGGGATTGGCCGTCAGTTCTTTTAACACACAGGTGTATCTGGCCACCCCAGAACCTTCGCATGTATTGGCCTATGATGCCGAAACCTATGAACTGCAATGGGATTATTCCCCGCCTGCCCCGCATACGGTTGTCTTCGATATCATGGCCAATATTGATGTGGTGTATGTTTCCACGGGAAATGGAAACATTGCAGGGCTCAATGCGAAAGGCGCTGTGGTTTATACAACCCCGGTCAATACAGACCGGATGGCGCGTAAGATATTCCGGCATGATCACTATATGATTTGCTATCAAACCCGGCGCTCGGATCTGAAAAAATATTTGGCGGCCTTTCACAATGCGACCGGCTTTTATGCCAACGGAAAGGAGATTGACATGGAGGTTGCCGGCTTTGGTACACGTGATGCGTCTGAGGTCTACGTATTTGCCAACCGGAACGATACCGGCATGCTCAGGGCGTATCATGTCCTGGAAAATACCCTGGCGGATCTGGATATGCCGGAAGGGAAGATTATAACGGTATTGTCCACCGGACAGGATGAGATCATGGTTGCTACGAGCGAAGGCGTATATTCATTCAGCAAACGCAAGGAGAAATTTACCCTGAAAATTGCATACGGAGGTATTGAGCATTTAGCCTTCGACGAGGTCAATGGTGTTTTATATGCTTCCACCGGGACCCACATCCGGGTGTATGATCATGAAACCGGAGGCCTGATGAACGTTATTACATCCGGGTATGATGTCAGGGCTATGGATGTGAGGTATGACCGGTGATTTGCTCCCGGAAGGATCGCAGATCCCGGCATCGCCCTGCAACACGACAAGATCGTAAAAAAACCGCTCATGGATGATCACAGGAACCTGACAATACGCCGGACCCTTGACGGTTCACTTACCTTGTATGTGCCTTCCCTGGATGAGCATTATCATTCGACCGGCGGGGCGGTCAGGGAGTCGGAGCATATTTATATCAACGCTGCCCTCCGGGCCCATCCTTCATCCATCCTGAATGTTCTGGAAGTGGGATTTGGGACCGGCCTGAATGCTCTGCTGACCATCAATTCCGTGGTCCGGCATAAACGAAAAGCGAATTATGTGGCTGTGGAGCCCTTTGCTTTGCCTCCGGATATTGTTGAACAATTGCATTACGCCAAATATACGGATCTCCCGGACCCGGGGGATTGCATTCACAAGATGCATGCGGCGAAGCCGGGAATTGCTGTGCGCTTGTGCAAGGAATTTCATTTTACCATGATCAACCGGAAGATCCAGGATGCGGATCTGGGGGAAAGGCGCTTTGAAGTTGTTTTTTTTGATGCATTCGGTCCCGCAGCGGATCCTGAAATATGGGAAGACCATGTTATCCGGAAGGTATGCCTTTCTATGAAGCCTGGGGGTATACTGACAACCTTTTCTGTAAATGGAGCTGTGAAACGGGCATTGAAAAAATACGGATGTGAAATTGAGACCTTGCCGGGACCTCCCGGCAAAAGGCATATGTTGCGTGCACACAAGTCCTGATCAGCGTATTTTGAATTCGTTTTGCTCCTTTACAGGTGCCTGTTGGACATTCACTTTATCCACACGGGCCCAGCCGGGTCCTTTCCGGCAAAAGTCAATAAACCGGTCTACTTTTTCCGGTTCACCTTCCGCTTCGGCATAAACCGAACCGTCGGGCATGTTTTGGACGTATCCCCGGATGTTCAGGTCTTGTGCCTTTTTTTGGGTGTAATAACGGAATCCTACATTCTGGACCCGTCCATATATGTTAACTGTAACGCCTTTTTTCATGTTATCGGTGGCTTTTTGAGGACTTTCCATAACGAAGGTATAAAAAATCCGGCAAAACAGGGCTGGATCATGGCCTGCCTCCTCATGGATTCAGCCGTCTGGTGATCATTTCGTCCATCTTCTCAAAAAACTGTCCGGGGTCAAGACTTCGCCAGGGGAAGGAATCGAACCGTCCACCGAAGGCAATGTAATGATCCAGGTTGGCTTGGGCAAACTCCCGTACCACATGGTCGCGGAAATTGATACCAATGATCCATCCGTCCTCCTCCAGCTCCTCGCTCCATTCCTGGTAATAATCGTCTTCAGCAGCATGGAAATTCAGTATGTTTTCACCGACCAGGATGAATTTATGAATACCGTTCTCAATAAGTGGTTCGGCAATGTTCCGTTTCAGGTACATTATATCGTTGTGCAGCAAATCGTTCCATTCGCCCATCATTTCCATGATGCAAAATCCCTGATGGTAGCTGGCATAGATGATCTTAATAAAAAGGGTAGAAGAGCCGATGTCATCCCATTGGGGATGGATGCAATAATCATATATGGCATGCGTAAATTCAAATTCACTGTATTCCCTGCCGAAAAATGGCGACCGGTCATCTTCCGATGCAATGTACAAATGCCGCCATGCGTAATGTGGTTCTATGAAATGCATAAATGGGTATCGGTTTTTTTTGTGCGACCGGTTTTGCTATTGTTGAGGCAGGCGGGTGATCCGGAAAAAACCCTCACCAAACTTATAGGGCGTACTTAACTTCCGGTATGAATGCCAGTTCCCTGTATAATTTTTTCATCGTAGCATCATCGGTTATGGTCACCGCAACCGAATAACTTGTATAACTACCCTGCCTGCTCTGTTTGGAACGCCATCCTGAGTGGGGTATGGCCAGTCTGATCAGCACGGATCCGATCAATTCCTTATTTTCCTTATCCGGTTTGGCCGCAGTCATGATGACTTTGAGGTCAAAATGAACCGGATATTCGATCTTTTCGTCGCCAAATAGCTTACAGGAGCGTATGTTGTTGCGGTTCCGTTCCATCACTGTTGCCTTTGCATAGATAACAGAATTAAAAGCAAATTGTTGTTTTCAGGTGCACCCATTTATGATCCTTTCCTGCCTTAAATTCTGGAGTTATGTAATGCAGATCTGCCGACAATTCAAATCCCTGATACCGGACCTTAAAACCGGCGGAGCCTGTAAACGTGATCCGGCGGATGTCTTTTCCGGAAACCGTATAAATGTTTCCGTTGCTGAACAATCCTCCCTGAAGTGTGGCATCGTACAGGACCGCTGTTCCACGGGCATCGAGGTGTAAAAAAGCCTGCCAGCGTTCCTTGTTTCGGGATCTTTTCCCAGGGAATCCCAGTCCTTCAAAATACGGGTTAAACACACCTGTAATAAACCGGGCAGAGACATATGCCTGGTCATACAGGCTTCCCAGTTTTCCCCCGGCCATGCCGCTGAGCTGGAAATGTTCACCGGCGATCAAGCCTTTTTCAATTTCTGCGGTATAATTTATCAGGATATCGTCGTTGATCTGATTCACCCATCCGGTAGGTTCTGTGTTGTGTATGGTCTTTTGCAGGAATCCCCCCAGGGATGTTGGTCCAAGGGCCCCGAGATCCAATTCACTGCGTATTCTGAGCATTTTTGACCTGTCGAAGGTTTGTTTAAAAAATCCCAGATAGAGATAACTTGCAAAAGGGCGGTCGGTATTCAGTACGATGGTTGTATCCAGGCGGGTCGGCGTGTACATATTCTGTACCATGTTGACCCCGAAATAATTAACTGATTTTTTCCGGTACGGGATGGTGATGTTTGAAAAAAGGGAATTGCTCAGCATGGGGCTGATGTAGGCAAATTGTATTCCATTGGTAAAATATTTATCCGTACTCAGGAAGGCATCGTTTTGAAAATCTATGCTCAGATAGGAGCCGGGGTCCAGGCTGGCTGCAAGCATTATTTCCCGTGCCGTTTCATATCGGGAGGGTTCGGATATCTGCCGGTCTTTTTCTACCGGGATGGTTGCATCAGCGGATCCGGACGCAATACAGAGCGGCATTACCGGTTCCCTCACCCGGATGCTGTGCTTTTCAGGCTGTGTTTTCCGGGTTGGTTCTTTTTCCTTTTTCAGGGTGAGAAAATATGGCCCTGCGTTATGGGGATGATCCCATTTTGGGATGAGCAGTCTTTGGACCGGTGTCCCGTTGCCTTTGTCCTGACGTTTTTTATCTGTACATTGGGGAAAGGCCAATGCCAGTGCTGTCAGTGTGCACATCAGTATTCTCATGACAGGTTTCATATGAGAATAATTCAGGTATCAAAGGTAGAATAAATCAAAAAAGCTGTTCAATGCATTAAAATATCTTTGGATATTTTGCCGGGTTCACCTCATGCATGATGTTGTATACCTCATCAAATACATCTTCGGCATTGGGATTGGAAAAATAATCCCCGTCGGTTGAATATGCGGGCCTGTGTTCCCTGGCAGTCAAAGTCCTGGGTTCCATATCCAGGTGATAATACCCCTTTTGTTCCTCAAGCACTTTTTGCATCATATAAGCGGTAGCTCCACCGGGCACATCTTCGTCAAAAAACAGGATCTTATTGGTTTTTTTGAGGGATTCGACAATGGCATGATCGATGTCGAAGGGCACCAGTGACTGCACATCGATCAACTCCACATCGATGCTGAACTCCCTGAGTTGTGCTACTGCATCCTGTGCTATCCTGACACAGGATCCGTAGGTCACCACCGTAACATCGCTGCCTTTTCTGAGTACTTCGGGTTTTCCAAGGGATATGGTATGCGCTCCGATGTTGGCCGGCATTTTTTCGTAAAGCCGGTATCCGTTGAGGGGTTCAATGATGAGGGCCGGCTCATCAGATTCCATGATGGCATTATAAAAACCGGTGGCCTGGGTCATGTTCCGGGGCACCAGAACATATATTCCACGGATGGAGTTGATGACCATGCTAAGGGGTGAACCGGAATGCCAGATCCCTTCCAGTCTGTGTCCCCGCGTACTGATGATCATTGGGGCTTTTTGCCCGCCCCTGGTCCTGTATTGCAAGGTGGCCAGGTCATCGCTTAATACCTGCAACCCATATAAAAGATAATCAAAATACTGGATCTCGGCAATGGGTCTGAGGCCCCTCATCGCCATGCCAATGCCCTGTCCGATGATGGTTGCTTCGCGTATGCCTGTATCGGTGATGCGAAGCTCCCCGTATTTTTTTTGCAGACCTTCCAGGGTTTGGTTTACTCCGCCAATTTTGCCGACATCTTCCCCAAATATGAGACTTTCAGGGTATTTGGAAAATAATACGTCAAAATTTTTCTTTATGATCTCCCTCCCTGTGACTTCTTCAGCGTTTTCCGGTATTTCGGGAGGAATGATCTTCACGTTCAGTGCGGATTTTGGTGATTCGCTCCAAAGATGGGAGCTGTAGTCCCTGTTTTTTACGGCCATGGCTGCATCGCGCCATTGCAGTACATTTTTCTTGAGGGAATGCTCCGGATCACTGCAGTGGTCGCAAATAAGCCTGAGGATCTTCTTCCCGGACGACATGATGTCTTTCCAGACCGGGTCTCCGATAATCCCCAGTTCCTGCTTGATTTTATTGATCCTGGACGTCTTGGCGCAATTGCAGGTACTGATATCAACCATCCGGAGAAAATCGGCCCTTTGTTCACGGATGGGTTTGATAAAGTTGTTCCAGGCCGTTTTACGGGCCTCCTTTGCTCTTTTTACCGCTTGCTTTTCGATGGCATCCAATTCTTCCTCCGCCGCAATGCCTTCTGCCAGAATCCATTCGCGCATTTTACGGATTCCGTCGTATTCTTTTTCCCATTCCAGTTGTTCTGTGGGTTTATACCGTTCATGAGAACCGGATGTGGAATGGCCCTGAGGCTGGGTTAACCCCTCAATGTGAAATACGACCGGAATATGTTCTTTGCGTGCTCTTTCAATGCCTTTGCGGTATGTTTCAAGCAGCGCCGGATAATCCCATCCATTTTCCTTATATATCAGAATGCCGTTGCCTTTTCCATCTTTCTGAAATCCCTTCAGGATTTCAGAAATGCTTCCCTTGGTGGTTTGCTGGTCTTTGGGCACGGAAATGCCATAACCATCGTCCCATACGGATAATACCATGGGCACGCCCAGCACGCCTGCCGCATTTATTGTCTCGAAAAAATGCCCTTCGGAGGTGCTGGCGTCCCCAATGGTTCCGAATGCGATCTCATTACCGTTTTCGGAAAACTGCTTAAATGTCTTGAGCCCCGGTTCATTCCTGAATATCTTTGATGCAAGGGCAAGGCCGAGTAAACGCGGCATTTGTCCGGCGGTAGGGGAGATATCCGCCGATGTGTTCTTTTGTTTTGTCAGGTCTTTCCACTGACCATGCGCATCCAGGCTCCGTGTCGCAAAGTGATTGTTCATCAGGCGCCCTGCGGTCCCCGGATTAAATTCAGCGTCTGTATCCCCGTAAAGCTGGGCAAAAAATTCTTCCAGGGTCATCATGCCTGTGGCAAACATAAGGGTTTGATCACGATAATATCCGGCCCGCCAGTCGCCGTCGCGGTAAAACCGCGCCAGGGCCAGTTGCGGTATTTCCTTGCCATCACCAAAAATGCCGAATTTTGCCTTGCCAGTCAGCACTTCACGCCTTCCCAGCAAACTGACCTGCCTGCTTTCGTTGGCTATTCGATAATCATGAAGGATCTCTTCGACGGATAATTTGTGTCGGGCTTGCTGGGGTTTTTTTCCGGCATTGCGATTGGGTTGTGCCATGCTCAATGTATATTTTCCTTGAAAGGTAACAAAAATAAGAAAAAAAGGTTTAGTGCCACGGGTTCAGTCTGAACAGGATGGCAGCCATTCTCCTTTGTGGGTAAAGGATTGTAGTGATTCCTTTTTCCGTGGCCGGAACGGTTTAAACAACAAAATACTTACGCATGATGGAGTTTTTGGAATAGATGGTCATAAGCAGGCCACGCACCAGCATAAAGGACATCAGGGACAACCACAGGCCATGGTTGTTCAGCAGGGGTGTCAAAATGTAATAGCAAGGGAGAAAGACCAAAAGCGTGGCAATGAGCATGGTGTTCCTCATGGGCTTGGATGCTGTGGCCCCGATAAAGATCCCGTCCCACAAAAAGGAAGCAAACGTGATCAGCGGTACCAGGGCTACCCAGAACATATAAGGCCGGGAAGCTTCAATGATTTCGGGGTTGTCGGTCATTATGTAAAGGATATACTTCCCGGAAGAAACATACACGACCGTAAAAAGGGCACTTATTGCCAGTCCCCAGCAAAAGAGCAGCAGAACAACCTTTTTGAAGGGCTTGCCAGCACCTGCGCCAATGTACTTGCCGGTCAAAGCTTCTGCTGCATATGCGAACCCATCGATCAGATAGGAGAAGATCATAAAGAATTGCAAAAGCAGGGTGTTCACCGCCAGCATCGTATCGCCAAACTGGGCGGATTTGGCGGTAAAAAATGAAAACGTGGATATGAGCAGGACCGTCCGGATAAAAATATCCTTATTCACTGAAAAAAAGATCCTGAGGGCATTGAGGTCGATGATCTCACGCAGGCGAATGATCCGGATATATGCATAATGGTGTTTTACTATAAAGAACAAACCCATGGCCAACCCGGCGTATTGTGCGAAAAGTGTCCCCAGGGCCACGCCATCGGATTTCATGCCAAGAACTTTTACGAAAAACAAGTTCAGGCCGATGTTCAATACATTGATGGTTATCGCTATGGTCATCGGTATGCGTGCATTTTGCAGTCCCAAAAACCAACCGTTCAGTGCATACAGACCCAGGGTGGCCGGTGCTGCATATATGCGTATGTAAAAATACTCCGAAGCCAGGGCCTCTACTGCATGGCCCCCTTTGATAAGATAAAAGCCCAGGGAATTGATGGGATATTGAAGCAGAATGAGCATCATGCCGGTGACAAGTGCAAACATCATGGAGCGTTGAAAAACCAGTCTGATCTCCGTATGGTCGTTCCGGCCAAAAGCCTGGGCGGTAAAGCCGCTTGTGCCCATACGGAAGAAACTGAAAACCGCATAGATAAAGTTAAAGATCATACCTCCCAGGGCGACGGCACCGATATAATCTTTTGAAGCCAGATGGCCCATCAGCGAAAGATCAACCATGCCAAGCAACGGAACCGTAATGTTTGTTACGATATTGGGAATGGCCAGTCTGAGTATTTCGCGGTTTGGCAAGGTTTGAGATTTTCAGGGGTCTGGATTCGTGAACAAAGATATCAGAGGTTTGTTAACAATCATACATTTTGTATTGTTAACGAACCAACGAACCCAGAACATCATGAAAACAAAATTATTTTTATTAAGTATATTGTCGGTCGGTATTGTGGCATCGTGCCAGGGACCGGAAGGAAAGAGGGCCGAAACCGGAGAAGCCGAGGCCCTGGAAATGAGATCCTCTGAAAATACCAGGTACCATTCCATTGATCCTGAAAGAAGCAAGGTTGAGTGGTTGGGTAAAAAGCCCGGAGGTGAGCATTTTGGCTACGTAAAACTGAAAAACGGAACACTCATCATGGAGGAGGGACGCATTGCCGGGGGTTCTTTTACCATTGAGATGAATACGATCACGGTTGAGGACCTGGAAGATCCGGAGTATAACAAAAAACTGACCGCTCACCTGAAATCTGCAGATTTCTTTAATGTGAACGAATACCCGGAGTCTGAGTTTGTGATCACACGGGTTGCAGGACCTGATGATCCGGGCATTCTGCAGGAGGGTGGTCAGATGTACAAAATCACCGGGAACCTGAAAATAAAAGATATTGAAAAAAGCATTTCTTTTGATGCTGTAGTGGATCAGAACGCCGCGGAAATTTCTGCATCTACCCCTCAGTTTGTTATAGACCGGACCGATTGGGATGTTAAATTCAAATCAAAATCCTTTTTTGAAGATCTCAAGAACGATTTTATCCATGATGATATTGGTTTAAAAATTCACCTTGCCGCCAGGAAATAAAAACAGCCCGGGCGGGCAAAAGCCTTTTTAATTTTCCCGGAGTGCTTTGAAATCTATTTTTTGCACCCCGCAAACCGGACAGGTCCAATTCCCGGGGATCTCTTCAAATGGGGTTCCCGGGGGAATGCCGGCCGGCGGGTCCCCCTGAGCGGGGTCGTAGACATATCCGCAGACCGTGCATTTGTATTTTGCCGGTCCTGGTGTTCCTTTTTTTGATTCTCCGTTGCCGGTGTCTGCGCTCAGCCCGGTTTCTCCCGGCTTTTCCCTTTCAATGTATGTGGGGGCATTTTCCGGTGAGCGCCCCTTGATCACATCCCGGTAATACGTATAAGTAAGGGGTAACTTTTTGTCGTCAAGCAATTGGGCATCCAAAACTTTTCCGATAAAAATGATGTGTGAACCGGTATCGGTTTCCTCCAGCAGTTCGCATTCGAACCAGGCAATGCTTTTGTCCAGAACGATGGGTACACCGGATTTCCCCCTTTTAAAATTTACGGCCAGGAACTTATCTATGTCCTTTCCGGACTGAAACCCCCATGGTCCTATGAAATCCATGTCGATGTCTTCCTGCAGAACGGATATTGAGAAAACCTTGCTTTTCCGGATGTATTCTGTGGTCAGGTTGTCTTTATGACTGGCAATGGCGAATCTGGCCGGTTTTGCGGATACCTGGAAGACGGTGTTGGATATATGGCCATTGTAGGATTCCCCGTCCATTGAACTAATAAGGTACAGCCCGTACGTGACCTTAAAAAATGCTTGTATGTCCATATTCTGATGCGTATATGTTTGTAAAGATAGCAAAAGATCCGAAGCATATGACCTTCCATGTTGCGCCTCCGGCCACATCCTCACCACCTTCACGTCCCCTCCGGCGAACATCATAAACAATCATCGCAATGATATATGCTCCGGTAGGTGAATATGTGCCGGAACCGATGCAGGGTAAAGCAGCCGGGCGCATATCAGGGATGGATCGCGGATCGCCGGATGGAACGGGGCTTGGCAGATGCGCTGTCAGGAGCCTTCAATCCATGAAATGACCGCTTCCGACATGGGGCTGGTTCTTGGATAAACGACATCGACCAGGTTCCCGTTTTCATCCACAAGGAATTTCTGGAAATTCCATTTGACCTTTGTATCGAGTACTCCGTTGTGTTCTTTTTGGGTCAGCCATTCATAGATTGGATGAATGTTTTTCCCCTTGACGGAAATTTTACCCATCATGGGGAAGGTGACCCCATAATTCACCTTGCAAAATTCACGGATCTCTTCATCGGAACCAGGCTCCTGTTTCAGGAAGTTGTTGGCTGGGAAGCCTATGATGACGAAATCATCATCGCCGTAACGGGTGTATAATTCTTGCAGTTCTTCATACTGGGGGGTCAATCCGCATTTGGATGCTGTATTCACGATCAGTATTTTTTTCCCTTTGAATTCGGAAAGTGAAATGTCATTTCCATCTATGGTTTTTACGGTAAAATCGTGAATGGTTTTGGCTTCCTGTCCGGTGGCCCAACTCAAAATAAGCCCTGAGAATATGATTGTAAGCAATGTTTTCATGAAATTCTGGTTTTTTGTATTAACAAGATGGGCGATTAATTGTTCATGGGAACGGGATGCTCCGGTTTCTGCGAATGTATCTTGCG
>JAGYMZ010000024.1 GCA_018400295.1 Bacteroidales bacterium | reverse complement strand
TAATATAGGTCTTCTCAAAATCAGAGGCGGCTTCCTCAAAGTTTTGTTCGTTATAATTTATAACGGCACGGTTATAATATTCCTGCGCTATAACACGCATGTTCGCGTCAATGTCTTTCAGGTATTCTTCCTTTTCATCGAGCGCTTTTGATTTTATATAGGATTCGTAAGCAATGTCCAGGGCATCGGGTGAAAGTGTCCGGATCTCCGGATCGTCACTGAGGGCGATCTTAAGGTATATTGTGCCCCGGTAATACCACGTTTTGGGATCGCTCATGGTTTTTTCATGGGTGATGGTAGGCTCAATATATTCCATGGCCTTTTCCAGCTTATCATTACGCAGGTAATTAAACGCTGTGGTACGCTTTGCTTTTTGCCCTGTGGCTGCATTGACGATCAAGGCCAACATGAGAAGAAAAAGAAGTTTTTTCATAATGGATTATAATTTTAAGTCCAGTGATTATTTCACAAATTTAAAAATTATGAACGTTTGATATAGCCTACCTCAAATTCTTTGCCAAATTTAATAAAAACCCATTATTTCAGATCTTCCCCGTGTAGGATGTCCACATCTCCCTCGGCAATTTCCTCCTCCACCACATTTACTTTTTCCACGGCGGCAATTGCATCGTCATCCCGCAGGTTGATCAATCGCACGCCTTGCGTAGCTCGTCCCATGACCCGCAGGTCCGAAACGGAAAGACGTATAATGATCCCCGATTTATTGATGATCATCAGATCATCCCGGTCGTTCACATCCTTTATTGAAATAAGGTGTCCGGTCTTCTTTGTAATATTGAGCGTCTTCACACCTTTCCCACCCCTTTTGGTAACCCGGTAATCATCCAGCCTGGAGCGCTTTCCATAGCCATTTTCAGATACAACCAGAATATCCTGTTCTCCGTTCTCAACCGTGATCATGCCCACTACCTCATCTCCGGCACCGGAAAGGGTGATCCCGCGGACACCCGTGGCGGTCCGGCCCATGGTGCGGACATTGTCTTCATGGAACCTGATGGCCCGTCCCGACTTGATGGCCAGGAGAATTTCCTGCTTTCCATTTGTCAGCCTTGCCTCCAGCAATTCATCCCCTTCATGGATATTGATGGCATTAATTCCGTTCTGCCTCGGGCGTGAAAAAGCCTCAACGATCATTTTTTTGATGGTGCCTTTCCTGGTGGAAAGGACGATGTAATTATTCTTAATGAATTCTTCATCCTTCAGGTCCTTTATATTGATAAAAGCCCTTACCTTATCGTTCGATTCGATGTTCATCATATTCTGTATGGCACGCCCTTTGGAAGCTTTTGTCCCTTCCGGGATCTCAAAGACCCTAAGCCAGAAGCACTTGCCTTTTTCGGTAAAAAAGAGCATGTGGTTGTGATTGGATGCAATGAAGAGGTATTCAACAAAATCCTCATCACGTATATCGCTTCCGCGGGCTCCTCTCCCACCCCGGCCCTGCCTCCGGTATTGCGTCAATGGTGTACGCTTGATGTATCCCATGTGAGAGATTGTTACAACAACAGCTTCATCAGGTATGGTATCTTCTATCCTGAAATCATCGGCAGCATATTCAATTTCCGTTTTGGCTTCATCGCCGTATTTTTCTTTGATCTCAAGCAATTCCTCTTTCAGGATTTTCATCCGCAAGTCTTCTTCATTCAGGATGCGGTTCAAATATGCAATGGTTTTCTTCAGCGCTTCATATTCTCCCCTGACCTTATCCCTTTCCAGTCCGGTAAGTTTCTGTAACCGCATATCCAAAATCGCCTTGGCCTGTATCCCGGTAAGTCCGAATTCCTTCATCAATCCCGTCCTGGCTTCATCGGGTGTCCTGGAAGCACGGATAAGGGCGATCACTTCATCGAGATGGTCCAGGGCTATCAGCATTCCTTCCAGGACATGGGCTTTGGCCTCAGCTTCCTTCAGCTCATACTTCGTCTTCCGGATGAGCACATCATGCCGGTGATCCACAAAATGGCGGATCAGATCCCTTAGGTTCAGCATTTTGGGCCGTCCGTTCACCAGGGCAATGTTGTTAACACTAAAGGAAGTCTGCAGCGCAGTATATTGATATAATTTATTTAATACCACATTGGTGACAGCGTCCTTCTTTAATTCATAAACGATCCGCAAGCCACTGCGGTCAGACTCATCCCGTATGTCGGTAATGCCTTCTATTTTCTTGTCATTGACCAGATCGGCGGTCTTTTTGATCATTTCTGCCTTATTGACCTGATAGGGTATGGAAGTAGCCACAATGCGGTCGCGGCCCGAAGACATCTGCTCAATTTTCGTCTCCCCGCGGACAACGATCCGGCCCCGCCCTGTTTCAAAAGCATCCTTCACGCCTTCATATCCATAGATAATTCCGCCCGTCGGGAAATCCGGGGCTTTGATGTACTTCATCAGCCCGGGAATATCAATCTCATTATCATCGATGTATGCGACCGTTCCGTCAATAACTTCAGAAAGATTATGCGGCGGCATATTCGTTGCCATCCCAACGGCAATTCCGGAAGCGCCGTTAACCAGGAGGTTGGGTATTTTGGCCGGCAATACCACCGGCTCGGTTAATGTATCATCAAAATTCAACACATAATCTACGGTTTCCTTGTCAATGTCTGCCAGCATCTCCTCGGCGATCTTTTGCAAGCGGGCTTCCGTATATCTCATTGCGGCCGGACTGTCCCCGTCTATGGAACCAAAATTACCCTGGCCATCGACCAGGGGATAGCGAAGCGACCATGACTGGGCCATGCGTACCATGGCATCATAAACGGATACATCGCCATGCGGATGGTACTTGCCCAACACCTCCCCTACGATCCTGGCGGATTTTTTATAGGAACGGCTGGAAAAAACACCCAATTCACGCATCCCATAAAGCACCCTCCTGTGCACGGGTTTCATGCCATCCCGTACCTCGGGCAATGCCCTGGAAATGATCACCGACATAGAGTAATCAATGTAAGCAGCCTTCATCTGGCTCTCAATGTTAACCTTAATTATCTTTTCTCCTGAATCCATACCGCTTAGTTATTATTTTTCACAAAATCAAAAGCTTACCTTAACTCTATCGAATGCACGAAATTACGAAAAATGTAGATACCATGGCCCTTTTATTATCTCGATTATAAACACTTCTCTGTTGAAAAAAACCAGCACACATGGCTTGAAACGATCATTTTGTCGTTAACTTTGGAACATCATGTCCGGATACGGAGATCATGTAAAATATGTTAAATAAATGATGATCGGAATGAACTAGAAAATAATGATGTTTGTTTAATCGTTAACAGATCACAACAACTTAGTTATTTACGAATTAGAATAGGAAGAAGGAGTCGATTACATGGAAGCAAAATTTTCACAGAGGGTGAAAGATGTGCTCACTTACAGTCGCGAAGAAGCGCTCCGGCTGGGCAATGATTATATAGGGCTGGAACACCTCCTGCTTGGCATCCTGAGGGAAGGAGAAGGAATGGCCATACATATGATGCATTATTTTGGGATAGACCTGAAAGACCTCAGGAAGACCATTGAAATCTCCATTTCCAATCCCGAAAAGAGCCATCCGGACATCAATAACATCCCCCTTGTAAAACAAGCCGAAAGGGCACTGAAAATAACGTATCTGGAAGCAAAGCTATTTAAAAGCGAACTGATCGGTACAGAACACCTGCTGCTTTCCATCCTGAAAGATGAAAACAATATTGTTACGCAAACCCTGGGACGTTATGGCGTGGATTACGATGCTGTCAAGGATGAGCTTAAGGCCATAATCTCCCGGCGCGACAAAGATGACCCCATTGAACCAAGCAGTGAATTGCCGGAAGATGCCGCCGAGGAGGAAGAAGAAGCCGGGCGTGGAAGTTTCGGCGGAAATATCAGACGGGCTGCGGACACCAAATCCAAAACACCCGTGTTGGACAATTTTGGCAGGGACATCACAAAAATGGCAGAGGAAGGAAGTCTGGACCCCATCGTAGGAAGAAGCAAGGAATTGGAACGTATTGCACAGATCCTGAGCCGCCGGAAAAAGAACAATCCCATCCTGATCGGGGAACCCGGAGTTGGCAAATCGGCCATCGCCGAAGGCCTGGCGCTTCGTATTGTTGACCGGAAAGTGTCCAGGGCTTTGTTCAATAAACGCATTGTCACCCTCGACCTGGCTTCCATCGTTGCCGGAACCAAATACCGGGGTCAATTCGAAGAACGGATGAAGGCTGTGTTGAATGAACTGGAAAAAAATCCGGACATCATCCTTTTTATCGATGAGATCCATACGATCGTGGGCGCCGGCAATGCTTCGGGCTCTCTGGATGCTTCCAATATGTTCAAACCGGCCCTGGCCCGGGGTGATATACAATGCATCGGTGCCACGACCCTGGACGAATACCGGCAATATATTGAAAAGGACGGCGCCCTTGAAAGGCGTTTCCAAAAAGTGCTGATCGATCCGACGACCGCAAAGGAAACAATTGATATCCTGAACAATATTAAGGAAAAATATGAGGACCACCACCTGGTCAATTATACCGGAGAAGCTGTCCGGGCATGTGTCAACCTGACCAACCGCTATATTTCCGACCGGTATCTGCCGGATAAGGCGATCGATGCATTGGATGAAGCCGGAGCACGGGTGCATATTACCAACATACATGTGCCTTCGGAGATCATCGAGATCGAGAACAAAATAGAAAACACAAAAAAGAACAAAACCAGCGCGATCAATTCCCAGAAATTTGAAGAGGCCGCTGAGTTCAGGGACCTGGAGCGAAATCTTCAGAAAGAACTGGAAGAAGCCAAGCTGCAATGGGAGAAAGAAGCGAAAATACACAGGGAGACCGTCTCGGAAGAAAATGTGGCCGAAGTGGTGGCAATGATGACCGGCATACCGGTACAGCGCATAGCCAAAAACGAAGGTGAACGGCTTATAAATATGGAAGGGGAACTGGAACACTCTGTGATCGGACAGGAAGAAGCCATCAAAAAGGTCGTCAAAGCCATACGCAGGAACCGTGCCGGTTTGAAAGACCCCAAGAAACCTATTGGTTCCTTTATTTTCCTTGGCCCGACAGGGGTGGGAAAAACCCACCTGGCCAAAATTCTGGCAACATATCTTTTTGACACGGAAGAAGCCCTTGTCCGGATAGACATGAGCGAATATATGGAAAAATTCGCCGTATCAAGGCTTGTCGGTGCACCTCCGGGATATGTGGGATATGAGGAAGGTGGACAGCTCACGGAAAAGGTCAGAAGAAAACCCTATTCCATCGTATTGCTTGACGAAATAGAAAAAGCCCACCCGGACGTTTTCCATTTATTGCTTCAGGTATTGGATGACGGAGTCCTTACGGATAGCCTCGGACGGAGGGTTGATTTTAAGAATACCATCATCATTATGACCTCCAACATCGGTTCGCGGCAATTAAAAGACTTTGGGCAGGGTGTTGGATTCAGCACAACTGCAAAGAAAACATCCAGGGTCAATTATGCCAAAGGTGTGATCGAAAGTGCGTTAAAAAAAGCGTTTGCCCCTGAATTCCTGAACCGGGTGGATGATGTAGTGATCTTTGATCCCCTTGAAAAGGAACATATTTTCAAGATCATCGATATTGAGCTCAGGCATCTCTATGACCGCATCCACTCATTGGGCTATAAGATCAATATGACACGTAAAGCCAAAGATTATATTGTCGATAAGGGTTGGGATTCCCAGTTCGGGGCCCGGCCATTGAAACGGGCAATCCAAAAATATGTCGAAGACGTATTGGCGGAGGAACTTATTAAGACCAGCATGAAACCCGGCGATACCATACAGGTTGATTACGATGATAAAAAGGAGGAGATCAGGATAAAGATTCAGAAGGTCAGGGATGCCAGGAAGATCGAAAATTGATCGCCGGGAAAAAAAGGGGCTGCCGAATGAAGGTAGCCCCTTTTTTATGTGTGCCTTGTTCTGAATTTTCGATGTCCGCTTTGGTCCTTAAGGATCATATACGATCCCTTGCCCCGGTTTCCCGGTAATTATATTTATATATCTTTGCAGCCTCAACCAAAGATGGAAACCATGGAAACAGAACTTATGAAAGGAGGCTTTTTCCTTGTTCATGATGCCGACAGTAAGGATGTTTTTATTCCGGAAGAATTTGACGAAGAACAGCAAATGATCGCGCAAACTTGCGAGGATTTCCTGAAAACAGAGGTTCTCCCCAACCTGGACCGGATCGACAAACAGGAAGAAGGATTGATGCGCGAATTGCTTGGCAAAGCCGGTGAGCTTGGCCTGCTCGGGATCTCTCTCCCGGAGGAATATGAAGGATTTGGACAATCTTTCACGACGGCCATGCTGGCCAATGAAAAGGTCGGTGCCGGTTATTCCTTTTCTGTTGCATACTCCGCACATATAGGGATCGGTACCTGTCCGATCGCTTATTACGGAAACGAAGAACAAAAAAAGAAATATTTACCGAAACTTGCCACGGGCGCATTCACCGCTGCATATTGCCTGACAGAACCCAATGCAGGTTCAGATGCCAATGCGGGCAAAACCAGTGCGGTGTTATCTGAAGATGGCAAGAATTATATACTGAATGGCCAGAAAATGTGGATCACAAACGGCGGTTTTGCCGATGTGCTTACGGTTTTTGCCAAGATCGACAGGGACCGGGTCCTCAGTGCATTTATCGTGGACAGCGATACCCCGGGCATAACCCGTACCCCCGAAGAAAATAAAATGGGCATCAAGGGGTCATCCACCCGTCAGATATTTTTCAACGACGTCAAAGTGCCGGCCGAAAATATGATCGGTTGCCGCGGGGGTGGTTTCCGGATTGCCCTGGATATTCTGCACATGGGCAGGATTAAGTTGGGCGGCATCGTGATCGGGGCTGAAAAACTGGCGATTACCCATTCGGTGACCTATGCAAACGAACGCAAGCAATTCGGTACGCCCATATCGTCTTTTGGCGCAATAAAACATAAGCTGGCTGAACAGGTGATACGCACATTTACGAACGAATCCGCCGTATACAGGGCATGCAAGGATATCGATATGGTAAAGGATGCCTTCCTGGAAAAAGGGATGGACCATGGCAAAGCCGAGATAAAAGCCATATCGCAATTTGCAATAGAAGCGGCGATGATGAAGGTTTACGGATCGGAAACCCTCGACTTTGTTGTTGATGAGGCGGTACAGATCCATGGCGGCATGGGGTATTCCGCTGAATCCGATATCGAGCGGGGTTACCGCGATTCCAGGATAAACCGGATCTTTGAAGGGACCAATGAAATAAACCGCCTGCTGACCACGGATACGGCCCTGAAAAAAGCGATGAGAAAGGACCTTGATATTTTTGACCAGGCAGAGAAAGTCTATGAAGAAGCCAGGCAACTCCGGGGCCCCATAAGCATACCAACGGAATATTATGCCGCTAAGAACACCTCTGTCAGGGGGTTTAAAAAATCCATCCTCCTGATCATCGGAATGGCTTATAAGAACCTGAAAAAGCAACTGGTCAGGGAGCAGGAAATCCTGATAAACCTTTCGGATATGCTGATACAGTTGTATGCCGCTGAATCAACCTTGCTGCGGGTAAAAAAGCTGGAAACGCTCAAAGGTCCGGAAGAAATATTGGTCTACCGGGATATCCTGGATGTATTTACATACGATTCGGGATACCGCCTTCGCAAAGCGGGAATGGACGCGGTTGCTTCTTTCCTGGAAGGTGAAGAACAAGAGCTTGCAAACCGGGCACTGGAAGCATACACGCATGTTGCCCCGGTGAATGTCAAAGTAGCCCGCCGGCGCATTGCCGACAAGCTGATCGAAGATGAACGGTACGATTTTTAATGCTTTTTACTTCAGGATGTTTTTTGATATCACCACGCGTTGTATCTGGTTCGTCCCCTCATATATCTGGGACAATTTGGCATCCCGCATCATTTTTTCAACCGGATGCTCTTTGGAATATCCTTCACCGCCCATAGCCTGCACGGCATCGGTCGTAACACGCATGGCCATGTCGGTGGCATACAATTTAGACATGGCCGACAGCCTGGAAAGGCTTTTTTGGTCTGTGTCATAAGCCCATGCGGCCTTCCAGACAAGGTTCCGGGCCAACTCGATCTCCGTGGCCATATCTGCCATAAAAAAGCCCATCGCCTGGTTTGCAGTGATGGGTTTGCCAAATTGTATGCGGTTTTTCGTCCATTTCAGTGCATAATCAAAAGCGGCCTGGGCATTGCCAACCGCAGCAGAGGCCACACCAGTGCGTGTACGGTCGAAGGTCTTCATGGCAATGAGAAATCCCATGCCCTCCTTGCCGAGGAGATTGTGTGCCGGGATCTCCACATCATGAAACCGTAGTTCATTCTGTACAGAAGCACGCTGTCCCATCTTTTGCAAGCGTGGAAGGACCTCCACCCCGGGAGAATTTGCGTTAACCAGAAAAGCCGTCAAACTGCGTGCACCCCTGTCGGGGTCCGTAAGGGCAAATACCGTAATATACTCAGCAACCTCTGCATTGGTGATAAACCTTTTATGGCCGTTCAGGATGTAGACATCCCCCTTTTTTATGGCGGTGGATTTGATCCCGGCTACGTCCGAACCGGCATTGGGCTCCGTAAGTGCATAGGCAGCCACCGCTTTCTTTTCTGTGATCTCCCCGTAAATGCGTTTCCGCTGTTCCTCCGTTGCGGCAAGCAATGTGGGTGTCAGGGCAAGCGTACTGGCATCAATGCATATCCCGATGCCCGTGCACCCGTACCCCAGTTCTTCGGAGGCCAGGGCACTGTCGAAAATATTAAACCCGTTACCCCCGTATTCTTTGGGCAGGGCCCCGTTGATGATTTTCTCATCGTAAGCAGCTTGGACAATGTCCCAGGGAAATTCGGACAACTCATCATATTTGGCCCGGTTGGGAATGATCCATCTCCTGGTGAAATCGCGATATTTTTCAACGATTTCCTGCTGGTACTTTTCCAGTTCAAAGTTTATCATCGATTCATGGTTTGGTTGGACTTACCGACAAAAGTATGAAAATATTTGATCCAACTACCCACCGGATGCCAGGATATGCCATGGCGAAATGCTATCCCTTAAAAATATCCAATAGCTCCCTGGCAGTTTGCACCGCAGATGCTGTCACATTTTCACCGCTCAGGAGCTGGGCAATTTCTTCTACCCGTTCTTCTGGCGTCAGGGCGCGTATCCCGGAATAGGTTTGTGATTGGTCTGTTTCTTTGTATACTTTATAATGCGCCTCCCCTTTCCCTGCGATCTGGGGTAGGTGGGTGATGGCAATGACCTGCATCTTTGCCGCCATCCTTTCCAGGATCCGTCCCATCTTATCGGCAATGTCCCCGGATACGCCGGCGTCAATTTCATCAAAAACAATGGTTGGAAGCAAATTGTGTTCCGATACCAGGGATTTGACTGCCAGCATGAGCCTCGACATCTCACCTCCGGAAACGACCTTGTTCAGCTCTTTGGGCTCCCCTCCCCGATTGGCATTGAACAAAAAAATGATCTTATCCTTCCCGTCATGGGAGAGTTCCTGCAAAGCCTTATGGCGCACCCTGAATACGGCATCGGGCATGCCCAGTTGGCGAACAACGGAAAGGACATGGTCTTCAAAGCCGGGAAATGCGGCTTTCCGTCTTTTTCGTATTTCCATCGCCCGTTTATCCAGGTCCGCATATAAACGGTCCGTTTCTTTTTCCAGATCTTCTATTTGCTTTTCAAGCGATCCGATGGAATTGATCTTTTTCCGGAAAGAATCACGCAGGTCAATAAGTTCCCGGACCGATTGGACCCGGTGCTTATGTTGTAGTTGATACAAGGTATCCAGCCGTTCGTTCACCGCTGCCAGCCGGCCCGGATCCAGAGACGATTTTTCCGACAGGCGGCCTGCTTCGGTGGCAATATCGCTCAACTCTATAGCAGCGCTGTCGAGCCGCTTGTATATATCACCCAGCTCCTTGCTGTATCCGGATAATCCTGACAATCGACGGATCAAACCGGACAAGGATGCGGAAACGCTTTGTTCTTCTTCTTCCAGGACCAAATTCAGTTCCAGCAGCACCTGTTTAATTTCTTCGGCATTTGCAAGAATATCCAGTTCTCCCTCCAGTTCTTCCTGTTCGCCTTCTCTGAGCATGGCCTTATCCAATTCTTCCAACTGAAAATTATAATATTCCAGATCGGCGGCTGATTTTTGCTCGAGTGCCTTTAATTCAGACAGTTCCCTGTCTTTTTGCTTATAGATCCTGAAATCTTTTCTGAATTTTGCTGCTTCCGCATTCAAGCCTGCATAACCATCCAATACACCAAGCTGAAAAGCGGAATCATTGAGGGTTACGGTCTCCTGCTGGGAATGGATATTCACGAGCTTATCACCCAGGGCTTTCATCAAATCAAGACGCACCGGTGTATCGTTGATAAATGCCCTTGAACGTCCGCTGGGCGAGATCTCCCTGCGCATTATGGTCTGTTCGTCAAAATCCAGGTCGTGGCTGCTGAAAAAAGATTCCAATTGATAATCCCTGATCCGGAAAGTCCCTTCTACAACACATTTCTTCTTTTTATCCATCAGTACCCCCGTATCTGCACGCTTACCCAAAATAAGTGAAAGCGCACCCAGCATGATGGACTTCCCTGCCCCTGTTTCCCCTGTGATCACCGTCAGGGCTTCGGGGAACTGCATTTCCAATTCACGGATCAGGGCATAATTTTTTATGCTTAACAAACGGAACATAGCTTTCTTCTATGGTGTTCATGCAAAAATAACGAAACAGCCAACACAACGAAATGTTAATTTTGAAGGATGCCTTCGTATTCATCGCTGCTGGAGGGATCGATTTCCTTCAACAAATTGACAGCCTTGGTTTTCTCCTGTGGTGAGCCTTCTGAAAAAACATTGACGAATTCATCACTCTTGGCATCAAGGACCAATTGCAATAAATACAGTCCGGGCCGTTGGTTTTCAACAACCTCCAGATATTTAAGGCTTTTTAATATATTTGCCCGGCCCTTGCTGGCATCATCGTACATAAGGTCCAGTCCTTTGCGGTGGTATTCGTACAAAAATTTCCTGATCGGCTGGTAGGTCGGATTCAAAAGGTTTTCCACCAACCAGTACCGGTTTTTCTGGCTTTCGAAGGGCTTCCATCCCGGAAAGGATTCATTTTGTGCAGCATTGATGATAGATTCCGCTTTTTCATAAAAATGGTCTCCACCATACAGCGTAAAAGTATCAAAATCAATACCCAGAAATACATAAACCCAGTAAGCCAGCACCGATGTGAGGTTTGAGCTGAACACATTGTCCTGGAACTCCAGGGGCTGAAATTCGATGTAATTAAACTGGAAATCCCGGTCGATGTAGTTTAAGGTAGTAGAATTATAGGCTGAATTATATACGGGACGCTTCAGGGCTATGTTGATGGAACCTTTGAATTCGTCGCTGCTCATGCGTTCGGATATGGTCAGCATTATGGTGCAGTCCAGCCGCTCCTCGATCCCGAAATTGTAATTCGTCCATTTCCGGTTATTGATGAATTCATAGATCGCACTTTCCAGCGTTTCAAAAACTTTTGTATCGGTCCCTTCTACCTGTTGATAATTCACCCTGACCTTGCAATTCAATTCCTGGGAAAATACATTCCCCGTGAAAAAGAATATGAATGCGATGATTAGGATTTTTTTCATAAAAGACCTGATGTTTGACATTGAAAAAAGTAGATGTTTAGATAAAGGGTCCATGAATATTGATATTCAGATTCTTGACTTAATATAATCTGCAATGTCCATGGCCACTTCTTTTTTGGGCTTGAGTTCATATTCCAGGCGCCGGTCTTTATCCAGGATGGTTATTTTATTGGTCTGGTGCTGAAATCCGGCACCGGTGTCGTTCAGGGAATTCAAAACGATCATATCCAGGTTTTTCCTTTCCAGTTTTCTGTGTGCGTTCCTCAGCCCATTATCGGTTTCAAGCGCAAAACCAGCCAGAAACTGGTCCTTTCTGCGGATCCTGCCCATTTCCGCAAGTATGTCGTCGGTTGGTTTGAGTGACAACACCAACCGGTCCGTATCTTTTTTGATCTTGGAACTTTGTGGTGCATCGGGCGTATAGTCTGCAATTGCCGCAGCCATGACGCATATATCCGTATCCGGGAAATGGGCCATGCAATGGTCTTTCATTTCTGCAGCAGATGTTACACCGATCCGCTGAATGTTCCCGGAATGCAATTCCAGGTTCGCCGGGCCGCTTATCAAAAGCACCTCTCCTCCCCGCTCAGCAAACTCCTCTGCAAGGGCATATCCCATCGCACCCGAGGAATGATTGCCCAAAAATCGCACGGGATCAATGGCTTCATGGGTAGGACCGGCAGTCACCAAAATCTTTTTCCCTTTGAAATCATCTTTTTTCCGGAAAAATGCATGTAGAATTTCATGCATTTTTTCAGGTTCTTCCATGCGGCCCTCCCCGCACAGCCCACTGGCCAGATCTCCTTCTGAAGGGGGAATAAGCATATTCCCGTACGAGGTAAGTTTCCGGATATTCTTCCGGGTGGCCGGATGCCTGAACATTTCACGGTCCATGGCCGGGGCAAAAAATACCGGGCACCTGGCCGACAAGTATACCGTCAGTAAAAAATTATCGGCCACACCCATGGCCATTTTTGCCATGGTATTCGCCGATACGGGAGCCAGCAAAACCACATCCGCCCATAAACCCAGTTCAACATGGCTGTGCCATTCTCCGGTGTCCGGGTCGAAGGCTTCGGACCGGACAGGATTGCCGGATAAGACAGCCAGTGTGAGTGGGGTGACAAAATCCCCGGCTGCGGGTGTGAGCACAATCCTTACCTCAGCCTGCTCCTTGCGAAGCAAGCGTATGAGCAATGGGATCTTATATGCGGCAATACTCCCGGTGATCCCGATAAGTATTTTTCTACCTTTAAGCATTTATTGCATGATTATTCTCCGGTTTTCTCCTCTTTATGGGGGTTCCGGAAATAAATCCCGTGATTAAAAAATTCATGGATGGCGAGAAGCGTGGGCTTGGGCAGGCGTTCATAAAATTTTGCGATCTCTATCTGTTCCCGGTTTTCAAAGATCTCTTCCAGATTGTCGGAAGAAGTGCTGAACTCTTCAATTTTCTGGTTCAGTTCTTCTTTCATTTGCTGGGAGATCTGGTTTGCCCTTTTGGATAATATGGCCACCGTTTCATAAATGTTTCCTGTTTGCTCATAGAAAACCTGTTTGTCCCGGGTCACCGCTTCTGTGTCTGTTTTAATTCTCTTATAATCGATCATTGTATAAAATAAAAGTGTTGGTTTATAATTTTTCCAGTGCCTCAAGGGCATCGTTTTGCATAACAGAGGCTTCCCTGGCATAATCCGATTCAGGATATGAATAGATAAAATCGTTGAAGGCTTCCACGGTTGCCTCGTACCGCTCGCCTTTCATTTTTTCAATGCTGTTTTCAGCGTACTTATGATAGGATTTCAGGATGAAAAAAAGGATGTCCTCTTTGTTGTCCGTATCCGGATAATCCCGCAGAAGATTGTTGAAGGCAGTAATGGCCGCTTTGTAATGTTCTGTTTTTAAATATTGCCTGGCGATCTCAAAATCCTTTTTCTCCAGCTTGGCCCTGAGTTCATCGATAAGCTGGTTGCAGGTTTCCACACGCTCGCTTTCCGGGTAGAAATTAATGAACAACTGCAACTCCTTTATGGCTTCGTGTGTGTTGGTCTGATCCAGACTGTATCGTGGCGACAACATATACTGGCAGTAGGCGCTCATAAAAAAACTTTCCTCTGCATTCGGGCCGTTCGGAAAACTCTTTGCATACCGTTTAAAGTAATAGCTTGCCAACAGGTATTCTTCCTGGTAATAATAGCAATAGGAATAGTAATAATACAGTTTCTCTGCCTTGGATGTCCCCCGGAACACACCTATCAACTGCTCAAACAATTGCAGGGCACGGTAATAATCGCCGTCCTCAAAATAATCCACGGCGGCTTCATACTTTACCTCGTTGTCTGTACTCTTCATCAACTTTTGATGCTGGCTGCATCCGCTAACAAACAGTGCACCAATAAGGACAAGAAAAAGCAACTTCTTTTTTAACATTCCGCAAAATTATGAAATTCACCGGATTTATGAACGTTTTGTACCCATAATTATTATGGATAAGAATAGCTTTGCTATGTGGGCAGTAATTTATATTTTTGCAGGACGAACGAAAAAACTCTTCAACGTGGATATTTTTGAAAAAATTGCCAAAAGGCCCGGAAAGCTAGGCCAGTACATGGACAAAGCCCATGGTTATTATATGTTCCCAAAACTTGAGGGTGAATTGTCCAGCAGGATGATCTTTATGGGCAAGGAACGGCTTGTCTGGAGCCTTAACAATTACCTTGGATTGGGCAATCTTCCCGAAGTAAGGGCAGCCGATGCCCAGGCGGCAAAAGATTGGGGACTGGCCTATCCTATGGGCGCACGAATGATGTCCGGCCAGACCAGTTATCATGAGAAGCTGGAACAGGAGCTGGCCGGTTTTGTGGGCAGGGAATCCGCATATCTCCTGAATTATGGTTACCAGGGCATGGTTTCCATTATCGATTCGCTGGTGGACCGGAATGATGTGATCGTTTACGACTCTGAGGCACATGCGTGCATCCTGGACGGAATGCGTTTGCATTTTGGAAAACGCTTCGTTTATCCCCATAATGATATGGAAAACCTGGATAAGGAGTTGGAAAGAGCCACCAAATTGACCGCAAAGACCGGTGGCGGCATCCTGGTCATTACCGAAGGTGTATATGGCATGTCCGGTGATCTGGGCAACCTGAAAGGCATCGTTGCCCTGAAGGGAAAATATAATTTCCGTCTGCTGGTGGATGACGCACACGGTTTGGGTACGATGGGCCGCGATGGTTCGGGTACCGATATGCATTACGGGGTTCGCGATCAGGTTGACCTGTATTTTAGCACCTTTGCCAAATCCATGGCAGGGATCGGTGCTTTTATCGCCGGGCCCAAAGAAATTATACGTTTTTTAATGTACAATATGCGTTCGCAGGTCTATGCAAAATCCCTGCCAATGCCCATGGTCATAGGTGCTTTAAAGCGACTTGAAATTATAAGGACCCAGCCGGAGCACAGGGAGAAATTATGGCGCATAGTAAATGCATTGCAGAAAGGGCTGAAGGAACATGGATTTAACCTGGGCAAAACTGAGTCACCGGTCACACCGGTCATACTGCCCGGAGGTGTTCCCGAAGCTACCCAGATCACGCATGATCTGCGTGAAAATTTCGATATTTTTTGTTCCATTGTATCCTACCCTGTCGTACCCAAAGGGGTCATCCTGCTTAGACTTATACCCACCGCAATGCATACGATGGAAGATGTGAACTATACCATTGAATCGTTTGCCGAAATAAAGAAAAAGCTCGATGCAGGAAGCTATTCTTCCGGCATGATCGAAAAAATGGTGGTTGAATAACAGGGAATGGTCATACAATAATTCGTATTTTTACCCTTTCAGGCCGGAGATCCTGAAAGGGTATTTTGCATTATGCCATTGGGAAATTCCAGAAAATACGGTTTTTTTTATTCGATCTACCGCCGAATGCGATACCTGCGGTATGTCCGGAAACTCAGGAACATGAAAGCCCGTGAACTGCGCCGCCGTGAACGCCGGGAAAATCGCGAAGCCAGAAGGAAAATGAAAGCGCAACGAAACGCAGAAAAACGGGAGGAACAAGAAAAAAGGAAATTATCCGGTACGCCAACGCCAACGGTGCCGGAACCGGAAATCATCCCGGATGATGATCATCAATTGGAGCGGCAGAAAAAGATCGTGGATCTGGAAAAAGCGCAACATGACAGGATCGTTACAAACAAAGCGGAAAGGAAAAAACGAACGCGCAGATTGCTGCGTTTTTTTCTGAAGGTAAAGGTGCGCAGAATAAAGCGTTGGATAAAAGGTATAAACAGGAAAACCTTAACAGACAACATTCAGAAATTCAAAAATGCCAGGGAAGTACGCAGGGAATTTTTGATCATTGCCGCCAATTCAACCGCCATGTTCCTGATTTCTTTTATGGTCATCTTGTTGATTTCCAGACTTGCATCCGGGCTGGCAGCTTCTTTTTTTGATTACGATACAATCATGCGTTACGACAGGAATTACTACCTCATACGCAGTGATGAATGGCACGCCGATTCTGTTAAGCTTATTTTCTCTTCCGCCCCGGTGCTTTCGCTGTTTACAGGATTCTTGTGTTTGATCATTTTCAGCAAATTGAGGCAGGATTCCACAAAAATCAAAACCGTGTTCTTCTGGGCCTTTTTTCATGGTTTTACGATGTTCTTTGGCGGTTTGCTTGTCGGGACCTTGTTCAATCAGGGATTTGGCCATGCCATCAACTGGATGTATGTTATGGATACCGGCAAGTTGATCTATGCCATCATTTCCATTTTCGCCCTGTTGCTAATGGGATTCCTTTCAGTCCGCTCCTGGCTCCTGTCGGCCAACGCTTATTATAACACCCTGAATGCCTCAAACCGAAGAAGGTTCGTTATGGCACAGGTCCTGTGGCCATTCATCACAGGGAACCTGCTTCTTTTTGTTTTCTGGCTGCCCGGAAGAAGCGATCATCATCAAATGGTCCTGCTGACGATGCTGATTGCGCTGATACCTGTGCTGTTGAGATATCCCGCCATGCCTGAGCTTTATTTTGAAGAAAAGAAAATGCACGTGAAATTAAGCCGGAAACTGATCTTTACCGCAGTGCTCCTGATGATTGCCGTTCGCATTGTCCTCGGCATAGGAATACCCCTGTGACCGGGATATTATATTATTTCCAGTTTGCCGGAATAGATGCCCCCGGGGGTATAGATCAGCACCACATACGGTCCGTTTATCCATCCGGAAGTTTCGACAAATGCACGGTGCTCGTGTATACCGCTTTGATGGAAGATTTCTTTCCCCGTAATGTCCATTACATACACATCGATGATCTCATCCCGGCAGGTAACCAGGAAATAATTCCCGGACACGGGATTGGGGTATATATTGAAGTCCGTTCCCTGCATTTCCTCCATCCCACTGAACTGATGCGTCAACGCAATATTCAGGTCCGTTGCATCACGATTTGTAACCATGACATTTTCAACGATCTCAGGGATATACCCGGGTGAGGAAAACCGGATATCATAGCTGCCTTCATAAAGCAGTCGGTAGTAATTGCCATGTTCGCTGCCGGAATATACCCAGGAACTGTCTTCTTCATGATCCAGGACGAAAACCTCGGCCCGCAGTGGATCCTGGCTGTCCTTATCCGTCACGGTCCCGGTAACACCATACAATACCTGTTCCATATAATTCAGAAAGGAACGGTAATTGTATTCCCAGAGATCCGGAAGCTGCGAAGCAGGGACCAGTTTGGTATTGGATATTTCCAGCGTGAATTCACGGCCCTGATGGAAATAGGTCATATAATCCTGCCGTCCACCGGAAATGGTATACCAGGCATATCCATTGGTTATTCCGTTATTGAAGCCACTGAAATATCCGGGTGGACTGTAAAGCTGGGCAGTATCTGCATATTCCCTGCAAACATAGATCCACCAGTCTTCATCCGCTGTGGGGAACCACCAGGTATCCCAGGGATAATTGGCTACTTCGGCCCCTCCGTGGATGTTGCACGACATGGCAAACTGGTTTTCTTCCGCCACATCCATAAATGCACGGGTTTCAATTTGCCAGGCGTTTCCGTCCGGATGGGGCCCGTCCTCAGGGTCGGGAAAGTTCCGGTTCAGGTCTACCCCCTGTGCATTGTACCGCGTGGCTCCGTATATATTTGAATTACCGGAAGCATAAGCGCCGTCGGGGTTGGCCAGCGGATTGATCCATATCTCTATGTTGTCCACCATATGGGTGATCCGGGGATCCTCCCCGTAATTACTCAATAAATGATCGATCAGACGCAACATAAGGACATATCCGGCAGTTTCATCGCCATGCATGGAGGAGGTATAAAAAAACTGCGGCTCCGCTTCGCGGACACCGGCATTATCCGATATTTTTGCCACCAGGATATCCCTTTCATGATAAGTCCCGCCAATGCTGAACACCTCACATATATCCGGATAATCTGCCGCATACTGGTTCATCATATCCACGTAACCGTCGTAAGTAGGATAGAAATCCCAGTCGTTGAGGTTCCGCAGGTCCACTTTATCCACCATACGGATATCCCTGGTAAGCATGGATGGGGGAGTCAGAATTTCATACCCGGTGCCATGGTCCAGGAATTCTTCCCACGCTTCCCGGTTGGCGTAAGCATATACCTTGCCTGAAGCAGGATCAAGATCATCCAGGGATATTATACGGGAAAGCATGGGGATCAGGCTAAGATCATCCAGATGGAATGAGAAATATACTTCATTCCTTTCCCCGAAAATATCATCCGTTGTTCTATGCTGGCCAAAGGCAGAACAGATGCCCAGGCCAAACAGGATCATCAGCAACCATGTGTTCTTTTTCATAACAAACGCTTGTCCTTTCAAATATCTAATACGGAAGATGCTCCGGCACCGCTGCCTGCATCAGCTTACAAGCGGGTTTTTATACAATTCCGTCAGGGTCTGCAGCCGGTTAAATGTTCCTTTATTTACCTTAACGAGCGGAAGTCGCAAATGATTATTGCACCGGCCCAAAATATTTAATACCGCCTTTATGCCGGAAGGATTGCCATCTTCAAATAATGTGTTCATGATCTCCAGCAGGGAGTAATGAATGATCCGGGCTTTCTTTTTACTCCCTTTCAGGGCATTTTTTACCATTTGGGAAAATTCCCCCGGGTATGCATTGGCCGTGACCGATATGACACCTTCTGCTCCCAGCAGGATCATAGGCAATGTGAGGGCATCATCACCGGAAAAAACAAAAAAGTCCCTGGGCTTGTCCCTGAGTATCTCCATGATCTGTGTAAAATTCCCAGAGGCTTCCTTAATGCCTATGATGTTCCCGAATTCATGGGCCAGCCGCAAGGTCGTATCGGAGGTCAAATTGGCACTGGTCCTGCCGGGTACGTTGTACAGGATCACCGGTACCGGACTGGCCGTTGCTATATTTTTGAAATGGTAATACAGGCCCTTCTGTTGAGGTTTATTGTAATAGGGAACGACAGATAAAAGGGCTGAGATGCCGTCAAAATTATTGGGTTTTATGCTGTCAATGATTTCCTGGGTATTATTCCCCCCTGTACCCATAACCACGGGAACACGATCATCGACCGTTTCAAGTATAAATTCCATCAGGGCATTTTTTTCATCCCTGGAAAGGGTGGCTGCCTCACTCGTTGTGCCCAGGGCAACAATAAAGTCCACGTTGTTTGAAAGGATGTGTTCGATGATGTTGCTCAGGGATGTAAAATCAATGGTGCCGTAATAATGAAACGGGGTAATGAGGGCAACGCCGGTACCTTGAATTTCTTTCATAATGATCTATTTATTGATGACGCTAAGATAATGTTTTACCTCTTGTATGTATGGTTCCATTTTTTGTTGTTTCTCTGATCGTATCAGGAGATCAAATATGGCTTTATTTTTCTCATTATACCGGCCCACCTTTAATTTTGCGGTGGCTTTGGCCGAGAGATAGCGCAAGGGGAAGATATCCCCGCTGCTCAGATCCATAAAAATGTCGTACCGGTTTTTAAGGAATTCTTTGACATAGGTCCCGCCGGGCTTATGATACCAGTTCAGATCACGGGTGTAAAAAAAATCATAGGTAAGCTTGGGCAAATATCGCCTTGTCAGGTATTTATCCCGGACATACCCCATGGCTTTGACACGGATGTCCTTGTCCTGCAGGAACCTGACAAATTTTTCCACACTTCTGTAGTCCTCATGGGTTCCGAGCATATACACGATGCCCACCGTACGGGCCATGCTCAGGTTGACAGCTTCCTTATTCCTGGAGGGCCCGGGTATTTCTTTATTCAGGACGTAATTGCTGTATTGGTCTTTAAAAAATGCAGGAATGATCGTCATATTCTCCTGGGATAATCTGTAAATTTAATGGTTTTTCATATAAATTTCACACGATTCGGATCAGACATTGTAAAAATTTCACCGATGCATGCATAATAATTTCTTTTGTATTTTAGATCCAAAGCTATTACATTTAACCAACAAAATAAAACATATGTGAACATTACTTTTCTTGGAACCGGAACCTCACAAGGAATCCCCGTCATTACCTGCCACTGTCCTGTTTGTCGTTCAAACGACATGAAAGACAAAAGGCTGCGGTCTTCCGTCCTGATTGAGATCGATGGTGTGAACCTGGTGATCGATGCAGGGCCCGATTTCAGGCAGCAAATGATCCGGGCCCAGCTGGACCACCTGGATGCCATGCTTGTCACCCATGGTCATAAGGATCATATTGGGGGATTGGATGATGTGCGGGCCTATAACTATGTGTCGGGACAACCCATACCTGTGTATGCAAATGAAACGACATGCAAGGATATACGGCGGGATTTTCATTATGTGTTTTCAGGCAATGCATATCCGGGCATACCCCGGATCAACCTTATCCCCATCGATACCACACCCTTTTCGGTCCGGGGGATAAAGATCATTCCCATCGAAGTCCTTCACATGAACCTGAAAATACTTGGTTTTCGGATCGGAGACCTGACCTATATCACCGATGCCAATGACATACCACTTGAAGAAAGACGCAAAATAAGAGGATCAAAGATACTAATAATCAATGCCTTGAGAATTAAGAAGCATGTTTCTCATTTCAATCTGGAAGAAGCATTGGAAATGATCAGATCCCTTGCTCCCGGGAAGGCCTTTCTCACCCATTTAAGTCACCGGATGGGTAAGCATGAAGAGGTTTCATCGCTGTTGCCGGAAGGAGTTTTTCTGGGTTACGACGGATTGGTCATCGATACGGATGAGCTATGATCCACCGGGATGAACCCTGACGCTTCGCAAATCCAATAAATTGACCGGATTAATGCCCAGGCCAGTGATCCGTTTGTTCACGAACCGGAGCACTTCATCGTAATACAGGATCACAACGGGTGCATCCCGCAGCATGACCCGGTCCATTTCCCGGTAGATCCGGTACCGGGAAGTATCGACCAGTTCATGTTGTGACCTGCGGTAAAGCTTGTCGAAAACAGGGTTTTGATAGTGTGTGTAATTGGGCCCGGAAGGACTGAAATTTTTGCTGTAGAACAGGGACAAATAATTTTCGGCATCCGGATAATCGGCAATCCAGGATGCCCGGAAAAAATCAAGCCGTGAGCCAGCGATCAACTGTGCGTTGGTGGCGGGTGGATTGACCTGCAATTCAATCGTCATACCCAGTTCACCCAATTGATGCTGTATAAATTTGCAAAGGTCCAGATATTCCGCCGTTGTGGAAAGGGTGATGGCCGAAAGGCCTTCTCCGTTGGGAAACCCGGCCTTGGACAAGAATAACCGGGAACTGTCCGGCCGGTATGAATAGCCGGCTACAGAATCGAACGAAGGCAATCCGGGGGGTACAAACCCATATATGCCAGGTATCCCGATGTTGTTGCGCAAATAGGTGATCATTTTCTCCCGGTCAAATCCATAATTTATGGCTTTCCGTATGTATTCATTTCGGACCGGACTGCTGCGTCTTCCCCCGGTTTTCTGATCAACCAGGAAGCCCAGGTATTCTGTATTCAGATAAGGTTCTGTCAACAGGTAAAAGCGGTCACGGTATTTCTCCCGGAGATGCCCGTAAGGGGTCAGCACTTCATCTTTATATGCCGGATCGATGCCCGACATAAAATCCAACTTGCCTTTGATAAACTCCAGAAAAGCCGATTGCTTGTCCATCAGGAAAGTAACTGAAACCGCATCCAGATAAGGCAATGGATCACCATGTTCGTCCTTCTGAAAATAATGTTTGTTTTTTCTGAGCACCAGCTTGATCCCTTCTTGCCAGTATTTTAAATAAAAAGGGCCCGTACCGATGGGATTTCTCCGGAAATCCCTGCCAAAATGATCAATGATCTCGCGGGGCACAACCGAACAATATTTCATGCCCAGGATGCTCAAAAAGGGAGGGAAAGGCTTCTTCAAAAGGATCACCAGCGTGCTGTCGTCCTTTGCATGAAAACAGGGAACATTCCTGGCTGAATCCACGGCCCGGAATACCCATGCACCCGGTGAAGCCACCCCGGGGTCAACGATCCGTTTGAAGCTGTATACAAAATCGTGTGCGGTGACCTTTCTGCCCAGACTGTCTTGAAACAAAGCATGGGGGTGGAAATGTACATCGTCCCTCAAATGAAAAGTATAGGCCCTGCCGTCGGATGAAATTTCCCAGGACCGGGCTATGGCCGGTTTAACCTTCAGATGTTCATCCAGTTCCACCAGTCCGTTGTATAGCTGGTTACACCCCCAGATGTTCGATAAATTACGGGCATAGGCGGGATCCAGTGAGCTTATCCCACCGGGTTCATTATAGCGGAATACCGTCAGGTCCTCCCCTGTTTTCCGCCTTTTTGCACATGAAGCCAGCAAAAACGCAGCCAGAAGGAATAAAAGATATGGATTCCCGGGAACAGGCCGAATCATTTGTTTAAGCATTAAGAGACAAAAATACGCAGAATCCTGAACCAAATCCTTTTTGATCGTGGATAGAATTTTACTGATCATGTTTTCCCGCTTTATCACGCGAAGGCATGCCGTTACAGGCAAAATGGATTTAATCCGTTGCCTGCTCCAGCCTAAGCGGGTTTTTCACCTTTTCCTTAAGCAGGGCCTTATCGATGACATCAATCATCTGGTCAATATAATGGAATCTTAATCCTTTGATATATTCCGGTTTGATCTCTTCAATATCTTTGATGTTTTCCTGCGACAGGATTATGTCGCTGATCCTGGCCCGTTTCGCTGCCAGTATCTTTTCCTTGATCCCTCCCACCGGCATTACTTTTCCACGCAGGGTTATCTCACCCGTCATGGCGATCTTATTACGGACCTTCCGTTGGGTAAAGGCACTGGCCAATGCGGTGAAAATGGTGATCCCGGCAGAGGGCCCGTCTTTTGGGGTCGCTCCTTCGGGTATGTGGATATGCACATTCCATTTTTGGAATACGCCGGGGTCAATATCCAGATGAAATGCATGGGATTTCAGGTATTCGTGTGCCAGAGTGGCAGATTCCTTCATTACATCACCCAGATTTCCTGTCATGGAAAGGTTTCCCTTGCCTTGGCTGAGGCTGACTTCCACAAAAAGGATCTCTCCTCCCACCACGGTCCAGGCCAGACCCGTCACCACACCGGCAACCTCATTGTTGATGCTTTTTTCTTTCTGGTATATCGGGGCACCCAGTATCCTTTCCAGGTCCTTCACGCCGATGCTCCGGTTGTATTTATTCTTCTGTGCAATTTCCCGGGCTTTGTTGCGGGCAATTTTGGCCAGTACTTTTTCCAGCGACCGCACACCCGATTCCCGTGTATAGTTGTCGATGATGCGGGTCAGCACCGGCCTGGAAAACTGCAGCTGGGAACGGCTGATGCCATGCTCGCTGTATATTTTCGGCAACAGGTGCCGCTTGGCGATCTCCAGCTTTTCCTCCATAAGATAACCATTGATATCGATCACTTCCATCCGGTCCCTGAGGGCCGGATGCACCGTTAACAGGTTATTGGCGGTGGCGACAAACATCACCCTTGAAAGGTCAAAATTGATTTCAAGATAGTTGTCGTAAAATTCCTTGTTCTGCTCCGGATCGAGTATCTCAAGCAAAGCGGCCTGGGGGTCACCCTGTATATTGTTTCCGCTTACCTTATCGATTTCATCCAGTACAAAAACGGGATTGGAAGACCCGGCCTTGCGCATGCTCTGTATGATCCGCCCCGGCAATGCTCCGATATAGGTTTTCCGGTGTCCGCGGAGTTCGGCTTCATCGCGTATTCCGCCCAGGGACATGCGAATGTATCTCCTGCCCAGGGATCGTGCCACCGATCTGCCCAGTGAAGTTTTACCGACCCCCGGAGGTCCTACCAGACAAAGAATGGGTGCCTTCATGTCCTTTTTGAGCTTCAGCACGGCCAGATGTTCCAGGATGCGGTCCTTAACCTTTTCCAACCCGTAATGATCCTGATCAAGGATCTTCTGGCAATGGTCCAGATCAAAATTATCATCGGTATATTCATTCCATGGCAGCTCGACCAGCATTTCCAGATAATTGACCTGAATAGAATATTCGGCCGCCTGGGGGTTCATGCGCTGCAATTTGGTTATTTCCTTATCGAATATCTCAGAAATTTCCGGGGACCAGTTTTTTTGACGGCCCTTTTCTTTAAGCTCATTGACTTCCTGCTCATAAGGGCTCCCTCCCAATTCTTCCTGAATGGTTTTAAGCTGTTGGTTCAGGAAATAATCGCGTTGTTGCTTGTCCAGGTCCGATTTGACCTTGTCCTGGATCTGATTTTTGAGCTCGATCATCTGTAATTCCCTGGAAAGGTTGCTCAGCACTTTATTGGCCCGCTTTCTCAGGTCCGTCATCTCCAGCAGGTTCTGCTTATCTTTAATGTCGATATTCAGGTTGGAGGATACAAAATTGACCAGAAATACGGGACTTTCTATGTTTTTTATGGCAAAAGCCGCATCCGAGGGTATGTTCGGACTCAATTTTATGATCTGTATGGAAAGGTCCTTCAAAGAGGAAATGAGTGCATTGAATTCCTTGTCTTTTCGCAGGTCGTCCTCCGGTTTGTCAAAAGGTGCCACATGGGCTTTAAAGTAAGGGTCCGACTGAAATATATCTATGATATTGAACCGCTTTTTCCCCTGCAATATAGCTGTAGTATTGCCATCCGGCATTTGCAGTATTTTGATGATGTGGGCCACCGTTCCGGTAAGATTCAGGTCATTTCGCCCGGGGTCTTCCACGGACCCGTCCTTTTGAGCCACGACCCCGACGATCTTGTCGCCTTTGTATGCTTCTTTGATCAGCTTGATGGACTTGTCCCGCCCCACGGTAATGGGTATGACCACACCGGGGAACAGGACCGTATTCCTCAAAGGCAGCACCGGCAAAACTTCCGGAACTTTCTCGGCGTTCATCAACTCCTCATCCTCAGAAGATAATAATGGAATAAATTCGGTGTCCTTATCAATAAACTCGGTCAACTCCAGGTTGAATGTATCAAACAGTTCCTTCATAAAATGCAAGTCAATATGTCAGTTTTTAATCGATTGTATGCGCAATATACATGCGATCACATGTAATTTTTATACGTCAAGATGCATGCCAAAGTTCGGAAGAGGCATTCATAAACGGCAGATTTCACAAGCACATTACATGGTGATGTTGGAAATGGTCAGATCAAAAACATTCTTCAGGATGTTCTTTTCGAGTTCATCAAAGACCTTTCCCCTGCGCTTATAAACCCGTTCGGCCACAGCAATGGCCTTGTCTAATTTAAACAGTGAAAAACCATGTGTCCCTCCCCAGGAAAAGGATGGAATGAAATTTCGCTGAAAACCGGGACCAAAGATGTTCGAGCTGATGCCCACAACGCTCCCGGTATTGAACATGGTATTGATGCCGCATTTGCTGTGATCTCCCATGATCAGCCCGCAAAACTGCAACCCGGTTTCAACGAAGGTTTGATCGGGATAACTCCATAACCTGACCGGTTCGTAGTTGTTTTTCAGATTGGAATTATTGGTGTCGGCACCGAGATTACACCATTCCGTAATGACCGAATTTCCCAGGAAACCATCGTGCGCTTTGTTTGAATAACTAAAAAAAACGGAATTATTCACTTCTCCGCCAACCTTGGAATAGGGCCCTATGGTTGTGCCACCGTAAATCTTTGCCCCCATTTTGATAACGGCTTGCTCCCCGAGGGCAAAAGGCCCGCGTATCAGGGACCCTTCCATGATGACCGCATCCCTGCCTATATACACCGGGCCGGTGCTGGTATTTATTGTGGCATGCGCTACATGCGCGCCTTCCTCAACGAAAAGCGCATCGCCGGTAATCCTGTTGTCAGAGGATATCCCCGCAGATGAACGATTGTGTGCAAGAACTGCAAAGTCTTCACGAATGGCCTGATCGTTCAGCCGGAACACATCATATGGATGGTTTATTTTTAGAAATGGGGATCCTGTGGGGATCTCTTCCACCCCATCTTTTTCTTTTTCAAGCTGGTCGGCACTGCCAAGCAGTTCCTCCTCACTTACGTGTATGGCCACAATGGTATTGTCCTGGATCAAGGCCTGCCTGGGCCGCAAAGAAGCCACCTGCCCGGCCAGTTCCATCGTCGGAAGGATGGAGCCGTTGATCAAAATGTTTTCCGCTTCTTTCCGGATTGGATATTTGTCGCCCAGGTATGGCTCGGTCAGTGTTGAAGTTGTTGTATCCAGGTATCGTTCCCATTTTTCGCGTATGGTGAGTATGCCCACCCGTATATCACAGGCGGGGCGCATAAATGTCAGGGGGAATAAATAATTCCTGCGGAAATTGTCAAAAAGTATGTAATTCATGGGTTCACGATTAAGGCAATATCAAAGACGATCCAAAAATACAAATATCTGCCTGAAACCAAAGCAGCAGAAAATAAAGAATAAAAAAAAAGCCCTCTTTACAAGGGCTTCCGGGGGAAATATGGAGTGCTATTTCTTTTTGTTCTCTATATGCTTTTTATACTTGTTCATAAATTTATCCACACGCCCCGCGGAGTCAACCAACTTCATCTTGCCCGTGTAAAAAGGGTGGGATGTATTTGAGATCTCCAGTTTGATCAGCGGATATTCTTTCCCGTCTTCCCATTCGACCGTATCTTTGGTCTTGGCCGTTGATTTGGAAAGAAAGGAATAATCGTTGGACATGTCCTTGAACACAACGAATCTGTAATCTTTCGGATGAATATCTTTTTTCATAACGTATCCCGTATTTTTTCGAGCTGCAAAGGTAAAAATGTTCTTTTTAATTACCAAACAATACCTTTATAATTATTCATAAATGCCCCTGCCTGCTTTTGCTCTGGCATGGGATCCGTGACGGTTCACAGGAATTGTCAAAGGTTCAGCAAAAAATCCATGGTATCGATGCCATCCGCATAATCCCACAGTTCAGGATATTGGCTTCGTCCGAAAGGCACCCGCTCCGGGATCCCGTCCATGTGTGATACCACGCATTGTATTTCCCACGCGTTATTGCCCAGAAAGGCCTGTACAGATGGAATATCCTGGTAATACCCGTAGTGCAGGACCGACAATGGAGAATGCACGTGTTCATCCTCTTTCAGCATGACAAATCCGTTATCCAGGAATTTTTCCCGGTTAAGCAGATACAGGGTCCGGTAATACTGATAATTGTTAACATACTTGTGGTTTTCCTGTACGCGCGACCAACCCAAAAAATTCCCGAACAAACGGTCTGTGTCAAATCCGCCGGGAAGCAGCAGGAAGGAAACGTTCCGGCATCCCAGTCCGTAATAACGGAAAACATCATCGGCCAGGTCTTTCAGGTCGTCGTCCGTTTCATCTCCCTTCAGAATGGCCGCCCCGCTGCGGTTCTTCCGGAATACGTGGGGATAGTCCCTGAAATAGTGATCGAAATACCGCAGGGTATTATTGCTGCCTGTGGCAATAACCGCATCGAACCCGGTAAGCCTGCTTTCATGGATTTCAATGCGGGATTTGAGATCCGGTTCGATCCTTACAAGAAGGTCCAGGATGGCTTGATGCAACCCGGCATCATTTCCAGAAGGCCGGAGGATAAGCCGGTGGCCCGACATCAGCGTGCAAAGTACATCATGAAGTCCAACAAAGGGTATGTTGCCCGCAGAGATAACCCCCACATTTCGCATGTGTTCACGGGCAATTTTGTCTGCATCATAATACGCTGTCCAGGAATGCACTTTTTCCGGACTGAGCATACGTGCATTTGCATCCATGGCATATAAAATGTTTTCCATGGTAAACCACGGGTTTTTTTGCGGGGCCATGGATATGGCCCGGGTAAAATCAATATGCATGGCGTTTTGGTATCCCCTGTCGGTCCGGCCATGCTGAACATCTCCCGCAATTGTATCCAGGACTTCTCCCAGCCGGATCAGGGCATTGCTTCTCTTTTGAAAATTCATTGGTTCTCAGAACAAATCCGTAGTAATAAATATAACATTTGTATAATACAAAAAATTGCCTTATATTAACGTCAAATTATCGTATATTTGAGGCATTCTCTTAAGCAGGACCAAGGTTCTGTAAAGGTATTAAAAACTCTAAACAACGTTGGATTATGAAAAAGCACAATTTTTACGCAGGCCCCTCCATTCTGCCGCAATTTACGATTGAAAACACTTCCAAGGCCGTACTGGAGTTGAATGGAGCCGGCCTTTCCATCATGGAGATCTCGCACAGAAGCAAGGAATTTCAGGCGATTATGGATGAAGCCACCGGGCTTTTTGTGGAATTGCTGAACATACCGGACGGGTATTCGGTTTTATTCCTGGGCGGAGGCGCCAGCACACAATTTGCCATGATCCCCTTCAACCTTTTCAAGAAAAAGGCCGCTTATCTCAATACCGGATCCTGGTCGAAAAAGGCCATAAAAGAAGGCAAAATATTTGGCGAAGTTGACGTAGTGGCATCTTCCGAGGACAAGAACTTTTCATACATCCCCAAGAACTACACCATCCCTCAGGATGCGGACTACTTCCATATAACGACAAACAATACCATCTATGGTACGGAGATCAGGAAGGATATCGATTCACCGGTTCCGCTGGTTGCCGACATGTCGTCGGATATTTTCAGCCGTCGCGTTGATGTTTCCAAATATGCCATCATTTACGGCGGAGCTCAGAAAAACCTCGCCCCTGCCGGTGTTACGTTCGTAATTATTAAAAATGACATATTGGGTAAGGTTGACCGGACCATCCCCACAATGCTCAATTACCAAACCCATATCGACAAAGGTTCCATGTTTAACACCCCACCCTGTTTGCCTGTCTATGCCGCGTTGCAAACACTTAAATGGCTCAGGAATATGGGTGGTATTCCCGAAATGGAAAAGATCGATGAAAAGAAGGCCGGAATGCTGTACGAAGAGATCGAAAGGAATTCACTCTTCAGATGTACGGTTGCCGATAAGGAAGACCGGTCCATAATGAACGTCTGTTTTGTTATGGAAGAAGGCAGGGAAGACCTGGAAAAAGGTTTCCTGGAATACGCCACTTCCAAAGGAATGGTCGGCATTAAAGGACACCGTTCTGTGGGCGGGTTCAGGGCTTCTTTATACAATGCCCTTCCGGTGGAAAGTGTGGAAGCGCTGATCGGTGTTATGCAGGAATACGAAAAGAAAAATGCTTAAATGTATTGTTAAACAATTGAAAAGATAGAAAAGATATGACGAAAGTTTTGGTAGCTACTGTAAAGCCTTTTGCCCCTAAAGCGGTGTCGTCCATCGGTGAGATCCTGGATGAAGCCGGATATGAATTGGTAATGCTGGAAAAATATGCGGATCAGGCATCCCTGAAAAATGCGGTGAAAACAGTGGATGCCCTGATCGTAAGAAGCGATAAGGTGGATAAAGACATCATTGATGCTGCGGAGAACCTGAAGATCATCGTCCGCGCCGGCGCCGGATATGACAATATTGACCTTGAAGCAGCCACCTCCCGCGATGTTGTTGTAATGAACACCCCGGGCCAAAATTCCAATGCCGTGGCAGAGCTTGCACTGGGTATGATGGTTTATCATGCACGCGGACAGTTCAATGGCAAACCGGGAACGGAATTAAAAGGCAAAACACTCGGGATCCATGCATATGGAAATGTAGGAAAACTTGTTGCACACATAGCCAAAGGATTCGGAATGGAACTATATGCTTACGACCCTTTTATCGATGATGAATTGATTGAAAAAGACGGGGTCAATGTGGTGAAATCCGTAGAGGAGCTCTACAAGAAATGCCAGTACATTTCATTGCATATTCCCGCCAATGAAAAGACCAGAAGATCCATCAATTATACATTGCTCTCTTCCATGCCGGAAAATGCAACCCTGGTAAATACGGCCAGAAAGGAAGTGATCGATGAGGATGGCCTGATGAAAGTAATGGCAGAACGGGAAGACTTTTCATACATATCCGACATTGCACCGGATAATGCAGATGTCATTCAGGAGAAGTTCAAGGGACGGTGTTGTTTTACGCCTAAAAAAATGGGTGCCCAGACTGCAGAAGCCAATATTAATGCCGGCATTGCAGCGGCAAGGCAAATTGTGTCTTTTTTGGAAAACGGTGACCGGACATTCCAGGTAAACCGCTGATGAGTATTATACGCTGCAGCAAGGGCCCCTTGCTGCAGTGGTTCTATAATGACCATTATTAAAGAACATCCAGGCTTATGGAAAGTGCAGAAAAAACTACTACGTTCTTCAGGTTTGAAGATCTGCGGATCTATCACAAAGCGATCGATTATGTAGGATGGATTTACAGTTCTACCAATAGCATCGAAGATCCCAGTCAGGACAACCTGATCACCAGACTGAACTCGGCTGCCCGGGATATTGCCATGAATATCGCAGAAGGGTCAGCCAGGAACAAAAGTCAGTTCATTTATTATTTAAAAATGGCCAAAAGTTCCATCAGAGAATGCCTGGTTTATTCCACGGTGGCATTTAACCTGAATTACTGGAATGAAGAACAGCGCGATTATTCCCGAACCCAACTGATGGAAATGACCAAGATGATCGGGGCCCTTATTTCCTCGCTTCAAAGAGGCACCCGGAGAGATACATCGCCGGATGAAGAGCGGAACGATGATGCCGGTAATGATACAGATTATTAGTATCTTTGGGCACGGTTTTTTTATATTCTGTCATGATCTTTTGATCATGAAGATTCCCAATTATTTTTTAACCTCTTAAAATCTAATAAGATATTATGGCTGTATTGAAAGCTTTTAAGGGATTGCGTCCCGGAAAAGAAATTGCCAAAGACCTGGCCTCCCGGCCCTACGATGTCCTGAACTCCAAAGAAGCGCGGGAAGAAGCAAAAGGCAATGAGAAATCCCTGCTTCACATCATCAAACCGGAAATTGACCTTCCGGAAGGAACAGATATACATTCCCGGCCGGTCTATGAAAAAGCGGCGGAAAATTTTCGAAAGTTCCGCGAAAAAGGCTGGCTGGTGGAAGACCCTGATGATTACCTGTACATATACGCCCAGACCATGAACGGAAAAACCCAGTATGGTATCGTGGGTTGTGCCAGTGTTGACGATTACCTTAATGGAGTCATAAGAAAGCATGAACTGACCCGCCCCGACAAGGAAGAGGACAGGATGAAACACGTGCGGGTGAACAATGCAAATATGGAACCCGTATTCTTTTCCTATCCTGCCGTGAAGGAAATCGATGATATTGTAGCCGGCGTGGTGGAAAGCCAGGAACCGGAATACGATTTCGTTGCCGGTGACGGCGTAGGCCACCATTTTTGGGCTATCCGTGATAAAGAAACCATCAACCGCATCACCGGATTGTTTGAAAAAATACCCCATACCTATGTCGCCGACGGCCACCACCGGACGGCAGCTGCAGCCCTCGTGGGAAAAGAAAAAAGGGAGAAGAACCCCAAGCACACAGGAAACGAGGAATACAACTTTTTCCTGGCCGTCCATTTTCCCCACGACCAGCTGACCATCATTGATTATAACCGCGTTGTAAAAGATTTGAACGGGCTTTCCAATGAAGGGTTTTTGGAAAAACTGAAAAAGGTGTTCGATATAGAAAGAAAAGGCAGCAACATTTATAAGCCTTCCCAATTGCACGAATTCGGCATGTACCTGGATGGGAAATGGTACGCCCTGAAAGCAAAACCGGATACCTATGATGACAACGACCCCATTGGTGTACTGGATGTAACCATACTTTCCAAACATGTACTGGATGATATCCTGGGCATTGAGGATCTTCGCCGGGACCAGCGCATTGATTTTGTCGGGGGCATCCGCGGCCTCGGCGAGCTGAAGAAAAGAGTGGATTCGGGAGAGATGAAGGTGGCCTTTGCCCTTTATCCGGTTTCTATGGAGCAATTGATCGATATTGCCGACACGGGCAACATCATGCCCCCCAAAACCACCTGGTTTGAACCCAAGCTGAGGAGCGGGCTGGTGGTGCATTTGCTTGATTGATCACGCGAAAATGACCCTTTTCACTGAGGTTCCGTTGGTTTGGACTGATCCTGTTCCAGGAATTTGACAAGGTAGAGGGTTTTGTCCTGGTATTCTGCAAAGAATTTGTGGAACACCTTGTATTCCTTGCCTTTGGCGTCCAATTCCTCTACCTGCCCCTCGTCAAAGATATAAAACACGTCCTCCGCATAAGCGCCGGTAAAGATCCGTGGCAACACAGCCATGCGTTCCCGGGTAATGTAATAGGACACATCTTCATTGATGGGTGTGCAGAGGTACAGGGATTCGTCCCCGGTAATTTTTCCGGCGGTTATGGCCCGCTCTTTAAACGTGGTTTCTTTCAGGTTGTCGCTGTAGTATGGCTGCAGGATGATGTTGAAACCGATCCTCGCTACCAGCAGGATCACAACGAACCACTGCATACGCAGGCTTTTCATCCGGAGATACAGGAAAAACAACCCGCCAAAGACAAGGAACAATATGGCGGAAGTGTACATGGCCCCTTCAACCGCACGTAATCCTGGATGCAACGGAACAATGACGGTAGATATCCAAAACAATAAAGTGATGCCGGCAAAAAAATATTCAACAAAACGACGCAGCGGCGGATTCTCTGTACGGAAATTCCTGTAAAAATACAGGCAGAGAAAAAATATCAGCGGGAAGAGGGGGATCAGATACTTGACCTGATAACCGGGCGATATCCAATAGGGTATGCTGTTAAATATCAGGATCCAGAAACTGTATCTGACCAGGGGCTCCCTGTTCAGCTGTCTGTATAGATCACGGCGAATTAAAAATACCCCAAGTATTGTCCAGGGCAATAAATTATACAGCGTTTTGAAAGGAAAGACACCCAGGTGCAGCAATACATCACCGATCCCATAGGCCGCAGCCGACTTTATGCTGCTCTCAATAAAAAGGCGGCGCATGGCCTCACCCAGGTGGGCAGGATTGTTCAGATAATAAACCAGATAATAACTTCCCAGTATTGCAAGCAGCGTGACAATCCCTGCCAGGTGCTGATGGCTGAACAAGCGTTTGACATCCTTACGGTACATAAAAAAGACCATAAGGGTGATGCCCTGAAACGCTATGGCCGGCAAGCCCTTGATCAAGAATGCCAGGGCCGTGAGGGCATATGACACCATAAATAGTCTCCAGAAACAGGCCTTATTATAGAAATGGAAAATAAGCATGATGGACATATATATCAGCCAGGCAAAGGTAAAATCAACCATGCCTACAGAAGACATACCGAACAATACCGCCCCGCCGGTCGCAAATACAAAGGCATTGAGGGCGGCAAAATCGCGGTTGTAATATTTCTTGACGAGGAAAAATACCGTGAGGGCCATCAGAAAAACCGAAAGCACCACCGGAAGCCGGATCATGAATTCAGAATAATTTCCGGTGAGCTTGAACAGCAGGACCAGGATCCAGTTGTAGAGCGGGGGCTTGTTATAATAAAAGATCCCGTTAATGGTCGGGGTAATGTAATCCTCGTTCAGGATCATTTCCAGTGCAATAAGACCACGAAAAGCGCCGTCGAACCGCAACGGCATATATCCCAGATTGATAAAATAGGCTGGAAAAAGCAACAGGCCGGCCAGCAGATATAAAAATCCGGGACGTTGAAAAAATGATTTACCTGTGTTTGTTCTCTCCATATTGTAAAAATTTTACCAGATACACAGGATGCCTTTCATCCATGGCCCTGAACGTATGGTAAACTTGTTCACGGTATCCTTTTTCGCGCAGGTTTTCCAGACTTTTTGCGTCAACCACATAATAGGTGTTTAATTGTGTCCGGGACAGATCCCTTACCAAAGGTAATATCTCTTTTCGTTCCTGCGCAACATAAAATGAAAATCCGTGATGCAGGGTAATCCAACCGAGTATGTTCAACTCCTTCCCCCGGGTGATTTCCGCCACCCTGACAGCATCTTCTTTATAGGGTTGCACCTCCGGGAGCCTTTGAGGCCATATGAACCATGCAAAGATGAGGCGGGCTGCTATAAGGCCCAGAATGAACAGGATCAACCGTGATGATTTCAGCTTGCCATACAAATATATAAGTGCGATCATGAAAAAGAAGACGGACAGCGTCTTTAACCATACGTGTTCATATCCGGCGGTTTTGTCCCAGAAAGGCAAGGCCATGACGGCAAGCGCCAGAAGGGCCAGCGCGGATAAAATAACATTCTCCAGCAACCGGGTAGCCACAGGATATTCCCGGTGATGCCGGAAATAGAAATGAAAAAAAACAATATAGATCAATGGAACGAGCATCAGGATGTACCGGGGATATATCCCGGGTGCTGTCCAGTATGGTATGATATTGACAACGAAAACCAACAGGCAAAAACCCAAGAACCGGTCGCTCCGGACTTCCCTCCAGAATCCCCGGCAAAAAACATACAGGATGAACAGGGTCCACGGGAGAAAATGCACCCACATATCGAAAGGGAAACGCAGGGTGCTGAAGAATGCATCAGCAAAACCGTAGTCTGTATACCTTCCCGTGGATTCAGACCACAGCGCTGTAAAAACGGAAATATCGGGGTTCTGAAGCCAGTAATTCAGATAATACCCCGTCAGTATGGTTAGGAAAAGCAACATCCCTGAAGCATGGGCCAGGGATATGAGTTTTTGAAAGGTCCTGGTAAAAATAAAATATGCCAGAAGTGTGAATCCCAGGAAAAGCAATGCAGGCAAACCTTTTATCAGGAAAGCCATGGCCGCCAGCCCATAGGCGACCAGGAACAATGCATACCATTGTTCTTTCCGGTGAAAATGATAAATACTCATAAACATGGTGAATATCAGCAGGGAAAAAGGTATGTCCATCATACAGAAAAAGGATTCCCAGAACAGGATCCTTCCGCTGGTCACAAAAGCAAGAGCCATAATGGCCGCCTGCCTCCGTGAATAATGCTTGTGTGCAAAATAATATATGCTCAATCCCATAAGCAGCAGGAACATTACCGCAGGTACCCTTGCAACAAAAGCAGAAGACGAGCCGGTCAGGTTGAAAAAGAAAGCGATGACCCAATAGAACAGGGCCGGCTTGAAATAATAATACATGCCGTTGACGGTTGCCGTGGTATAATCACCGCTGTATATCATTTCCAGGGGGACCAGCACCCGTGTGGCTTCATCATCGGCAACAAAGAAAGGCAACACACCCAGGTTCGCAAAAAGGGCGGGAATGAGCAGGACCACTGCCAGGATGTATAAAATTGTATCGTTATCTTTCAGATATCTAAGCATCATCTTACTTGATTTTATCGGTCCGGATGCTGAAATAGGCCCCGGTTAAAGATACTATGGCAGTGATGATATAGAACATCAGGCTCAGGGCAACAGATGTATCCATGTCCAGTCCCATCAATTCCGATCCATACAAAAACGTCAGCTCCCGGGCACCAAGTCCGCCGATACTTACCGGCAACGCAGCCACAATGGAAGAGATCAGAAAAACGAACAGGTATTCCACATATTGATCCCGTACCCCAAAGGAATGCAGGATAAGCACCGCACAAGCCATCTGGGCAAGCTGTACGAACAGGGAAAAATAAATGGTGGTGAACACGATGGATCTGAAATGCGGCAAAAGCATTGCCGTAAAAAAATAAAAGGAAAAAACCGCCAGGGGGATCAGTGTCCATGCATACCACTCCCATCCCCTGGCCAGGGGTGTAAGGTAAAACATGATGACCAGCAGGCAAAACAGGGCGAGGATCCCCACCACCCGGTCGAGCAGCACAGCCCAGAATATCCTTCCGGCTTTCACACCGGTATGCCGGTTCAGCAAGTATATCTTGTACCCGTCCCCTCCGATCCCGCCGGGCAGGAAAAGATTATAAAACATGCCCAGTATATAAAGCTTCAGGTTATGCAGGCTGGAAATGACAATACCGGTCCTGCGGAAAAAATGATTCAGGCGGAAGGCAGCAATGGTCTTGGAGACCATAAAAAGAAGCAGGGCCAGAAAAAGCCAGGATATCCCGGAGCTGCTGAAAAGATCAACCACCTCGCGTATGCTGATCTTGCTGAACACAAAGAAAAGGGCCGTGACCGTGACTGCGATTTTCAGGAACAGATTTACATACCTTTTGATCACTGCTTTTTCCAAGGTTTCCGGTTTTTGACAAAAATAGTAATTTAACGGTATGCTCCCATGGTATATCCAAAGAGGGGTAAATTTTATACTTTTGGGTATCAAAACACCACAATATGTCGATAAAAGAAAATCTGGACAAGCTGCGGAAGGAAATACCGCCACATGTGAAGGTGGTGGCAGTGTCTAAAACCAAGCCACCGGAAGACATCATGGAAGCCTACAATGCCGGGCACCGGGTTTTCGGGGAAAACAAGGCCCAGGAACTGATATCCAAACAGCCCGGTCTTCCCGGGGATATTCAATGGCATTTCATCGGCCATCTGCAACGGAACAAGGTGAAATACCTTGCCCCGTTCGTGCGCCTGATCGAATCGGTGGACAGCCTGCGTTTATTGAGGGCCATTAACAAGGAGGCGTCAAAGAACGGCCGGATCATCGATTGTTTGCTCCAGTTTCATATCGCTGAGGAGGAATCCAAGTTCGGGTTGGATCTGGAGGAATGCCGTATACTGCTAAAATCGGAAGATTATCAACAGTTCGGGAATGTGAACCTGCGGGGTGTCATGGCCATGGCCACCTTTACAGATGATGAGAAGCAATTGCACCGGGAATTCGCCACCCTCAAAAGATATTTTGACGCGTTAAAGAAAGAATTTTTCACGGACAAGGCAGACTTTACAGAGGTTTCCATGGGCATGACCAACGATTACCGGATTGCTGTCGAAGAAGGCAGTACAATGGTACGCATCGGGACCGCCATTTTCGGGGAACGCAATTATTGTTGAGATGACCTTTTTTCTATTTTTTTCCGGCCCTGCACTGATCAGCCGATGCGCCCGGCCGCACCGGCTATACCGGGCACATAAAAATCTGCTTTCAGGCCTGTAAGGGAATGGTAAGCAGAACCTGCCTGTTCCATAAAACGTTCCACCTGATCCGATTTCACCAGGTTGACCGTACACCCGCCCAGTCCGGCGCCGGTCATGCGTGCCCCCAATGTCCCCTCCACATCAAGAGCCGCTTCTACCAGGGCATCCAGCTCTTTGCCCGTGACCTCGTAATCGTTTTTCAGGGACCGGTGTGATTCCACCATGAGCCGCCCAACATCTTCATATTCATTGTTCATCAGGGCCTTCACCGATTCCAGGACCCTCCTGTTTTCCGTAACCACATGGCGGGCACGTTTGAGGATCACCGGATCTTTGATCCGGGAATTTTCCTTTTCGAAAGTTTCCACGCTCAATTCGGTGAGGGATCCCAGCATCCGGGAGGCCCGGAAGTATTCCAGGGCAGACCTGCATTCGGCAACGCGTTGGTTATAAATGGAACCGTCAAGGGATCGTTTCTTGTTGGTATTGGCGATCAACAATTGATAACCCCGGATAACAAAAGGCACATGCCTGTATTGGAGGGTTCCGCAATTCAGGAAGAGGGCGTGGTTTTCCCGGGCCTTCCCCACGATGAACTGGTCCATAATGCCGCAGTTCACCCCCACGAAGTCATTCTCGGCCTTCTGGCACAATTTGATCAGTTCCACCCGGTCTATGTCAAGCGAGCACAGTTCATTGAGCGCAACGGCGGTCACCATTTCCACAGAGGCCGAAGAAGACAGTCCGGCCCCCCCGGGTATGTCGCCGGAATAATAAAAGTCAAATCCTTCCTCCAGCTCCATTCCTTTCAGTACGAGTTGCTGCATAACGCCCAGAGGGTAATTGACCCAATGGCGGCCTTTTTTTTCGGTCAATGCATGCAGGGGTATGGTAAAGGACTTCCGTTCATTTTCCGAGCTAAAGTGGCAGTTCCCCGAGCGGTTGCGCCGGACAAGCAGATAGGTGCCAAAGCTCAGGGCACAGGGTAATACGTATCCCTGGTTATAATCCGTATGCTCCCCGATCAGGTTCACCCGTCCGGGTGCAAAGAACAGTGCCGGCTCCTCTGCCGGATCGCCGTATAGATTTGCAAAGGTATCCCTTAATGTACCGTTATCCATATGCAATGTATTTTTTAAATCCATTATCCATCACCAGTAGTTCATGCGGTGTGAATGGTTAAGGATTGATGTGCGGCCTCCCTGCCATTTCTCATCCTGCGCACCACACTAACGCGCATGCGGAAATGGCAGGACACGCATTACACATCGTACACCAAAGAACAATATACAAAAATAATCCGGGCCACGAAAAAATGCCCGGCCAAGCAAATATTTTATATCTTTGTGGCCGGAAATTCCGTTCACGAAAGTACCCGTGGCCGGATGAGGACCCGTAGCTTAACTGGATAGAGCACCTGACTACGGATCAGGAGGTTGGGGGTTCGACTCCCTCCGGGTTCACAGGGAAAATCAAAGACTTACATCAATTAGTGTAGGTCTTTTTTATTGGGGGTATACACGAAAGTATACACTTTACAGAACTCCGGAAAC
>JAGYMZ010000023.1 GCA_018400295.1 Bacteroidales bacterium | reverse complement strand
AGAAAAAAGGTCAAATAATGATTATGAAAAAGGAAATATAATCTCACAAGACCAGTTGGAGGATGAATCAAAAAAGTGGTAAAAGGAAGATTATATGGTCTGCCTTTGCATCGCAAATGTTACAAAATATTTACTACTATCTCGAAGAACATGCAAGTGTAGCCGTTGCCAAAAACAGCAACTTCTAAAAAGCGAATCTGCATAATTCACTATTTATATTTAGCGAGAACTTCGTTCAATGTAACAGATCTGATCTTACCCTGATCATATGCATCTATTCTATCTTCTACTTCTTTTGCCCACAGGTCATCAATTCTTTTATCCGGTTCATCCAGGCTGGAAAGTAATTTATCAATCAGCTCTGCTTTTTCCTTTGCACTCAAATTTAAAGCCTCTTTTAATATTTTATCCTGATTATTCATGTTCGTTGATTGATCTTTGTTAGGGTATAAAGATAATAATAATCCGGCAATTTCTTATGTTTTCATAGACCCAAGCACCATGATCAAGGCAAAAGCCTATAAATGTGGTCTGGAAACGGGATTCTTTGATAATTCCAACAATGTTTTTTGGGAATTGCCTAATGTTATAGGTATAAGTCCTAAGCAATGATGTGATGTGCATCTTCGTGTCTCTGTGCCTTTGTGGCATTGACCTCTATGAATTTCAAAAACCTCTGAGCATCTCTGTGTAATCCCTGCACCCTCAATCCGCCTCAATGATTGCGCGACGTGAGGATTGAACGATATTCGATATTCGAAGTTTTCAGGCAAACGGAAAGACTATAAACACCACCACATCCCAAACGGTATGGCTGACGATGTTCATCACCATGGAGCGGTACTTCATGTACATCCAGCCCCAGAACAGCCCGGCAAAGAGGGCGGCGAGGATGAGCATGATGTTGCCGGTGAACACATGTATGCCGGTGTATATGGCGGTGGCGATAATGAATCCGGTGATTTTGCTGGTCTTTTCCTGGAAATGGCGCTGCAAAAAGCCCCGCCAGAAAAGTTCTTCACCCGGGCCAATGATGAAGGCCATTAAAAAAACGATCCGGAATGATCCGGCGTCCCCTTTGAAGTCATACACGCCCTGTATGCCTTCTCCGGCAAAATCGAACATGCGGCGCGACAAATAGTTTCCTGCAAAAAAAACACCATACAGGATCAGGGCTGACGCCAGGCCTGTCAAAACTTTCTTGCCGGCTGCTTTTCCGAGGTCTTCGGTCAGGAAAGGGCGATAGGATTTGTCGAGGGAAAAAGCCAGACTGGTCAGGATGATGAGGTTAAAGCTCATCCACCACCAGAAATCCAGCGGGCCGAGCTGCTGAACCATGAACAACGGAATGAATAATACGGCGGCCAGGATGTTCAGTAGCAAAAATACCGGCTTGCTTATGGATATGTGCTGCATCATAAATCAGGTTCAGACCAGGTATTCGATCAGGGCATTGACAAAGATGGCTGCGGTACATAGGAATCCGAAGGTCAGGTTCAGTTTGGCGGTTGCGCCGTCCAGGCCAATGAAATCAAGCGGCATTTCGGGTGTCTTGCGGTTCAGTGCCTTTTTCCACAAGCGGATCGCCAGGGGCAGGGCCAGCAAGGTGATCAGAAAGGTAAAAGGCATAAAGTCGGTCCCGGGAATTAGAAAATACGGTACGAGGATCATGAACAATACCATCAGAAATGGTCCGTATATAAGGAATCCGTAATATCGCAAGGATCGTTTGTCTCCAAGCAATGAAGCCACCGTAAAGATCTTTCCTTTCCTGTCGGACTGTATGTCCCGCCAGTTGTTGGCATGAAGGATCGCGATGACAAGCGTAGCCATGGGTATGGCCCAGAGAACGGGTATCCAGGACAACTGCCCGGTTTGTACATACCATGCGCCCAGGGACCCGAGTATACCAAAGTCCATGAAAACGGCGAAGTCGCCCAATCCATTGTATTTCATAGACATCCTGGATCCGGAAGTATAAAAATACCCGATGAAGAGCCCGGCGATCCCGATGATAAGCAATACCGGGCCGGTTATGTATGTAAGGTACAGGCCAATGGCCGTACCTGTGGCAAAGAAAAGGTGGGAGGCCTGTTTTGCTTCCCTGATGGAAATAAACCCCCTTACAATCCCGCCGCTGGTGGGTTCGGGCACTTTATCCAACCCCTTTTTATAATCATAAATATCGCTTAATATGTTTGCGCCCGAATGCAGGAACAGCATTCCAAAAAGGGCGAGGACAAAGTTCAGTGCATTGAACGGATATCCTCCATAGGCAACCGCCAGCACTGTCCCGAAGATGACCGGCATGGTCGAGGCCGGGAAGGCGAAAGGCCGCACAGATATCCACCAGCGCTCAGCAAAAGAAGGGTGTTTTGTCTTTTCCATTGATCGTATGCGTTAGAATATTCCGACAAAGTAACAAATAATTTTTGGAAAGGTTTACTCAAGGAATGGTCAGATGTAGCGATACATCGCTCAATAAAAAAAATCCCCGCTCCGGGGACGGAACCGGGGATTTTTTTTAAGGTTATGAGGTTTATTGCTTTTTACGGATCAACCACGATGAATACCGTCTGGATGATCGGGTCGTCACCGGTATTTTCTTTCACGAATACAACCGCGGCATATCCCCCGGGCAGGGGCAGATAGTCTTCTCCGTATGTTATGGCATCATCGTACATGTCTTGCGCAAAAGTCAGGGTTGAAAGCGCCGGCATGCCACCCTGGGCGCTTCCGCTCCATCCATCAAGCAGCCAGAAAGCACCTTGAATGTCAGCCCAGGTATAACCATCGTACCAATCCAGGTGGTTCATGATCCAGTTGGCGCGGTTCCATTCTTTGGTTTGGACAAAGCCGGGTGCGTCTCCCAGATAGAGTGAACTGTATACATCCATATCATGGGATGTTCCGGGCGTTATGGTAACCTGGTAATCAAAGCACCACGATGCATATGTCCCGTTGTAAATATCGTAACCGGCACCAATATCGCTCAAAATGCCATCAAGATATCCGCCTTCATTTCCGGGAGCATAAGTAGTCCCTACTTCAAAGGTTGCCGTTGCGGGAAGGTTCATGTAAGGATTAAAGATATAATCCGCATCCGGAACGCATGTCCCAAGAACATAGTCTACAATGCCGTCTGTTCCCTGGGGAATGATCTCGTCGTCTTCTATGGTCCAGGTTTTAAAATGCTTGTAGTTAAAATCCTCCCCGTCTTTAACAAGAATATACAATACGAAATCGAATACATCCACTGTGTCATCATAGTCGGCATAGGTTACGCACAAGGGTGCCCCTTCACCGTAATATGATTCGTTGTTGAATTCGGCCACGAAATCCCCGTTGCGGTATAGCTCAATTTTGGCAATGGCCGGCATGTCGATCTGCAACCCGTTGGACTGGTTTTCGTATAGTGAGCCGGTGTATTCATCCGGATTCTTCACACAAATGTCGCCGAAGAAACATTCTTCACGGATGGTGACCTCATCCACTATAAACCACACGAAGCCAAAGGAATCGTAAATATCGGGCTGGAAGCAGATCACTTCTACAGGGACTTGTGTTTTCTCGAATTCTTCAACTGCAATTTGAAAACTTACCGGTTTGTTTATATAACTTGCAAAATCGCTTCCGGTTTCCGGTGTGGCCGCTATGATCACATCATCGCTTGTGTCGTCCGGGGTTTCATTGTCGTCCATGAAAAGGAATTTCTCAACCGTGTAAGTGATCCCGGGTTCGTAATCGAGTTTGATGGATTGGGTGTAAGGTTTTTCAACGCCATCAATGGTAAGGTAAAAAACTTCCACATAATAGGTTTCTTCATCGGTACCGTTAGAAATCACTATTTCGGCATAGTCCACGATCTCATCGGTGCAATCCGGGATCACAACTGTTTTCAGTGTGGACGGGACCACAAGCTCTCCGTTAAAAGATACCTCTACTTCGGTGGGCAGGTTTTCTTCCTCGTCCTTCTTACATCCTGCAAAAAGAACGGCGATCATAATGGGGATTACCCATAGAATGTTCATGTTTTTCATAATTTAAAGATTTTGGGTTAGCAATTCATTTTATTGATTGTTCGTTTGTTTGTATATTGGTTCTGTTATTATTGTGTTAATTCAATAAATGTCACGATCAGGTTCGGGTGGGCGGCTGACGGGGGTTCGCCTTCTTCCACGAGTATGACCGCCGCCTGATCGCCCCAGGAAGGTTCGTACCCTTCCCCGTAAGCGTCGGCATCGGTTTTCATTTGCTGGGCATGGGGCAATGCGGACAATGCCGGAACCCCGCCCTGTGCTGCCCCGCCCCAGGGGTCCTGCAGGTCCAGCAGCCACAGCGCTCCCTGTATGTCTTCCCAGGTATGCCCCGGGTACCAGTCGAGGTGGTTCATCAGCCAGTGGATCTTGTCCCATTGTTCGTTTTCCAGGAAGTCCGGTCCGTAAGCGGCATAGAGTGGATTATAGAATTCAATGGCATATTCTGTCCCGGTGGTTACTGCAAGCGTATGGTCCAGGTTATAAGTGGCGGTATGGCCGTTCTCAACATCGTATCCGCTGGGCAGTCCTGAGAGTTTTGCGTTCAGGTAGCCTCCTGCCGGGCTCCCGGGGGCGCAGGTAGTGATCTTGCAGGTACCCTCATCCGGGATGTTCATGTAGGCCGGCAGGGTGAAATCCGCGTTCTGCACGCAGGGCCCCATGGCAAAGTCCACCACATTGTCATTCCCGTCTTCAATGGTTTCACCGTCGGCGAAAGACCAGCTTTTAAATAATACATATTCAAAATAGTTCCCTTTTCTTACCAGGATGTATAACAGGAAGTCAAAATAATCGGGGGTGTTCAGGTAATCCTTGTACCGGATGCACAGTGGCTGGCCTTCCCCCAGCCAGGCTTCGTTGTCGTGGTCGCCGATAAAATATCCGTTCCGGTATACTTCTATCCTGAATATTGCCGGCATGTCTATTTGCAACGGGCCTGCCTGTTGCTCGTAAAGCGAGCCGATGTAACTGTTCGGGTTCTGGACACAGATATCCCCGAAGAAACACTGTTCCATGATGGCGATCTCTTCAATGGCAAACCAGTTGAACCCAAAACTTTCATACATGTCCGGTTCGAAGCACAATACCTGTACCGGCACTTCATTTTTTTTGAATGCTTCCACTACAATGGTGAAGTCCACAGGGGTGGTGACATAAGGGGCAAATTCACTTCCTTCTTCCGGAATGGCGGCGATGATGATGTCATCGCTCATATCGTCCGGCGTTTGCTGGTCGCCCATAAGCAAAAATTGCTCTACCGTGAATTCATTGCCGGCATCCGGATCGTATGGAAGTTTGATGGATTGCGTATAGGCCCTTGTAACATCGTTTATGGTGAGATAATAAACAGCCGGGTAATATTCTGTTCCGTTTATGACCACTTTGGCGTAATCGGCCGTTTCGATATAACACAGGGGCCCGCCGTTTTTCAGTCTGCCCGGCTCTGATTTCACCCCTGAAAAAGAAAGCTCGGCTTCTGCCGGAATATCTTCCCCCGCTGGTTCCTTTCTGCAGGAAAGGAGAACGACCATCAGACCGCATAAAAGAACCGGAAACAATAATGGTTTTTTCATGAATATCAGATTCGGGTTATGTATTATTTTTCTGTCTGTACTGGTCTGCAATATTTCCCCCAACATTCTGTTGCCGCGTTTCCTTGGCGGTTCAGATGTAAAAGGTTAACTGACAGAAAAATGTATGTAAAAATACGACGGGGGAATGTTTCTTGTCAATGGGTGAAAATACGAATGTTTTTGATTTCCACGGGAATATAGCAAGCCCCGTACCGTAAAACCCGGATGGGGAATCATTTGTCATAAGTAAAATTACCCAAGCATCATTTCCTTAACGCATTGCATGATATCCGGAAATTGCATCCGCCGGGAGGATTATTTCTTCGGTGAAAATTTTTATTATGAGAATATTCTCATTAACTTTGCCGAAAAAACCGACATGTCCCGCAGGAGACAACCCAGGAAAATAGTGGCCCCGCCGGCTTTTAAAGGATATAAGCCTTTTGGGGTTTCGGAAACAAACGGTGGCCCGGTGGAGCTGCTTTATGAGGAGTATGAAGCCCTGAAACTGGCCGACTACGATATGATGACCCATCATGAGGCCTGTAAGCTGATGGACATATCCCGGCCGACCTTCGCCCGCATCTATGAGAGTGCCCGGAGGAAAATAGCCAAAGCCCTTGTGGAAACCAAACAGATCAGGTGTGTCTATGGCAATGCGTATTTTGAAGATGCCTGGTACCAGTGCAGAAAATGTAAAAACCTGTTTACCATGCCGGATCCGGGCATGGATAAACGCTGCCCGCTGTGCGGGGCTGAAGAAACAGAATTGATCAATGAAAAGATATGATTGCATATGAAAACAGTTATTACATCAAAGGGAGATTCTTTCGATTCGCCGCTGGATCCCCGTTTCGGACGTTGTGCCTGGTTTTGCCTTTATGATGAGCAAACCGGTGAGGCGGAGTTCATGAAGAATGATTCGGTGGATGTTGCCGGTGGCGCCGGCACGAGAACTGCCGAAAAGATGATCGAATGGAATGTGAAGAAAGTGATCTCGGGTGATTACGGTCCCAAGGCCAAGGACCTTCTGGACAGGTTCAATGTGCAACTCGTGATCATGAAAAATGAAGACAAAACGGTGGGGGAGATCGTGGGGAAGTTGAAGGAGAGGTCAGGAGATTGAACCAATGAACGATTGAAAGGATCGGGCGGTGTATTGTTTAAAAAAGATATGTTCCCATGTCGTATAAAATTGCGATCGCAAGTGGAAAAGGAGGGACCGGGAAGACAACGGTTGCAGTGAACCTGTATAATGTGATCGCGAAATATCATGAGCAGGATGTGTTGCTGGTCGATTGTGATGTGGAGGAGCCGAATGATCTGCTTTTCTTTTCCGGGGCAAAACGGCTGGACGGGGAGGTCGTTTCGCACAGGGTTCCGGAGCTGGACCTCGATCGTTGTACTTTCTGCCGCAAATGTTCGGAATATTGCGAGTTCAATGCCATTACGGTGATCCCCCCGGTCAAATTTGCTGCGGTGAACCCTGATCTTTGCCATTCCTGCGGTGCCTGCCTGTATGCTTGCAAGGATCATGCCCTGGTGGAAAAGCGTGTCGGGATCGGGGAGCTTACCAGGTATGACATTGGTTTGGGTGCCGGACTGGTGGAGGGGAAGATGAATGTCGGACTGGCACTGCAAACCCCGGTCATTCGGTATATAAAGGATAAAACCCGGGATTTTAACGGGATCGCGCTTTATGATGCACCGCCCGGGACCAGCTGTTCGGTGGTCAGTACTGTTGCGGATTCAGATTATGTGATCCTGGTGACGGAACCCACCCCTTTCGGACTGCATGATCTGCGTCTTGCTGCCGGAATAGCCCGGGAAATGGGGAAACCCTTCGGGGTGGTCGTTAATAAAACCGGCATAGGGAACAATGACCTCTACGAATATCTTGAACAGGAGGGCATTGCTTTACTGGCCGGGATCCCTTTTAAAAAGGAATATGCCGAAAAATATGCCGGCGGGGCCCTGCTTTCCGATGCGTACGGTGAATATGAAGCGTTTTTTAAAACGATCGCAAACAACATCCTGAAATCTAAAGGTTTATGATCAGGGAAATTACGGTCCTCAGCGGCAAGGGAGGTACGGGAAAAACAACGGTCACTGCTGCGCTGGCAGCACTGGCAAAAACTACGGTCTTCAGCGACTGCGATGTGGATGCGGCCGACCTGCACCTGTTGCTTCATCCCGAAATAATCGAAGCATACCCCTTTGAAAGCGGGTGGAAAGTCAGCATAGACAAAGATGTATGCACCTCATGCGGAATGTGCGCGGAGGCATGCCGCTTCAATGCCATACATCTGCACCATGGTTCTTTTGTTGTAGATCCATATCAATGTGAAGGGTGCCGCCTTTGTGAAAGGATATGCCCGGTCTCTGCCATCACTTCCCAACGGTCCATGAACAATTTCTGGTACGTTTCGGATACACGCTTCGGTCCCCTGGTCCACGCGCAAATGGGACCCGGTGAAGAGAATTCCGGTAAGCTGGTCACCACCGTCAGGAAAAAAGCCAAAGAAATTGCGGAGGATTTGAATTTTAGCCTGATCCTGAACGATGGCCCTCCCGGCATCGGTTGCCCGGTGATCTCATCCATTACCGGTGTTGATACCGTTGTGATGATCACGGAGCCAAGCAGTTCCGGACTTCATGATGTGGAACGGTTGGTTGGGCTGACCGGTAAATTCAACCTGGAAACGTTTGCGGTAATTAATAAATACGACCTGCATCCGGAGATGGGCCGGAAGATTGAAAAGAAGCTGGCAACGCTTGGGGTTCCGCTCATTGCCAAAATTCCTTTCGATGAAAATATGGTGAACTCCATGGTTTGGGGCAAGACAATCATTGAATTTGATCCCAACGCTGAAAGCACCCGGATACTCCGCGGGATTTGGGAAACCATAACAAAATGACCGCTATTATGAAACTGAAACATATCGCTCTTTCTGTGAAGAAAACGGACATCGGGGAATTTTACCAGGATGTCATGAAATTTGAAGTTGCCAGGACCTTCGTTTTAAACAGTTCCCTTGCCAGGAATATTTTTGGCATTGAAAAAGAGATCCCGGTCACCCAAATGAGCAACGGCTTTGTCGACCTGGAACTGTTTGAATATCCTAATGAACAGACCGGAGACTTTGGCCATATCTGCCTGGAATCCACAGCGCCGGAGATGGTTTTCATGCGGGCTAAAAATGCAGGATATGATTATTACATACACAAAGGGGGGAGGGGCATAACCTATTTCATAAGGGACGGGTCGGGGAACCTTTTTGAAGTAAAGGAAAGATAAATTCCGGACTCCGCACATCTTCGCCGGATGTAAAAAGCAAATCCCGTATAAGGCAATTACGGATACACCTGTTGGAGGGAGGGGCAATCCTGCCCTGCGGGGCGCAATCCTGACGGCAGGATCAAAGATCCTCACTCTTCTTCCGGCATCATCTTTTCCACGGTAAATGTTTCATCCGGAATGCCCTGGTCGAAGATGACATCCGTCATGATGATCGTTGTAGCGTGGTCTTTTTTCAGGTCGGTCATGGTGACCTCCCGGGCGTACCAGTAATCACCTGTTTTCCTGAACACATATGTGGCTGTCTTTTCCTTGTTTCCCCGCTTGTCATAGTATTCGATCCGATGGGGATAATAATGGTCTTTGTCTACCTGCATTACCAGCTTTGAATAACTGGATTTGCCGGATTTGGGAACCAATTTCAGGATATAGGCTTCACCGGTTGTTTCAAGGAGCGTTGGGGTATAGTCACCGGCATAGGAACGGACCGACATATCTTCGTGTGAAAAGTCTGTGCCGGTAAACGCCTGACTTTTGGCCAGCAGGGATATTTTTTTCGGTCTCCCGAAGGCCGGCATGTATAACCACATGATGTCCCCGGGAAGGGAAAGGGTGGCTATGCCTGCCTGGGATTCCGGTTTGGTATAACGGTAAAGCCTTTTTTCCGTTCCTTTTTGCATAAGGACAGCTTCCCTTATTTTTTCCTTGTCCCTTCTGTTTTCCAGGATCATTTCCACATTGGCCTGTTTGTCTTTGAAAGAGAACAGCACCCGGTCGGTTTTTTGCAGGATCTCACCGGCATCCTGGGCAAACAGTCCCGGCAAAAACATACAACAGGCAAAAAAGAAACCAGCGGATTTGATGAACATCTTCATAGCAACCTGTGATTTGGTTCAAATGGCAAAGATAGGGATTGCTCGTGAAAGAGGCTATTTTGTACGGGTAAACTTTTGTTTCCGGTTTACAAGGACCAGGATAACGGGCAGCAGTGTGAGCGACCCCAAACCGGAGAAGATCATGCTGATCGCAATGAGCAAGCCAAAATATTTCAGTGGCACCATTTCAGAAAACAGCAGGACCAGAAATCCGGCTGAAACGGACAAAACATTAATTATGATAGCTTTGCCGCTGATCATCAGGGTGTCTCTCAGGGAACGGTACACGTCTCCGCCTTTTTTGTAAATATGGTTGAAATGCGACATGATGTGAATGGAATAATCGATCCCAATTCCCAGAGCCACACTGGCTACCAAAACGGTGGCAATGTTCAGGGGTATGCCGGTATATCCCATGAACCCAAACAGGATAACAATGGATGAAATGATCGGCAGGGTTGCATAGATGCCCTTTAGCAGCGAACCCATGATCAGTCCCACCAGGAGGACCACAAAAAACACTGCAATGGAGAGGCTCCCGAACTGGCTCCGGATAAGGCTCCTGTCCATGGTTACATCTACGAAAGGCATGCCGGTGATCTGTATTTTGCAGGATTCTGTTGAATTTTCTGCAATAAATCTCCTCATGTATTCTGCAAAGGCTTTTTTGGACTGGTTATCGGGCAGACTGAATTTCGACAGGATGATGCCTTTGTCCAGGTCCGGACTGACAAATCTTTCCATGTATTCCTGCCCATCCAGCAAAAACCATAGCTGCCCGATCTTGGCCTTTTCATCCGGTATTTTTGCTTCCCCTCCGAGAACGGTATTCATTTCCAGGATGAGATCAGCCACCGATTGTGTGGTGGATATCCCCGGGTTTTTTTCCATGTATTCCTGTGTTTCCCTCATTTTTTGAAGTACTTTGGGATGTTGCAGATCGCCTTCAAAAATGACAAAAACCGGTTTGGAGCCACCGAATTTATTCACCATGATGTCTTCCGCGATCCGGGTTGGGTTGCCCCTTCGGAAATAATCCTGGATATTGACACTGCGTGTGATCATGAAGATGCCTCCCACGCTGATAAGGATGAGCGCAAACCAGGTAAACAAGGTATATTTGGGATGGACATACAAGAATATTTTTAAGGGCACCAGGACATTTGCGGATAAAAAGGATTTCTTGTTGCGCAGTTTTTGTTTTTCGATGGCCTTTTGCCCCGGAGGCAATATGGAAATAACCGCCGGAACGAAGATCAGGGACAAAATGGCGGAAAACAGGGTCCCGGCCGAAGTAAGCACTCCGAATTCCCGGATCATGTCCAGGTAGGCACCGAAAATAAAGGACATGAACCCCGTCATGGTGGTAAGGGCTGCCAGCAAAACAGGGATGAAAATATATACCAGTGCTTTGATAATAACATCTTTGGTGCTGCGGGCCCTTTCCTGGTTGATCCGGTTGATGACATGGATGGTGTATGCGCTGCCCACTGCCAGTAAAATGATGGGTATGTTGTTGGATATCATAGACATTTCATAACCGGCCAGGGCCATGATGCCCATTGTCCAGACTATGGCAATGGCAGCGGTGAGCACGGGCAGGGCGACTCCCCGGAAGGTCCGGAAACTCAGGAAAAGGATGAGGGAAATGAGTACAAAGGAAATGGGTATAAGCTTTACCAGGTCGGTGGCGATGAGTTCCGATATGGAGGTGACCATCATGGGTGACCCTGCAAAATATATGTTTTCCGGCAGGTTGAGCGCTTCTGTTTTTTCCTTGACCCGTTCGGCCACTGCCCGTATTTGTGCGTCTTCGCTGAGCGTGAACAGGATAAGGGTGGCTGTGCCATCCTCCGAAATGATATTCCCCCGGTACATTTCTTTGGAATAGACACGCTCCTTCAATTCCGCCAATTCTGCCGGGGTCTCAGGCATGTTGTATTCATCTATTAGTTTTCCGACCTCAATACCAAACTCCCCGCTTTTAATATCGATGATGTTGGTCAGACTTGTTACGGAGCGGATGCCTTCGATCTCTGCCACCGTGTCGCTGATCTGCCGGATATGCTCCAGCACCACCGGTGTGAAAATATCCTCTGCCGTCAGGATGATCATGCCCATATTGTTCCCGCCAAGTTCTGTCGCCACTTCCTTCAGCAATGCCGCATCCGGATCCTCATCCGGCAAAGAGCTTATCACATCGGAATTGATGCGGATGTTTTTTAACTGTAAACCAAGTATTGCAGTGATGATCAGCACAACGATGATAATGGACCATCGAAATTTCAGGATATGGCGGGCAGTTCTTTCCATTTGGTTGATCTGAATTTTGTAAAATGGAATGTTGTAGTTTGCGCATCAAAAATACAGTAAAATGGCCTTGACAAGCAAAGGATCAAATAATTTTTTTATGGCCGGAGCCGTGATCTTTAAGGATTGGGTGGTGGTGGCCGGATGCTTTTTTTACTTTGCCGCACATATGGTTGTCCTGGCATTTCCAGCCGGTTTTGTGATCCATTTATATAAGGATCCCGGGTTAAAATGCTTAAATTTACAGATAAAAAAATTGATCCCATGCGGATCCTGAATACTTTTTCAGGATGTTTTCCGATCCCAACATGCAACAGATCAGAAAAATATACGTCTCATAAAAATTATTCATGCCCATTTTACATTAAACCTTAAAAAATGCAAAGCAACATTCGGATCATTCTGTTGGCCCTTTCATTATGTGGTATTTCCATAATTTTAACGGCCGGGGAAAAAACAAAAGACTCATTATTCAAGAGCAAAACCTTTTCGGGATTAAAATTAAGGGGCATCGGGCCCGCATTTAAGTCTGGCCGGATTGCAGACATCGCCATACATCCTGAGAATGAAAACATATGGTACGTGGCGGTTGGATCGGGCGGGATTTGGAAGACCGTCAATTCCGGAACCACGTGGGCGCCTGTTTTTGATGACCAGTCCTCCTATTCCATAGGCTGTGTTACCGTTGATCCCCGGAATCCCAACACAGTCTGGGCAGGCACCGGGGAGAACATCGGCGGACGTCATGTGGGGTTTGGCGATGGTGTATACCGAAGCGATGATGGTGGTTCCGGTTGGAAGAACATGGGTTTGAAGGATTCCGAACATATTTCGAAGATACTGATCCATCCGGAAAATTCCGGCATCATCTGGGTAGCTGCCCAGGGCCCGCTTTGGTCCCGCGGAGGTGACCGGGGTGTTTACAAATCCGTGGATGGCGGCAAAAACTGGAAAAAAACACTGGGGGATGACGAATGGACGGGAGCCACCGATATCGTTATGGACCCCCGGGATCCGGACAGGTTGTATGCTGCCACCTGGCAAAGACACAGAAATGTGGCGGCATATATGGGGGGTGGCCCCGGGTCCGGGCTGTACCGTTCTGAAGATGGCGGGGAAACATGGGTGGAACTGAAAAAGGGATTGCCTTCCTCCAACATGGGCAAGATCGGATTGGCCATTTCACCGCAGAAACCGGATGTGTTGTATGCTGCCATCGAACTGGACCGCCGCACAGGGGGCGTTTACCGTTCGGATGACCGCGGGGCATCCTGGGAAAAAATGTCGGAGGCCGTTTCCGGTGCCACCGGCCCGCATTATTACCAGGAATTGTATGCCAGTCCCCACGAATTTGACAAATTATACCTTGTGGATGTGCGGATGCAGGTATCTGAAGACGGCGGCAAAACGTTCCGCCGCATGAAAGAGCATCACAAACATTCGGATAACCATGCCCTGTGTTTTCGCGAAGACGATCCGGATTATCTCCTGGTGGGTACAGACGGAGGCCTTTACATAAGCTATGACGGAACTGAGAACTGGGATTATATTGCCAACCTTCCTGTCACGCAATTCTACAAGCTGGCCGTGGATGACGCCAAACCTTTTTATCACATCATCGGGGGCACACAGGATAACGGGACCCAGGGAGGCCCCTCACGTACAGATAAGCGTGAAGGGATAAGCAATGAAGACTGGTATATGGTGCTGGGGGCGGATGGCCACCAACCCGCCACTGAGCCCGGTAACCCGGACATTGTTTATGCAGAATCACAGCAGGGCTACCTTGTGCGAAAGGACATGACCACCGGTGAAACGGTCAATATACAACCCCAGCCTGCTCCCGGAGAGGATTATGAGCGCTTTAACTGGGATTCGCCCATCCTGGTGAGCCCGCATTCGCCAACCCGGTTGTATTTTGCTTCCCAGCGCGTATGGCGCTCGGATAACCGGGGTGATAGCTGGGTTGCTGTTTCCGGCGACCTTACCCGTGATCAGGAGCGAATTACCCTGCCCATCATGGACAATCAATGGAGCTGGGATTCACCATGGGATATGGATGCGATGTCAAATTACAATACCATTACTTCACTGGCGGAATCGCCCCTTGAAGAAGGGCTGATCTACGCCGGGACGGACGATGGCTTTGTGCAGGTTACAGAAAACGGAGGGGAAACATGGAGGAAGATCGACGTAAGCCGCATGCCCGGTGTACCTGAGAAAGCCTTTGTCAATGACATTAAAGCCTGCCTTTTCGATGCAAACACTGTGTTTGTTGCTTTAGACAACCATAAATCGGGAGATTTCAGTCCGTACCTGATGAAAAGTGAAGACCGGGGAAACTCCTGGGAGGCAATACAGGGGGATATTCCGGACAAGCACCTGGTGTGGCGTGTTGTCCAGGACCATGTCAGGCCCGGATTGCTGTTTTCTGCCACGGAATTTGGCATCTTTTTTACGATCGACGGCGGGGAACGGTGGATGAAGCTTACGGGCGGTGTCCCGACCATTTCGTTCCGCGATTTGGCCATACACCGCCGCGAGCATGATCTCATCGGTGCTTCGTTCGGCAGGAGCTTTTATATTTTCGACGATTACACTGTGCTGAGGCATGTTTCGGAGGAACAATTAAAGGAAGAGGCAACTTTGTTTCCCATTCGTGATGCCTGGTGGTATAATCAACGGTATGGCAAGGGATCTCAGGGGGCCTCATATTATACCGCACCCAACCCGCCTTATGGTGCAGTTTTTACGTATTACCTTTCCGAAGGGTATAAACAGCGGAAAGCCATACGCCGCAAGAAGGAAAAAGAACTGGTCAGGGAGGGAAAACCTGTGCCTTTCCCGGGCTGGGATTCCCTGGAGCGGGAGAGGAGACAGGCAAAGCCTGTGATGGTCTTTACTGTCAGGGACAGCAGCGGCAATGTGATCAGGCGTATCGAGGGACCGGCCGGAAAAGGCTTTCATCGTGTTGCCTGGGATCTGCGTTATCCCTCCGTTTCGGCTTTGGACATTCATTCGGAGCATACGGGGCGTTCATCCGGGTTAAGCGTTGCTCCGGGCAGGTATACCGTGAGCCTGGCCAAAAAGATTGACGGCATTGTGACGGAGCTGGCAGGTCCTGTGGCTTTCCGCGTCAGGCAAATGTATCAGGGTGCATTGGAAGGTGCTTCGCAGGAGGAGATCCATGCATTTGTTGAAGAGGTAAGGGAATTGCAGGGAGCTGTGAGTGCCCTGAACCTGGTTTTCAGCAATGCCAGAAAGAAAGTGAAGGCCATGCAAACCGCCCTGGACAGGTCCGGAGCTGATCCGGGGGAACCGGAAAAGGAATTATACCGCCTTCGGGAGGAATTGCTTGACATGGAGGAAGAATTATATGGCAACCGTTCCAAACGGGAGATAGGCGAAAAGTCACCGCCCACCATATCCAGGCGGCTTTATTTTGCTTCCTCGGGTACCGGGAATACATACGGTCCCACCCCCGCACAAAAAGAAAGCCTGGAGATGGCCGAAGATGAATTCGGGCGGCTTCAGGCCGGGCTGCAACAGATCGTGGAAGAACGCATCCCGAAGCTGGAAAAGGTCCTTTCGGAAGCCGGGGCACCCTGGATAGAGGGCATGCCCTTTCCTGAAGGGGAATAATATAAGATCCGGCATGTCGAGGCAGTGTTTAATGTAATGGACAGCCGGTATGCAATGCATATCTACCTGAACACAGAGCCTTTTAAGCAATAAGCGGTATTTAACCCCAGGGTAGAACCCTGGACCCGTTTTTCCGGTGCGGAGCACCGGGGAATTAAACCATATCTTTTCGTCCGCCGAAGTGAACGCGAAGGCGGATTAAAATGCATGTATGCGTATTTTTTCCGTCTTATCTGTACCGGGTGCACGGACACGTATGAAATGCATGCTCCCGGACAGATCTTCCGGCAGGTTCAGTTTCAGGGTATGATGACCTTCGGGCAGGGTGAGGTTTAAAAGGGTTATTATGGCCTTCATTTCCTGGTCGAACAATGCTATATGTACATTCCCCCTGGTGGGTATGTTGAGTTTGCAATAACATACCCGGGTTGTGACCGGGTTGGGGAATATCTTAAAGGATGTGTTTTGTGGTAAGTCGTCATGTATTCCGGCGGGTAGTCCTGAATGACACCGGACAACGGCCATATCACGGTTTCCGTCTGCATTATCCGCAGTTCCGGCAAGCAGCATTTTGCCGTCCGGTTGCATGGTAATGGTGTTAATTTCATCCATATAGTATGCTCCCTGGCTAATGTCCAGTACAGAAACCCCTTTCTGATTGCCAAATAAAGGGTCCAGTGAACCGTCCTCCAGGCACCTTGCTGTGGTGAAATCATGATCATTTCCGTTATCCCTGTAACCCCCGCAAAGTATTTTCCCGTCCGGTTGGACCGTTATGGCCCTTGCGGCATTATCCCGGATCATATCTATAACCAGCATCCCATCTCCGTTAAAGTCATTATCCGGATATCCGCCGGGTTCAAACCGGTATATGGCAAAATCCTTTCCCTCCAGTCCATGGATATGGCTTGCGATAACTATCCGGTCATCATGATCTGTGTCCATGGCTGCACCGGGAGATAAAAAGCCGTTATCGATGGTCAGTCCGTCATAAAGGGATATTCCATCAACGCCAAAAGATGCATCCAATGAACCGTCCATATTGTAGCGGGCCAGTGCTATGGCGTCATAAGCGGTTGAATTGCCGTTATAGGCAATGGCAGAGATAAGTATTTTATCCTGATGGATGCAAATGTCGCCGGGCATATCCTGTGAACCCTGGTTCAATTCGGTGGTAACGTGTCCATTGGTGCCGAAGCCAGTGTCTGTGCTGCCGTCACTGTTGTACCGGCATATGAAAACATTGATGTCCGTTCCCGGCCCGTAGTCGATATATCCGGTCACCAAAATTTTACCGTCATCCTGGGAGGTGATGCCATGGCCATATTCATCGTGGCCGAGGTCGGTGGTCCTGATCCCGTTGGTTCCAAAGGACGGGTCTGGTGCCCCGGTTTCCAAAAAACGTGCTGTGGAGATATCATTCGTGGGCCCGTCGGAGGCATAGCCCGTAACAAGGATTTTGCCATCGGTTTGAACGGTCATATCGAAGGCCTGGCTTACCGGCCCTCCCAGTGAAAAGCTAATTTTTCCTGAGTTGCCAAAGGAAAGGTCGTAGCTTCCATCTGGCATATAGCGGACCAGGTTGGCGTTCTGGTTTGCCAGGGTATAGCCACTGAATCCGCATACGAGTATCTTTTCATCATCCTGCACGAGTATTTTTGTGGCGCTGTTGAAGTTTTCATCAAAATCCGTCAGGACCGTTCCGTTTACACCGAAATCTTCGTCAGGGCTTCCTGGAAGCTGGGAATAAAGCGGTGTTCCCAAATAAGATAACAGGATCGTGCATGCGATGATTTTTATGACGGGTCTCATGTGCTGTTGTTTTTATCAAACATACATAAAATTTATGGACTGCCTGTGCGGTTCGAAAAAAATCTGCCGGACGGTTGCGGTAATTCCTTAAATAATGGTAATTTAGAAAAAAATTGTTATGCGCATACTTATTATTTCTTTTCTAATGTCTTCTATGCTTATCCTGCCTTTGGCCATATATTCCCATAAAAACCCAGGGGTACCGGCCTCTGCTGATGGCATGCCGGAAACCAGGGATTTTTACATTATGATGGACAAGTATTTGCCCGGTCACTGGGATGGGACCGGCAGTCCTTATGCGGAAAACATCGATCCAACCTTTATTGAAAACTGGGTTTCCTGGATGATGGATGAGGAAATGATACCGGGCCTTTCACTTTGCTTTCTGAAAGACGGCGCATTGCGCTGGGAAACATTCCTGGGTTATGCAGATCTAAAAAATGAAGTGCCGGTTACCGACGCTACGATCTTTCTTACGGCGTCCGTTTCAAAGACCATTGTCGTGACGGCGGCCATGCAGCTTTATGAACAGGGCTTATTTGACCTGGATGACGATATCAACGATTATTTGCCATTCCCGGTATATAATCCCGAGTATCCTTTTAATAAAATATCGTTCAGGCATTTAATGACACATCTTTCTTCTGTCAATGATGATCATGCTATTTTGGAAAGCCTGCTTACGTATGGTTCAGACAGCCCTATACCTTTGGGTTATTTCCTGGAAGAATATATGTCGGAAGATGGCATATATTATTCCCCTCAAAATTATTCCACATTCCCTCCGGAGCAGGAATTCAATTATACAAATGTGGGGGCGGCATTGCTGGGGTTTCTGGTAGAGAAGATCTCCGGCGTGGATTTTGAATCGTATTGCCAGGATAATGTTTTCATGCCCCTGGGTATGGAGAATGTATCCTTCCGCCTGGAAAAGCTTGATTCTTCGATGATCGCTGTCCCATACAGGCCTTTGGGGGATACGATCATATCCATGCCTCATGTGGGATTCCCTTTTTATCCGGCGGGTTCCCTGAGATCAAATGCTGAAGGACTTTCCAGGGTTCTGAGTATGTATATGAATAACGGGCAATTTAACCAGAATACCCTTCTTCAGGAAAGTTCCGTTGATACCATAACGACCCTTCAATACCCTGAAATATTATGGGAAGAACCCATGGGTTTGATGTGGTTTTATAAGTATGGATTTTTCAAGCATGGGGGTGGATTGCCAGGGGCTCAGTCGGAGTTTGCTTTCAGCGAAGATCAAAAATCAGCGATCGTGACGCTGGGCAATAGTAATAATGCCGACTGGACCTGGTTTATGGAATATGTTCTTATAAATTATGCAGATCATTACGAGCCATTTTCTATAGAGTCTGTTGACATCAATGATGAGGATGGCGATAATTTGCTGGAGCCCGGTGAGCAAGCAGAATTGGTTTTTCATATACGGAACAATAGCAACACCGATGAAACAGCCTCCGATGTCGGGTTTTCCATTTTTTCATCCAATCAAAATATTACGCTGGTAAATGATGAAACGACCATAGGTGAACTTCAATACCTGGATACGGTCAGCAATACAGATGATCCATTTATTCTGGATATTGGCAATAACCCTTCTCATTATCCCATTGAGTTCGATGTGAATTATACATGGAACAATGGCGAGGAATATGGCGGGAAGCTTACACTTGAGGCAGGCCCGGCCGAAGTGCTCCTTGTTGATGATGCAATCACCTTTGGAGGGATGTTCCTGCAATCCGCCGCATGGTATGAGCAGGTGCTGGATTCCCTGGGCCAGGAGGTTTACCTTTATGATATGTCCCTCTTTGGAGATCCCTCCGCCGCGTTCCTTGCGAATTTCCCGGTTGTTATTTGGTTTACCGGTATGCATTATGAAAATACCCTGAATGAAAATAATATGTATGCGTTATCCCAGTACCTGGACAACGGGGGCAACCTCTTTTTGACCGGGCAGAATATCAGTGAAGATATCCGGGACAGCGATTTCCTGAGCGATTATTTACATGCGGAACATATTCTTGATACCTATCATGGTAAAGACACCCTGTTGGGGGTTTCGGGGGATCCCATCGGGGACGGTTTGTTGTTGACGGTGAACCGGAGCTTTGATGCCATATTCCAGTTTTCCATGAGTGAGCTGTTACCCGTTAAGGGAGGCACATCATCCATTGATTATTTTTCCGGAGGGAACAGCGCTGCCATCCGTTTTGAGAATGCGGAATACAAAACGGTATTCTTTGGTTTTGGGTTTGAAGGGATCAATACATTCGAAGACCGTTTGGAGGTAATGAGACGGATCCTTGAATTCTTTGATGAAACTGTGGGGGATGATGACCCGGGTAGTATCCGGGAGCCTGAAATACAAATTTATCCGAATCCTGTTCACACGAACTTGAATATACATTGCAGCGCTTGCACCGGTAAAGATGTTACGTTATTGATCTATGATCTGCAGGGGCGGACAGTGCGTGCCTTTCATGATGCCTCTTCCCAGGCGGATCATTATCATGCAAGCATTGATGTACGCAGTTTACCGCCGGGCATATATTTTTATGATCTTCTTCCGGAAGGAGACCGGTATTCCGGAAAGTTTATTGTAACCGATGAACGGTGATAAGGCACCTTAAATCATCCGTCCCAGGATTCCGTTTCCTGGGTCATGGGGACGAACCGGACCGGTATCAATTCTTTCATGCAAAATTCATCCTGTTCTTTCTTTTCCATGATCACCAGGTTTTGATATGAATTGCTGACCGGTGCCATGAGCCTGCCACTGATTTTCAGCTGTTCTTTTAATGATTCAGGTATGTTGGGTGTAGATGCGGTGAGTATGATCTTATCAAAAGGTGCCTTTTCAGGCCATCCTTTATGCCCGTCTCCATAACGGGTGCATACATTTTTTATGCCGGCTTTCTCCAGATTGGTGCGTGCCAGCTCGGCCAGCCATTTGATGATCTCAATACTGTATACCTTTGTGACCAGGCGCGATAATACGGCGGCATTGTATCCGCACCCGCTGCCGATTTCCAGTATGACATCCTCTTTTTTCAGATCCAGGTGCTGAGCCATATAGGCAACAATGTAGGGTTGACTGATGGTTTGGCCTCTGCCAATTGGCAGGGGCCCATCTTCATATGCATAGGGCTTTAGTTCTTCGGGAACGAATGCTTTTCTGTCAACCTCTTCCATTGCCCTGATCACCTCCGGATCCCTGATGTCTCTTCCCTGTAAATGATGCCGGATCATTTCTTCCTTTGTAATCATAATTCCCCCTTTTTATTTGCGCACCTATAAGCGACCAACCTCATGCCAAAAATATGATCAGACAACATATATTCCCTGCAATCCGGTTTATGATGAACCATACTGAATGAGGGAAATAAGCATTCGATTCGTTATTTCCTGGCGGATCAAGACCTTTTTTTCTGTAAAATTGCGTACACATTCTGTAAAATGATTTCCCCAACCAGAAAGATGACAGGCCCATATTTGCATGGCATGATGCATATCAGCGTATTGATAATAAGGTGTTTGCAATATGTGGCACAACTATTTCAGGGTGGAATGATGCAATTATGAACCTCAAAAAAATGCATTATGTTTTTACCAGAAGTTATTTTTTCGATTATTGCCGCCCTGCTGGTCGGTGTTTTGTTTTATTATATATTCAGGTATTCCGGACCCTGGGGCAGTTTCTGGACATTTTTGCTGGTACTCGTGTTGGCGGGTCTGGCAGCTGCAGCCTGGATTGAACCCATCGGTCCGGCCGCCTGGAATGTCGCATGGTTGCCGATCCTTTTTGTGATTTTGCTGTTTGCATTGTTCCTTGCTGCGGCTACAACCCCTGATGACCGAAGGCGAATACGGACACGGAGGCCGGTTGACACCGAAACACCGGGTGAGGAAGCCGCTGCTGTAACACTGGGTATTTTCTTCTGGATCTTCATTGTTTTTCTTGTATTTGCTGCTATTTGGGGTATTTTTAAATAATAAAAAATGAACTCAATTCAATCTGTAAAGGAGGATCACTATGTTTGAAATGCTTGATATGACCAAAGACAATCTCCTTGCTTTCAAAGTTAAAGGGGAGATCAGAAAAGAAGATTACGACAAGATCAACGACATCCTTGAGAAAACCGGAAAAGAACACGAGAAGCTCAAACTTTTTATCGATATGGAAAGCATCGAAGGTATTAAGCCTGCTGCCCTGTGGGAGGATTTCAAGACCTACTTCCGGCATATAGGCAAGATCCGGAGAATTGCCGTAGTTGGTGAAAGTGGAATTACAAAGACGCTTACCCAGATGGCGAATCCCTTCATCAGGGGCAAGGTTAAATTTTTCCCCAGGGAAGAAGCCGTGCCCGCCAGGGAATGGATAACCCGTGATGATTAACATGAGACCCGGTCCGGTGGAAGGAAGGACGATCCTATGGTCAGTCCCTGTCCGTTGCGGGCTGCTCTGACAGCCAATGCCTTCCGGTGCCGGTTCTTGTATTTTCACAGCCGCTTCCCGGGGTCTGGATATTCAGTTTACGCATTTAAAGGAAATTGAGTGAAGAGGGGTTTTTTTACATTTTGATCACTTTTTCTGTGCGAAGAATGGTGTTATCCGGACCGGTAATTATGAGAAAATACATGCCTTCCGGAAGTTCCGGCCGGATCTGTTGCTTGCCGTGGATTTTTACAGAAAAAAGTTCCCTGCCCAGCATGCCTGTGAGTTTCAGTTCTGCATGGCAATTGCCCGGCAATTCAATCAACATCTGATCCTGAAAGGGGTTGGGATATACCCGGACCGGGCATGAGGGAATGGTATTTTCCTTTGACTGGGTGTAAAACCAGATCATTTCCATAAATTCAGGGTGATCGATAAAGGGATTGCGGTTTTGCTGGATATCGTATACCGCTTCGTTGCGTTCGATCTCCTTGGTGCTTACCGGGTCTGCCAGGTGCCACGCATGCATCAGGTCCAGGGCCCAGGGTTTTAGCTGCGAACCGCTGGTCATGTCGCTCCCGGGCCAGTCATTGTCTTCCCCGTAATAGCGGCAAGCCATATAGAAAAACGACCGGGCAATGTCCCCTTTATATGCATCAACGGGCTCAAAAATCACGTCAGAATAGCCGGTGTAATTGCAATTACCCGTTTTGGAGCCGTTGAGGGAGGTCCAGGTGGCGTTTCCGGTTTCCCCGAACGGATAATTGCCACGTTTGTTGTTTACCCAGCCATCTGTGGGGTATATGTGAAAGAGGTCGGAATACATAGGATAGATCTCCCCCCCAAACCAGCTTTTGGCAAACGTGTGTTCCCGGTTGTAACAATCCCCTTCCTGGGAATAATTGCCGCATTGATCGGTGATGAAGGTATATTGGTAAGGCGGTGTGCCGCCGGGAACATCCGAATACATGTCCCAGACTTTCCCGTTGGCTTTCCGGTCGGTGAACTGAAAATCATCCCACAGCTGGCTGTAGGTTTCCACATTATGCTCTTTTATGATGTCATAAAGCGCCTCCTGCAAGGCTTCTCCATGCAGCCCGGATGCAGGGTCATAATATCCCGGCGGGATTTGACCGGCAAGGATACAAACAGTGAAACAGAGCATTGCTGTGCAGTACAAACGGGATATCATGACGTAATGATTTTGCAGATATTGCAAAGATACGATCTCCTATGGAAATGTGACCGGGATGGCGTCAGCCGGGTATGATTTTTCGGGGATCATGATGGAAGATGGACCGGGTGTACAGGGTGCTTTGTCAATCCGGATCCATGATCTTTCAGCAAATACAATGCCACCGGGGGGTTGCGTTTGGTGATGATCTCCGGAGGGAGGGACTGCAATATCAGATCATTGCGCCGGCTTCTTTTATGATGGCTTTCAACCGGCGTTCGGGGATCGCCAGTTCGTCCATCAGAAAAGGATTTTCGGCAATTTCCCTGCACAGGACAATGCCTTTGTTCAGCAATTTTTTCTTTTCCCGGTTTGTCAGGGATTTCATGGCGGTGATGGGATGGAATCCCGCCCGGTCTATCCAATCCCGCAATCCCTTGCCCCCGGGATAATCCCAGGAGATCAGTTTCATTCCGGTGCATTTCCCATATTGGACCGCATCGCTTGTAAAACGTGTATTGGTGATCAGTAAAGATTCGAATGCAATCCCTTTGTTTTCTTTTTCCCGGGTATGGTTTTCCCGGATATCCCTGAAACGCGCATGCACATAAAGGCTGACCTTCACATCGCTTTTTGCGGTGTTGGAATTATGGAACTTGCATTCGGCCATCAGGAGTTTTCCTACGTGACGGGCTACAACGTCTACTTCATGTGTTACGCATTTTCCCTGGACCGATTGGCCGGTTTGAACCGTATATCCTTCAAATTCCAGCAGCCTGGCCACAAAGAATTCAAAAGGAAATCCGGAGGGCCCCAGTTGATAGAGCGCTTTTTTCAGCCTGTAACGTCCGGCTGTCCGCTTGGATATCTTTGAAAGTATCCTGTAAGCGAGCTGATAGATCTTTTTGGTGGTGATCCCTTCATAGAGTGATGATGTGACCTGGTCCATGACCGCATCGATCTCATGCTTCCCCGCTCCTGAGCGCTGCAATGCATTTATTAACTTTTCCGGGTCGAAGGGCTCCAGCTCCCCGGTATTTTTTTTGACGTTGACTTGAGATTCTTGAACGGTCATAGAAAAGGATTAAATTCCAGGCTAAGTTATGATAAAAATATTTTCTGCTGTGCAGATGCGGACTGCATTCAGGATCATGTTGCCTGGCCGGGATGCCGCATACATTAGAAAAGTTATGGGGTGATGGAAAGAAGTACGGGGTTTGCGTTATTTGTGTCATTATTGTATCCGGGTCCGGTCATTTTTGTAATTTGCAATGCATTTGAAAATACAGCGATATGTCACACGGAAGATTTGACAACCCTGTTGTTGCTTCCTTGGCGGGGTTTCTGGACCTTTTCAGGAAGCAGGAATTCTCAGACCGCCTGAAGGATGATGACCGCTTCGATGGCAGGACCTGCCTGATTACCGGGGTGAATTCGGGCCTCGGTTATGCACTGGCAGGGGAAATGGCGCGGCGCGGTGCCCGCGTTATCGGTACATGCCGGCGCTTGCTCGACGAAACGGAAAAGAATTTAAAAGCGCACAGCGGATCGGATAATGTGGAGATACGTTTTTTGGATCTCAGCAAGATTGACAGCATCCATGATTTCGTGGACGGCCTGGCAAAGGATAAGATAAATCTGGATGTTTCCATTATGAATGCCGGCGTGGCCCTCCCGGGGGCGAGGAAAACCGCTTCCGGGCAGGACGAGATGTTCCAGGTGAATTATCTGGCCAATGTGATGCTGTGCACCCTGTTGCTCAACAAGGGCTTGATCCGCCGGGGCAATAAGGCCTCTGTTGTCCGGCCCCGCATTATCTTCATTTCCTCGGATTCCCACCAGGGATCGTCCTACATTGATTACGAAGAGTTTGGCAGGTTCATCCCATACGGGGTCAAAAAGGGTATAGCCAATTACAGTTATTTCAAGCTGATCCTGAATACCTATGCCACGGAGTTGTCCGGAAGACTGAATGACGGATCCGTGGATGTAGGCGTCCATGTCATTTGCCCGGGACCGGTCCATTCCAACATCATCAGGGAGGCGCCCTTTGTCCTCCGGGCTATACTGGGCACCATATTCAGGGTCATTTTCCGCTCGCCCGGAAAAGCTGCCCTGCCGGTTGTTTACATGGCCATCTCCCCCGACTACGAAGGCCGGACCAACGAATACCAGCACATGTTCAAGCGCAAGAAAATGGATGAAAAGGTCTATATCCCCGAAGAAGGGAAAAAACTATGGGAGCGTTCATACGCATTGTGGCGGGAGATCGATGACCGCGCCGGAGCGCTGGATGAGACGAGGTGATCCGTGGGCAATGCGGTTTCTCCGGCTAAATGCGCGGTGAAAAGCCGGTGAATAAAAGCCTGGCCTGCTGCCGGGATTGCTATAAGGAATGGAATATGGCCGCATTTTTTGGATGGGATTTATTGTTTATTTTTGGCAGTATAAATATTCTGATGATGCGACACCTGTATTTACCTTTGCTTTGCCTGCTGATGTTCACTTCCGGACCGAAGGCCCAGCAGCAATTCAGCGACGTAACCCAAAACATGGGTATTTCCGGACAATCCGGACTGGGGCATGCTGTAGGCTGGGGCGATATTGATGACGACGGGGATCCTGACCTGGGATTTTCCAATCAGCAAGGGGATGGCTTCTGGTTCTACCTGAATGAAGGAACCCAGTTCACGGAGATAACGGGTTCGGCCGGGCTCTCCGGACTGGGTGGGAATAAGATCATTATTGCCGAAGTTACCGGCGATGATTTCAACGACCTCATCTTGCGTACCCGGAGTGGAACGCAATTCCTCTTCGAAAGCAACGGGGATGGTACGTTTAATGATATCACCACCGCTGCCGGCATCGCCGCTGCTTCTGTTTACAACATCGCCGATTTTAACAACGACGGCCGTACCGACCTGCTCTCGGTGTCGGATAACGAGTTTGCCATCCTGTATAATAACGGGGATGCCACTTTCCAACCGCCGGAGCCCATAGGGACATACGATAGCTTCTGGGGTGCGGCTGTGCTGGATTATGACCGTGATGGCTTCATGGATATTTATCATACCACTTACGGCGGAACGCCGAATATCCTCCTGCGTAATAACGGGGATGGTACATTTACGGATGCTACATCCCAGGCAGGACTGGAATACGCCGACGGCGCCCACGGGATCGATGCCGGGGATTTTAATAACGATGGCTGGACCGATATTTACCTTGGCAGTTATTCATCCCTTGATTGTGCCCTGTTCAAAAACAACGGGGATGGTACTTTCACGGATGTGGCCCTGCCAACAGGAGCTGCGGGGCATCACGACACCCGCACGGTTGCCTTTGTGGATTATAATAATGATGGCTGGCTGGATATCTTTTCCTCTCACCACGATTTCTATTCCTATTCCAATACCATGCTTCGCAACAACGGGGATGATTCGTTTACAGAAGTTGCAGAAAGCCTCGGACTGTCGGGTAAGTTTATCGGCGATTACTTCGGACAGGGTTGGGCGGACTATGATCTCGATGGTGCCATTGATCTCTTTGCGGCCGGGCACATCGATAAATACCGGCTTTTCAGAAATACAGGTTGCCCCGGCAGTTATTTAACCATACGGCTGGCCGGGACGGAATCAAATCCCAACGGCATCGGGGCACGGGTGGATGTATGGTTTTCCGGGCGGCGTATATCCCGGAGCTTGCTTCCCAACGGGGGATTCCATGATTTCAGCGATCTGTGCCTGTACTTCGGCCTCGATGGGTCCTATTCCGTCGACAGCATTCTGGTTTACTGGCCATCGGGCATTTTACAAAAACTTGGCATGACGAATGGCAATCAATTTCTCACCATCGTTGAGGACGAAACGACCGGTGCAGGAGGGGATATCCCTGAAGCAGGAACCGGGCATATCCGGGTACACCCCAACCCTGCGGGCGACCATGCCTGGATTGTCTTTCCGGAGGGCTTCAATGACCGTATGGAAATTTCCGTTTGTGATGCAAACGGGGTCCCGGTATTGCCCGTTATGGAACTTTCCCCGGGGGAAAATGGGGACCGGGTGCAAATACATACAGGACAACTTTCTGCCGGGATGTATGTTGTGAAGGCCCTGGGAAACCGAACCGCAATTGTTGAAAGGTTTGTAGTCCTCAGGTAGTTTTCCGCCGGACGCAAACATCTGGCCAGAATGTATTCCTCGGGAATGCATCAGATGTTTTGTGCGCAACCGGCAGAATCGTGGTTGCTTTCTTGAAAACCTGCCTGATTAACCTTATCTTTATCATATATTAAAATCTTTATCATATATTAAAACCACCGGTATCATAACATGGCACATAAACCTGCTACATCGGAAAAATTTTGGTTTACACTTGATAATGCGGCCAAGATCTATCCTGCCATCATTTCCGATGAGTTTACTTCCGTGTTCCGGTTATCGGTTGTTTTGGAACAGGCCGTGAGGATACAACCCTTCCTTAAATCGGTTTCCCTGGCCGAGAAACGGTTTCCTTATTTTAAAGTACAGCTTAAAAAGGGTTTCTTTTGGTATTATCTGGAACATCTGCCGCGGCCCTTTCCCGTAGAAGCTGACCTGAACAGGATGTGCAGGCGGTTTCCCGCGAAAGGCCTTTTACTGCGCATCCTGGTTGCCGGAAACAGGATAAGCGTTGAATGTTCACATATTTTAACCGATGGTTCCGGGGCATTCGAATTTCTGAAAACCCTTCTAATGCTTTATGCAGCGGAGCTTGCATCGGAAACCTCCCGGAGTATGGAACATTACCGTCTGCGGGAGCGTGTTTCGGAAGAAGAATACGAAGATTCCTATAAAAGATATTTCCGGCAAGACATTCCTCCCATGGTGAAGCGCTCCAAAGCCTTTCACCTGCCCTGGCCACTGAATCCTTCGCCCCGCTTCAGGACAATGAACGCCATTGTACCGGTGAAAACCATTAAAAAACTTGCTTCAGACAAAGGCGTCAGCATTAACGATTATCTTGTTTCTGTCTATTTATTCATTCTACAGGAAATCTATGAAGAACAGAGGGCATCAAGGAAGTGGAAAAAAAGCACATACATACGGGTCCAGGTGCCGGTAAACCTGAGGAACATCTTTCCGTCAAAAACAATGCGCAACTTTTCATTGTTCGTGATGCCGGAAATTGACCTGCGCCTGGGCCATTATACCTTCGATGAGATCATCAAAACCGTACACCATCAAATCCGGCTGGAAACCGATGAAAAGTTGATCAATAAGACCATTTCAAGGAATGTGGGCAGTGAAAAAAAGATCTATATTAAAAGCATGCCCCTGTTCCTTAAAAGCCTTATTCTGAGAATGAAGTATTATTCCCTGGGGACAAGCCAGTTCAGTGGTGTGGTTACCAATATGGGCATGGCTATGCTTCCCCCGGAAACAGAAAAAATGATCCGTTATTTCGTTTTTACGGCGCCCCCTCCCAATAAAATGTTAAAAGTCAATTGCGGAATAATAAGTTTCAATGACAAACTTATTGTCAGTTTTGGAAACATCACAAGATCGACCGGTTTTGAAGATAAATTCTTTCAGTATTTAAAGGAAAAGGGTGTTGGAATTGTTTTTGAGAACCAATTTAATGCATGATCCATGAAAACTTGTTCAAACTGCGGTGTAGACCTTGAGGGAAACGTAAATTTTTGTCCTTTGTGCGGAGAGCCGCATATAGATGAAAGTGCAGATAATATTGAATACATTAAGCTACGGAAGCAGAAACAGGATGAAAAGCATTTGACTTCCATTCAGAAACTGAGCGGGTTTCAAAAACGGAAGTTATTTTGGGAAATATCCGGAATATTGCTGTTGTCGGGAATTGTGGTAACGTTGATCATTGATCTGCTCGACGGGAATGCTGTGGGGTGGTCGAAATATACCATGACGGTATGTGCGGTACTTTTTATCAATACCACCTTGTTTTGCTTCTGCTTAAATAAACCTGCATTGTTGCTTCTCGGGAGCTTTGCATCAACCTCTGTCCTTTTGATCCTGATCGACCTCTTTAATGGCTCCATCGGCTGGGGGATCAAACTTGGGATCCCCATCCTGCTGATCGCATATCTTATCATCTACGGGTTGATCTTAATGATAAGAAAGGCCAGGGAAAAAGAATTAAACCTGATCACCTATTCATTGATCGCTTCCGGTTTGCTCAGCATTTGCGTGGAAGGGATGATATCTATTTATAATGACAATATATTGAAGCTGCAATGGAGCCTGATCGTGTTGATATCCGTTATGCCTGTCTCATTAATTTTGTTATATATACAGTACCGGATGAAAAAGGGGACGGATCTGAAAAGGTTCTTTCATATTTGAATTTCCCGGTCGGAAATTGAGGGTTTCAAATTTGCGCCCTGCCTGTGCTGACTTGTTCTTTACTGAAAAACACCCAGCAATTCGTTCCACAGATCCCTTTTCAGGACCAGGAATATGAACAAACTGGATATCCAGCCATGATAAAGCCCCAGGGGCCACAGGTTCTTGTATTTGAAATAGGCGTGCAAAAAAATAAATTCCATCACAAACGTGTAGGCCATTAAGGGAATGCTGGGGGAATGGACGATGGCAAAAAGCAGGCTTATGATCAGGATAATTTGAAGATCGGACAATTTGCCGGCGGCAATGGTTTTTAAGTTCCCTGCGACCAGTCCGGCCACGATAAATTGCTGTATTAATCCCCAGGCAGGGTATAAAGCAAAAACCGGAAGGATATGCCAGTTTAGAAAAGAAGCGTTGAAAAGAATTCCGTAAATGATGATCCCGGCCAAACCGGTAAGGACAAAAGGCAAAAGAAAAAGGAGCGAGGGTTTCAGATTATGCTTCTGAAAGCCCCAGTTCTTTAAGATCCGGTGATCTTTCTTGTATTTTATCAAAATGAAGACAAGCCAGAACAGGCAGGCGGCTGTGATATAAAATACGCGCAAATCAAGCCAGTCTGCCAGGATAAACTTGAGCATTCCTGTAATGACCACGGCGATGATCACAAACCAATTTTTCCTGTACGGCTCTTTTGTCATTGCGATGTTGTAGGTACAACCCCACAAGCAGGTGTCACCTTTATGGCTTGTGCGCTTTTCCGGTCATTTGCTCAGGTTGTATTCCCGCAAAATGTCGTTAAAAGTTTCTTTCACCGAAATGATCTTGGCGGCAAGGTATGCATTGGTTCCGGCAAAAGCATATCCGTTGTCAAATTTGCCCTTAAAGGCATTGAAAAGTGCATTAATAATGCAGTAAGGGCTTGATGCAACATCGCAGTTCTTGATGCATTTAAAAGGACAACGGATGGGATGTTTATAGCCCAGTTTAATCTTGTCGATAAAATTGTTGCGGATAGCTCTGCCGGGCATTCCGACAGGACTTTCAATGATCTCTATATCCCCGGATTTTGCATTGATATAAGTTTCTTTGAACGCTTGAGAAGCATCGCATTCAGTGGTGGTCACAAAGCGCGTCCCCAGTTGTACCCCTGAGGAGCCCAGTTTTAATATATCGAAGATGTTCTGTCCCGTATAAACTCCACCGGCTGCAATTATTGGTATTTTCACTTTGTATTGGTCTTCATAGACCTTAACTGTTGCAACTACTTTTGGCACCAGATGTTCAAGGGAGTAATGTTCGTCTGTGATCTGATTGTTCTTAAAGCCCAGGTGTCCCCCGGCTTTGGGGCCTTCAACAACGATGGCATCGGGAAGATAATTGTAATTTTTTTTCCATTTTTCACAGATGATCCTGGCCGCCCTGTCGGAGGAAACAATCGGCACAAGTTTTGTTTTGCTGCCGCTTTGAAGATAAGACGGCATATCCAGGGGCAATCCCGCTCCACTGAATATGATATCGGCTTTTTCTGTTATGGCCGTTTTAACCATATCGGCAAAGTTCGACATGGCTACCATAACGTTAACGCCAATGATGCCCATCGTTTTTTCACGGGTTTTTCGCAATTCTTCTTTTAAGCCTTGTATGCTTGATTCGATGTAATTTTTGCCTGATTTTTTATAAAGTAAGCCCAGGCCTGCACTGGAGATAACTCCGACACCGCCTTCATTGGCAACGGCAGCCGCCAGTCCGGAAAGTGATATGCCAACACCCATTCCCCCCTGAATGATTGGGAGGGGTATCGTCAAGCTGCCCATTTTTAATGATTTCATCATGTATTCACTATGTGTTATATGTTGCCATACTATCTTCTAATTCATTGATAAAAAAGATTTTAGTATTTGTACAAAGGTAGTTAAAAGATTTTACAAATGGTGTGTTTCTTTCATATTTATCAAAACCTTTCATCCCGAACCTGTTTTAACCCTTCCGCGCTGGCTTTCAACAGGATTGATATTTGTTGGCAGGATTCTTCTTGTATATTTGTGATAACATGTCTACATTGCACGCATAAATCATGAAACTCTGTGTATGAAAAAATTCTGGTGGCTTTTGTTTGGATTGTTGATCCTGTACACACTGGGAATACTGGTGCTTTCTGTGATCAATTTCGATGGATGGGTAATACCTTTGTACAGGGAAATACGCGGTCCTTCGTATTTCTTTGCCCTGAATACTACCCTGACCATGTTTTTCCTTTGGGGTTCAGCCCTGCTGTTTATTGTCAACGCCATGGTTGAAAGCATGCTGCAGAACAGAACGCGAAAGATTGTTTTTTATGTCAGCCAGGCAATTATCTTTTTTTACATGGGATTTGATGACCGGTTTATTTTGCATGAAAAGATAGGTGCTGTTTTATCCATTGATGATGCCTTTGTCATCATAATTTTCGGGATCATTGAAATGCTTATCCTGGTTTTTTATGAGAAGATCCAGAAACAGCCACTGTCCCGGTGGAAATATTTGTTGATGGCGGGAATAGGTTTTGCCATCATGGCCATTGCCGATATAAAATTTATACCCTTGGAAGCATATGGCATTAACAGGACGCTGCTTGAAGATATTCCGAAAACATGGGCGGCCTTCTTTTTAATGCTCTATCCTGTTGATATATTGCTTAACAGGATCAGGAAACTGGTTGTTTAGTTCTCCCGGGGAAATCCGGTGATCCCTTTTTGATCTGTCCGGATCCATCTTTTCCCGGATCGAATACTTTTCCCGGGTTGCCTGATGCTTCCTTTTTTCCTACCGATGCGGTAAACCTGTGGCAAGTCCCATTTCCCTGGATTTGCCGTATAGCTCCGGATGCAGGTAGCGTCCTTTTTCAATATCCGTTTTTTCGACTTCCGTTTGGATACGGTTGGCCTGTGCCCAGGGGTCCTTGCGTATGCCGGTCACCTGCCAGCTGACCTTTACATTGGGCTTATCGGTCTGGATGGTAAAGCGGCTCCCTGATATCTCCTCTTTCACAATGGCCTGGGCGAATTCGCCGATCACGGTGAGCTGATACCGGAAATCCATGTTCAGGCTTTCGAAATAGGCGGGAAGCGTCACTTCTGCATAGCCTCTTGCTCCGGTGGTCACGTTCCCGTTATAGATGTTCATCATGTCGGGGCTTTCCACGAAGCTGTGATAGAGATATTTATTGGCAGGATCCTGGGGATGGTCGATCTTGAATGAGCCGCCTCCTTTGCTGAGTGTTCCTGTCACCTCAACATCGCCTGAAAAATAGCCTGCATATTCGCCCGCTCCACCGGTCCCTTCCTGATCGCCATAAACAGCAATGCTGTAGTTGGAACCGGTTTCTCCAAAGTCCGTGGCATATAGTCCATAGTTGTTGGTGAAACCCCCGCCACCCTCGGCAAATACCCCCATATTGTAAGGGCAATCGTTGGAATAGGAATGACCGAAAACCCCATAGGATATATCGCCTGTGTTCCCTTCTGAATAGCCGAATACAGCGGGGGCAAGGTCCTGGCTCGTACTGTAAAGAACTCCAAGATCAGTGCCATTTGCACCAGGAGAGTTTTCCGATTTCACATGCATCCTTACCAATGGGAGATTCATACCCACACCAAACATGCCTTCTTCATTGATGACCATATCATAGGTGCCATCCGTCCCCAGATGTAATTTGCCGTATTCATAATCGTTCAGCAGGTAGGCATCTCCATTGCCACTCTTTCCCAGGCGCAGACCATTTGCCAGACCGCCGGTGGCATCGGATATCGATACATAAGAGGGACCGCTGTTCGTATGTATGTGCAGGGGCCATTCCGGAACGTCGGTTCCTATTCCAACCCAGCCGTCATTATAATAAATATCAGAACCATTCTGTTGCCATAGGCTGCCTCCACTGCCGGATTCGGCGGCATAGAAGGCAAAGGGCACCGTGGCCAGCTTGCTCATGCCCATATCCACAAAATTATTGCCCCCGTTGGGGTCGATCTCGGTTTGTATGAAAAAGTTCCCGCTGGCCCAGTTGATGGTGCTGAAATTTCCCATAATGACGGCCCCGTCGCCGATCATCAGATGGAACAGGCCATAGGAATTGGTCTGGGGATAATGCATTTCCGAATACACCATTACCCCGGGCAAAGGCCCTTCATAAACCGACATACGGGCACTGATGGTGACGTTGGTCAGGGGGTTGCCGGAGTCGTCCCGTGCCATACCCTGGAAGTCGATCATTTGCGGAACCTGGCCGCTGGAAAGCAGACTGATGCTAAGGCCTGCTATAATCAATAAATATGTGATCTTTTTCATAATGCTGTTGTTTTTAATTCCTGATGATTTTAATGGATTGGTTCCGGGTGTTTCCACCGGATTGCGATACCATCCTGAGGTCATATATACCGGGAGCTATCCCGGCGAGATCGATAAACTCACTGAAATGAAGCGCTTCCGGGATCTTGTCCCCGGTGATGATCTTACCGCTGAAGTCATACAGCTTGTAGCTAAGGATGGTTGGTTGATCAAAGTTGGCTTTAAGCTGTAAGAAATCCTTACAGGGATTGGGATAAACCAGGATGTTGTTTTCCTGTTCACTTTCCCGGGAGGATACCAGGACATCGTCCAACTGCTGGAAACCACAACTAACGATGACCGTTGGTTGGTAGAATGTGGCCACCGCCTCTGCCTGGCCTATGGTCCAGGAAGCATGGATGGCACCCGATTGGTAACTTCCGCCCCCCGCACCGAACACATGCCGGGGCATTTCCTGGGATGTGGCAGCGGAGGCAACAGACACTGCAATGGTTAGAAACAATGGATGTAAATACTTCATGACATTATGGATTTAATTGCTGGCCCGGACGTTTGAAGTAAGATGGAAGAAAAAAGTACAGTATGGATAAGGCTTCTGAGATCACATACCTTACCTGTAGGCAACTCAAATATACGACTTTGAAAGCAATAAGTCAAGGAGAGGTATCCAAAATGTTATTCAGCATGCCATCCATCCCCGACCGGTCCATATCCTTTTCTTTCCGCGGAGATACGCCGCAACGGATCAGAAAAATCATTATATTTATCCCGTTGTTATGATTTCATTATAATACAAACGGTTTATTATTGTAATGCCATTATCCTGGATAACCAGTCTCCGGAAGCTTTCCCGGCCTCTTGCTTTTTTACCATCAGCACGCAGTTTCTCCATATACCGGTTAAATATCTGTTTAAGCTTATCAGGCTATGGCCTGCAAACTTCAATAGCAACCTTAAAAACCCATCGACATGCAACATGAAAACTCCGGAGGGAATTCCGGCGATTCCAATGAAAAAGTCTTTGAGATCCTGGAAAAGATCTATCATTCCTGGACCTCGGTGACCCACATCGACGATATTGAATACCGGAACCCGGGATCCCGGCGGCAGATACGAAAATCAAAACGCCGGCTTAAAGAGGCAAAAGCCTTGAATCCCACGGATCCTGAGATCACGGAACGGATAAAAGAAATGGAAGCGGTCATGGAAGACGCCAAGGCCGTCATTCCACGGTATACGTTCCGGATTGCCGTATCCCTGGTACTGAGTCTTTCCATAATCGCCCTTTTTATTTATTCCGTGGAGTTATACAAAATGCAGCCTAAATCCATGGATTATGAGCCCGGCAACTGGGTCACGGAAAAAAGCGGATACATCACCCCGGTAGGATTCACCAAACCCGAAGACATGCCGGAAGTAGGACCTAAAACCTATGTGCCGGCCGGGACCCAGGTCAAGCCGCTGGCCGAAATGGGTAGCCAATGGGTGTTGGTGGAGATCCCTTCCGGGCAGCGCGGATTTTTGTACTTCCGGCTGCTGAAAGGATACAGGGAGGTTGAAGCCAAAGAAGGGGCCGTCGTCACCCAGCGCCGGGGTGCAGAAAAGGGGGATACCCTCCAGCAGGGAACCCAGGCCCTGGTCGTGGACTACTACACAGATAAGAGCAGTGTGGTCTGGGTCGATTACCTGAAGCTCCGTTTGCCAGACGGCAGTGTTGCCTGGGGAAAGGAACGCCAGTTTGAGCGTCCTTTCATGAAAGATTTACCGGAGATCAACCAGCTGTTCAATTACCAGACCACCCCCCAGGCCCTGGAAAAACATGCCATCGGAAAACCCTTGCAGGAAGTGGAAGAACGGTACGGGCTGGCCACCGGATTGATCAGGCATAAGGGGGAGCTGCTGGCCTATTTCCGCCACATCATTGTGGTGAAAGACGGGACGCACCACGACGGCCGCTTGATCATGGAGCTGGACCAGGATACCCTGGTGAAAAAGATCCGCCTCCCGGAGGAAACCGAAACCCGTTTTTATGACCGCATCCCCCTGGTCCGCTGGATGCGGAACTTTGAACCCGGCGGACGCATGCAGCTTGGCTCCTATTATGATTCCGACGGCGGGATACAATGGTGGCAGAATTTCAAGGATATTCACTGGACTACACGGATCATCGGATGGATCATCGGGATCATTGTCGGGTTGATCCTGTTTTTCCTGTTTTATTCCATTCCCAGGATCGTGGTGAGTCCCCTTTTCCAGTTCTTTATGTTTACCCGGGTTTTGGGCAACGGCATGGTAAAGCTCTTCAATTTCTTCATCTTCCTGGCGGCCATGTATCTGTATTTTGTCTACACCGTTCTGGTTATGGACCAGTGGCTGATCCCGGCCATCGGGACCATCGTGGCCTTCATTGTCTGGTGGAAGGTCCATTCAAAAAATTTAAGGTATAACCGCTGTCCCCGCTGCCACACCATGTATTCAGCCATGGACAAAGGCGACACCTTTACGGGCCGGACCCGCAACGTCACCTGGGGAACCTACGATGTGTACAAGGGAAAAACCGAATCCCGTTCCAGTACCCAGTCGGTGGTGACCCACCATTATGAGCGCAGGGACAAAAAAGACGTCAAGGTGCTGGATCATTACCTGGACCACCGGACATGCGCCGTATGTGGTTATCAGTGGGATGTGGCGGTCACGGAAACCCGGGAGAAATATACCAGGAAATACTAGCGTGAGCTAAAATATCTATTACCGGACCATCAGCGAAAGCGCCACAATGTAGGGAGTGATCCACCTGGGCATCAATGGGATCTTCAGCAAATACAATGAACAACACATCAGGATCGGAGGGAAACACCCGGATCACATCATTGATTGCCGGCATTCCCAGAATGCGCTGGTAATCCTCAACTTTTCCATCTGGGGCAAAACCCGTATAACCGATCCCGTCCTGTGTAGATGTCCTGAAACGTGCAAAAGTCTGGGCTCCCGTGGGCGTTCCTGAAGGCACAGAAAAACCCAGCTGGTTATAACCATTGGACAAAATGACATTGCTAAAAATCTGCTCGCCGGGATCAGCCCAGTCGCCATCCACATTGAAATCCATCCAGGCATTTAACAGCAGGCCACCGGATGCAATCACCGTAACCGTGACATTTTGCACAAAAAGAGAAACACAAAAAATGAGCATTAAAATTTGAAAAGAAATCCACGTATTGTTCATGAATAATAAAACACCAACTTTTAATTTTCATGGTATATTTTGCGTTTTTTTTGAATTTGAATGGCTTTTTTCGTATCTTGGCTTGAAAATTAAAATGCATACTTTTAGATTTCAATGAAAAAAATAGAAAGACCACGATTGAAAAAGATGATCGAACATGCCATAAAGCGTGCGCCAATAACAGCAATACTTGGCCCCAGGCAATGCGGAAAAACAACGATCAGCAGGGATATTGCATCTCAGACTGAACAAACGACTTTTTTCGACCTGGAGGATCCTGTTGGTTATCAGCAATTGATATCAGCACCAAAATTGGCACTTGAATCTCTTAAAGGACTGATCATTATCGACGAAATTCAACGTATGCCTGAATTATTTCCAATACTCAGGGTACTGGCTGACCGTTCAGATCATCCTGCCAGGTTTTTACTCCTTGGAAGTGCCTCACCTGACCTGATTAGAAACTCATCAGAAACGCTGGCCGGCCGTATTAGTTATATCGACATGACCGGTTTTACTTTGGACGAGATATCAAAAAGAAAAGTAAATCAACTTTGGCTAAGGGGAGGATTCCCGAGATCTTTTCTGGCGGTAGGAGATTCTGACAGTTATGCATGGAGAAATGATTTTATCAGGACATTTTTGGAAAGGGATATACCACAACTTGGAATAGCAATTCCATCTCAGGCCTTACGCAGATTTTGGACCATGCTTGCACATTATCACGGGCAGATTTGGAATGGTTCTGAAATTGGCCGTTCATTGGGTGTTTCTGAGCCAACCACCCGAAAGTACCTTGATATTTTAAGTAATGCTTATGTGGTACGCCAACTTCAGCCCTGGCATGAAAACCTAAAAAAACGGCAGGTTAAAGCCCCAAAGGTCTTTATCAGGGACAGTGGCTTGCTGCATAATCTTCTTACTCTACAGGAAAACACTATACTATCCCATCCGAAACTGGGAGCCTCGTGGGAGGGCTTTGTAATTGAACAGATTGTTTCATTCACCGGAAGTCAAAATTATTATTTCTGGTCAACACATAGTGGAGCTGAATTGGACCTGCTGATTTTTATTAAAGGCCGCCGAATTGGATTTGAAATCAAATATACGGATGCACCAAAGGTTTCCCGATCGATGCACATTGCACTGGAAGATCTTAAACTGGATCAACTGCAGGTTGTTTTTCCGGGGAACAAATCCTATCCATTGTCTGCACAAATAAATGCCTTATCCATCTCGGAGCTGGAGGCTTTCCTTGTTAGCATATCGTAAACGGTCCACAAATTTTGATTGGCTTTCATTCCATGTCAGTCTCAACCCAAAAAATATCAAGCCTGCAGGTATTCTGCTTTGATGGTTCACCGTGAGGTTTCTTTAGAATCCTGAACAATCTTGCTCACATAAAGTTCCTGTTTCAATGGGTGACTACTTTAATAAGTTGTATCCCTTCGCCCACCTACATCTTGATTTAAGCCATAGATTTCTTTATTATTCACGCGGTAGCAGTTTGTGGAGTTGATTTGCCGGGTTCGGGTAGATTGTGATACTGTTCAGGACAGACTGTTCATCGACTGAAAAATTTTCGCAGGCATCTTCTACTTCTGCCTCATCAGAACAACCTGATGCATTACCTGATATGCCCCATGTTAGAAAGAAGAAATCCTGCCATACAATAAAAATTATTATCTTTGAAATATGACCAGACGAGAAGACATCATATCGAAGCTGAATGAACTGAAGCCCTGGCTTCAGCAGGAATATTCCGTCAGTGAAATTGGTTTGTTTGGTTCGTTTGCAGACAACACCCAGACAGATGAAAGCGATATTGATATCCTCGTTGAACTGGAAAAGCCTATCGGCTGGAGATTTTTTTCGCTTGAACTTTATCTGGAAAAAATTTTTAACCGAAAAATTGACCTGGTAACCAAAAAGGCC
>JAGYMZ010000022.1 GCA_018400295.1 Bacteroidales bacterium | reverse complement strand
CTGAAAGTCGGGACGCTCTGAACCAACTGAGCTAAACTCCCCTGAGAAATGCGGCTCAATTTTGGAGGTGCAAATATACAAGGTATATTTTTATTATCAAAAAGTTTTTCATTGATTTTGAGTGAGGTTGAACTGTTCCGGATGGCGGGCCGTTTTGTCACGGTATAAACTGAAAATATGTTCCATGTCCTTTTCATAATCGCCGGTGGGATGGAATACTTCCATCACACCCCCTTCTTTTTTGGCGTAATCAATGTAGGATAAAGCCAGGGGGACCTTTGCTTTCAGAGCGATATGGTAGAATCCTTTCCGCCACTGTTTTACCAGTTTCCGTGTTCCTTCCGGGGTCACCACAACATAGAGTTCCTCATTCTCCCTGAACAGCCGTGCTACAAAATTTACCAGATTGTTCTTCTTCTTTTTGCGCTCCACAGGGATCCCACCCCAGTATTTGATCAGGGCGCCGATGGGAAAAACAAAGATCTCCCTTTTGATCAGGAACTTCACCGGTACATTGATCTTGAAAAAAAACAGCCTTCCGATGATGTAATCCCAGTTGCTGGTATGTGGCGCCATCATAATGATGCATTTCTTTACTTCATAGGGAAAATGCCCCTTGAATTTCCAGCCCCCGATCCGGAGGATTAACGATGCCAGTTGCCTTATCATGATCCACGGTAATTGCCGGAACAAATGTAAGGCTATCTTTTGAGGTTTGAAAGGAAAAGAATGAAGGTTGGAAACGCAGATCATTGCTCAAATTCATTTCAATCCGTTGAATGTAATTCCCGAAATGATCCCTGTCCGTGACCTTACATTTAAATCCGGGGCAGGCTTTAGCGCATGTTGCGGCAGGCCTGACCTCCTGTTTCTGTATCCATTTGAATGTGCGTACATACATCCTTCTGCCGTGTTCTTTCAGATGATCAGTTTCCTGTTGCCCGGTTGTGTGCCGATGACAGGTGTTTCCGGCCCGCCTCCGGGCAATACATGTACAGCCCCTGGTGCCATGAGCCGGAATAAGGCACAGACGCCATTCTGGACTGGACAAATCAATGGCAAGATCCCGGGTACAATTCCCCTTTTCCGGTATAAATAAGTGAGCTTTTCCTGATCGCAGGAACGTGTATCGAATTCAGTATTCATGTGTACCTTTGAAAATTATGATTGACACCGACAATCCGAAACTGGACCTGGCTTTCGATTTTGTGCAGTATACCGGTACAAATGTGTTTCTCACCGGTAAGGCGGGGACAGGCAAGACCACCTTTTTGCACCGGCTGAAAGAACTGTCGCCGAAACGCATGATCGTAATAGCCCCTACAGGCGTTGCCGCCATCAATGCAGGCGGCGTGACAGCCCACTCTTTTTTCCAGCTTCCCTTCGGACCGGTGATCCCGGGTTTCCGCAAGGGAAACGGGTTCGGCCGGAAGGCAGCGGAAGAACAGCCGCCGCGTTTCCGGCGCTTCAGCAGGGAAAAGAAAAACATCATGCGCAGCCTCGACCTGCTGGTGATCGATGAGATCAGCATGGTCCGGGCCGATATGCTCGATGGCATCGATGAAGTGCTCCGGCGCCATAAAAACCGGTCCAGGCCCTTCGGTGGTGTGCAGCTGCTTATGATCGGCGACATGCAGCAGTTGGCCCCTGTGGTGAAAGAAGATGAATGGGACATCCTGAAGGGGCATTATGATACGGCCTTCTTTTTCAGCAGCAAAGCGCTTCAGCAAACATCCTACGTGAGCATCGAACTGGAGCATGTGTATCGCCAGAGCGATGACCGCTTCATAACACTGCTGAATAAAATACGGGACAACCAACTCGGCGACCAGGTGATCGATGCCCTGAACGCCAGGTACGATCCACACTTTTCGCCGGAAGATGAGGGATACATTACACTGACGACCCACAATGCCAAAGCCAAGCTTATGAATGAATCAAAATTGCACGGGTTGCCCGGTGAAGCCGTGTCTTTTCTGGCCAACGTGGACGGTGACTTTCCGGAACACACATTTCCGGCTGATTTTGAGCTTGTGTTGAAAAGGGAAGCCCAGGTGATGTTCGTGAAGAATGACCCGGCGGGTGAGAAAAGGTATTATAACGGCAAGATCGGCAAGGTAATGGGTTTCGATGAAGGAATGGTGATCGTGCAATGCCCCGGGGAGGAACACCCCATCGCTGTGGAACCGGTGGAGTGGCATAACGTGAAATACAGTCTCGACGAACACAGCAAGGAAATTAAGGAAACGGTTGAAGGACGGTTCAGCCAGATACCCCTGAAACTCGCCTGGGCCATCACGATACATAAAAGCCAGGGCCTGACCTTTGAAAAGGCGATCATCGATGCGGAGGCAGCCTTTGCTTTCGGACAGGTGTATGTGGCGCTGAGCCGGTGCCGATCCCTGGAAGGGCTTGTGCTGAGCACACCCATCGATGCCGGGTGCATCAAAAGCAATTCACGGATCCTGAATTTCAATGCACAGGTGCATTGCAGCCAACCCGGTCGCGATGCGCTGGAAAAGTCAAAAAAATTATTCCGGGAAGAAATGCTTACGGACCTGTTCGATTTCAGCCGCATCACGGCCCGAATGTACTCCATCCTGAAAACCCTGCGCCATAATGCCCGCTCCCTTCCCGAAGGTGCCGTGCGGGAAATCAGCGATATCCTGGATGCCCACAGGGATAAGATAGTGAGGGTGGCGGATAAGTTCAGGATACAGCTCAGGAGGCTGCTTTCAGAAACCGAAATGGAAAGCGACGGCCAATTGCAGGAAAGGATACGAAAGGCCAGCCTGTATTTTTCAGAACAGATGGAATGGCTGCTGGAGCAACTTGGGCCTCTTTCATGGGAAACCGATAACCGGCAGGTCCAGAAAGCCCTAAGCGATAACCTAAAAATCCTTCGGGAGGAAACAGGCCGCAAACTGAGCTGCCTGAGGTTCTGTATGCATGGTTTTGTTATGCAGGACTATCTGTCGCACAGGGCAAAGGCCGCCATTGAAGGACCTGACAGGAAGAAGAAACGCAGACCGGAAGCGCCGCCGGAACCTTTGCAGGAACGTCCGGACCTTTACCGCATCCTGAAAAAATGGCGCGATGAAAAGGCCAGAGAGCTTGCGCTGCCTGTGTATATGGTCCTTCAGCTGAAAACAATGCGGGAAATGGCCGGCCAGGTCCCCTGCACCTTACAGGGTTTGGGTAAGATCAAAGGTTTTGGCAAGAAGAAGTTGGATCGGTTTGGTGAAGAATTACTGGAGCTATTGGCAGGGTATCGTGAGGAGAATGATATACGAACGGAAGATGCAAGGGGAGAGTAGTGAGTAGTGAGTAGTGAGTGGTGAGTGGTGAGTAGGGGAGTGTTCAAAAAAGTGTGTCAGCCTCATTGCTTATCGCTGCCCAAATGGATCAAACTTTGTAAATCATGAGTCATATCAACAGTTTCAGGGATTTAATTGTATATAAAAAAGCTTATGAATTGGCAATGCAGATATTTGAAATAACCCAATTTTTTCCCAAAGAAGAAACTTATTCCCTAACGGGTCAAATCAGACGCTCTTCGAGATCTGTAACTTCAAATCTCTGTGAGGCCTGGGCAAAGAAATTATACATAAGATCATTTGTACACAAATTAAGCGATTCCCTAAGTGAAGAATATGAAACTGAAGGATGGTTGGAATATTCTTTGCAATGTAAATACCTTGATAAAGAAGATTATACAAAATTAATGTCTGGATATGATGAAGTTCGGAAAATGCTGATATCAATGATCAACCATCCGGAAAAATTTTGCAGGTAAACTTGTCAACACTATTCAGGCATGGACTACTCACTACTCACCACTCACCACTCACCACTCACTACTCACTACTCACTACTCATTACTCACTACTCACTACTCCGAATAAAACCATATATTTGTCTCATTAAAATACAGAAATTAACCACAAACATTTCCTATCATGAAAAAGATCCTTCACGCCGGCAGCTTATTCTTGTTAAGCCTGCTTTTTTCAGTTGTATTGGTTGCCCAAAAAGAGAAATATTCCTGGGACGAACCGGTGCCCATTGATCCGGAGATCACCATCGGAAAGTTGGATAATGGTCTGACCTATTATATCCGCAACAATGAATTTCCCGAAGACCGTGCTGAATTTTACCTGGTGGTCAACGCGGGTGCTATCCTGGAAGATGAGGACCAGGACGGACTGGCCCATTTTTGTGAGCACATGGCGTTTAACGGAACCAGGAATTTTGAAAAGCATGACATCATTAACTATTTGCAATCCATCGGAATGAAGTTCGGTCCGGAAATCAATGCCTTTACCAGTCATGATGTCACCAATTACATGCTTCAGAAGGTGCCCACCGATGTGCCGGAAAACATCGATACTTCCCTGCTTATCCTGTACGACTGGGCCAATAATATTGCGTTCGAAGACGAGGAGATCGATAACGAGCGGGGTGTGATCCATGAGGAATGGCGTACCCGCCGCGGGGCACAGTTCCGCATGCAGACAGAAACCAACAAGGTGCTTTTCAAGGGTTCGAAGTATGCAGAACGGGATGTGATCGGCGATATCGACATCATCGATAATTTTGAATACGATGTGATCCGCCGTTTTTACGATGACTGGTACCGTCCGGACCTGCAGGCCATTATAGCCGTGGGTGATTTTGATGTGGATGTTGTGGAAAAAAAGATCACGGACCTGTTCTCCCGGATCCCGGAACGGCCCGATCCCAAGGAAAGGGAGACCTTCCCTGTCCCCGGACATGAAGAGACTTACGTGGCCATCGAGACAGACCCGGAAGCCCAGTATGCCATGGTACAGGTCTATTATAAGCATGACCCTGTTGAAGAAAAGGATATGGAATATTGGCGGACCTCCCTGGTGCACCAGCTTTATAATACCATGCTCAACAACCGTTTGCAGGAACTTCTCCAGGAAGCGGACCCCCCTTTCATGTACGGGTACTCCGCATATACCAGCCTGGTCCGTTCCAAAGACGCCTACATATCGTTTGCGGTGGCCAAGAACGATGGCATAAAGCGGACGCTGGAGACCATGCTGACCGAGAATCAGCGGGTGCTGCAGCACGGGTTCACGGAATCGGAACTGGAAAGGACCAGGCGGCAAATGCTCAGTCGGCTGGAAACTCAATACAACGAGCGGGATAAGCAGAAATCCCGGGACTATGTGTGGAAATATTTCAGCCATTTCCTGGAAGACGATCCCATCCCGGGCATTGAAAAAACCTATGCCTTTGCCCAGGATGTCCTGCCAGGGATCACCCTGAAGGAGGTCAACTCCCTGGCATCAAAATGGATCACCGATGAAAACCGCGTAGTGGTCATCACCGCCCCGGAAAGTGAAGACGTTGCCGTACCCCAAAAGGAGGAGGTAATGGCTGTTGTTGCCTCGGTTGATCAGGCTGAGACAGAACCCTATGTGGATGATATGGCCGATAAACCCCTGATGGCAGAAAAACCGGAACCGGGGAAGGTAACGGAGAAGAAGGTCAACGAAGCGCTGGGCACTGAGGAATGGATCCTGTCAAACGGCGTGCGGGTCGTGCTCAAGCCCACCGATTTCAAGGATGATCAGATCCTGATGACCGCTTACAGTATGGGAGGTACTTCCCTGTATGCACTGGATGATCTGATATCTGCGGAATATGCCACGGGTGTTGCCAATCAGAGCGGGATCGCTGATTTTGACAAGACCCAGCTGGATAAGCTGATGGCCGGAAAGGTCGTGAGGGTTTCCCCCCTGGTGGGAAGCATGTATGAAGGCTTTAGCGGGAGCTCGTCTAAAAAGGACCTGGAGACCATGTTTAAATTGCTCAATCTGTATTTTACCCAACCCAGGTTCGGGGATAAAGCTTTTAAGGCATATATGCAACGCATGAAGGGCTTCCTGGAAAACCGGCAAAATGATCCTGGCGCTGCAATGCAGGATACCATCCAGGTGACCATGGCCCAACATCATCCCAGGGTGCGTCCGAGGACCGCCGAATTGCTGGATGAAGCCCGGCTGAACCGGATCCGCTTTATTTACAATGAACGTTTTGGCGATCCTTCCGGCTTCAATTTTTATTTTGTCGGGAACATCGATCCGGACAGCCTGCAGTCCCTGGCAGAAACATACCTGGGCAGCCTGCCCAAGGTAAGGCGGAACGAGACCTTTATAGATCACAACATCCGCCCGCCGGAAGAAACCGTCGAAAAAGTGATCTACAAGGATATGGAAGTGCCCAAGGGCACGGTTTATATATCTTATCCCGGTGAATACGATTACAACGATGCGAAAAGCCGCATGGAACTTGCAGCCCTGTGTGATATTCTGGATATACGCTATGTTGAGACCATACGCGAGGAGCAGGGCGGTACATACGGTGTGTCGATTTACGACGCGCAGACAAAATATCCCTATGCACACTACGTGGTGGTCATACGGTTCGATTGCGATCCGGAAAATACGGATAAGCTCAAGGGCATTGCTTACGAGGAAATAGAAAAGCTAAAGGATGAAGGCCCGAAAATGAAAGATCTGAAAGCGGTGCAGGAAAATATGCTCAAGACGCGCAAAGAAAACCTGAAAGAAAACCGTTTCTGGCTGAATACCCTGAAGGGGTTGGATTATGACCGGCGCGACCCGGAAGATTTTTTCCAATATGAAGAATATGTGAATGATCTGAGCATCAGAGGCCTGAAAAAAGCTGCGAAAAAATTCTTCGGCGGTGAGCATGTGGAGATCATCCTTTTGCCCACGAACACGGAAGAGAGCATAAAGAACCCCATGATGGAATAAAGGAGGTAATTATAGCTCCGCGACTGTTACACCGGGATTGCCGGTGGTCAATAGTCCAGTTCCAGGTCCAGCTTGTCTTTCAATTCCTTGATCCGGGGGTTTTTTTCGGACATCTTTTTATATATTTCCTCCGGGAAATATGCTTTGGTGTCCTTTTCCGCTTCCCGGGCTATGTGTGTGTTCAGCTGCAGGTGGTAGTTCTTTAGTTCCTTTCTGAGATACTCCAGGATATCCCTTTTCTTTTCAAGGATGTACTTATCCTGGACCTTATTATCAATGGTGAGTTCAATGACATTGTCCTCTTTCAGTACGGGTCCCCGTTTGGTCAGGGTGCTGTATAGGTTGGGTGAGCTGGTACGGATCGATTCGGAATAGTATTTCCACACCCGCGCCAGGTCTTCCGTGCTGAATGCGTTGCGGGGTTTGTTGGCCGGGTTTTCTTCGTCAGTCTTTTTTACGGCCGTATCCGTATTTCCGTTCCGGTTTTTCCGGATGGATATGGTTCCCGGAACAGGGCCGTTTTTCGCCTTTTCACTGGAAAGCGGTTCTTTTTTTGTCGTGGGTATTTTATGTGCCCTGGTTTCTTTGACCTTTCCCGGCGCAGGTTCCCTGGGTGCTGTTTTAAGGCTGCGCTCAGGAGGGGCTAAGGGCTTTTTTTTTTCGGTTTTGTCTTTCTCTTCCCCGGTGCCGATGGAACACATCTGCATCAGTGCGAGTTCCAGGTGCAGCAATTTGTGATTGCTTGTCTTATAGCTCAGGTCGAAGCGGTTGCCAATGTCCAGGGCCCTGAGCAAAAAACCGGTGCTGCATTTAACCGACTGCACCTGGTATTTGTCACGCAGGGAGGGACTGACCTCCAGGAGCTGGGTGGTGGCCTTATCCTTGGAAACCAGTAGATTTCGAAGGTGCTCACCCATCCCGATCAGGAAATGCTGTCCGTCGAAGCCATTGCTGATGATCTCGTTTATGGTCAGGAGTGTATTGGGTATGTCTTTATCCAAAATATATTCCGTGATGCGGAAATAATAATCATAATCCAGGATGTTCAGGTTCTCGATCACGGTTTGGTAGTTCAGTTCTTTGCCTGCGAAACTGACCAGCTGGTCGAAGATGGAAAGGGCGTCACGGAGGGCGCCGTCGGCTTTTTGGGCGATCAGGTGCAGGGCATCCTCGCTGGCTTCCACTTTCTCCTGTCCGGCAACAAAGGCAAGATGGGAAGCGATGTCTTCAACGCTGATCCTCCTGAAATCGAATATCTGGCAACGGGAGAGGATGGTGGGGATGATTTTGTGTTTTTCTGTGGTGGCCAGAATGAATTTGGCATAGGGTGGGGGCTCTTCCAGTGTTTTCAGGAAGGCATTGAACGCAGAAGCTGAAAGCATGTGCACCTCGTCAATGATGTACACTTTGTATTTTCCTACCTGCGGGGGTATCCGGACCTGCTCCACCAGATTCCGTATGTCGTCCACGGAATTATTGGAGGCTGCATCCAGCTCATGAACATTGAAGGAGGCAGACTGGTTGAAAGAGCGGCAGGATTCGCATTGGTTGCAGGGTTCGATGTTCTCTGTAATGTTCTCGCAGTTTATGGTCTTTGCAAGGATGCGCGCACAGGTGGTTTTGCCTATGCCGCGGGGGCCGCAAAAAAGAAAGGCCTGTGTCAGTTTTTCGTTCCGTATGGCATTTTTAAGCGTGCGGGTGATCGCTTCCTGGCCGACCACGGAATCGAATGTGGCGGGCCTGTATTTCCGGGCAGATACAATGTAGTTTTCCATGCAGCGAAAGCCTGTATAAAGTTTCTTCAAAAGTACGAAAAAACATTTTGCCCGCGGCCTTTTTCAACGCCGCCGGACGATGATATTTATCTTATATTTGCCGGGTATGATATTGGTCTATACGTCAAAAGCAACCAGCCGGGCCCGGTATATTTTTGATTTCTTGCTGAACGGTATCCTCGGACAGGAAATGGATCTTGTTACGGACAGGTCTGTGTACGATTCCTTTGACGGTCCACGCATCAATTACTCCGGGGAGGATGACCGGCCGGGACTTTTTTTTGAGCCGGCCGGATTGCTCCATGAGCGTGGGATCAGGGGCCACGATCTCAATTTTATGGAATACGGGGAGGTGCCCGTTTGTTTTCCGGTGTTCAACAAAAAGTCCGTGTTGCCTTTTGACCTGTTTTCTTACGCTTTTTATCTGCTGGCAAGATATGAAGAATACCTGCCTTACGTCAGGGATGCGTTTGGCCGCTTCCGGGCCGAGGATAGCATTGCCTGGCGGGAAGGCTTCCTGAGGAAACCGGTGATCGATATCCTGGCGTTTCGCCTGATGGACATTCTGCAGCAGGCGTATCCCCGGCTTGAAAAGGTTCCGCGCAATTACCGCTTCATTTCCACCATAGATATCAATGCCGCCTATGCATATAAGCATAAAGGCATTGTACGCATTGCCTGGGGAATAGCAAGAACATTGCGGGATCTGAACGGTGCCAGCCTCCTGCAGCAGTTGCGTGTGTTTCTGAACCGGGAACCCGATCCCTTCGATCATTACGGGGAACAACTGGCCATTCAAAGGAAATATGGCCTTGATGTTATTTATTTTGTGCTTTTTTCACCATACGGCACCAACGACCGGAATATTTCCGTGAATAACCGGAAGTTTCAGGTGCTTATCAAAACGCTGGGCGACTATAGCCGGGTGGGGATCCATGCTTCTTTCGGTTCCACCCATAACCCCGGCCAGTTGTCCGGGGAGATCCAAAACCTGTCGTGGGTCCTGAAACGTGAAATAGAATGTGTAAGGCAGCATTTATTGCTTCTCCAGATCCCGCAAACGTACCGTAATTATATCAACGAAGACATATTTGAAGATTACAGCATGGGATATCCCATGGATCCGGGATTCAGGGCCGGCACTTCGTATCCTTTCCGTTTTTTTGATCTTGATATGGAAACCATTACCAAGCTGGTTGTTCATCCTTTTGCTTTTCAGGATATTGCTTTTGAAAACGGATATACACTGAAGGATTATACGGAACTCACCGGGCAGGTCAGCGCCGTGAACGGGGATATGATCCTGTTGTTCAGCAATGAAAATTTTTCCAGGAAGATCTTGAACAAGAAAGGATTGGAATTATACGAAATGCTTATCAATTACGGTACAGGCAATATTTAGGTTTGTGGCCGGGCCTTCCGGGGCAATTTTCAGATTTCCATGTCCTTTTCAATCAAGCATCGGTTTATTCCCCGTATCTTTGTGTGCAGACATCAACAAAAGGATGGTCCGGAGCCTTTATTTATATAGCCGCTATATCACTTCCATAGCACTGAGCCATTACCGGAGGGTCCTCCTCACGGACCTGGGAAGGTTTTTCAGGAAAGGGAGCCGGATAATGCCTGAACAGGGGTATTCAAAGGCCGAAAGGGAGGCTGCCCTGTCCGCGGCTGTGCAATGGCTCATCACCGCTTCCGAAAAAATGCAGGATGATGGGATGGGTTCTTTTCACCTGGCCAGGGGATGGTCTTCTTCCTATCCGGAAACAACCGGTTATCTTGTCCCCACTTTGCTTGAATATGCGCGGCATACCGGTGTGTCCGATGCATCTGAGGTCGCATTGAAAGCAGCCCGCTGGCTTTTGCTCATTCAAAAGGCGTCCGGGGGCTGGCAGGGAGGCCGGGTCGGTGAAAACAGGCCGGAGATCGTATTCAATACCGGGCAGGTGATCCGGGGGATGTTGTCGGCCTATGACTGGACAGGGGAGCCGAAATTCCTGGACAGTGCTGTGAGGGCGGGCGACTGGCTGGCGGAGGTCCAGCATCCGGACGGGTACTGGAAAGCGCATGCACTGATGAATGAACCCCGCGTATATGATGCCTTTGTGGATTTTCCGCTGTTACAGTTGTTCCGGCAAACCCGGAATGTAAGATACAAAGAAGCTGCGGAAAGAAATATTCATTGGATCATTGAGCAGAAGCAGCATTCCAACGGGTGGTTTGAGGATTGCGATAATACGGTCAGGCACAACGACCGCCCCATCCTGCATACCCTTGCTTATACGATTGACGGGTTGCTGGACTGCGGATTGTATTTACAGGATGAATCCGTTGTCCGGTCTGCCCTGTTGCCGGCAGAAAGGCTGAGGGATATGTTTTTGGCCCACCGTTTTTTATATGGCCGCTACGATGGCTCCTGGAACGGATCAGAATACAGCATCCTGACCGGATGTGCACAAATGAGCCTGCTTTGGATGAAGGCCTGGGAATACGGCAATGACGGATCATACCGTGAGGCGGCGCTTAAAATGGCCGATAAGCTGATCCTGCTGCAGCAAATTGGCGGCCACGGTGACATCAATACCCGGGGAGGGCTGCCTGGTTCCTATCCCATATGGGGTAAGTATGAACCTTTTGCTTTCCCTAACTGGGCCACCAAGTTTTTTGCAGATGCATTGATGCGCCTCTTGGCCAGGGATAGCTAAGGAACCTTTTCCGGGGAAACGGCTTCCGGTGAAGGAGGGAACGGATCAATGGTTAAAATTCAGGGAGCGGGAATAAAATAGCGCATGGATATTATTAAAGCGTTAAAATACAATGGATTGGTAAAGAGCATCCACGCAATCGCCGCGAAAGCGCCGGAAAGGATTGCGTTGGAGTCTGCCGGGGAAAGCTGGACGTATGCCACGCTGTTCCGTGTGGCAGGCGCGGTGGGGAATGCTTTGCATGAATATGCCGGCCGGGGGGATTCCGTTATTGGCCTGTGGGCCTCCGGAAACCCCTTTACTTATGCGGCATTGCTGGGGACCATGATGGCGGGCAAGACATATCTTCCCCTCAATCCGGCATTTCCTGCCGGCAGGAACGGGTACATCCTTGAAAAAACCGGATGCCGCCATATCATCCTGGATCCACAGAGCCTTCATGAATTTAACAGGCAATTTGGCGGATCCCGCCATAACTTCCGTCTGCTTGTAAACGGAGGCTCAGGCAGTTTGCCCGGGGAAGTGCTTGAAAAATACGACCACAAGACCGTAAGTCCGGAAGCTGAGCGCCTGCAACATTGGGAAAAGCCTCCGGCGGACCGGACGGCATACATTATGTTCACCTCAGGTTCTACCGGTAATCCCAAGGGCGTTCCGGTCAGCCACGGAAACCTGATGGCATATCTTGAGAATGTTTTGAATATCGTGGATTTTAATCCGATGGACCGTTTCTCGCAGACCTTTGACCTGACCTTCGACCTGAGCGTTCACGATATCTTTGCCTGTTGGCTTTCCGGCGGGTGCCTTTGCATTCCCGAAGGGGAAAATGCCCTGACCATGGCCAAATATATTGAACGGAGGAAGATCACTGTTTGGTTTTCGGTGCCTTCCCTGGCTGTTATGATGGATAAGATGCGCCTGCTCAAACCGGGAAAGTTCCGGTCGCTCCGGTGGAGCTTGTTTTGCGGGGAGCCCCTGATGAATGTCACGGCACAGAAATGGACCCGCGCTGCGCCCAACAGCCGTCTTTTGAACCTCTACGGTCCCACGGAGGCTACCATTGCCATCAGCGCCTGTGCGTGGAAAAGCCCGGGAAAAGCTAAAAACGGCATTGTTTCCATTGGCAGGATATTCGGCGACCAGGAATATGCAATAAAAGGGATGGGCGATGGGCCCGCAGGCATGCTTATGCTGCGCGGAAGCCAGGTGGTGGCCGGTTATTTTGAAAATGAAAATGCCACCCGGGATAATTTCCCGGAAGAACATGGGGAGCGGTGGTATCTGACCGGCGACCTGGTTGAGGAGGATGAAGAAGGGTATTTGTATTTTGCCGGCCGTAAAGACCAGGAAGTGAAGATCCGTGGTTACCGGGTCAACCTTTTGGAAGTTGAGCAGGTGATGCGGGAGAAAACCGGTAAAAACGTGGTGGTCATGCCCCGACGAAACAAAGAAGGCATGGTAACAGCGCTTGTTGCCGTGGTGGAACATCCTGAAGGTAAACCTCTGGCGTCACATGAGATCCTGGATGCCTGCCGCCGGGAACTACCGGCTTACATGATGCCTTCCCGGGTACTCACCATGGAACGCTTTCCTCTGAACACGAATAAAAAGACCGACCGGAAAACGATCGGGGAGTTTTTGGAAGGCGCTGTATAGCCGGATGGCTACGATGCCGGCGATCGCGATGCCGGTGCTGGGGGGCTCACCCCGGACAATGGTTTTTGCCCCCCGCTCATTTGGTACCATCAACTTTGTTATCTTTGTATTCATCAGAAGTCCTTTGCGACAATTTAGGGACCGGCAATATATCCGATATGGATGACAAAGCATTCAAAAAACTGATCATAAAAAAATTGCAGGCACGGCTTATTACCTTCGGGATCAAGGCGTCGGAGGTGAAAGATGATTTCGACCTTGTGAAAAGCGGTTTGATGGATTCCATGAGCTTTGTGGATTTCGTTGGCCAGCTGGAAGAAGAAATGGGCAGGGAACTGGATTTCGATGAAATGACGGATGACGATTCTATCACCACCGTCAAGGGGCTGGGGAAGTTTTTTGATGAGGAGTGAGCCGGGATCCATGCCGGGTGCATGCATAAATATGAACGACCACACATGGAAACAGATATTGAATATGGGAAGCCGGGAGGCTTGCGGATCCATGAAGTATCAAAGCACGACGGGGCTTCACTGGAGGCCGTACGGGGGTTGTTTGAGGAGATGTATGCGGAGATGACCCGTTACGGGCTTATGCTTCCGCTGGCTGAAGACGGAGGGCAGAAATGGGCTGCATCCATAAAAAACAACCTGGGACGCTTCGGGACCCTGATCCTGGCAACAAAAGAAGATATACCGGTTGGCTTTGCCTACGGTGCACTTTCCATGGCCCCAAACTACCTTGTTGCCGGGAAAACCGGGGTCGTTACACATATTTTCGTTGTAAAAAAGGAACGTTCCGGGAACCTGGGCTCCCGGATGCTGTCGCAGCTTGAACAGTGGTTTCGAAGCATGCAGGTGCACTCGGTCGAATTACAGGTGCTGGCGCATAATGCGCAGGGGATCGCTTTCTGGGAGCGGTCCGGATATGCTAAAGAACTGATGCAATACAGGAAGAAGCTTAGGGATGGATAGATCTATGCAGGAAAAGAAAACCCATGTACCTTATCAGAAAATACCTTCCGTGCTGGGGATCCGCCGGGGTGACTTTGTAATTATCGCATCGGACATCACACGGCTGGCGATGGTATCGAAAAGGAAGGAAGGCAGCTTTGTGGCGGATAAGTTTATCGACAGTTTTCAAAAACAGGTGGGAAGGGAAGGGACCCTTATGATCCCTTCCTTTAATTTTAATTTGCGGAGCGGGGATGAGTTTTCGCCGGTTACCACCCCGCCAACCACCGGGGCACTGTCGTTGCTTGCTTTTCACAGGAGCGATTTCGTGCGGACACGGAACCCTTTGCATTCATTTATGGTATGGGGCAGGATGGCCGGTAAACTGGCTTCCCTGCAGAACCTCAGCTCTTTTGGCAAAGATTCCCCTTTTGCCATCATGAAAGACTGCCATGCAAAAATGGTTTTCATAGGTGTTAAACCGGCCGATGCACTCACTTTTACGCATTATGTTGAAGAAGATGCCGGGGTAACTTACCGTAAGTATAAAAACATACGGATCCGCTATTTTGATGAACAGAACCTGTCCGCTTCCAAAGATTTTCTTTTGTATGCCAAGCGCAGGGGCTGGACCATGCGGCCGGACAGGCTGCAACAATTGCTGAAACAGGATTTGCTGAAAACCAGGCAGATCAATGGCATATATGCTTCGGTCCTTCCGCTTGATAAGACATATAACCTGATATACAACGATATCCGGGAAAACAATGCGAAAAATATTGCCGCATTTGATCCCGGCATATTTTTTAAAGACCTGATGAAAGAAATTTTATATACATTTAAAGGTTTCAGGACGACCGGGGATAAAATCAAATATGGTCAGAATTCTCACACAAGGGGCTAGCCCGCGGCTCACGTACACCCTCGAATTGCTTTTCAAGCAGTTGCTGGGACTGGATTATGAGATCGTTGCCGGTGAACGGGAAAGCCTTTCCCCGGGAAATGCATGGATCAATTATACCCCCGGGTATATCCGGGGCATGATGAACATACATCCCCATGACCTGCTTTTCGAGCGGGGAATCAGGGATGTTCAGGTTGCGGCAACGAAATGGGGCGATATACCCGTATTGTTCCCTGTTTCAAAAAGGGCCGATATGCCGTTCGATCCGCTGGCCATGATCTTTTACCTGGTCAGCCGGTATGAAGAATATCATGACCGGGAAAGGGACAAGCATGGCAGGTTCCGTCCGGAGGACAGCCTTGCTTTCCGGCATGGCTTTCTGGATGTTCCGGTGATCAATCGCCTGGCCGGCAAGATCCTGAAAGAATTATCCGCCATGTTCCCGGGAAAACTGAACGGCCGCAGTGCACCTTATTGTTTTGTGCCCACCATTGATGTGGATATTGCCTATGCACATCTTTCCAAAGGCTGGCTACGCCAGCTGGGCGGATATGGAAAGTTGCTCCTCAAAGGCAAGGCCGGGGAAATGCTGCAACGCTCCGGCACCCTGCTTGGACTTCAAAAAGATCCGTACGATAATTTTGCGTTCCAGGATGCGGTGTTTGATAAGCATGGTGTAAAGGCCATATATTTTTTCCTTCTCGGGGATCACGGAAGGAACGATAAGAACGCATCCTGGGAAAACCCCAGGTTCAGGAAATTGATCCGGCGCACGGCTGAAAAACATGCGCTGGGCATACATCCTTCCTACAGGAGTTATGATGAGCCCGGCAGGATCCGCATGGAAACCAGCCGCCTTGCTGAGATCACCGGCAAGGAGGTGACCCGTGGCCGCCTGCATTTCCTGAGGATGAGATTTCCGGGAACATACCGGGAGTTGGCTGCCGCGGGCATCCGGGATGACTATTCCATGGGGTATGCCTCCAGGACCGGTTTCCGGGCGGGCATTTCCACCCCTTTTTATTTCTATGACATCCCTGCGGAAAAGGCAACCTCATTGCGGGTGCATCCTTTTGCATTCATGGATACCACCCTGAGTGATTATTTATCCTTAAGCCCTTCGGAATATCTTACCTTTGTGAAGCCCATGGTACGTGAAGTGAAGAAAAACGGGGGGGAGCTGACCGCAATATGGCATAATTACGCGTTGGCAGCCGACCCCCTGAAACACCGGGCTTTTGAAGACATGATCAAGTTGTGCGCCTATGCCTGAGTACATTCAACATAAGGATCTCGACAAAGCGCAATGGGATAAATGCATCAGCCGCGCATTCAACGGGATCGTATATGCGTATTCCTGGTTCCTGGATACCGTATCCCCGGGATGGGATGCCTTGGTGGAAAATGATTATGAGCGTGTTTTCCCACTGACCTGGAAGAAGAAATACGGGGTTTATTACCTTCATCAACCCTTTTTTACCCAGCAGTTGGGTATTTTTTCCATGAGCATACTGACCCCGGACATAGTCCGTCGTTTTCTGGAAGGGATCCCGGAAAAATTCAGGCTTACGGAGATCAACCTCAACACACTGAATAAGGTGGAGCCAAATGGTTTTGAAGTGGAGAAGCAGATCAATCATGAGCTGGACCTGATCAAGTCATACCCCGTGTTGAAAAAGAATTATTCCACCAACACCAGAAGAAACCTGAAAAAAGCGGAAGCTTCCGGCCTGACGGTTATGAAGAACCAGCGGCCGGAAGATGTGATCCGGTTGTTCCGTGAAAACCGGGGCAGGGATCTTTCCCATTTGCATGATGAGGATTATCTGAGGCTTACCCGGCTGATCTACGCCGGGATACACCGGGGCCTGATCAGTATTTACGGGGCGTTCAGTGAAAGGAATGAGTTGTGTGCCGCAGCGGTGTTTCTGACGAGCAACCGGAAATCGGTTTTCCTGTTCTCGGGTTTATCAGGGGAGGGCAGGGATAAGCGGGCCATGTTCCTGTTGGTGGACAGGTTCATACGGGACCACGCGCAAAAGCACCTGGTTTTTGATTTCGATGGTTCCAACGATCCGAACCTGTCCAGGTTCTACAAAGGGTTTGGGTCCACGGAATGTCATTATTACAAGATCAGAAGGAATACGCTGCCTTTCATGGTTAATCTTGCATGGAAATTGAAACAGCGTAAGCGGGACGAATGATATTTTTGTATTTTTATGCAAGTCTGATGCGCAAGCCGCCGTTGCCGGGGCTGCGGCAGGCACACGAAAGCTAACTGGATATAGCCATGAAGAGCCTTGTTTTTGAGAACCTGCGGATATCCGTTGAATCCATTCGCACCCATTTGCTGAGGACCATCCTCACCATTCTGATCATTGCTTTTGGGATCATGGCCCTGGTAGGCATCCTCACGGCCATAGATGTTATTCGCTACAACCTCAACGAACAGTTTGCCATGATGGGTTCCAATACTTTTACCATCCGCAACCGCACCCTGCGTGTCCATATCGGGAACCGTCCTTCCAATCCCAAATATTTTCGCCCCATTTCTTATGCTGAGGCCATGGAGTTCAGGGAAAGATATACCTTTCCGGCGGATGTGTCGGTTTATATCTGGGGCACCGGGTCGGCCACGCTGAAGTACGGGTCGGAGAAAACCAATCCCAATGTAGGGGTGATCGGCAGTGACGAAAATTATTTGCTTACGGCGGGATATGATCTGGGCCGGGGCCGGAATTTTTCCCCGAACGAATTGTCCGGGGGCAGGCATGTGGCCATCATAGGCAGTGAGGTGCGCAGCAGCCTGTTTGATAAAAATGAGGACCCGGTGGGAAAGGTGATTTCCATTGGTCCGGGCAAATACCGGATCATTGGGGTAATGGAGGAGAAAGGGTCCAGTGTGGGCTTCAGTGGCGACCGGCAATGCATCATACCCCTGAAAAATGTCCGGCAGTATTTTCCGAGGCCCAATATGAATTATTCCATCAATGTGATGACGAAAAATGCTGAAATGCTTGAACCGGCCATTGGTGAAGCGACCGGGTTGATGCGGATCATCCGCGGTGATAAGCCCGGTAAGGATGATACGTTCAGTATGGTCAAAAGCGATAACATTGCCAATATGTTGTTCGATTTCTTAAAGTATATACGGTTGGGTGCCACGTTCATCGGACTGATCACCCTGGTGGGTGCTGCCATTGGCCTGATGAACATCATGCTGGTGTCGGTTGCCGAACGGACCCGTGAAATAGGCATCCGTAAAGCCATGGGGGCCAATAAAATCACCATACGGAACCAATTCCTGGTGGAAGCCGTTGTCATTGCCCAGCTTGGCGGGGTGGTCGGTATATTGCTCGGCATTACAATAGGGAATATATTATCGCTGATCTTCGGGAGCTCATTCTTCGTACCCTGGCTATGGATCTTCCTGGGTGTTATGTTGTGCCTTGTTGTGGCTTTGTTGTCGGGGATCATCCCGGCTACAAAGGCTGCCCGGCTGGATCCGATCGAGTCGTTGCGGTATGAATGATCATTTTTTGATCAGGGAATTGAAAAACGCGATGCCGATGAGCTGGTCGTATTTTGTCCCTTGTTGCCTGTGGTACACGTATACGGAATAATCGTTCTCGGTTTCGAAGTGATTGCCTTCAATAAGGGTCATATCGCCCTGATCTGCATCGTCTTCAAAAAAGACATACATATAATTATAGTACCCTTCTTTCAGGTATAGGCTTGTTTTGTATGTGTGATCCTCATAATCGTATTTCATCATCCCTTCTTCGGTAAACTGCCAGTCTGTGAGCGCACCCAGTATATATAAATTGCCGTTTACCAGTGGGAAATCGTAGGGCAGGGTAAAATGCACATATGCATAATCGCTTTCTACTGAATTGTCACGGCTGTTTTCCGATTCTATCGACCGCTTCCCGTTCAGGTCTTCTTTGTAAACGTAGGGTTTAAAGATCCTGCGTTCATCCGGCCAGAGGTATACCTGGTATCCTTCGGGACCGTATTCTATGCGTCGGATCCTTTCCGATTGATATTTCAGGTTTTTCATGTCAAATTGCCGGAACTCATTTCCCCCGTTGAACGCATTTTCCCTGATGTACCGGTAATCCAGTCCACTGCCTCCGGAACTCCTGGGCTCTACGCTTTTGGCATTGTCCCACCGGCCATTCTGGCGAATGATCACCACCAGGTCTTCAAAGGGGTCCCGGATATAATAATTCCCCGTTTTGACCATAAAATCCACGGCCTGTTTGCTTTCCCGTTCACTCACATTTAGCGGTCTGCCGACTTCCCCCTCTATGCGTACCTTTGGATCGGTGACCATCAACCTACGGGTCAACACCACATTCTGATCCTCGTCCTCCCCTGTGAAAATGCGCAGGATATAATTGCCTGATTTGGTAAACCTGAGATAATCCGAGGGGATCTCAGCAACATAATGTGTAAAGCCTTTGGTCGTGTTGTAAGAGAAGGAATAATCGTTGATGTCGTCATCCCAGAAACCGTCCAGGTATTCGGATTTATCCAGATCTGAAGGCCTCCAGAGGGCATCGCAATGCACCAGGGTCATCTTGTAGGCCTTCACATCCGATTGCAGGTCATCAAATTCCAGGGTAAGTGTTTCTCCGGAATGCAGCTCGAGTATGGGTTGTGACAATTCCCAGCTGGTCTTGTACAGCCTCACCGAAGTGATGTAATCGCGGTAGGCATGATCCTGGTTCCGGATAAACTCCTTTTCAAAGTATTCATCCGCTTGCTGGGAAAACGAAAAACAACAAATAAAAAGCGTTGTTGTTAAAATAACGGTTTTTTTCATGAAAGGGCCGTATTTGTTTTTACATCCGTGACGGTTCCGTGTGCCAAATCGCCGGGGCAATGATATCAGTAGACAAAGATCATTTTTTTCACATTACGTGTACAATAAAAATGCCAATTATTTGCCCAAAATTTTGTAAACTTGCATTTTTCAAATATATACACATATTGTTGATATGCCAGAAACAATTAAGATCAACAAAGGATTCGACATCAAGATCAAGGGGGAAGCACAAAAGTCAATCCGGGAAGTCAGGTCTAAGTTGTATGCCATCAAGCCAATAGATTTCACAGGTATATTTCCCAAATTGCTTGTCAAAGAAGGGGACGCGGTGCAGGCCGGAACCCAGTTGTTTTATGATAAATACCGGGAAAACATACGGTTTACCTCCCCGGTAAGCGGCAAGGTCCGCGCGATCCGCCGTGGGGCCAAGCGTGTATTGCTGGAGATCGTCATAGAGCCCGATGGCCGGATGGACCGTAAGGACTTTGGCACCGGAGATCCCGCAAAACTCACCAGGGAGCAGGTGGTTGAAAAAATGCTCAGCAGCGGCATGTGGCCGGTTCTGAGGCAACGGCCTTATGGCATCATTGCTGATCCGGATGAAGACCCGAAATCCATATTCATTTCTGCTTTTGATACCCATCCCCTTGCCCCGGATTATAATTTCATCATGGAAGGCCGGCAGGCTGATTTCCAGGCCGGACTGGATGTTCTCAAAAAGCTGACCAGTGGAAGGATATATTTGAATATCGATGATGATGCCCATAATTCGCGGACATTTCTTGAAGCAGAGGGTGTGGTATTGAACCGTTTCCATGGCCCTCATCCTGCCGGCAACGTTGGTGTACAGATAAACCGGCTGGATCCCCTGAACCGCGGGGAAGTGGTATGGTATCTGAGACCGCAGGAGGTGGCTCAGGCAGGCCGGCTGTTCAGGACCGGATATCTGGATGGGACAAAGATCATTGCCCTGACCGGATCCGAAGTAAAAAAGCCTCAATACATCAGGACTGTGGCCGGGGCTTCCATCGGGGAAATGGTAGACGGGCATGTTAACCAGGGCAAGCTGCGGTATATCAGTGGCAATGTGCTGACCGGACGGAAAATCGAAAAAGAAGGTTTTTTGAGCTTTTATGATTCGCAGGTTTCCGTGATCCCGGAGGGGGATTATTACGAGTTGTTCGGCTGGGCTTCTCCCGGTCTCAATAAATTCAGTTTTTCCGGTGCATTTTTATCCCGGTTGTGGCCCGGCAGGAAATTCAGGATGGACACCAACCTGCACGGGGGTGTGCGGGCCTATGTCATGAGCGGTAAGTTTGAGAAGGTTTTTCCCTTCGACATATATCCCATGCAACTGATCAAGGCTATATTGGTGGAGGATATTGACCAGATGGAAAACCTGGGCATTTATGAAGTTGAGGAGGAAGACTTTGCTTTGTGCGAGTTCATAGACACCTCCAAAACGGATATTCAGCAGACCATCAGGAAAGGACTGGACATTATGAGAAAAGAAATGATGTAAGCACCTAACCCGGATAATTCATAAACCTAAAAGGTGAAACGCTGAATTATCCTGGTGACAAAGAAAAGCTAACAATATGATTCACTTCGTTTTCAAATTGCAAGCTTTTCTAAGTCGGGGTTAAATGAACCATAAAAATATACCATGAAAGGACTCAGGCGATATATTGATAAAATAAAGCCGCAGTTTGAAAAAGGCGGGCGTTTTGAGAAACTGCAATCTACCTTTGAGGCGTTTGAAACCTTCCTGTTTGTTCCGGACAATGTGACCACACGCGGAAGTCATATTCGTGATGCCATGGATATGAAGCGAACCATGATCCTCGTTGTCATAGCCCTCCTGCCTGCCTTGCTGTTTGGTATTTGGAACGTAGGTTACCAGCATTATCAGTCCCTGGAAATGGCCAGCACCCTCTGGGAAAATTTTTGGTACGGTTTTTTAAAAGTGTTCCCGATCATTGTTGTTTCCTATGTGACCGGCCTGGCCATTGAGTTTATATTCGCCCAGGTACGGGGCCATGAGGTGAACGAGGGCTTCCTCGTTTCCGGAATGCTTATTCCCCTGGTCATGCCTCCGGATGTACCCCTTTGGATGGTTGCCGTTTCCACTGCTTTTGCGGTCGTATTTGGCAAGGAAGTCTTTGGAGGTACCGGAATGAATATCCTAAACCCGGCCCTCACGGCCAGGGCCTTCCTGTTTTTTGCCTATCCCCGGGAAATATCCGGCGATCTGGTATGGATCGCTGAAAAAGCCGACGCCTATACCGGTGCTACGCCCCTGGGCAGTGCCATGACCGGCAATATGGGCGATATGCCTTCAGTTTCCGATATGTTTTTTGGTTTTGTGCCGGGCTCTATCGGCGAGACCTCGGTCCCGGCCATCCTGATCGGGGCCCTGGTATTGCTGGTTACAGGCATTGGCAGCTGGAGGATCATGCTTTCCATGGTCGTGGGCGGATTGTTCATGGGCGGCATATTTAATCTGTTGGCCCTGAATGAATACATGCAAATTCCGGCGTGGCAGCATTTGATCATGGGCAGTTTTTTGTTCGGCGCCGTTTTTATGGCCACCGACCCGGTTTCTGCCACCCAAACCATCAAGGGGCAATGGATATACGGATTCCTGATAGGGTTCTTTGCCATTATTATCCGGGTGTTCAACCCGGCCTATCCGGAAGGGGTCATGCTGGCCATTCTTTTCATGAATGTATTTGCACCCCTGATCGATTATTATGTTTTACAGGCCAATATCAGGAAACGGAGGAAACGATGGAAAAACGTATCCGTCAAAACAACATAGGTTTTTATGAATTAAATCCCTGATAAAACGATGTACAGCAACAGATACATATTTATTTACGCTTCCCTGATGGTCATCGTTGTGGCTACCCTGCTGTCAACGGCTGCCATGTTACTGAAGCCTATGCAGGAAAAGAATGAGGCCGTTGCGAAGATGCAGGGCATTCTGGCAGCGACGGATATCGATGCTTCGGCCGACAGTGCCATCCGCCTGTATCGGGAGTTCATAACCGGCGAAATGGTCATTGATCCGGAAGGGAATGTGCTCAGTATATACAGGAACGGGGAATTCGAACGCGGAAAGCAGCGCGCCTTCGATATTGATATTAAAAGGGAGCTGTATGCCAAATCTATGGGGGATGACTATGTGATGCCCCTTTATCTGGCGCAAAGGAACGGGGAGTCCATGTACATCGTTCCTTTGCTCGGCAAAGGCTTGTGGGGTCCCATATATGGAAACATAGCCTTCGGGCCGGATTTCAACGAAGTAAGCGGGGCAGACTTCGGACATGATAAGGAAACACCCGGGCTCGGCGCTGAGATCAATACGGATGATTTTGCCGACCAGTTCATCGGGAAAACCATATTTACGCGCGATGGTGAATTCACCTCCGTTGAAGTGGTCAAGGGGGGCGCTTCCTCACTGCCACCCGATCAAAGGAGGCATGGCGTGGATGCTATTTCCGGAGGGACGATCACCAGCAACGGTGTTACGGATATGCTGGAAAATTGCCTGGAAGGCTATGTGCCCTTTATTGAGAAACATATTGTAAACAAAAAACCGGTATAAATATGCGTTCAGATAAGAAGGATAAAGAACCCTTGTTTTCGGCAGGGAACCGGAAACTGATCACCACACCGCTGGGCAGGGAAAATCCCATTACCGTCCAGGTCCTCGGTATTTGCTCGGCCCTGGCGGTAACCGCCAAACTGGAGCCCTCGGTCGTGATGGCCCTTTCGGTGATATTCGTGATGGGTGTGGGCAATGTTGTGGTCTCTTTGCTCAGGAAAACCATTGCACCCAGGATCCGGATCATCGTGCAACTGGTGGTCATTGCAACCCTGGTCATTCTGGTTGACGAGTTCCTTAAAGCGTTTGCCTATGATGTCAGCAAGCAGCTTTCTGTGTTCGTCGGGCTGATCATTACCAACTGTATCATTATGGGGCGTTTTGAGGCCTTTGCCATGAGCCACAAGGTTTGGCCCTCTTTCCTCGACGGCATCGGAAATGCATGGGGCTATGGCTGGATCCTGATCGTGGTGGGGTTCTTCAGGGAGCTGCTCGGATCGGGCACCTTGTGGAATTATCCCATCATGGAAAAGCTGGGATTATACAGCATCGGATACGAAGACAACGGCATGATGATCCTGCCACCCATGGCCCTGATCACTGTCGGGGTGATCATCTGGGTGCAGCGGTACAGAATGAGAGATTTGATCGAAGAAAATTAATTGTTCATTCATAACACACGGGATTATGCAAGAACTGATCAACATATTTGTCAAGTCCATCTTTATCGACAACATGATATTCGCCTACTTCCTGGGTATGTGTTCATACCTGGCGGTATCCAAGACGGTAAAGACATCCACCGGACTGGGGATCGCCGTGATCTTCGTGCTGGGCATTACGGTCCCGGTGAATTACCTCATCAATGAATACATGCTAAGCCCCGGTGCACTGACCTGGCTGGGTCCCGCGTTCGCTGAAGTTGACCTGAGCTTCCTGACCTTCATCATGTTCATTGCGGTGATCGCCTCCATGGTCCAGTTGGTGGAGATGGTGATCGAAAAATTCTCACCGGCCCTGTATAATTCCCTGGGTATCTTTCTGCCCCTGATCGCGGTCAACTGTGCCATCCTGGGTGGATCACTCTTTATGCAGGAAAGGGAGTACCGCTCGCTGGCAGAGGCTACTTCCTTCGGACTGGGTTCCGGGGTGGGCTGGTTTTTGGCCATCGTCGGTATAGCCGCCATCCGGGAAAAGATCAAATATTCCAATGTACCCCCGGCATTGCGGGGACTCGGGATCACATTCATAATTACCGGGCTGATGGGCATTGCCTTTATGATGTTTATGGGTATTAAATTGTAAGACGACTTAAAACTGTAAAAAATGTTACTTGTAGTTAGCATTGGGACAATCATAGGACTGAGCATCGCGGTGTTCATGGTGATCATTCTGTCTCTGGTGGCAATGTTGCTGTATGCCAGGAAAAAGCTTACACCACAGGGGGAAGTCACCATTGATATTAACGAAGAAAAAACACTGGAGACAGAACCGGGGTCCACACTTCTATCCACCCTTTCCAACAACGATATTTACCTTCCCTCTGCCTGCGGGGGCGGGGGTACATGTGCCATGTGCAAATGCCAGGTCCATGAGGGCGGCGGAAGCATACTTCCCACGGAGGTCGGGTATTTTACACGGAAGGAGATCAAGGAGAACTGGAGACTGGGTTGCCAGGTGAAGGTGAGGGAGGATATGAAAATATCCGTTCCGCCGGAGATCTTCGGGATTAAGAAATGGGAATGCGAAGTGGTATCCAACAAGAACGTGGCTACCTTCATCAAGGAGTTTGTTGTCCGGCTGCCGGAAGGCGAGAAGCTCGATTTCCGTTCCGGCGGATACATACAGATCGACATCCCCAGGTGCGAGGTGGATTACAAGGATATTGAGGTGGATGAAGAATACCGGGCCGACTGGGATAAGTTCAATATGTGGGATTTGAAGATGAAAAACCCGGAGCCCATTTTCCGTGCCTATTCCATGGCCAACCAACCTGCCGAGGGGAACATCATCATGTTGAACGTCCGGATTGCCACCCCACCGTTTGACAGAAAGACCGGTGGGTTCATGAAGGTGAACCCCGGGATAGCCTCCTCCTACATTTTTGCCTGTAAGCCCGGTGATAAGGTCGATATTTCCGGCCCTTACGGTGATTTCTTCATTAAAGAAACGGATAAAGAAATGATGTTTATCGGTGGAGGTGCCGGAATGGCTCCCATGCGCTCGCATATTTTCGATCTTTATAAAACAAAAAAGTCCCGTCGAAAAGCAACCTTCTGGTACGGAGGGCGATCACTCAGGGAGCTTTTCTATGTGGATGAGTTTGAGCAGATCGATAAAGAATTTCCGAATTTTGAATTTCACATCGCATTGTCGGAACCAAGACCCGAAGACAACTGGAAGGGTTCTACCGGTTTTATCCACCAGGTTGTTATGGATGAATACCTCAGGGACCATCCGGAACCCGAAGAAATTGAGTATTACATCTGCGGCCCGCCCATGATGAACGATGCCGTGCTGAAAATGCTGGACGATTATGGCGTTCCACCTGAAATGATCGCTTTTGACGATTTCGGGGGCTAATCCACGCCTGCCGCATATGTTCCCATGTTGCCCCTGAAGCATGTATCTGCTGGATTGTCAGCAGCACAGGGGTTGCCATGCTGTACAACAATGATGCACCGGGAGCGCTTATTCATACAGAAGGCCATGAAAAACACCGTTTTCATTTTATGGATGCTCATGCTGTTCATTTCCTGTGACAACCGGACGAAAATGAGTTTTTCCGGTGAAGCCCAGGGTACGTACTATCTTGTCCATTATTACGATCACAGCCAGCGGAATTTTCAAGCCCAGGTAGATTCCCTGCTGGGAGATTTTGACCGGTCGGTTTCGTTGTGGGTCCCCGGGTCGGTGATATCCCGCATCAACCGGAATGAAGCGGGTGTCCGCGCCGATACGGTTGTCCGGGCGCTTTTCCACCGCTCTGTTGCCATTTCCCGCGCCACCTCCGGATACTTTGATTTTACGGTAGGCCCCCTGGTTAATGCCTGGGGATTTGGTTTCAGGAAAGGGACTGAGCCGGATTCTGCGGCCATAGACCGTATGCTGGCTTTTGTGGATTACCGTCGCGTGGCTTTGAAAGATGGCCGCATCATCAAGGAAGATACAGCCATACAAATTGATTTCAATGCCATAGCCCAGGGTTATTCGGTAGATTTGGTCGCGGATTTCCTGGAAAAACAGGGCATTGATGATTACCTGGTGGACATTGGGGGAGAGGTGTATGCCCATGGCCGGAAGCCCGGCGGGAAGCCGTGGGTAGTGGGGATTGAAAAGCCTGCGGGGGACCCTTACGATGAGCGCCGGCTTGAAGCCAGGGCCCGGCTGGAAAACATGGCCCTGGCCACATCCGGGAGCTACCGGAAATTCTATATAAAAGACGGGATGAAGTATTCCCATACCATTGATCCGCATACCGGGTATCCGGTGACGCATCCCCTGCTGAGTGTGTCGGTTCTGGCGGATGATTGTGCCACAGCCGACGGGTATGCCACTGCGTTCATGGTCATGGGGGTCGACAGGTCATTGAAGCTGTTGGGCCGGATGGATAACCTGGAAGCTTTTTTTATTTATTCGGATTCGCTGGGGGACCATCAGACTTTGTTTACGGAAGGCTTTGAAGAAGTCCTGGCCGATTAGCCTGCCGGCTTATTTTCACAGGAAGTACTGCCATCTGCAGCTCCGCATGTGCACCCAATGCGCTCTCCGGTTTCAGGGTCTATGCTTCCACAGGACTTTTTGAATTCACCACCTTTTTTGACAAACATCTTGATGGCAATTCCAATCAGTGCGACGGCCACAAGGATCAAAGAGAGTAATAAGAGTTTCCAGATCATAGCTTCTGTCCTTTTAGGATGTAACAAAAATAGGGATTAATTGTTTCCCGCAAGCATATTCTTACGGAATTCCGAAACGATGATGGCTGCGGCTACGGAGGCATTCAGTGATTCAGCACCTTTTTTATATTGGGGGATCGCCAGGAATTCGTCAATATACGGATGAAGTTCGCTGGAGATCCCGTGGGATTCATTGCCGATAACTATGATGGCACTGCTTTGGAGCTCCCGTCCATAGATGTTGGACCCGTTCATGGCTGAGCCGAAAATCCGGGTTTTGCCCTTCATTTCTTTCAGTACCTCTGCCAGGTTTCGGTAAAAAACATGGACACGGGCAAAGGACCCCATGGTTGATTGTATCACCTTGGGGTTATAGAGATCAACGCATTGGTTGGAGCAAATAACCGCAGGTATGCCAAACCAGTCGGCCAGGCGGACGATCGTACCCATATTCCCCGGGTCCCTGATGTTTTCCAGTGCCAGGACCAGATGATCCTTTATAACCGAAGCGTCCAAATGGGGTTTAGGGATCCTGACCACAAAGAGTACCTGATTGGGTGTGGTCAGGGCTGATATTTTTTTCAATTCTCCGGGCGTGAGGGTGACCTGCTCTGTTCCATCCGGAGCCTGTTGTCCGGCAGGGGATGCATACCATGTTGGAAGTGCCAGGATCCGTTCAATGTCTGCCTTTTCCTTAAGCAATTCATTGCAGATCGTGGGACCTTCGGCAATGAATGACCCGTATTTTTTCCTGTATTTTGCGTGGTGCAAGGACCGGATGTATTTTTCTGTGTTTTTGCTTAGCATGACCGGATCAATGTGTTTTTGTCATGGTTTCCGGTACACAGAGGATGAAGTCTGCAAGGCTTTGGTTTTCATCGTCCAGTTCATCGATGTCTTTTTGTTCCACAGAAGCGATGGTGAGCATTTGCAGTCCGGGCTGATCCCGTTTGACATACCATGCGATGCCTTCAAAATTATTGGAATGGTATGTTCCGTTGAAGTGCAGAAAAAGCGAATGTTCATCCATATGCTGCAGTATTTGATATGCCATGGCCGCATCCTTGATGGCTTGTGCCTTGGGCAGGTTAGGACTGGCATGTCCTCCCATCATATTCAGCATCTCCTGATAGCCTTTGAGTTCCGGGTCGTATTCGACCGGCAGGGGAGGGATCAGGCTTTTTGCTTCTGCAGAAAGACTGTCCAGTCCTTCAAAGCCTTTCTTATGAACAACCGAGGCGTATCTTCTGGGGATATTGGTGGCGATAAAGGGAAGACCGTTTTTCCGGGCAATTTCAACCAGCGGTTTATAATCCGTTTCATAGTTTGGCCACAGGCGGGCCTGTGTTTCAAAGCTCCGTTCCGAAATGGTTCCGGAAATATATTCATCCAGCAGCAGCTGGTTATCGGTTTCAAACATCTCTGCGCCCAGGATGAGCTTTCTGCTTTCCAGTTTGGCCAGATCGCGGGTCAGCTCCCGCTGGAGCCAGTGGCAAATGGGATTGTTATGCAATTCCCCGAAGAAAATGATGTCTGCTTTTCGTGCCTCTTTCAGAAGGTCCTTATACTGGGTTTTTTTCCCTTTGATGTCAAAGAGCTGATACGCCTGTTTGTCCTGTTTAAAAGAAACCAGCAGGAAAAACCCAACCGTGATCCAAACAAATTTTTTCATCCGCAGCTTGTTTTATCTTTGTCTTGTTTCACCCTTTCTCCTTTTCGGCATCCGCCTCAAAGCTGCCATCCAGGATGGACGTGTAGTCATCGGTATTTTCAAGCAATGCTGCAGCTTTTTCGACTTCCGGGTCATTTTTGAGGCTGGAGATCACTTTCCCCTTCTGGTAGTAGTACCTGGAAGCAATTTCCATCCTGAGCAGGTCTTTGATCTGGTCTTCGAACGTGATCAGGTCTTCCTCTTTGTTGTGCATCATTGCCATTTTTAGTTGCGCATATTCGTCTTTGACCGCCTCAAAATAATTGTCCTTACTGGCCACTTTTTTTAGTTCTTCCAGCTTTTTTTCGCTTTTCGTGGTATAGTCGTAATCTTTGTCCGAAATATACGCTTTGAAATCCCTCAGAATATCCTCTGTTATTTCGAAATTCTGCGGGTTTTCGATCGAATCGTGTTCAGTGGTGTATTTCGTGGCGTAATCAAAGACCAGGAATTTGGACATCAGGCTGGCGGCGATATCGCTTAATTTTCTCGGATCCAGGAAAACATCCGGTTCGATCCCTCCCCCATCATATACCCGTCTTCCGCTGGCCGTTTTATACTCATTGGTCAGCGAGTCCGGGATTTTAGTGAACAACCCGTTCTCATTCTTGTGCGAATAATCGATGGCCTGGATGCAACGTCCGCTGGGTATGTAATACTTGGCCACGGTGATTTTCGCCTGTGCATTATAGCTCAGCGGGATCACATTTTGAACCAAACCTTTTCCAAATGTTCGTTGTCCGATGATCACCGCCCGGTCCATGTCCTGCAGGGCACCCGCTACGATCTCAGCGGCTGAGGCACTGGTTTCATTGACGAGCACTGCAAGCGGTATGTTTTTATCGACCGGTGAGAACCTGGTTTTATGTTCCCTGTTTTTATCTGCAAGTTTCCCTTTTGTACTTACCACCGTCTTGCCTTTATCCACGAATATATTCGTAACGTTCACCGCTTCGTTCAGCAGTCCGCCTCCGTTTCCCCGAAGGTCCAGGATCAAACCCTGAAGGTCATTGTTTTTTTTGAGATCCAGGAAAGCTTTCCGGACATCGTTCCCTGCATTTTTCGTAAAACCGGTCAGTTTGATATATCCAATATGGTCATTGACCATACCGTACCAGGGGATGTTGTCGATTTTGATCTTTTCCCTGTCGATCTCAAAGGTCAGGGGTTCGTCCATGCCGGGCCGCTGCACGGTGAGGGAAACGCTGGAGCCGGGTTGTCCCTTCAGTATCTCGCTCACTTCACTGCTGCTTTTCCCCTTTGCCGATTTTCCATCGATCTCAAGGATCCGGTCTCCGGCTTTCAATCCGGAGTTCTGGGCCGGATAACCCTCGTAGGGTTCGGAAATAACCACATAATCGTCACGGGAATGTATCAGGGAGCCTATACCTCCGTACTGGCCCGTTGTGATCAGTTTATAATCTTCCACGCTGGATTCGGGGATGTACACGGTGTAGGGATCCAGCGATTCCAGCATGGCCTCGATCCCTGTTTCCATGAGCTCCCCCGGTTTGATGTCGTCCACGTAATTGGAATTCAATTCCTTGAACAAGGTTGTGTAAATGTCGAGGTTTTTTGATATTTCAAAATTATTCCCGTTTTGAGACAAGCCTGTGAACGGAATGAGGAAGATCATCAGGGCTGCTATCTGTATGGATAATTTTCGCATGGGCATATAAAAATTTATTGATTTTTTTTGTGTTCGGAAATCAAACGTTCCAATACCTGTATTATTTTTTTTTCAATATCGGCATAATCATGGGATTCTCTGCTAATATAAACAAGACAAAGGTTGCAATGATGTTTGCACCCTGTTAAAAAATCATAAAAAACGTGCTTATTTTTGCGATAGGCTTCTTTAATCCTTCTTTTGATCTTATTTCTGCCCGTAGCCCTTTTATCGTATCTTTTGGATACGGCAACCAGCACATGTGCCGGCGGGGCATTGTGAACGGGGGGAGTGTCCAGCCACATAACCCTGAAAGGGTAAAGCGTAAAAGAATGGCCTGATTTAAAAAGCCGTTCGATCTCTCTTTTTTTATGGAGCCTTTCTCCTTTCTTAAATGTTTGCATGGTTTTAGCTGCTGCACAGCCAGGTCCAATATATTGGCAAAGCGTATTCCCGGCTTATTTTTTCTTGTTGCTCTTTTGAATATACTGGTCAATAGCCATGGTCATAGAAGGAGCGGTTTTGGTTGGTGCTTTGATGTCAAGGTTCAGTCCGGATTCAGCAATGGCTTTTGCCGTAGTTGGCCCGAAGGCAGCGATCAATGTCGAGTTTTGTTTGAATTCCGGAAAGTTCTTAAAAAGGGATTTGACACCCGAAGGGCTGAAAAATATCAGCATATCGTAGTTTGCAATATCCACCTCCGCCAGGTCGCTGGCCAGGGTACGGTAAAGAACAGCTTTGCTGTACGCGATCTTATTTTTGTTCAGCTGGTCGGAGATGCTTTTTTTGTGTATTTCAGAGCAGGGCAGGAGGTATTTTTCATCCTTGTGTTTTTTGATCAGTTCCATGAGTTGTTCAAAGCTCTGCTTGCCATAAAATATCTTCCTTTTCCTGTACTGAACGTATTTTTGCAGGTAGAAGGCCGTAGCTTCCGAGATGCAAAAATATTTCATGGTATCCGGGACTTCAATCCTCATATCCTTGCAGACCCTGAAGAAATGATCGACTGCATTGCGGCTGGTAAAGATGATGGCTGTGTGGTCCAGGATATTGATCCGTTCTTTCCGGAATTCCCTGGCCTGGACGCCCACGATCTTAATAAATTTGTAAAAATCAATGTTCAGGTTGTATCTCTTAGCTAAATCACCGTATGGTGATTTTTCAAGGTCGGCAGGTTTTGGTTGGGAGACTAAAATTTTTTTGATTTTCATTTACTAAAATTTATGAACGAATGAATTTTTGCAGTAAACCAGTTGTTGCTTTAACCTTGTATGTTGTCAAAATAATACCTGATCAGTAATGCATAAGGTAATATTTCGAGGGTGCAAAGATACAAAAATAAATGCAATAAGGAAAACCCTGCATGGGATATTCCTATCGAAAACCCTTTTAATAATTTGTAAATGAATAAGATGATCAGCAGGGCAATGGTCAGGTAGAAGAACAGGGCGGTATCCGAATACACGATGGGCAGGAGGAGTATGGTAAGCAGGAATCCGGAGAAAACATTGATCAAAAAACCATTCATTTCGTATTCTCTGGTCTGTTCGGCCGTATTAAAGAGCCGGCCTGTCAGTTGGATGATCAGGGTTTTCATTGCCCAGAAGCAAAATACCAGGAAAAACAGGGATGCATACAAGCGCAAGGGTGCGGTATATTGCCGGATGTTCGTGAGATGATCCAGCAGAATGTAGAGGAAGAGGGAAAAGCTGAGCAGGTAAATGATCAGGAAAACATAGGCAGGTCTTTCCGCATACAGGTTGCCTGTCCGGATAAGCTGGTTTGCATAGTTTCGGGCGAAGGCGCCCCTGAGCACCATTTTCAGTCTGTGCGGATAGAACAGTTGCAGAAAAGCAAACAGTCCTGCGCAGGCCATGATCACCAGGAATATCCATGCCGGATCATGGTCAGCGAGGGGAAGCGGCATCAGGTTTTCCCCTGAAATATGGTTCCCCAGGAAATGGCCTTCCGGATTATGGAAACAGGTTTCCGGGGCATGGATCTCACCGGGTGTCATATTTCCTTCGGCTGGGGTCATGATAAACAGGTTTTCTGGTTGACGAAAGAGGTTTGGATGACCGGAGTGTTGTCACACAAATTTACGCATTATATTCCACGGTACTTCCCGAAAATGCTTATATTTGTTTGGAACCACGTTGCAGTAAATATTTTTGAAAACCAATACCATGATCTTATGATGAACATTATCGTTTTCGGACCTCCGGGTTCAGGAAAGGGAACCCAATCGGTAAAGATTGCCGGGAAATATCATTTGGCGCATATTTCCACAGGTGATATTTTCCGGAGTGAGATCCGGAATAAGACCAAGATGGGCAACAAGGTACAGTCCTATATTAGCAAGGGGGAACTTGTCCCTGACGAATTGCTGCTCGACATCTTAAAGAATGCCATGGAGAAGCATTCCGGTACCAGGGGCTATGTTTTTGATGGGTTTCCCCGCACCATACACCAGGCTGTCAGTCTTGATAAGCTGATGCAGGAAAAGAACCAGGAGATCACATTGGTGCTGGCTCTGGAGGTTTCCGGCGAAGAAGTCGTCAAGCGTTTGCTAAAGCGGGCCCAGCTTGAAGGCCGTTCCGACGACAACGAAGAAGTTATCCGCAACAGGCTGAAGGTTTACCATGAGCAGACCGAGCCATTACTGACGTATTATGATGAGCAGGATAAACTGGCAACCGTTCCGGGTGAGGGCACCATAGAGGGTATTTTTAAAAATCTTTGCCGGGCGATTGAGGGTGATTCGGCCGGATGATGCAGATGTCATCCAGATGTCATCCGGATGACATCTGGATGACATCTCTCATTTCAATGCAGGTTTTTCATAATACTCACCGTCGTATCTGCATTGAACACCACTTTAAAGTCAAGTTTCTTAAAGACCGAGATCATGGGCTGGTTGTCTTTGGTCGTTTCTGCGACCATGCGTTTCAGGTCCCAGGCCTTGGCTATTTCCAGGCAATATTTGGTTAGCAATGTACCCAGTTCCCTTTTCTGCCAGGCGTCAGTGATCAAAATGGCATATTCCACGGTTTCATGATCGGGGTCTGCGATCAGTCGCCCGACGCCCACCAGCTTTTTCCTGCCTTCTTCCTCAACCTCGGCAACGATGGCAATTTCCCTTGAATAATCGATATAACAGAACTGGGTGGCGACCTCATGGGAGTCGTAATGGAAATTATAGCGGAACCGCGAATAAATGGATTCCTTGGAGCAGCTTCCCAGCAATTCCAGCCAGAGCGGTTCGTCTTCCGGTTTGATGGGTCTGAGGCGTATTTTCGTGCCGTCTTCCAGTTTGGTGTCTTTGACATATTTTTCAGGATAGGGATGCAGGATCAGGTGTGAGTATTCGGTGACCTTTTTCCCTACCAGGTCCTTATCAATGATGATTCTTGCATCGAGGGCGACCACATCTTCCGGTGTGACCAGCAGGGGGTTGATATCCAGCTCTGCTATTTCGGGATAATCTGCCACCAGGTATGACATCCGTATCATCGTTTCGATGAGTTTGTCGATGTTTTTGGGGCTGGATCCCCGGTATCCTTTCAGGAGCGGATATATTTTCAAATTTTCCAGCATTCTCCTGGCCAGGCGTTCGTTGAGCGGCGGGAACCCCAGTCTTTTATCCTTGAACAGTTCTGCGGATGTCCCGCCCATGCCTACGAGCATTACGGTTCCGAACACCGGGTCTTTTTTGATACCCAGGATGAGCTCTATGGCATCCTTGGACGAGAACATGGGTTGTACCGTAACCCCTTCTATTTTTGCATCCGGGAATGATTCCCGAATGGATTCGGTCATGTTCTTATAGGTCATCCAGACGGTGTTCTCATTCTTTATGTTCAGGGCTACACCGCCAACATCGCTTTTATGGGTGATGTCGGGCGACAAGATCTTAATGACCACCGGATACCCTATTTTATTGGCTATATCTGCGGCTTCCAGGGCCGAATAGGCTGGCTGGGGCTTTGTTGTGGGGATCCCGTAGGCATCGATGAGCTTTTTGGAGATATCCTCTGACAGGATCTTATCTTCCTTGAAATACTGGTTTTCAAATTCCTTGCGGAGTTTTTCCCTGTCCAGGTGAAAGCTGACCGGTACATCTTTGGGGGTTTGGAAAAGGATATCCAGGTTGCTGGAATACCGGACCAGGGTCATATAAGCACGGATTGCCTGTTCCGGGGTCTGGTAGACGGCAATGTTTTTCTCATTGAATATCAGCATGCCTTCTCTCATTCGCTTGCCGCCCAACCATGCTGCCATGATGGGTTTGGAAGTGCTTTCCGACAGTTTGGTGACGGCTTCGGCTGTCCGTGTGGGGTCCGTCATGGCCTGGGGTGTGAGGATGACCAGCACGGCATCCACATTTTTATCTTTCAGGACGATTTCGGTGGCCTTGGCGAACCTCTCCGGGGGAGCGTCCCCGATAACGTCGACGGGGTTTCCGTGCGACCAGAACGGTGGAAGGGCTTCGTTGAGATTTTTCATGGTATCGTCTGATAGTTCCACGAGCTTCCCGCCCAGGGAAAGCAGGGTATCTGTGGCCATAACCCCGGGGCCTCCCGCATTGGTTACAATGGCAAGCTTGCCGCCTTTTGGTATGTTCCGTCTGGCGATCAGGTCGGTAAAATCAAAAATGTCGCCGATGTCGTAAACCCTTGCAATTCCAGCCCTTTCAAAAGCCGCATCGTATACATTGTCTTCCGAAGCCATGGCCCCCGTGTGGGAAGCAGCGGCTTTGGCGGATTCAGGGAAGCGGCCGGCTTTATAGACAATGATGGGTTTTTTCCGTGCAAAGGCACGGGCTGCCGTCATAAATTTCCTTCCCTTGGCGATGGATTCAATGTACAGGATAATGGACCGGGTGTTGGGATCCTGTCCGAAATAATCGATCAGGTCACCAAATCCGACGTCCATGGTATTGCCTATGGATACAAAATAGGAAAACCCGATGTTTTGTTCAATGGCCCAGTCGAGCGCTGACGTGCAAAGGGCGCCCGATTGCGAGATAAAGGCCACGTTTCCTTTCTTGGGCATATCGGCAGCAAAGCTGATATTCATATTTTTGCCGGGTACAATAATGCCCAGGCAGTTTGGACCGATCACCCGCATTTCCGGGAATTTTTCCACTTCTTTTTTGACCTTTTCCTCAAGATCTTTCCCTTCCTTACCGGATTCTTTAAAGCCGGCCGATAAAATGATGATCCCGTTCACTCCTGCATCGCCGCATTCCTTGATGATTCCCGGGACGCTTTTGGCTGCAGTGCATATAACCGCCACATCCGGGGTTTTCGGTAAGCCTTTAATGTCCGGGTAACATTGAATACCCATAACTGCTTCGTATTTCGGGTTTATGGGATAAACCACTCCGTTAAATCCCCCGCTTACCAGATTTTTCAGTGCTATGTTCCCTATATTGTTGGTTTTGTTTGAAACACCAATGATGGCAATCCTCTGCGGTTTAAAAATTTTGTTAAGTGTCCTGATTGGCATGATGTGAAGATTTATGCGATTATGTTACATTAAAGGCAATGATTGTGGGTACAATGAATTTTCCAAACCGGAACCCATGCAAAATTATAAAACATATGCATAGCTGTTAAGATAATAACATTAAATTTTCATCAACAAAAAAAGGGAATGCCCCCGGAGGGGATTCCCTTTTTGTTTGCCGGTGCTGTATTGTCGATGTTTGATGGCCAATATACATTTTCGGTGTTCGATGTATGTTAAAAATGGTGTATGCACCATTTTGCTATTTGCACCGAAAATTCAGGCCCGGCAGCACAGGATCATGTATCAGGCAGTTTTGGTCAATGGTTTCACAAAGGCGGTCAGCAGTGTTCCGATCAGCACGGCCACGCCGGTAATGGTAAATGCCAGTGCAAAGTTCCCGACATCTCCAAGGGCGCCTCCGAGGATGGGCCCGAGGATGCCTCCGACCCCATAGGCCAGGAAGACGAAGGGATAATTTTGCCCCACGTTTTTCGCCCCGAACGTATCGGCGGTGATGGTGGGGAACAGTGCAAAGTTGCCTCCGAAGTTAAAGCCGATCAGGGTAGCGCCGACATACAGCCAGATCTCATTTCCTGCCATAAACGTGAACAGTATGACCAGGATGCCTTGTGTGGCGGTCATCAGCAGGATGGAGTTTTTCCGTCCGAGCTTGTCGCTGATGAGGCCCCAGAGTATGCGTCCCAGGCCATTGGCAAGACTGAAGAATATGGCCATGGCCGTACCGGCGATGGCACTGGCCTGGATGGCTGATATTCCGCTGTCCATCAGTGCTTCAATGGGGTAGAGTTTCATAAGTCCGATGGACATGAGTCCCGCCCCGGCACTGAAGACGAAGGTCAAAAAGATCATGTAAAACTGAGGGGTTTTCAGCATCTCTCCGCTGGTGAAGTTTATCTCACCGATGGCTTTCCCGGCTGCATCTTTTACTTCCGGAGGCACATAGTTTTTAGGTTTCCAGCCTTCCGGCGGAAAGACCATCCACAAGCCCCCTATGATCACCATCAGGGCAAAGACAACACCATAGATCATAAATGTTGTGGACAAGCCTGTGTTGGCGATGAGATTGCCCCAGGAGCCGGCGATCTTGATCCAGCCCATGGCGCCGAAACCAAAACCGGCAACGGCCAGGCCTGTGATCATTCCTTTTTTATCAGGAAACCAGCGCATTCCGACGGCAATGGGGACTACATATCCAAGTCCGATACCGGATCCGCCGATGATGCCAATGAAAACGGCGTATGTCCAGAAGTTCGTATCCCCGACCACGCCGGCAAGAAAATATCCCAGTCCCAAAACAATACCCCCGATGATGGAAAGTTTTTTCGGTCCCCAGGTCTTTAATTTTTTGCCGGCAAAAACCATGACAATGGCAAAGAAAGCCAGTCCGAGTGCAAATACCACCTGCGTTTTGGTCTTGCTGAACCCAAACGATAATTTATTCAGGGTTTCTTCAGGGACGTAATTGCGGATAATGGTATTGATCTTTGCCAGCAGGTTTTCTTTTTCCTGCTTAAGCAGTTTTTCGGTTTCTGCATCTTCGGCACCCTTGATCCGGGCTTCCAGCTCATAAAGTTCGGCCCTCAGGTCTTTCAGATCTTCGTTCATGCTGTCGAACTGATCCTTGTCTATATCCAACTGGGGTGCGGTTTGCATTGTCGGCACCCCGTACACATCAACGACCTCTTTCGGGGATGTTGCTGTAAGTCCGGGTGTAAATACCGACCATGCATAAATGGCACCCAGGGCCAGTTGGATCAGGATTGCTCCCAGGACGACCCATCCCCGGTTCATGACTTTTTTGTTTTCCATAATATGTTGGTTTTTAAGTTTGATTATCGTTTCACATCAACTTTGGCTCCGCTGATGATCTCGTCTACAACACCCGGATCGAGCAGGGTGGATGTATCGCCGAGATTGGTGGCATCGCCTTCCCCGATCTTTCGCAGGATCCTTCTCATGATCTTGCCTGAGCGTGTTTTTGGCAACCCGCTTACAATTTGTATTTTATCAGGTTTGGCAATGGGGCCTATCATCTTGGTAACCACACTGCGGATCTCATGTTCGATGTTTTGCAGTTCGTCTTCCGACATTTCATCGCAGGTGACGTAGGCATAGATGCCCGAACCCTTGATCTCATGCGGGAATCCGACAACGGCCGACTCCACGATCTTGGGGTGCTGGTTGATGGCATCTTCCACTTCGGCCGTGCCGATCCTGTGTCCTGAAACGTTGATCACATCATCCACACGTCCGAGGATCCGGTAATATCCTTCTTCATCCCGTTTGGCACCGTCGCCGGTGAAATAATACCCTTTATAGGTTGCAAAGTAGGTCAGGCGGCAACGTTCATGGTCGCCGTATGTAGTACGTAACATACCAGGCCAGGGGAACTTGATGCAGAGGTTTCCCTGCACGTTGTTGCCTTCCAGCAGGTTGCCTTCATTATCGACCAGCACAGGCTGAACGCCGGGCAGCGGCAATGTTGCGTAAGAAGGCTTGGTTGGCGTAATGCCTGCCAGCGGGGTGATCAGGATGCCACCGGTTTCCGTCTGCCACCAGGTATCCACAATGGGGCATTTGCCTTTCCCCACGATGTCGTGGTACCAGCGCCAGGCTTCTTCGTTGATGGGTTCCCCAACGGTTCCGAGTACTTTCAGCGAATCCAGCTTATGCCGGGTTACGAATTCATTTCCCTGAGCGATCAGTGCACGGATGGCGGTGGGTGCGGTGTAAAACTGGTTGATCTGGTGTTTGTCCACCACCTCCCAGAATCTTCCCGCATCCGGCCAGGTAGGCACGCCTTCAAACATCACTGAGGTTGCACCGGCCAGTAACGGACCATACACAATATACGTGTGCCCGGTTACCCATCCGATGTCTGCCGTACACCAGTATATGTCCCCGTCGTTGTATTGGAATACATTTTTAAAGGTATATTCCGCGAACATCATGTATCCGGCTGTGGAATGCAATACCCCTTTGGGTTTTCCGGTGGACCCTGACGTGTAAAGAATGAACAGCGGGTCTTCCGAATCCATTTCCTCGGCCGTGTTTTTGCTGTCAACGCCTTCGATGACGTCATGCCACCACAGGTCCCTGCCTTCTTTGAAATTGACTTTTTCGCCCGTGCGCTTGAGCATTACCACCTGTTCGATGGTCGGGCAGGTTTCCAGTGCTTCATCCACGATGGATTTCAATGGAATGGTTTTCGTACCGCGGTATCCGCCATCTGAAGTGATCACCAGGTTGGATTTTGCATCGTTGATCCTGTCGGCCAGGGCATTGGCAGAGAATCCTGCAAAAACGATGGAATGCATAGCCCCGATCCTGGCACATGCCAGCATGGCAATGGGAAGCTCGGGTACCATGGGAAGGTATATAGCCACCCTGTCGCCTTTTTTAACCCCAAGCTTCAGCAAGGCATTGGCAAATTGTCCGACCTTATCATAAAGTTCACCATAAGTTAGTTTTACCACGTCTTCCTTCGGGTCGTTGGGTTCCCAGATCAGGGCCACCGTATCTTTCTTATCCGGTAAGTTTCTCTCGAATATATTTTCTGTGATGTTCAGCTTGCCATTTACAAACCAGTTCACGTCGGGAGCATCCGGACCGGTGAATGACCAGTCGAGGACCTTGTCCCATTTTTTCCGCCATTTGTAATCCTCTGCAATTTCCTCCCAAAAACCTTCAGGATCGTTCACGCTTTCCTGGTATTTCTGGAAATATTCCGCAAAACTTGAAATTTTGTTTGTCATAATGTTTGTTTTGTTTTGGATATGGTTTAACATTTAATTTTATAGTAGGAATTCTCAGGGTTTTCTAGAAAAAATAATACACACCCAGCAGGGCCCTGAAATTGGCCACTTCTTCACTGTCGATCACTTCACCGTTTACATCTGTTTTTCCGTAGGCTGCCACCGTATATTCAATTTCCGGAGCTATCCGGAATTTCCCGGCATTGTATACAAACCTGGGCGAGATGCGGTACAGGTAAGCAATATTGCTTCCTCGGCTGTAATAGTCGTCTGGATCCAGGCTATAGAGGTCCCGGCCTGCGCCCATGTTCTTGCTGTAACCACCGAAGAGTCCCACCTGCCATTTTTTGCCGTTGGTATGTATGTCGCCCCAGAACGACAGGGTATTGACGGGGCTGTAGGACCGGAAGTCCTTCGTGGGATCGGTCACGTCTTCCACGGCATATCCGCCCAGCATGGTCAGGTTGTAGAACATTTGTCCGTACACTGCTTCCAGCTTGACCGTCAGCAGGGGGTTTTTCCATTTGGCGTAAAACATGCCGGAATAAGCATCCACGGTTTCACTGGTTTTAAAGGTGCTGTCCGTTTCCAGCCTGGGCGTTAATACTTTGTAATTTCCACCGATGCCTGCCAGCAACGCACATCCGCGTTCATCGTTTTTGTTATGAAATTCGAAGCGGAGGTTGAGTTCCGGTATGGCCGAATTCCGCAGATATTCGGAACTCAGTCCGTTGGGGCCCGTATCTTTGAAGTCCAGTTGCGACAAGGCCGTGGCAATGATCCTGAACTTGCCCAGGTCCTGCGAGAGCCTGATCTGCGGGTTCCTTGAAAAGGGCTGGAAGGGCGCTCCGGTATTGAAGGAGACCACACCCGGGAAAGCCCCTGCAATGAACATGGGATGCCAGTACTGCCCCACCAGCAATTCCGTATGGGTCCAGCTCAGCTTCACAAAAGCATGCCTGAGACGGAAACCGTTGATGTCCCCGTCTGAATGGCCGAAGAAGGCCCCTTCGATGACACCGGAGGTTTTGGCGCCCAAGGCATCCGGTCCGGTAATGGTCCCTTTGAGCCGCGTTTGTATCGAGAGCATGTTGAAATTGGACCTGGCATTGATGTCCTTGCCATCCAGATCCGGCAGCTTATTTTTGGGATAAAGGTTAAAATGTCCTTCCCGCACCGAAACCGTCTGACGGGAATCCCAGAAAACATCCGTTTTCACAAATCCGGAAAATTTAATGCCAAATCCGGAGGTTTCCTGGGCCAGGATGAATAGTGGTGAAATAACACACAAGAGTAGTGGTACCAATGCTTTCTTCATACAATGTGGTTGTTTGGGTTCATGGATTGTTAATTAATTAACAATTAAATCATTAGGCATCCAAATTTACAATTTTTTTTAAATTATCAAAGCCGGGTTTGCGGGAGCGGGTTATTTATAGAGTATATAAATTGCGAAGCGATCCCCCGTTTTTTTTAAATCCGTTAATCCGTTAATCTGTTAATCCATAAATCTGTTAATCCATAAATCTGTTAATCTGTTAATCTGTTAATCCGTTAATCGCAAATCTGATATTCTTCAAAATCCAGATTTGAAATTTTCGGCTCTGTTTCGCAGAAGCTTCAGAAGGGAAAGAACTAACGAATATCAAATGTATTTTGCCAGCCCGCTGCCCCCTTTTTTTTTAAATCCGTTAATCCGTTAATCTGTTAATCGCAAATCTGATATCCCTCAAAATCAAAATTTTAAATTT
>JAGYMZ010000021.1 GCA_018400295.1 Bacteroidales bacterium | reverse complement strand
ATTTATATCGGTTATACTTCCAATCTGATTGCCCGGTTTAAATCGCACAACGAGCTGGGCAAGGGCTGGACAAAGCGTTACCGGCCCTGGGAAGTTATTTCGGTTGAATTTTTCGGATCTAAAAAACAGGCTATGGCCAGGGAAAAAACTTTAAAGTCTGCCGGGGGCAGAAGATATATTCATTCTTTTATTGTTCCGAAGTAGCTCGCCGGGCTCATATCCGCCCGATTTGGGCGGACGTAGGTTCGAATCCTGCCCCCGCTACAAAGAAAAAGCCGGTTCAAAGCCGGCTTTTTTTGGTTGCAGAACCGGCCAATGACCGGGATTGATATTCAAAGCCGGCTATGGGGGTATATTCAATTTACTCCGGCAGCTCGCCGGGCTCATATCCGCCCGATTTGGGCGGACGTAGGTTCGAATCCTGCCCCCCGCTACAAAGAAAAAGCCGGTTCAAAGGGGGCTTTAATTTTGATCAGCACAATGTTTGTAACGTATGTTTTATATTCTCGAAAATTCGATAAGATTTATATCGGTTATACTTCCAATCTGATTGCCAGGTTTAAATCGCACAACGAGCTGGGCAAGGGCTGGACAAAGCGTTACCGGCCCTGGGAAGTTATTTCAGTTGAATTTTTCGGATCTAAAAAACAGGCTTCTTATGTGCAGGTCAGCCTGGTCGGTGTGACCGGGCAGAGGGTGAAAGAGGTATCCGGGGGAACCCCGGTGAAGGGTCGCATTATTAAATTATGTCATCCACTATTTTCCTGGAGGTGGATTATCCTGCTTTTAAATTCGTGCCTTAAAAGGTTGAAAAAAATCTCCGGAAATCCGTTACATCATATTATTTCAACTTAATTTCAAAGCCGTCCTTGATGCAGATCGGACAGTTTGTGTTCTTGACCGTTGAGATGTACCCGCAACGGTCACATTTATAATACCTGTAATATTTCGGCTTTCTGGAGATGGAACTGATTTTTATTCCAAGTTTCATGTCATAAGATTTTTTAATGGTTGCTGCCACAATACAGTGCGAATTCTATGCCAAAGCAATTTAAAGACTGAAAATCAGGCAGATAGTTATAAGATTTTGTTGGCTTGTTATCAGAAAAAGATATACGATAACGTAGGGTTATACGCAATTGGATAGTAAATGATTCATTTTGAGGGCAATATTTTGACAGACTGGGCACGTGTGTTGCTTAGGCCGGACCCGGAATCCGTTGCTTTTAAGGTTACGAGATAGCTTTTGGGTTCATTGGTGCCGTTGTGGAAGGTGTGCACAGGATTTACTTCTGCAGACGTATACCCATCCCCGAAATTCCATTCAAACCGGTCGGCATATTCCGATGTATTGGTAAATTCTATGGTTACCGGTGCGGGTTTATCGTTTCCTGTATAACTAAAACCGGCAATGGGGTGGGTCAGGTTCCCGGCGGTATTGTCCCTGTCCTGTTCATCGGCTTTGGTGCAGCCCAGGAAAAAGATCAGGGCGAGGGAGGTTATCAGGGTGATCGATGATCTTACATGGTTCATTGGCCGCTTTTATATGACCGGAGATTACGGGTACAAAAATACGAACGATTTTTATGAAAGCAAAGCCGGCTTTTTTTGACAGGGGCATTACAGAAAGCATACTATTTTCAGGTATCTTTCGTTAATGGTAAAACCCACGTATACATTAAATGAAGAAATATCTGCTTATTATCTTCCTGACCGTATTTTTTTCATTTTCTGGATTTCCCCAGTTGGCCAAATACAGCAATGAATTCCTTTCCATAGGTGTCGGTGCCCGTAGCCTTGCCATGGCTAATGCGCAGGTTGCTTCGGTGAGCGATGTCACGTCCGGATACTGGAACCCGGCCGGCCTGGTACAGCTGAGTGCTGCGAATCAGGTAGGGTTGATGCATGCAGAATATTTTGCCGGGGTGGCCAAATACGATTATGCTGCGTTTGCTATGAAGATTGATACGGCCAGCGCTTTTTCAGCATCGGTGATACGTTTTGGGATCGATGACATTCCCAATACCCTGGATCTGTATGATGATCAGGGGAATGTAAATTACGACCGGATATCCAAGTTCTCAGCTGCCGATTATGCAGCCATTTTTTCATACGCACGAAAAAGTCCTGTCAGGGGCTTGCATTACGGTGCGAATTTCAAGATCATATACAGGCAGATCGGCAATTTTGCCAAAGCATACGGTTTCGGACTGGATGCCGGGATTCAGTATCATCTGGGACAATGGCGGTTTGCAGCCGTGGGGAAAGACATTACATCGACTTTCAATGCATGGACGTACAATTTGACAGAAAAAGAAGAAGATGTTTTGCTCAGCACCGGCAATGAGTTGCCTGATAATTCCCTGGAGCTGACCATGCCCAGGTTGATCCTCGGAGGGGCCCGTACGATAAAAATATCCAACAGTTTTTCCTCCCTGATCGAATTGGATATGAACATCAGTTTCGATGGCAAAAGAAATACCCTGATCAGGTCCCGTATGCTAAGCATTGATCCCGGATTGGGTTTGGAGGTGGATTATAAAAAAATAGTTTTTCTCAGGGCAGGTGTGGGGAATTTTCAGGAAGAGACGGATTTCGGACAAAAAACCACCACGACGTTTCAACCGAATATAGGACTGGGCATATGCATCAAAAACATGATCCACATTGATTATGCCCTGACCGATATTGGGGACCAATCCATTGCCTTATATTCCAATGTATTTTCATTACGGGTTGATTTTGGAAAGAACCCGTAACAATAAACGGTATCCGCCATGGTCATTTTTGACGCATATTCCTGTTCGGTCTCAGAACTCCGGGACAGAATTTCCGAAATAAGCAATAAAAATCAGGAATGCCTTGAGGATAGAAATTGGGTCCGGGGGATTCCCGGCTTCATCGACCTTACCTCCCTGAACAATACCGACAACCGGCAGGATATTGCCACGCTTTGCAGAAAAGCTCTGAAGACCCATTCAAAAGACCATTCCGGTGTCCCTGCTGTGTGTATTTATTCCACATTTCTTGGTACGGCCCGGGAGGTACTTAAAGGTAGCGGGGTTAAACTGGCTGCAGTGGCCGGTTGTTTTCCAACAGGGCAGTCTCCCTTATCCCTGAAACTGGCAGAGATAAAATACGCCCTGGAAAACGGTGCGGATGAGATCGACATGGTCATCAACCGGGGATCCTTTCTGAGCGGGGACCATGAAGGACTGAAGAAGGAAGTTTCGCTGGCAAAAGAGGCATGCGGTCCCAGGCATTTAAAAGTGATCCTGGAAACCGGTGAACTGGGAAGTCCCGGGAACATCCGCAAAGCTTCTGAACTGGCCCTGATGGCCGGCGCGGATTTCCTGAAAACCTCCACCGGAAAATCAACACCTGCCGCTACCCCCGAAGCCGCATTGGTCATGATCGATACCATAAAAGAATTTCACCTGAAAACAGGGAAAAAGGCCGGCTTCAAACCGGCTGGAGGGATATCCACTCCGGAGCATGCCTTGCAGTATTATGGACTGGTAAGATCCGTCCTGGGTGTATCCTGGCTTACGCCCGATCATTTCCGGATTGGTGCCAGCCGCTTATTGGATGCGGTACTTTCTCAATTCGAATGATCATTGAGCGCAAGGCATATGGCTTCCGTCAGGACCGGATACAAACAATAACCAAAATCATACTATATTTGTCCTGTGAAAATATTCAGCCTGCATAGCATACTTCATGTTTTATTCCTCTGCGGAATGCTGGTTTCATGTTCGGAAGAGGATGACATTCAGCCTTTTGAGGACCCAAGGGATAAATTCACCGGGCAATGGTCGGTAAACAACGAATCCTGCCAGAAAAGCCGGTACACGGTGACCATTTCCAATGACCCGTCGAACAGCATTCAGGTACTGATGTACAACTTTGGATTTTCCAATGTTTCCCGGCCGGATACTGCCATCGTAGCCGGAAATACCATTACCCTGCCCAGGCAGTTAAATCAGGAAAAATGGATCATTGAGGGCACGGGCATCTATGAGGACAATAAGATCCAGTGGGAATATTCGCTGGAAATTTCAGGATCCCTGGAGGCCTGTACCGCCACCTACATTCAATGACCCGGTCTTGTCAGTCATTCACTCAGTTGGCTTTCCAGCTTACTCAGGTTTTCAAGCACCTTCTCATAAATTAGATCGTATTTTTTCAGGTCATGCTTATAATAATCCATGCTTTTTTCAAATTCCTCCTGGGTTATGTTGTGTTTCCGGAAGATAATGTAATGAAGGTGTTCGCTGCTGTCGCGGTGCCTCAGTCCTCTATCCTGTCGAAATTTCAATGCGGACTGGGCAAGGTGCATATCCGTCAGCACACCGGCCATTTGATCCACGGTCAGGGCCGGCTTGGGTTGTTTTGATCTTTCTTTTCCCGCATCGGAGTTATAGCAGCTGAAGAATAAAAAGAGCGGGATCAGTACTAACCAGGATTTTTTCATCAGTTGCCGATTTCAGACATGAATTTTATACGCATCAGCCGGATCTCTTCTTCGGTAAATTCATCCTCACCCAGTTCTTCCAAAGCTTCCTGAACAGAATCGGATTCGGCTTCATGAAAATATTCGAAGATCTCTTCCTGGTGGTATTCATCCACATTTTCGCCAATATAATAACCCAGGTCAATTTTGGTTCCGGACGACACGATCCGTTCGATCTCGGTGAGCAGGTCTCCCATAGGCATGTTTTTCGCCCTGGCAATGTCTTCCAGCGACATTTTCCGGTCGATGTTTTGGATGATATGTACCTTGAGGCCGGATTTGTTCACCACGGACTTGACCACCATGTCGTGGGGGCGGATGATCTCATTTTCGTCAACATAGCTTTTGATCAGTTCCAGGAATGGCCGGCCGTATTTTTTTGCTTTACCGGTGCCCACGCCGGTGATGTGAAATAATTCTTCTTCTTTGACCGGATACTGTATCGCCATGTCTTCAAGCGATGGGTCCTGAAAAATTACAAAAGGAGGCAGGTTTTCCTTGCGGGATATTTCTTTGCGCAGATCTTTAAGCATGCTGTACAAGGCCTTGTCTGCCGTGGAGGTCTTGGCGGCCCCGGATTCAAATTCCCCGTCTTCCCCGGTGTCGTATTCCGGTTCCCTGATGAGCATCATGGAATAGGGGTTGTCCAGGTATTTCTTGCCCTTATCGCTTATCTTGAGCAGCCCGTAATTGTCGATATCTTTGGTGATCAATTCGTCAAGCAGTGCCTGGCGGATCACGCCGTTCCAGAATTTCTCATCTTTTTCCGAGCCCTGGCCGAAAATTTCCAGTTTGTTGTGCTTATATTCCTTTATGTTGGAGGTATTCTTCCCGGTCAGGATATTGACGATGTGGTTGGTTTTGAACAATTGCTTGACGGCCAGTATGGCTTCGAGGACTTGTGCGATGTATTCTTTTCCCTCAAATTTTTCTTTGGGGTGCAGGCAATTGTCGCAGGATCCGCAGTTGTCCTTATCATAATTCTCTCCAAAATAATGCAGCAGCAATTTATGCCTGCAGAGGGAAGACTCGGCATAGGCCATGGTTTCCTGCAGAAGCTCCTTGGCTATCTCTTGCTCAGCCACCGGTTTGCCTTTCATGAACTTTTCAAGTTTCTGGATATCTTCCCTGCTGTAAAAAGCTAAGCAATTCCCTTCACCATCGTCACGCCCGGCACGCCCGGTTTCCTGGTAGTAGCTTTCAATGCTTTTGGGTATGTCGTGGTGTATCACAAACCGGATATCCGGTTTATCAATGCCCATTCCAAAGGCAATGGTTGCTACGATGACATCTACTTTTTCCATAAGGAATCTATCCTGGTTGGATTTCCGTGTAGCAGAATCCAGTCCTGCGTGATAAGGCAGTGCATTGATCCCGTTGATCTGGAAAGTTTCGGCCAGCTCTTCTACTTTTTTGCGACTGAGGCAGTAAACAATGCCTGATTTTCCGGGTTTGGTTTTTATGTATTTGATGATGTCCCGGACAACATCCTTGGTTTTGGAACGGATCTCATAATATAAGTTGGGTCTGTCGAAAGAGGATTTAAACACCTTTGCGTTCATGATGCCCAGGTTTTTCTGGATATCGTGCTGAACCTTGGGTGTAGCGGTTGCCGTAAGGGCCATTACCGGAACATTCTGGCCGATGGTCTCTATGATCGGCCTGAGCCTCCGGTATTCGGGCCGGAAATCATGACCCCATTCCGAGATACAATGCGCCTCATCAATGGCATAAAATGATATCCTGATGTTCTTGAGAAACTCAACATTTTCATCTTTTGTAAGGGATTCCGGGGCTACGTATAGCAACCTGGTCCTGCCCTCTAGCAGGTCTTGCCTTACTTTATTAAGCTCAGCCTTTGAGAGGGAAGAATTCATGACATGGGCGATGCTCTCTTCAGCACCAAAATTGCGGATGCTGTCCACCTGGTTCTTCATCAATGCGATGAGCGGTGAAATAATGATCGCTGTTCCCTTGAGTTTTATAGAGGGCAGTTGATAACACATGGACTTGCCGCCGCCGGTGGGCATGATCACAAAGGTATCGTTGCCGGCAAGAACATTGTTGATGATCGCTTCCTGATTCCCTTTAAAGCTGTCAAAACCAAAAATTTGTTTGAGTAGTGCTTGTAGTGAATTTTCAACTTTTGTTGTCATATGACCGTCACCTTAAAATCAATATATTTGTACTGCACATGATCCAAAGGGTAAAGTGGTACAATGGTAAATAATAATATACAGCCTTTGTGAGTTATCATTTCATTACTGAAGGGCTGCCTTACACAAATATAAACATAATTGCAGAGAATTAAAACAAGAAAATTAAATTAAAATTGCCTTGGAACGACTAAAGAAAATAAAAAAAACCGGGTTGAATACGATTGAGAAGGAATTAAGCGCCATAAACGGGCTAAAGGGATCCATTAACGATGATTTCGCCCGCTGTGTTGAAGAGATCTACCGATCCGAGGGCCGTGTGATATTCACCGGTATTGGAAAGAGTGCCAATATTGCCACAAAGATCGTATCCACATTGAATTCCACCGGCACACCTTCTGTATTTATGCATGCGGCGGATGCAATTCATGGTGATCTCGGGATCATACGCAGGGACGATATCGTTGTATGCATTTCCAAAAGCGGGGAAACACCCGAAATAAAGGTGCTGGTCCCTTTGTTGAAAGCCCGGAATAACTTTCTCATCGGTATGCTGGGGAATATTGATTCCTACCTGGCCAGGCAGTCCGATTTGATCCTGGACACCACCGTAGAATCCGAGGCGTGTCCCAACAACCTGGCACCCACTGCCAGTACAACAGCACAACTGGTGATGGGTGATGCACTGGCTGTGGCCCTTCTGGAGGTACGGGGGTTTACTGCCAACGATTTTGCACGGTACCATCCCGGTGGTTCCCTGGGGAAAAAACTATACCTCAAGGTTTCGGATATTTATCCCCGGAATGAAGTCCCGAAAGTCGTGATGGAGGACACCATACGTTCGGTGATCGTTGAGATCTCATCCAAGCGCCTTGGTGCAGCTGTGGTAATGGACAAGGACAGGATCGCCGGTATCATTACTGATGGCGATTTGCGCAGGATGCTGGAGCGGGAAACAGACATCAATGCGATCCATGCTTCGGATATTATGTCGGAAGGACCCAAAACCATTGAATCAGAAAGTCTTGTGGTCAATGCACTGGAGATCATGCGATCCAATAATATTACCCAGCTTCCGGTTGTGAAAGGTCAAAAATATGTCGGCGTGATCCATCTGCATGATATTTTAAATGAAGGCATACTTTAGGATTGCAGAAGGGATTGCTGAATTGTGCCGGCTCATGTCAGAACTGAGCCGGGAGATACATGCCTGGACGATAATGCCATACAAACTTTTTTATATGCAGCTCCTGCCCGGACTCCGGCTTCTTGTGCTTATTTGTTTTGCCGGATTTTTTGCCGGCCAGGCAACGGGTCAGGTGACGCGCATCATGGGCAGGGTGGTCGATGGGAACACCGGTGAACCGGTGCCTTTTGCCAATATTTATTTCAGTGATCATACCATCGGGGCCACTTCCGGTTTCAATGGCGAATTCTCCATTGAAACACGGAGAAACTTCGATACGGTCTATGTTTCTTTTGTTGGCTACCGGTCTCAGGCAAGGAAGATCATTCCGGGCGTATTTCAGGAAATGACCATTGCATTGCAGCCTGCCGGTGTGCAGTTGAATGAGGTGGTTATCCGGCCGGGTGAGAATCCGGCTGAAGTATTGTTGCGCAAGGTCATTAAAAACAAAGCCCTCAACAACCGTGAAGCGCATAATGCCTGTCAGCATGAAGTGTATACCAAGATCCAGTTTGATGCCAATAATATTGATGACCGGCTCAGGGAGCGCCGGTTCATGAAGCCCTTTAAATTCGTGTTCGATTATGTGGATACATCCATTGTGAACGGCAAGTCCTATTTGCCTGTGTTTATTTCGGAAACGCTTTCCGATCATTATTACAGCAAGGACCCCCCGGGCGAAATAGAGATCATAAAAGCTTCCAGGGTATCCGGCATAGAAAATGAAAGCATCACGCAATTCCTCGGGGACCTGTATCAGAATGTGAATATTTACGATAATTATATTCCCCTGTTTGAAAAAAACTTTGTGAGTCCCATCGCTGATTTTGGTTTGGGATTTTATAAGTACTACCTGATCGACAGTGCTTTCATGGACGGATATTGGTGTTATCATATGATGTTCAAGCCCAAACGCAAACAGGAACTGACATTTACCGGGGAACTCTGGATACATGATACGAGCTTTGCGGTGAAAAGCCTGGACATGAAAGTGACGGGCGATGCCAACCTGAATTTTGTCAATGATCTTGCACTGGAACAGGCGTATGAACTGTTGGAAAATGATCGCTGGACACTTATACGGGATTATATTGTTGTGGATTTCAACATTATTGAAAATACGGACAGGATCCTGGGCTTTTTTGGTCACCGGACGACCATACACAGGAATTTTGTTTTTAACCAACCGAAGCAGAAGGAATTTTACCGTTCCCCTGTGGATGTTGTGATACAGGATGATGCACGGACAAAATCCGACGCGTTCTGGGATACCGCAAGGCATGAACGACTTACTGAAAAGGAAATGGGGATTTACGAAATGGTGGATTCGGTGAAGAATGTGCCGCTTTTCAGGACGTATGTCGACTTTTTTTATATGCTATTCAACGGGAACCTGTTATGGGGGAATATTGAGATCGGACCGTATTATAAAATGCTGAGTTTTAACGAGATCGAAGGTGTCCGCTTCAGGCTGGGCGGATGTACCAGCAACGAATTTTCCACGAAGCTTATGCTTTCCGGCCATGTTGCATATGGTACAAAGGACCGGAAATTCAAATACAATTTGGGCTTTCTTTACCTGTTCTCGAAAAATCCACGGCGGGGGTTCGGGGCTGGATATACGCACGACATGGAGCAACTGGGTGCCAGCCAGAACGCTTTTAGCGAAGACAATCTGTTTTCATCGTTCTTTAGGAGGAGCCCGGCCAATAAATTATCCATGGTCCAGGAGTTCTCAGGGCATTATGAGCATGAATGGTTTACAGGTTTCTCAAACACCTTTCGTTTCCGGCACCGGGTTTTATTCCCTGCCGGGGAAACAACATTCATACTGTACAAGGACGGTGAAGGAATTCCGGAAAACGCCCTTACAACCTCTGAGATAAGTCTGGATACACGCTTTGCATTCAAGGAAAAATACGTCATGGGTGAATTCGAACGAATAAGTCTGGGCACCACCTACCCCGTGGTTGACCTGAAGTATTCATACGGCATCCCGGGCTTCCTGGAAAGTGAGTTTGAATACCACAAGCTGCAGGCCGGGGTACGTCACTGGTTTAATGTATTTTCATTCGGATGGTCAAAATATATTTTTGAGACCGGCAAGATCTGGGGTACCCTGCCTTATCCCTTGCTAAAGCTGATGCCTGGGAATGAAACCTTCTTATTCGATGAGTATGCCTATAATTTGCTGGATTATTATGAAATGGGCAGCGATACATACGTGAGCCTTTATTATACGCATCATTTTGATGGATTGATCCTCAACCGCATTCCTTTGATGCGCCGGCTGAAATGGAGGACGGTGATCCATGGCAGAGGTTTGGTCGGCAGCTTGACCGAAGCCAATAAGGCGTATTCCGAATTTCCACGCATCCTGGGCAATCTAGAGAAACCGTATTACGAGGCAGGGGTGGGACTGGAGAATATTTTTAAGATTTTCCGGGTTGATGCCATATGGAGGCTTTCTCACAGAGATACGCCCGGAGCGGATAATTTCGCGGTGTTTTTTTCTTTTTGGTTCTCATTTTAAGTATTTTTGGGCTTCATGATATTACGCACAGATAACCTGGTTAAAAAATACGGCAGGCGGACGGTTGTTCGCGATGTATCCTTTTATGTGGGACAGGGTGAGATCGTAGGATTGCTGGGGCCCAACGGGGCAGGCAAAACCACTTCTTTTTACATGATCGTCGGCCTGATCAAACCGTTTTCCGGGAATGTGTACCTGAACAAGCAGGAGATCACGGATTATCCTATGTATAAGCGGGCGCAGATCGGCATAGGCTACCTTGCCCAGGAAGCTTCGGTTTTCCGGCAACTCAGCGTCGAAGACAACATCCGGGCCGTCCTGGAATTTACCAAATACAGCAAAAGTGAGCGGGAGATAAAGCTGGAAGCGCTGATCAAGGAATTCGGACTGGAGCATGTCAGGAAGAGCCATGGGATACAGTTGTCGGGAGGGGAGCGAAGACGTACGGAGATTGCACGTGCCCTTGCCGTCAACCCAAAATTTATTTTATTGGATGAGCCTTTTGCCGGGGTAGATCCCATAGCTGTCGAGGACATTCAAACCATCGTTTCCAAGTTGAAAGAACGAAACATTGGTGTGTTGATCACCGATCATAACGTACATGAAACCCTTTCCATTACCGACAGGGCATACCTGCTTTTTGAAGGAGCCATCCTGAAATCCGGAACCTCCGAGGAGCTGGCCGAGGATGAGCATGTCCGCAAGGTTTATCTTGGGGAGAATTTTACTCTGAGGCGATGACCTGTTGCTTTCCGGGCATCCTGCTTGTTGGACGGGAACCGGATGTATCGGACCTTACGACAAGGGAATATGCCGCCGTCCTTCCGATCTTATCCCGTACGAAAAACTTCCAATTTTCTTCACCGGCCAGGGTTTTTGTATATTTTTTGATGATGTCCACCGAACCTGTATTCATGCTCGTGTCAAAATATATGTCGGCCTGGTCCGTGATGACCTGGATGTAAAGTTGTGTAAGGTTGTTGCTCCCTTTGGCGGCCCGGATCCTGAAGGGAAGGACTTCACCGGGGGCCACACTGGTGTCCCTGTATATATATCCCGGATCGTTTCCAAGGGAAATATACGGTGCATTCTGGTCATTATCATCTTTGCATGAGGGGATCAGGCATGACAAAAGTATGATGATGAGTGTTGGGTTCAGACTGATTGCTGTGACAGGTTGCTTCATGGATGGTTTATTTGTTGCTGATCTTTGTTCTGAACTCCTGATAGGCTTCTTCGATGGATTCATCGAATTTCTTATGCAGGGCATGGTAAGCTTCCAGGAGTTTTTCTGCCTTGCCGGTAAGTTTGGACCTTCCCCCGCCTATACCACCACGGGTCTTTTCCGTGAGCTCGTATTCCAGCATTTCCTCAGCTTTTTTAATGTCTCCCCAGGCTTTTCGATAGCTCATGTTTTGCTCCTCGGCTGCCCTTTTCAAGGATCCTTTTTCTTTGATCTTCATCAGCAGGTGGTATGTGTCTTCGCTGATGATGCCTTCCCCGCTCATGGAAGATAGCCATAATTTGTAATTCAGTAATACTGTTCTTCTGTCTGCTTTGCCCCGTTTTCCCATAAAATGACCGTATTTGAGATGCAAAGATACGCATGTCGTTCAAAGCGAGCGATGGTATGTGGGAAATTTTTGAATGGATGACAACAAACGCTATTCCATGGCTTCTGTATACCGTTTGTTCACGGCATTCCAGTTGATCACATCCCAGAAAGCCGTAATGTAATCCGGGCGTTTGTTCTGGTATTTCAGGTAATAGGCGTGTTCCCAAACGTCTATGGTCAGCAGGGGGGTGCCGGGGTATTCGGCGATGTCCATAAGCGGATTGACCTCATTGGCCGTGTGGGAAACGAACAGGCTTCCGTCTTCACCCATGGTCAGCCAAGCCCATCCGGAAGCAAACCGGGAGCGTGCCACATCGTTGAATTCTTTTTTGAACTCTTCCATGGATCCGAATTCTTTTTCAATGGCAGCCAGCAGTGCCGGGGAAGGTTCCCCGCTTTCAGGCGACAGGTTTTCCCAGTAAAATTTATGATTGTAATATTGCCCGCCATTCCTGCGTATGCCTGCATCGTACCGGCTGATGTTCCGCATGATCTCTTCCAGGGGCATTTCCTCCAGGTTGGTTTCCTTGATGGCATTGATGAACCGGTTGTAGTACCCTTTTGTGTGTTTTTCATAATGGATATAAACCGTCCTGGCATCAATACTGGGTTCCAGTGCGTTGTAGGAATATCCCAGGGAGGGGAGTTCAAAACCTTCCAGCAGGACCGTCTTTTCCGGAACGGCGCTGTAATCTGTTTGTTCCTGGATCTCCGCAATGGGTTCTTCCAAACCTTCTTTTTCACCGCCCGGAGGATAGCAGGCGGTCATGATGAAAGCGCTGACCGCTAAGAGTACAAATGTATTTTTCATAATTCCCTGTTTTAATTCGACATTTATTCAAAGATACGAAAAAAAACAAGGAATGCGTGGATGGTTTCAGGTAAACCTGCGATCTTAATCTTCCTGATGGTCTTTTACGATCTCAATAAGTTCAGGCAGGTCCATGCCCAGCTTTTTCAAATGGGATATTTTGGGCACCCCGTTTTTCGTCCAGCCCCTGCGCATATAAACCGCATCCACCAGTTTCTCATATTGTTCTTCCCGGTATTTCCGGAGGATCTTCATTTTTTCTTCCGTGGATTTGCCTTCCGGATCCTCTTTAATGGTGTCTTTCAGTTGTTTATCGTAGCGGTCTGCCCTGGATTCATATTCTTCTATGGTGACCGGTCCTGCTGCCCGGAAAGGCTGGCGGTCGTGTTCCCGGGTCCCGAAACCACGGCGAAGGTTGAAGATCCGCTGGAAATTGTATACCCGTTCGGATTGACGGATCATTTCGTGCTTGTCAAAATCTTGCCCGGTCACCCCTTTAAACAAGGTCACGTAATTGTCGACGTGTTCCGGGACCTTTTCGGGTTCATCCTGCTCGGCATTATTGGCAGGTTCGACGTCGTTCCAGGGAAGCTTGCAAAGTCCTACGAGCCCGAACCAGGTCCGGAACATGGGGAAATAGTGCAGGGCCTCTGCTTTGTCTTCGAAGGTCGGGATCTGGTTATTGACCATGTCCATAAAGATCAGCCAGGCTTCGTCATGCTGTGGCCCTTTATTGGTAAGGGCAAAGCCGCCCTGTTGGGCAAGGGATTCCTTGGATACATATTCGGAATACTCAAGCCCTTTGTTTTCCATGGCGATGTCAAAGAGAAATTCAGCATCCCCCCAACCTTTTTCGATGAACATGTTCTTCATCTTGCGGACGCCCATTCCGGCAATGAGCCCAAAGCCTTCGCCCCGGGCCAGCTGATGCATGAGTTCCATTGCGGAATCGGCATTCCCGAAGTTCATCTTCAGTCCGCCGGTAAGTTCTTCATTCAGGATACCGTTTTCATAGCATTCCATGATGAAAGCCACGGTAGTACCCCATGTAATGGTACAAATGCCGTAGGTATCGCAATAAAAATTCGCTTCAAGGATGTAATCCGGGTTGAATATCCCACAATTGGAACCCAGTCCGCCGGCATTTTCATATTCCGGACCGTCCACGATCACTTTCTGGTCTTTGTACGGACCGGTGCGGAGTTCATAATTATCCACCCCCTTTGCGCATGACATGTTGCATCCGATCCAGCAACCATCGGGTATGCCCTGTGTAAACCTTTCTTTCCATACTTCTGAGTGAATGGCGTCGGCCTCGGGATGGCTTCCGAACTTATAATTGTCAACGGGCAGCAGATCGTAATCGTTCATGATATTGACCAGGTGCGCGGTCCCTTTGGTGCGCATCTCTGCCTGGGAATCGTCCAGTTCACGCATTTCCTTGTTAAAGCGCTTTCCTCTTTCCATGATGGCTCCAAGGTCGGCCACGTTGTTCAGGTTCCCTTTAACTCCAGGTATTTTGGCTACAATGGCTTTTACCTTCTTGTTGCGGAATACCGTGCCGATGCCACCACGTCCCGCCTGTTTCAGTCTGACGAGCTTCCGTTTGGAATCGTAAAAGCTGAAGTTGAGCATACCGATCAGGGAATGCCCGGCGGCTGCCCCGGAGGATACCACCGCCACGTTCTTCTTATCTTTTTCATTTTCCGCATACATTTCCGTGAGGATCTCGGCCAGCTCATGACTGTCTTTGGGTTCCAGGGGTGCCTCTGATATCTCCACGTTATGGTTGATGCCATCAATATAAATGATCACGTCTTTTTCCGCTTTGCCCTGCAACTCAAGGGCATCAAATCCGGTGAATTTAAGGTAAGGGCCAAAAAAACCGCCCACGTTGGAATCCATGACAGAGCCTGTTTGCGGTGAAATGGAAACGCAAATGCTTTTTCCAGTACCGGAGTATTGGGTAATGCCCCCGATGGGACCCGAAGAAATGTTGATCTCGTTTTCCGGATCATCCCATTGGGTATCAGGCTTTGTAGCATCCCATAACAACTTCAGCCCGTAACCCCTTCCGCCGATAAATTTTTCTTTCATGAGGGCCGGTACTTCCTTCTCCTTAATTTCGTTGTTTGATAAATTGATGTATAGTATTTTGTCCGTGTAGCCACGATGAAGCGGCTTCCATTCGTATGGCCGTTCCACGAGCTTTTTATGGGCGTTTCTCATTTCTTTTACATCCATGGGTATGATATTTTTTGTTAATGAAGTCACAACAAAATTATAAATTAAAAAGCGATATTTTTGTCTAAATCCTTAACAATACGCCAGATATGCACGGAAATGCATATCGGCAGTTATTGGGTAAATTCTTGTAAGATAAGACCTTTCAATTAATTTAGAATGGGTTTAAATTTTATGCGCATCCTGTTCGGTGATGTTTCCCTGAACGGGAACCGCGTATTTTATATCTTTGTTTATCATTTATACGGCATTGCATTTTAAGTTATGGATACGGCATGTATACGGAGGCAGTTGGCTTCCAAAAAGGTGGGGATCGCCGGTTGCGGCGGCCTGGGATCTAATTGTGCGGTTGCCCTGATCAGGTGCGGATTGGGCAGTCTGGTTATTGCGGATTTCGATACGGTTGACCGTTCTAACCTGAACCGGCAATATTATTTTCAGGAACAAATCGGCATGAAAAAGGTCGATGCCCTCAAAAGCACCATTGCGGCCATCGAACCGGATTGTCGTGTGGAGGTCCATGATGTCAAGCTGAGGCCTGACGACATTGTTCGTATTTTTGGTCATTGCGATGTGATCGTTGAAGCATTCGACCATGCCAGGGAGAAGGAAATGATCATCACAACGGTCATGGAAAAGCTGGCAGACAAAATGCTCATTACGGGTATCGGACTTGCGGGATATGGAAGAAACAACGAATTGCGGGCAGAAAGACAGGGGAATTTGTTTATATGTGGCGACCAGGGCTCTGAAGTGTCGGCAGACAATCCTGCCCTTGCCCCCAGGGTGGGGATCGTAGCCAATATGCAAGCCAACCAGGTCCTTGAGATCCTATTAAACACAGAGAGCGATGAAAATAATCCTGAATAACAGAGAAGAGATCATTGACCGGGATCGCATGACGGTAAGCGAGCTTTTGGAATATAAAAACTTTACCTTCAAATTATTGGTCACAAAAATTAATGGCCGGCTGGTTAAAAAGGAAGAGCGTGACAAAGCACAGATCCATGATGGAGATCATGTCACGGTGCTGCATCTGGTCAGCGGTGGGTAAAGTCACTCCTACCCGTGAATTTCCCGGAAAAAATGCGATGGCGGTCTGCAGCCATGACCGGTGTGGCGATCAGGCATAGTCCAGTTCCAGTGCTTCTGCAACGACAAATGTACTCCCACCGATAAAAACCAGGTCGTGTTTCCCTGCTGCCTGGCGGGCCGACCGTATGGCGTTTTTTACAGACGTGAAGGTTTTCCCGGTCAGGCCGGCTTTGCCGGCCTGGCGGCTCAGTTCTTCCGCATCCATGCCTCTGGGTATGGATGCTTTGCAAAAGTAATACGTTGCATTTTCCGGCAATAAGCGCAATACGGGATCTGCCGGCTTATCATTGACGGTACCAAAAACCATGTGAAGTTTCTTATGGGGTGTATGCCGGATCATACTCAGGATCTCACGGAGGCCGGCGGGATTGTGCCCGATATCGCAAACGGTTGGCGGATGATTTGAAAGCACCTGCCATCTTCCCCTGAAACCGGTATTGGAGATGATATTTTTCAATCCGGCGGACACATTCCGGTTATCTATGATGTATCCCAGGTTTCGAAGGATTTCTGTTGCCTGCATGCATGTAATGATGTTCTTTCGCTGATAACCGCCCTTCAGGGGATGGTAAAGTTTTATGGGGTAATGGTGTTTGTATTCTTCTTTCCTGGTGTGGATGTTCATCGGGTTGTCCCCCATGGAAAAGAAGTTCCTGTCGGCGAAATGGATGGGCGCATTGTTATTTGCCGCGACGTGTTTAAAAATGTTTTGGGTTCCGGGGTGGGTTTCCCCGATAATTACCGGTGTATTTTCTTTTATGATCCCGGCTTTTTCGGCGGCTATTTTCTTTAGGGTCTCACCCAGGAACCGCGTATGGTCCAGTCCGATATTCGTTATGACCGAGGCATCCGGTGTTGTTACGTTGGTTGAGTCCAGCCGTCCCCCCATACCGGTTTCAACAACACAGACATCTGTTTTTTGGTCCTTGAAATACAGAAATGCCATGACGGTTGTCAATTCGAAAAAGGAGGGTGTGATCCTTGTAAAAGCGGGGGCATGGTTTTTAATGAAATCGACAATATATTTTTCCGGTACTTTGCGGCCGTTTATCCGTATCCGTTCCCTGAAATCCTGGAAATGCGGCGAGGTAAACAATCCGGTTTTCAGTCCTGATTCCTGAAGAATGGATGCCAGCATGTGGGCGACCGATCCTTTTCCGTTGGTCCCGGCAATGTGAACCACCCTGAGTCCTTCTTCCGGGTTATCCAGGGCTTCACATAAGCGGAGGGTATTGGAAAGGTCCGCTTTATACGCAGCCGGCCCGATGCGCTGAAACATTGGTAACCGGCTGTACAGGTAATCCAGCGCCTGGGTGTAGTTCATGCGGTCAAGAGGATACAAGACAAAAGGATAAAGATAAAAGCGATGTTTCAGCCACCCGTGTCATAATCAATTCATTTTGATAAAATTATATGTAATGGTTCCCTTTTGGACTTCCGGGGCATTTGGGTCGGATTGAAAAACAGAACGAAGGGCAGCATCCCTGGCCATTTTTTGCAGGTTTCTGTCTGCTATATTGGTTCCCCTGGCGCCGGCCAATGCTTTGACAACCTTTCCATTTTTATCCACCCAGATCGTAACCACGACTTTTCCCTGTTCCGGGGAATTATAGGAGGGCTTGGGCAGGTGTTTGGACCCTCTTCCGCCAAGGCTGTATGAAACGCCTTCGCCGGCGCCTCCCAGTCCTTCGTGATTTTGTTCCTCCGGATCACCGTTTTCTATGCCCTGGTCGCCCGGTTGGCCGGTCTCTCCCTCGTCCTGCCCCGTGCCATCCTCAGATTGTCCCTTATAAAGGGCACGCGGGTCCACGGCCGGGGGTTCCGGTTCGGGTTCTTCTTCAGGAAGGGGCGCTTCTTCCGTTTCTTCGGTTTCTTCAGCCGGCACATCGGTTTTATCCGGGGTGGTTTCCTCCTGTGTTTTTTCAACAGGTTTTTCGGATTCAACTTTTTCTTCTTCTTTTTCCGGGGGCTTTTCTTCTTTTTCCGGAATGGAAGGGGCTTCTTCCACATCCTGGGTAAGGATCTCTTCCTTGCTTTCCTCACGCGATTCTTCGGGTGGTGGCGTGGGCCGGGGCCGGGCTTGCTTTTTCGGTGCCGGTTCTTCCGCCTGTACTTCACCCATGCCTTGGTTTCTGCTGCCCAGGTTGACGACAACCCCTTCCTCTCCCGGGAGGGGCAGGGGTGTGGAAAGACCGAAAAATATCATCAAACCGATCGCAATGATATGGAAGGCGATGGTTCCGATCAGGGCTTTGATCCGGTTCTTTTTGCTTCTGGACATGGTTACTCCCGTGGCTGCGTTGCCAGTATTACTTTATGTTTGGTGTTGTATTTTTGATTGATCGTGTTCACAGCATCGATAACGTTTACGATGTACTGGACCGGGACGGATTTGTCAGACCTCAGGACCACCGATCCCTCATATTGTCCGGACAGCACCTGGTCAATGATGTTTTGCAACTGGTATTTGCTCACCTGCTGTTCTCCTACATAGTACCGGTAGTTGCCATCAATATAAACGGTGATGGTTTGTTTTGCCATCGTTTTGCTGTTGCTGGCAGGCAGAAGCAATTTTATGGCATTGGGGGCCACCAGGGTGGATGTCAGCATAAAGAATATGAGCAACAGGAAGACCAGATCCGAAAAGGATGCTGTGCTGAACTCTGCTTTGCGTTTATTTCTTGTTTGTATGGCCATGATGAAAATTTATTCCCGTTCTTGACTCATTTTTTTATGCAGCCGGCTCGTTGAGGAGATCCATAAATTCGGTAGACCGGGCCTCAAGTTTGTATACCACTTTTTCAATTCTGGCAACCAGAATGTTATAGCATACGTAAGCCAAAATCCCTACGATAAGCCCTCCCACTGTGGTTACCATGGCCTGGTAGATCCCGGTGGACAAAAGGGCCACATCTATATTATTGCCAGCCATGGACATATCATAGAAAGCAATGATCATACCAATTACGGTGCCCAGGAATCCGAGCATCGGTGCTGCACCGGCAATGGTGGCCAGACCGGCAACGTTCTTTTCCAGCCGGGAAATTTCCAGCTTGCCCACATTTTCTATGGCTGCCGTAACATCGTTCAGGGGCCGGCCGATCCGTGTCAGGCCTTTTTCGATCATCCTGGAAATCGGCGTGTCGTTGTTTTTGCAGAGGGCAAGGGCCGAATCCACCCTTCCATTATGAATGAAATCGCGGATGTTATTCATAAAATTCTTATCCTCCCGGGAAGCGCGGCTGATCGTCAGATACCGTTCAATGAATACATAAATGGCTATAAGGGAAAGCAACACAAGGATGGCCATGATCCAGCCGCCTTTTAATGCCAGCTCATAAACCGAAAGGGAAATTTCATTAATTTCTTCCCCGGTTGCTTCCTGGGCTGCAGTGTTAATTTGTAACAAGATTCCTGTTTTCATAGATGTTTTTAATTTGCCTTAAATGTAACTAGGATTAGGAGCATGAATCCGGTTTGCGTGCATAACTTTTGCACATGAACATGTTAATATTAACAGGAAATTCAAAGCTTTATTATGAAAGGGCGGGGCAAAATAATGTCCTGCCTCCCCTGTGCGGGTCCGTGAAGGCCTGATGCATTCCGGCATGCATCAGGTGATCATATAAAAACAATGCATGTGTATTGCCGGATCTACGATTTCCAGGCAGGCTTATAAGCCCATACTGATAAGGAAAACGGCAGCAAAAGCAACAATGGCATACAGTTCGGGGAAGACGGCAAGGACCATGGTTTTCCCAAACACGTCGTAACCGGCACCTATCCCGGCGATACCGTTGGCGCAGATCCCGCCTTGCTGTATTCCGGAAAGCAATCCTACAAAACCAAGTGCCAGGCCGGCGGCAAATATGGCTGATCCCTGGACCAGGGTCATTTCAGGTCCGATGATGCCCAGGTTGTTAATGATAAAGAACCCGGCAAAACCATACAACCCCTGTGTTCCGGGAAGCGCACTCAACAGCATATAGCTGCCGAAAGCCGAATCATTTTTCTTCAACGCCCCAACGGTTGCATTTCCACCTTTGGATACACCTATGGCACTTCCGATCCCGGCCAAAGCAATCATCATTGCCAATCCGATATAAGCCAGAATAATAGCTGTTGACATAATTACACTCCTCTTATTTTAGTTTTGTTTTAAATGGTTTATATTCTTTACCTCCGCCGGAAAATCCGGCATTTTTGTAAAACTCGACAAATGTTAAACGCATGGGATGGACAAAAGCACCCAGTGATGAAATAAATATGTTGGCGGTATGCCCGATGACCAGGAAAATAACCATTAAAACAGGTCCGGCATAGGGGAGGCCCTGGTTTATGGACATGGAAATATCGTTGATCACGAATCCCAAAATGGCACTGGATACGCCCAGTGCAAATAAGCGGATGTATGAAAGCACATCGCCGAAGATCCCGGTAATATTGTATAAATCCCACAATCCCACTCCGATACGGGATAAAAAATTGGCTTTGGGGTCGCTCCAGAACAAGATCAGTGCTATACCGGCGGACATCATGATGGTTCCCGGCAGTTCGAGCCCGTCCAGGCCAAAATATATGCCCAGTCCGGGAAGCAACATAAGCCAGCCTATCTGGGGCAGGGCATATAAAAATCCATAGCGGCGAAAGCGATTGACCGCATGGACACCGATCCCGAACAATATCTGGAAAGCCCCGATGATCAGTGCCAGGTAAAAGCTTTGCTCACTGTTGAGCATAAAAGATTTGACCGATTCCAGGACTGGAAGATCTTTCTGTAAGAGGTCCATCCCGAAAAAGGTCCCTGTGAGCACACCAAAGATGAGGGTTCCCAGGCCCAGAAATTGCACCAGTGTCACAATGGGTTTCATCTTCGGTTTTAGCCTGGGCTTAACAATGAATCCAACGATTATGAAGAGCAACCCATATCCTGCATCGCCCAGGCAAAAGCCAAAGAACAACATGAAAAAGGGGGCAAATAAGGGTGTAAGGTCCAGCTCCCTGTACGAAGGCATGGCGAACAATTTGGCAATTGGTTCGAACAACCTGGCAAAGCGTCCGTTTTTTAATTCTATGGGTGGACTTTCCTCCGGGAAGGGTTTACGGGTGATAAAAAGTATCTTCTTCTTTTCCAGGTATGTATCCAGGGGTTTTCGTTTATCCACGGGAACAAATCCTTCCAGCACTTTAACCTTGCCCTCTGCTTCTTCAATGGTATTGATCAGTACTTTATTATATTCTGCTTCCTGCCCGGTTTTTTTTGCGGCTTTCTGAAGGGCCGGAATGGCAGTGGCGGCATATTTATCCAGTTCCCGATTGATCTTATCCCGCTGTTCTTCTGCCTGCTTCTTCTCCCGGTTTACGGCACTCAGGGAACGCCTGGGCGGTTTGACCTCCCCGGCTTCGATATCGATGGGCTCATCGCCTTCCTGGATCACGATAAAATGGGCCTTCGATTGATCGATGCTTATGATCCCGGCATTGTATTGTTTTTTCCATTCCGGGTTGAATTTTTTTTCAGAAACCACAAAAAAACGCAGGGTTAAACCGGCTTTTTTCAGTTTTTCAATCGTATCCCATGAAAAATCTCCCCAGGGAGCCACGTGATGGATCTCTTTTTTGAGGGTATTGATTTTTTGTTCGAGGTTTTCGAGCTGATTGCGCCTGCTGAGCACATCTTCCATTACCTTTATGCCGCCGGTTTCCTCATCAGGTTTGCCGGCTTCCACATTCCTGCGCTTCAAGAAATCGATGGCCTTGTTGATCTGCTTGAGTTGATCCAGTTTTTGTATGGTCTCTTCGTCCAGTCGGTTTTCTTTCTCAACGATATCCACGACTCCCAGTTCCCTGATGTCTTCAAGGAAGCGATTGTATTCCTGGTGGTAGATCAGGAAGGAATATTTACGCATCGGGGCTATCATCAGGCAGCTTCCTCCTTCCGGTTTTTAACGATCTTTTGGGATGATTTGGAAAGGTGTTCTTCATCTTCAAGAAAACGTTTGATTTTCAGAATGGCATCCTGGAAACCCGGGATTTGAACCTTTTCATATAGGTTTACTTTTTGGGTGGTCTTCTTACGGGCATAATCGAGCATCTGCATTTTACGGGAAAAAACTTCCTGTTCAATGGCAATACGTGTGAGTTTCTTCAGGATGGCAATCCCATCAAGGTACCAGGCCGGGTTCCGGAACAGGCTGAAAGGTTTTGTTTTGAAAACGACGTCTTCCAACACCGGTGTTTTGACACCGGCGATCTTTTTTGCAGACAATTTGACCTCATCAATGGCCAGAAGGTCTTCATCAAACTCACCCCACATCCGGACCATTTCATCATACGCATGCATTTCCTTGTGAAGTTTTTCCTCCAAAAGGTCTGCCTGGTCCCGGGCATCTTTGACTTCCATACGCAAAGCCGATTCCTTATTTTTAAGTGTGGGCAGGGCTCCTTCCCTGATCGCCAATTGCTTTATTAAGCGATGCAATGCTGTATTGTTGTATTGAAATTTTATCTTCACGGTATCACTGCTTTTGGTTTGGTCCCGTTTATGCTTTGGCTTCTGAAGGTTCTTTTTTCCTGCGTTCTTCCAGTCCTTCTTCTTCTGGCCAGTACTTGCTGACCAGATCTTCTTTGATGGCAACTTCCGCTTTCGTGAAATAGGTATTGAACAGCTGCCATCCGGTATCAAGCATTTTGTCAATTTCAATGTTCACATCAATGGCCAGCAGTTCCCTGGAATATTCTTTGGCAAAACCCAGGGTGCGTTCGTCATAATCCGTGAGGTCGAAACCGTTTTCCTGCTTGATTTTGGCATTGGATGCATCGGCAAAGAGGCGGATTGCAGCATTCATCACACTGGGATGATCCTCACGGGTTTTCTTGCCGATCACCAATTGTTTCAATCGCGAGAGGCTTCGGAACGGGTCGACGATCACTTTACCGATGTCGGTATCTTTTCTCAGAAAAAGCTGTCCTTCGGTAATATACCCTGTATTATCCGGGACGGCGTGGGTGATATCCCCACCGGACAGCGTGGTCACTGCAACAATGGTTATGGAGCCACCTTCGGGGAATTGCACGGCTTTTTCGTAAATTTTTGCCAGGTCGCTGTACAAGGAGCCGGGCATGGAATCTTTGGACGGTATCTGGTCCATGCGGTTCGATACAATGGCCAGTGCATCAGCGAAGAGGGTCATGTCCGTGAGGAGCACCAATACCTTTTGATTTTTGTCCACGGCAAAGTATTCCGCTGCGGTAAGTGCCATATCGGGGACCAACAATCGTTCTACAGGGGGGTCTTCTGTTGAGTTCACAAAGGAGACGATATGATCCAGGGCCCCTGCATTGTCAAATACATTCTTAAAGAAGAGGTAGTCATCGTTGGCCAGGCCCATTCCACCCAGGATGATCTTGTCGGCTTTCGCCCTGAGGGCAACCATGGCCATCACCTGGTTGTAGGGTTGATCGGGATCTGCGAAGAATGGGATCTTTTGTCCGCTCACCAGCGTGTTGTTCAGGTCGATGCCTGCAATCCCTGTGGCGATGAGTTCGGAAGGTTGTTTCCGTCTTACGGGGTTGACCGTCGGACCGCCAATTTCCCTCTCTTCCCCTTCCACTTCCGGTCCCCCGTCAATAGGATTGCCAAAAGAATCAAAGAACCGCCCGGCCAGGGCATCGCTGACCTTGAGGGAAGGGGGTTTTCCGGAGAAGATCACCTCACCGTTGGTGGGGATCCCTTCGGTGCCCCCGAATATTTGAAGGGTAATGGTATCGCCTTTTATTTTTACAACCTGGGCAAGTTTGCCATGAACAATGGCCAGTTCCTCGTACCCTACACCGGTTGCCTTAAGCGAGCAGGTGGCCTTTGTAATGTTTGTGATCCTTGTGTGTATTTTTTGAAATGCGCGTGTTTCCATTAGGCATCCTTTCGTTCTTCAATGATTTTTTCCAGCTGGTCTTCGTGTCCCTTGAACTTATCCGACTCAAACTCAGAATAATTCATTTGTTTCAGTTCGTTGATGATGCGCTTGAAATACTCAGCCACATCTTCAAAGGCATCAAAGGAAAAGCCGGTGTTGCAAATGGACAGGACTTTCTCCAGCATATATCGCTGACGCTCCACCGGTGTCGATGCATCGATCTCATCAAAGGCATCCTGCTGCAATATTACAAAGTCAACAACCTCTGATTTCCAGAAATCAACATGGTATGTGACCGGGACGCCATCATCGCCCAGGATGTCGATTTGTTCGGAAGCTTCATGGCCCCGGATCAGAAAATTTTTGACCGATGCGATGTTGGAAATCCAGTCTTCGTGGATGGTTTCATTCAAATATTCTTTAACCCCTTCGTATTCGAGATATTTCGAATAGCTGTCGATCGGGTCTATGGCGGGATACCGCTTACTGTCGGCCCGGTCTTGCGACAACGCATAAAAGCACCGGGCAGCTTTTTTGGTTGCTTCTGTAACCGGTTCTTTCAAATTGCCACCGGCCGGTGACACGGTCCCGATAAAGGTAATGGAACCGGTTTTGCTGTTATTCAGGCATGTATATCCGGCGCGTGCATAAAAGCTTGCAATGATCGCTGTAAGGTCCATGGGATAAGCGTCCGGGCCTGGCAATTCCTCCATGCGGTTTGACATTTCCCTGAGCGCCTGGGCCCATCGGGATGTGGAGTCGGCGAGCATCAGGACTTTCAATCCCATTTGGCGGTAGTATTCCGCAATGGTCATGGCGGTGTAAACCGAAGCTTCACGGGCGGCTACCGGCATATTGGAAGTGTTGGCAATAATGGTGGTCCGTTCCATGAGCTTACGGCCTGTGCGCGGATCATCCAGCTTGGGGAACTCGGTAAAAAGCTCTACCACTTCATTGGCACGTTCACCGCAGGCTGCAACAATGACGATATCGGCTTCTGCCTGTTTGGAAAGGGCATGCTGCAACACCGTTTTACCACTGCCGAAGGGTCCCGGAATAAAGCCGGTGCCCCCTTCCATGATGGGATTTAATGTGTCGATGGTGCGGACACCGGTTTCCAGCAGGCGGAAGGGGCGCGGTTTGGAATCATAGACCTTGATGGGCACTTTCACAGGCCATTTCTGGGTCATGGTTAAATCAATGGTGTTGCCTTCCCCGTCTGTTATGGCGGCAATTTTTTCTTTGATGGTATAGGCGCCTTTTTTGGCCAGGCTTTTAACTTTGAAGGTTCCGGTGAGCTTGAAAGGGACCATGATCTTATGCGGTTGCTGGTTTTCAGTGACTTCCCCCAGCCAGCTTCCCGCTGTTACGGTATCCCCTTCACTGGCCAGGGGGATGAAATCCCATTTCTTTTCCGGATCGAGCGGGATGGTATATTCCCCCCGTTTCAGAAAAATGCCTTCCATTTTGTCCAGGTCGTTTTGCAGGCCATCGAAATTCTTCGAAAGGATGCCGGGCCCCAGGGTGATCTCAAGCATGTTTCCGGTGAACTCAACTTCGGTATCAATGGTCAGACTGCGTGTGCTTTCAAATACCTGAACATATGCTATGGGTTCGTGAACCTTGATGACTTCCGCCATTAACGAGGTATTGCTCAATTTAATGAAGCAGATCTCGTTTTGTGCTATGGGGCCATCTACTTCTACAAGCACAAGGTTGGCGATGATGGATATGACCTTTCCCCTGGAGCGTTTAGCTTTTTCTGCCATTTATTTTGAATTCTTTTAGTAGTTCAAAACTGTTCTTAAGTTCGGTGATCAATTTATTGAATATTTTTTGCCCGGTCTCTTCATCCAGCCGCATCCACCGGTCAACCATGTTTAATTTGATCACATAACCCAGGATCTTTTCTATGGTGAAATAGTTGAATGTGTTCAAATCATCAAGATGTTGCCACTTGAGCATATCAATGTTCTTTTCCCGTTCCTGTATGTTCTCATTGTCAATAATTTGGAGCAGATCTTCTATTTCCGGAAAATCATTGGCAAGTCCGAAATCACGGGCATGGCTTTTACGAATGGATTCGGTGATCAGGTCATGGCCGATAAGTTCCCCTTTGAGGGGATGATCATATTTTCGTGCCATCAGGCCTGCCATGACATTGTTTACGTTCCGGTCGAAATGAAACCACTGCACCAGGAAATGATTCTTCAGCGAAGTTGCATGATCATAATACAGGCTGGTGAGCTGGTTTTCCCAGCTCATATCTTCATAAACCGGGGTATCTTCCTTAAAATTGACGATAAATTTCTGCAGGTAAGCGGGCAGTTTCCCGGGCTCTTTTATTTCGTCCTCCAGAAATTCAAGGGAATAATTCCCAAGGGCATCGAACGGCTTGTTTTCTTTCCGGAGGAGATTGAGCAAATTGTTGTGGTCATGAGGCAGGTAAAGCACATGAACATATTCCAGGTCTGTTGCGTGGATCTCTTCCAGGAGTTGATCCCTGAAATCTTCCGGCGAAAACCGGATCTTTTCCTGTTCAAGGATCAATTCCGGCAGTCCGGCAACAAGGCAATAATAGTGCTTTGGCATTCTGATCATGACTGTTCTCCATAAAGCAATTCTATCGTAGCAGAGCGCAGGTAAGCCTTGAAAAAGTTCTTAAAGTTCTCTTCGGTGAAACTGATCTTAAAGCTACCGTCTTTGGGGCCGATCATAAAACCGGATTTCATGCGGTCGTCGAAGCGGACTTCAAGGCCTTTTTTCAGGTATTCATTTTCTTTGCTGGTAAAATAATTTCCAAGCTTTTCCTCATCTTCTTCCGGAAGTAAAAGGGATACATCAAGGTTTCCTGATTTCCCGGGGTTCCAGTTTTTAAGTGCGATTTCAATGATCTTTTGCAGGAACGCTTTATCATTCAATGCTTTTTCCACAGGCTCATCAACCACTTTGGAAGTGATCAGGCCGGTAATTTTTTGTTTTAAGGCAGTAAGCGCCTGGGTGGCCGCTAATTTCAATTCCGAATCGAGTTTCCTCTTCGCTTCTTCAGCTTCCTGTTTTGCTTTCTCAACAATTTTTCCGGCTTCCCTTTTCGCCTTCTTTTCAATCTCTTCTGCTTCTTTTTCCGCTTTTTGCCTGATCTCTTCAGCTTCCTTATTGGCTTTTTCGATCCCCTCTGAATATATCTTTTCAGTCAATTCCTGTAATTTGTTTTCCATGAGGCCTGGGCTATTTATTTTTAAGTGTCTTGTTTTCAGTAAAAAACGATGCTTCCGTTTATTGGACCGGCCAAAATTAACAAAAGATTTACACTATGTAAATTAAATTGCTGATAAATTTAAATATTTGTTTTGGGTCATAGCCGACGGGGTCCGGTTGGTTTATCTTCCTTTTGATCTATATGTACACAGCACCTGCGCTATGATCTTTGTTTGCTCCTGTTGCGGATCCCAGCACATTGACCTCATTCCTGAGCCTTCGTATCCCCATAAAAGCAAAGATCAGTGCTTCCTTGTGATCGATGAGTTTTTGGCCGGGTATGATGACCTCATGTCCGGTAAGGGCTTTGATCCTTTCCAGGAGGAACACATTGTAAGCGCCTCCTCCCGTAACCAGCAACCGGCCCGGGGGTTTCCGCCCGGTTGCCTGTGTGACCTGCCGGGCGATGTGTTCTGTGAAGGTCCTCAGTAAGTCGCGGCCAGCCTCACCGCGGGGGACCAGGGGGAACAGATGCTTTTGCACCCATTCCATACCCAGTGACCTGGGTTTGGTTAAACGGTAGAAGTCCAATCCGTTCAATTTTTTTAAAAGACGGTCCAGGACCTTTCCCTCCCGTGCCGTTTCCCCATTCTGGTCGAAGGCTTTGCCCAATGTTGATGCAACATGGTTCAGCAGCACATTACAGGGGCAAATATCGCATGCTTTCCGGATCCCGTGTTCCTCGAAGGAAACATTGGCAAAGCCTCCCAGGTTCAGGCAGAGATCATATGTTCCGAATAGGTACCGGTCGCCTATGGGTACCAGTGGCGCTCCCTGTCCCCCACGAGCAGTATCCGCCCTGCGAAAATCGCAAATAACCGGCACGCCTGTCCGGGCTGCCATAAGCGCCCCGTTGCCTATCTGTAAGGTCAGCCCCTCTCCGGGCTGATGAAATACCGTATGTCCGTGTGAAGCGATAAATTCCGGTTCGAGCTTGTATTTTTCACAAAAATCATGGATCCTGTCTGAGGCAAACCGGCTCCATTCGTTTTCCGACCGGACCAGCGTTGATGCACTGCAGTTCCGGAGCGAACCCAGTTGCTTTTTCATTTTTCCGGAATATGGAAACGTTTCGGCAGCCAGGATGTCATATTCCCAGGAGTTGTTCTTCAGGATGAAGCGGCAAAAAGCAATATCCATACCATCGAGCGAGGTGCCCGACATGATCCCGATCCCCCGGTACTGTGTGTTGTTTTCCATACGACTTACAGTTCTTTCAGCACCTGTTCAAGTTGTATTTTCCGTGATCCCTTCACAAGTATGGTAAAACCCTTTAATGGGTGTTCCCGGAGCCAGTCACGGGCTTCCCCGGAATTCTGAAAAGAAAGGAACCTGGTTTTTTGTGCGGCTTTGGTAAATTCGCTGCCGACAAGCATAACATGTGTTGCCCCTGTTTCATTCAGTTTTTTCAGGATGTTCCGGTGTTCCATCCCTGATGTATTGCCCAGCTCCAGCATATCCCCCAGGATGTATGCCTTCGGTGTATCCCGGAGGCGGTCCATATAATCCAGGGCAAATTCCATGCTCGTCGGATTGGCATTATAAGCATCCAGCAGCACTTTGTTATTTCCGGTTTCTATGATTTGTGAACGGCTGTTTTCAGGGATGTAATGCCGGATGCCGTGTGCAATATCGTGTGGGTTTACATGAAAATAATGACCAACGGCTATGGCCGCCTGTATGTTCGGATAATTGTACCGGCCGTACAACCGGGATTCGATCAGGAATTCCCCTGCCGGCGTTTTCCATTGCACTGTGAGAAAGGGGTCTTCATCTATGAGGCGGGTACAAACATCGGCATGATCATCATTGCCATACGTATATCTTCCGGCTTCCGCGCTCAGGTCCATAAGCAGTTCATCGTCCCGGTTCACAAAGATATCCCCCTTGTTGTCCATGAGAAAATGGTATAGTTCTGATTTGGCGCGCATCACTCCTTCCAGATCTAAAAAACCTTCCAGGTGTGCTTTGCCGATGTTGGTGATCAATCCATGGGTAGGCCGGGCAATTTCACACAATTTTTTTATTTCGCCCACATGATTGGCGCCCATTTCTATCACAGCGATTTCCGTGTCTTTTTTCATGGAGAGAATGCTCAGGGGCACCCCTATATGATTGTTCAAATTTCCTTTGGATGTGCATGCAGTGTATTTGCGTTCCAAAACCGCGCCCATGAGTTCCTTTGTCGTTGTTTTTCCATTGCTTCCGGTGACGGCGATGAAGGGTATGCGGAATTCCTTCCGGTACATTGCCGCTAATTCCTGCAAGGTTTCCAGGCTGTTTTCCACAAGTACGGTCCGCGGATCCGGGCTTTTGTATTCCGGGTCATCGATGATCGCCATGGCTGCCCCTTTTTCAATGGCTTCGCCGGCAAATTTATTGCCGTCGGCGTTTTCGCCTTTGAGTGCAAAAAACAATCCGCCCTTACAAGTCTCCCGGGAATCGATGAAGACTTCTTTGCTTTTGAGGAATTGCCGGTATATCTTTTCCATCATGATCATTCCAGTAAAACAGTTTCCTGGGGGGATCGGCTTCCCATGCCAAAATTAACAATTAAAAACCGTTCACCCCTTCATTCAACCATCGAATGTTACAAGCATCCCGGAATTGGGCATTGAACATCAACATCGCCCATCGAACATACAGCCTTCAGGATCGACAATAAAAAAGGCCACCGTCCCGGCAGCCTTTCATCATATCTTTCAGAAAACCAATGCTCCAATTAGTTCCCTCCCGGTATCGGGCTTCCGACGCGTGTCATGGCACAGCGGAATCCTATATAATCCGTAGCCATATCCTGATCGAGGAATCTTCTGACACTCGGGCTCAGGAAGAAAGCCGGATCTTTCCAGGAACCGCCCTTGTACACGCGTGCCTGGTCACTGATCAGGGTAGTAACCCCGTATTCGTACATTTCCTGTGTTGTGTTATCGGAAACCTCATCTTCGCTTTTCCAATCGGTGGTCGTTATCGTTTTAATGTCTCCATCCTTGTAGTTCCGGTGATCTGCTTTATTGAAGTTCCTTCTGCCTTCGATCTCTTCCGAAGACACTTCCTCATATCTTATTCTGCCGAGGCTGTCTTTTTCAGCCAGGAACCCTTCAAAGTCGCGGACCGGATTTTTAAATACATTGCCCCTGTATGGGTTCAGGTCGGAAACATCTTCCAGTGTCAGGGGCCTGTAAACATCCTGGGTCCATTCACTGACATTGCCTGCCATATTATAAAGCCCGTAATCGTTTGGCCAGTAGGAACCGATCGGGGCCGGGATGTCTGCACCGTCGTTCAGGTTTCCTGCAACGCCCATATAGTCTCCCCGTCCACGTTTGAAGTTGGCTACGAAACTGCCGTAATATTTTCGGTCGTCCGTACGTGTGTAATTCCCGTTCCAGGGGTACTTTCTCCGTTCGACCACACGTTCATACAAGGTGTTCCCTATGAGTCCGAGGGCAGCGTATTCCCATTCGGCTTCTGTCGGAAGGCGGTATTTTGGAAGAATAAGCCCATCTTTAATACCGGCACGCCGGGTGCCTGTACTGCTTGGATCAAGGTTTTCCAGTGGTTGATTGACAAGCCCTTCGTACTGTCCGGCAAGATATGCTTCCGTATTGAAATTATTCTGATTTTTCTGATCAGGATCATAATCCAAAATGCCATGTTCTATAAGCATCATTTCATTTACCCTGTCTGTGCGCCAGGTGCAATAATCCTGGGCTTGTGTCCAGCTTACGCCCACCACAGGATAATTATGAAAAGCCGGGTGGCGAAGGTAGGTTTCAACCAGTGGTTCGTTATATGCCAGGCGTTCGCGCCATACAAGTGTATCGGGCAGGGCTTTGTTATATACCTGGGGATAATCTGCACCGAAAACACGCTTCAGCCAGTAAAGGTATTCCAGGTAATCAACATTGCTTACTTCAGTTTCATCCATGTAAAAGGAAGAAATGGTAACCCTTCTCGGGAAATTGTCCCAATCGAACATGAGATCTTCCTGTGTTGCGCCCATGACAAAGGTTCCGCCTTCGATCAGGATCAAACCAGGACCGGTCGGTTGTTGCTTTAATTCCGATACTTCAAAACCACCGGTTTCCGGATTGTTATATTCCCAGCCTGTTGTTCTTGAATGTTCCTTGCTCCTGAATAATGAACAGGATGTCAAGAAGGAAATAAAAACAACAAAAAGTGCTACATTGATTAATTTGAAGTACTTAGACATTTTCTTGTGTTTAATTTTGTGTATTATTAACTAAAAGCGCGGGCAATTTATTGCCTTGATGCGTCTTCTTTTTTCAATACAGTTAAAGTGCCATGCCAGGGATACCTCATGCGCCCCTCCGGAAACACTTTTAAGTTGCGACAAAGTAATATCGTAACTGTAGCCGATCTTTAAGGAACGGTACTCAAAACCGGCCATAGGCGTGATCGCATCCACGTTTTCAAAATTATGCCGGAACCAGACCCCCAGGATAAAAGGCAGTTTGGTGGCATACATCCCTACATTCAACTGGTGGAAATTGAATTGCTGCTGGTACATGAAATTCGGTGAAATGCTGAAACTGCCAAAATCATCATCGTAAGGATCTTTCCCTTCCAGATCGATCATTGCTCCCCCGTGTGCGGTCATTTTCATGTAAAGCTTGCTGTCGCCGCCGCTGTAAAAAGAATTATCGGGTTCGGTCAGGTGATGGACGGCCACACCCCCATAAATGCTTCCTTTATAAGATATGGAAAGTCCGGCGGAAAAATCCGGGAAGCCGATGCTGTTATTGTCCGGTGGTGTTTCCTGAATACCTATCGAGGGATCAAAGCCCGAATTGGGATCGATTTGTTCCCCAAATTGCAGGTTGTTCCAGTCGAGCGTGGTTTGTATATAACTACCCTGCAATGCCATGTTCATAAATATATGTGTACCGACCCTTAAACGGAAAGCGTACATGGCATTGATCATATTGGTGTTGAGCAGGCCGTCTCCGGCCCGGTCCGCAATTACGTTCAAACCTATTCCACCCGACAGCTTTTCTATGTGCTGATCGTAGGAGGCACTGTAGGTGATAAAGCTTTTATTCATGGCGGGCCACTGGTTTCGGTAACTAAAGTTGATCCTCGGGCAAATATTTGAACCTGCCAGGGCGGGGTTCAAATAAATGGGCGCCCCATAGAATTGCGAAAAGTGCGCATCGGGTAAGGATTGTCCTTTGGCTATACCAAACAGTAAGCAGGCAGCGATGAATGTGACGAATGTTTTTTTGGGCATGGTTAAGCAAAACTCCTATCTGCAAATTGATTAGGGGCTACAATTATACGAAGTTTTTTTTAAAACTGTTGTAAATTTTTAAATAAAGTTCTGAATGACAATATTACTACTCCGGTAACGTTTTTACTTGAAATTTATGTTGCCCGGATGCGAATTTTTTCAAAAAAAACACAAAGACCTCCGGGATGTTTACCATAATCACGACAACAAAATCAAACCCAAATGAAATACAGGTTTCCCTTGGCGTTGTTAATTCTGGTCCTGCCTGTTTTTCTGTATTCACAGGAAATTTATCAAAGAGAGATCGACTGGGAGGGCATTCAGAAATATGTTTTTTCCCCGGAAGAAGATCTGTATCAGATCTATTTTGATGGTGCTGTTTACAATCCCAGAATGCCGGGTGTTCCCTTTTATGAGGAGCGATTTCCCTGGAGCGATCAGGGTTATGAACCCCTTGTACGGCTTGTGGATGCGACGTTTGCGCCACTGGAAGGAAAGTTCCTGGACCAGGTCCCCGGCTTGCATAACATCGGGACCCAGATTGAAATTACTTCCCGGGTCGTTTATGACCGGAAAAAGCCTTCTGCCTTCATTTCTTTTATCCCCATCCGGAAAAACCCCGCCAATGGCACATATGAACAACTCGTTTCTTTCGGTATACAAATGCGTGTTTCCCAAACACCTGTCAAAGAACAAAAGCCGCGTTCGTTCAAAAACAACTCTGTGTTGGCTACGGGCGACTGGTACAAGATCGCCGTTAACAAAACCGGCGTGCATAAACTTACTTACAATGAGCTGTCCAATATGGGGATCTCCCCCGGATCGATCGATCCCAGGGACATACGCATATATGGGAATGGTGGTGGCATGCTTCCGGAAAAGTTATCGGGGTTCCGTTACGATGATCTCATGGAAAATGCCATACAGGTTGTGGGGGAAGATGACGGGGTTTTCAACCAGGGTGATTATATTCTGTTTTATGGTGAGTCGCCGGATACGTGGAAGTGGTCGGCAAGTGATGAGGTGTTTTATCATGAAAAAAATGATTTTTCCGATTACACGTATTATTTTATAACCGCGGACCTGGGCAGGGGCAAAAGGATAAAAAACCAGTCCCAGGTTACCCTGCCCGCAGATTATACATCCGAATTTTTCACGGACCATCAGTTTCATGAAGAAGATGAGGTCAATATTGCCCAGACCGGAAGGACCTGGTACGATTCCCCTCCCTTTGACGTGGTCACATCCCATAGTTATGACTTCAGCTTTCCGTATATTGATGTAAATACGCCGGTATATATCCGGTCTTCTGTCGCTGCAAGGTCTTTTTCGCCCAGCGCATTCCGGTTCTACGCCAATGGCGACCAGGTGATGAGTTTGTCTGTCGATAATGTTTCCGGATCTGCGTATTCGGCCTATGCCAAATCCCGGACCGGCAGTACAATGTTTGCCCAGGGAAACCCGGACATTTCCATACGATTGGAGTATAACAAAACTTCTTCCGGAGCTACCGGGTGGCTTGACTACATCGAATTGAATGCACGACGGAAACTGAGTTTTCACGGGCCGCAGATGGCATTCCGCGATCCCTTGTCGGCCGTGCCGGGCTCCGTGACCGATTTTATCATGAGCAATGCAGAAAGCAATGTTAGCGTCTGGAATGTTACCGATCCCCTGGACGTGCGAAATGTAAATTATTCCCTCTCCGGCAACACACTTTCATTCCGTTTGTCCACCGATTCATTGCTGCAGTTTGCCGCCTTTAACGGGAGTTCATACTATGGTGCACTTTTTATAGAAAAAGTGGAAAATCAGAACCTGCACATGCTTGATCCCTATGATATGGTGATCGTCAGTCATCCGGCTTTCCTTGCTGAAGCCGGCAGATTGGCTGCGCATCATCAGGGCCACGACGGGTTGAGTGTTTTTGTGACCACCCCGGGTAAAATTTATAATGAATTTTCTTCCGGGGCCCAGGATGTCTCGGCCATCAGGGATTTTATGAAAATGCTGTATGACCGGGGCCGGAACGGTAACGAGCCCATGTACCTGCTCATGTTTGGCGATGCTTCCTATGATTATAAAAACAGGATCGAAGACAATACGAATCTTGTCCCTACCTGGGTGGATCCATATTCCCTGAATATCATCAGTTCCATTTCGACCGATGATTTTTACGGTTTCCTGGATGATGGGGAAGGGACCATGGGCGGTGCGCAGTTGATCGATATCGGCATAGGGAGGTTTCCCGTCACAAACGTGGAACAGGCCCGGATGGCCGTGGATAAGGTCATTCATTATGCTGCTGCGGATGCATCCGTCATGGGCCCCTGGCGCAATTTCCTGACCTTCGTTGCGGATGATGAGGACGGAAACATGCATATGGCCAGTCATGCCGAGAAAATGGCCCGGAAAATTGATACAACATACCGCGTTTACAACATAGACAAGATCTATGTTGACGCATATCCGCAGGAAGCAACACCCGGAGGGCAGCGGGCCCCCGGTGTGAATGAGGCAATTAACCGGAGGATGGACAAGGGCACGCTGATCATGAATTATACCGGCCACGGTGGCGAGGTAGGCTGGGCACACGAACGGATACTGGAGATATCCGATATCAATGGCTGGACCAACATGGATAAACTGGCTGTTTTTGTGACCGCTACCTGTGAATTCAGCCGCTATGATGATCCTGAAAGGACTTCCGCCGGTGAGCTTACCTTCCTGAATCCTGCCGGAGGTACGGTGGGGCTTTTTACAACGGCCAGGGCAACATACGGGAGTTCCAATTTCAATCTGAATTCCGCCCTTTTTGACTGTGTCTTTGAAAAGAATAATGAGGGGGACTATCCCCGTTTTGGTGATATCATCCGGCAATCGAAAAACAAGAGCGGATCCGTAACGGAAAATGACCTCAAGTTTATCCTTCTGGGTGATCCGGCCCTCAGGCTTGCATATCCGGAACATACGGCCGTGACCACTTCCATCAGCGATGATCACAATAGTCCGGTGGATACGCTGAAAGCCCTGAAAAAAATTACCATAGAGGGAGAAATACAGGATCAGGCGGGGACGCTTCTGGATGGCTACAACGGGATCCTTTATCCGCTTGTGTATGATAAGCCCACCAAGGTTAAAACACTGGGGACCGACCCGTCCAGCTATGTGTACACTTTTGAGCTGCGGAATTCTGTCTTGTATAAGGGCAAAGCCAGCGTGGTAAACGGAAAGTTCCGTTTCTCTTTTATCGTTCCAAAAGACATCGCCTATCAGTTCGGTCACGGGAAAATTTCCTATTATGCCCATAATGATGGTACGGATGCTGCCGGCTACGACGAGGATATTATCGTTGGGGGGTACGAAAGCGGCGGGGCAGAGGATAAAGACGGGCCGGACATCGAGCTCTACCTGAACGATGAGGGCTTTGTTTTTGGGGGCTTAACCGATGAATCCCCGCTGATGCTGGCATATATCCACGATACCAGCGGGGTGAATACGGTAGGGAGCGGTATAGGCCACGATATCGTGGCCGTCCTGGATAAAAACACGGATAAGTCCATCAACCTGAATGATTATTATGAGTCGGACCTGGATAGCTATACCAGCGGGTCCGTACGTTATCCTTTTAGCGGGTTAAAGGAAGGGGCACATACCCTGAGCCTGAAAGTATGGGATGTATACAACAACTCATCGGAATCCTACCTGGAATTTGTTGTTGCGGAGTCGGCCGGGTTGGCATTGGATCATGTACTGAATTATCCCAACCCTTTTACCACCCGTACGGAGTTTTTCTTCGAGCACAATCAACCCGGAAGCACCCTTGAAGTGTTGCTTCAGGTCTTCACGGTTTCAGGAAAACTCGTATTTACCTACAATGACATGCTTACCACCGCCGGTTTTCGTGCCGGCCCCATACCCCCTCACGGATGGAACGGAAGGGATGATTTCGGTGATCAACTGGCCCGGGGGGTGTATCTGTACAAGCTCAGTGTGCGGACAATGGATGGGTCTTATGCCGATAAACTGGAGAAGCTGGTAATACTGAAGTAACGGTTTTCAATACGGAGAGGTGCAACCTGAGAAAACATTTCACTGTCTAAACATTAATGCACGCTGATCTATGAAGCAAAAAACGATACTCGCACTGATCACTTTGATATTTCCGGTTGCTGTGCTTGCCCAGGAAGACGTCCGTAACATTCATTGGGACAATGGATTGAATAAAACATTCCTGGGTGAGGAGATGTTTTCATACGTGCTGGATTTTGATGGCGCCACCCTTTCGGAACATACCGGTATGCTTCCGGTGTACAGTGAAAGGCTCCCTTTGCCGGGGGAGCGCTATGGGATTGAGGCCGTCATCACGGACCCTGTGTGCGATAGCATCCCCAGGTCTGATATTGAGTTGTTGGATGATGCCGGGAAGATAAAGAACACATGGGATGTCCGTTCGGAAAACATCCTGGTACGGAAGAAGCCTTATGCAGAGGTATCTTTCGTTCCCATACGGTATAACGACAGTTCAGGGGTATATGAGAAATTGCTTTCCTTTACCCTGGAATATACGATCGTTGCCATGGACAATGTGCATGCGGATCAGCTGACGTCCTACCCCGAGGCTTCCGTCTTATCTGCGGGTGATTGGTATCGCATTGGCGTGGACGAAACCGGCATTTACAAAATAAGCTTTGATGATCTGGAGGGTATGGGAATGGATGTTTCTTCCCTGGATCCCCGGCATATACGCTTGTATGGAAATGGCAACGGCATGGTCCCCGAAAGTAACGGGGAATCCCGTTATCACGACCTGAAGGAAAATGCCATCGTTGTAGCGGGTGAGGAAGACGGAAGCTTCGACCCGCAGGATTATATCCTTTTTTACGGCCTTTCACCGGTTGTTTGGAAATACAATGTATTTACAGGGCTTTTTGAACATGCGTTGAATTACTATAGCGATCAGACCTTTTATTTTCTGACGGCTGACCTGGGCCCGGGGAAAAGGATCCGGAAAGATTCCCTGGTGTCTGCCGAACCTACCGATACCATTACGCATTTTACGGATTATGCATATCACGAAGAGGAGCTGGTTAATATTTTAAAATCCGGGAAAATTTGGTTCGGTGAGCAATATAAAGACCAGTTGGCTTACGATTATCATTTTTTGTTTCCCAATCTGGCGCCCGGTTCTAAAGTCAGTTTGCGTACCAACCTTGCTGCCCGGTCCACACAAAACAGCACCTTTCATTTTACGGCAAATTCCATGCCCCTCATGTCTGTGGAAGTCAACAAGATCAATTTAAACTCCCAGGTGGTATATGCCTATTCCACGACACCCGACACGGTCAGCTTTATGCCCGGGTCCGATGAGGTCAACCTGCGGGTGGAGTACGAACAAACAAGCAATGTGGCTGAAGGCTGGATGAATTATATTGAATTGAACGCCAGAAGAAAATTGCATATGGAAGGCCCGCAAATGCTTTTCAGGGACCACAGGAAATATGGCGCCGGACGGACGGGTTTGTTTCGCCTCAGCGGGGCACCGGGTGCTGTTTCCGTTTGGGATGTGACGGACCGGTTTGAAGTGAAAATCGTGCCCGGGGATCTGAGTGGTGATGAATATGTGTTCCGTGCGTCCACAGATAAATTGAAGGAGTATCTGGCTTACGATGGTACGGATTATTATGCGGTGGACTTCATTGAAAAGGTGGCAAACCAAAACCTACATTCCATGTCGCCGGCGGATTATATCATTATAGCACCGGAAATGTTCCGTGATCAGGCTGTGCGGCTGGGACAGATCCACCAGCAATACGATGGGCTGAGTTACCTGGTTGTCTCGCCCCAGGAGATCTACAATGAGTTTTCCTCCGGGGCACAGGATATCGGGGCTATCCGGGATTTTTGCCGAATGCTTTACCAGAAGGCGGATGAAGAAAACCTGCCGCGATATTTATTGCTTTTTGGTGACGGCTCTTATGATCCCAAATGCAGGGATGTGCCCAATTGCAATAAGGTGCCTACGTTTCAGTCGATGGAATCCCTGAAGTACGGTTATTCATATGTTGCGGATGATTTCTATGGCCTATATGATTCAAATGAGGGGAATAACGGGTATTACAAGACCATTGATATCGGGATCGGGCGATTTCCTGTGAATACTGTGGAAGAAGCTGTTGCCGCGGTGGATAAGATCGAGCATTACATTACAGGCAAGACCAACGTAATGGATGATTGGCGCAACCTGATTTGTTTTATTGCCGATGATGAAGACAACAACATACATTTTAAGCAGGCCGAGCGCTTGCAGGCCATTATCGATACAACCTATGTGGATTATAACATCGACAAGATATATATTGACGCCTACAAACAGGTGTCCACACCGAACGGGCAACGCTATCCGGAAGTGAACGATGCCATTACCGGGGCTGTGCGCAGGGGTGCCCTCATCATTAATTATACGGGCCATGGTGGCGAAAGTGGATGGACCCACGAGCATGTACTGGATATACCCACCATCAATGCATGGGAAAATTTTGATAATCTTCCGCTTTTTATTACCGCCACCTGTACATTCAGTCGCTTTGATGACCCCGCGATAACTTCAGCAGGGGAATGGGTATTTCTTAACCCGGATGGCGGCGGTATCGGATTGTTCTCTACCACCAGGCTGGCCTGGTCGGATCCGAACTTTAAGCTTAACCGGATCATTTATCAATATGCGTTTGAAAGGGAGGATGGTGAATATCCCAGGCTGGGTGATCTGATCAGGATCTCAAAAACCATTATGTCTAACAGCCAAAACATCAAAAATTTTGTTCTGCTGGGTGACCCTGCCCTGAAGCTTGCATACCCGGAGCATAAGGTCGTGACCACCTCCGTCCATGCCCTCCCTTTTGACGGGAGTGCTGGCGATACGATTCAATCGTTGCAGGAAGTGACGGTGGAAGGGGAGGTCCTGGACAAGGACGGAACGCTTTTCAGCGAATTCAACGGCATCGTTATGCCCACCGTTTTCGATAAAAAGCTGGTCCGGGAAACCCTTGGGAATGACGGAAGCAGCCAGGTAGCTTCCTTTGACCTTCAGAACATGTCTTTGTTCAAAGGTCGTTCCAGGGTGCAAAACGGAAGGTTCAGCTTTTCATTCATTGTCCCGAAAGATATTATGCATCACTACGGAGCTGGTAAGATCAGTTACTATGCCTACGATACCATCACTTACATGGATGCCAACGGTTATTCGGAGGTTGTCATCGGAGGGATGGCACCCGGGGGCATCATGGATCAGACCGGCCCCCGGATAGATATTTTCCTGGATGATCTGGGGTTTGTTTCCGGGGATTATGTGAACCCGGATCCTTTTTTAATGGCATATTTATGGGATGAGCACGGGATAAACAGTACGGGAATCGGCATAGGTCATGAAATCACCGGATTTATCGACGGGAATCTGCGGCAACCTTTGAATCTGAATCCGTATTTCCGGGCCGACATGGATTCATATCAGGGCGGATGGATCGAACTGCCCCTGCAAACCTTGCCCGATGGTCAGCATACCCTGGAGATCAGGGCATGGGATATTTTGAACAATCCCTCCAGCCGGCATGTTGTTTTCCTTATCAATAAATTCGGCGACCTGGATGTTGTGAAGGCGGTAAATTACCCCAACCCGTTCCATGACCGTACGTTCTTCAGATTTGATCACAACAAGCCCGGCGCTTCGCTCGATGTTGAAATTGATATCTATACGATAACGGGGCAGCGGGTCCGGACCCTGAAGGCCAATTCGGCCACAACTTCGGGATCCATTGAGCCGCTGGCCTGGGACGGCACCGATGGATCCGGCAATAAGCTGGGCAAAGGAACGTATGTTTACCGGGTTAAGGTATGGGACGATCAGGGATCCTACCATGAGTATTCACAGAAGCTGATCATCGGCCGGTAACGGGGAACCTGATAAAACCCTGCCCATGGCAAACAACCGTGTCATACCGCACATCTGAGCATGGGCCGGTTTGATGCATTATAAAGTATACGGTTGCAATATGTTTTTTAAATTATCGTTACATTTGCACCTTTTATTTAATCTAAGTGAAGTTTCCAATGAAAATACGATCTCTTGTATTGTTTTTATTTTCCGTGGCATATTTAAACGGAATTGGCCAGAATTACAATGATTTAAGCGGGCAGCAGAACAATGACCTCCGGACGATCACCACGGCTGTTCCATTTCTGATGATCGCTCCCGATGCGCGTTCAGGGGCCCTGGGTGATGCCGGTGTGGCCACCAGTCCCGATGCCAATTCCATGCACTGGAACCCGGCCAAGTATGCATTTATTGATAAAGAGTTCGGCGTCTCGGTTTCATTTACCCCCTGGTTACGCAACCTGAACATAAACGACATATACCTCGGTTATCTGACCGGGTTTTACCAGATAGATGAACGGCAGGCCGTTGCGGCCTCGCTGCGGTACTTTACCCTCGGTGAGATCGTGTTTACGGATGAGGTAGGCACCAATGTGGGTACGTACAAACCCAATGAATGGGCAATTGACGGGACCTATTCCCGTAAGTTTTCCGAGCATTGGTCCGGGGCCATCGCCGGCCGGTTTATTTATTCCAATCTTACCGCCGGGCAGTACGTTCAGGGTGCTCCAACCAGTGCCGGTACTTCCATTGCTGCGGATGTTGCCTTCTTTTATACGAAAGATGTTAATCTTGGAGATGTTGACGGGCGTTTCAATTTTGGTGTGAATGTTTCCAATATCGGGAATAAGATCTCGTATAGCGAAACCAGTATTAAAAAGGACTTTATACCTACAAACCTGCGGTTTGGCCCGGCTCTTTTTCTCGACCTTGATGAATACAACAGTCTTACCTTCACGATAGACGTGAACAAGCTGCTGGTCCCGACCCCTCCGGTTTATGCAAGGGATTCGACAGGTCAGTTCATCATTCAGCCGGATGGTAAATATGAGATTTATAAAGGATTGGACCCGGATGTTTCGGTTGTGCAGGGTATGATCCAGTCTTTTTACGATGCACCGGATGGCTTTTCAGAGGAAATGCGGGAATTCAATTACAGCATCGGTGTGGAATACTGGTATAATAAGTTGTTTGCTATTCGCGGCGGCTTTTTCTATGAGGATAGAACCAAGGGGAACAGGAAGTTTTTCACCCTGGGTGCCGGCTTGAAATACAATGTGTTCGGACTGGATTTTGCATACCTGATCCCTATGGAGCAACAAAACCCTCTGGCCAATACCTTACGTTTCTCGTTGGTTTTCGACTTCGACGCATTCAATAACCAGATCCAGTAAAATCAATATGTCATTCAGGATAGGCTTTGGAATGGACGTTCACCGGCTGGTCCGGGGGCGCGACCTGTATCTGGGCGGGGTGCTGATACCCTCAGATTCCGGTGCGGAAGGCCATTCGGATGCGGATGTCATGATCCATGCGATCTGTGATGCCTTGCTGGGGGCGGCGAACCTTGGGGATATCGGACAGCATTTCCCCGATTCCGATCCTGCACTACAGGGCATCGACAGTAAGCTCATCCTGAAGCAGGTTTTAGCAATGGTCGGTGCGCACAATTATGACATCGTTAACCTTGATGTGATGCTTGCCCTGCAGAAGCCGAAGATTTCACCCTATATAAATGCGATGAAAAACACCCTTGCTGATGTCATGGGGGTTGACGAAGGGCAACTCAGCATCAAGGCGACCACCACCGAGCACCTGGGTTATGAGGGGCGTGCTGAAGGCATTACCTGTTACGCAGTTGCCCTTATTCAAAACAACCTTTAATCCGCCTTCGCGTTCGCTGCGGCGGACGAGAAGATATGGT
>JAGYMZ010000020.1 GCA_018400295.1 Bacteroidales bacterium | reverse complement strand
GGAATTTCTGATGAATCAGGGAAAATGGGAGAAATACACCTGGAAAGCCATTGGTATAGGCATGTATGAAGGATACGCCTCCATTTGGGTGGGAGAGATCCGGGATGGCAGGAAACCACCACCAATATGCAAAAAAGACGGTGAAATCACCGAAAGGGATCCTGTCGCCGGGGAAAAACCCTCCTTACCCCGTCTCATAGAAAACCGGACAAACCGGTATTATATTATCTACGGCAGCTATTCCTCAATGAAGGATGCGAAAGCACAGGTTGTTGAATACCGGGAGAAAGGGTTTCCCCGGGCCAGCATCGTGGTAAGCGGCAATAAGATCAGGGTTTCCCTGGATGATTATGAAACCCTTGAAGGAGCCAAAAAAGGCAAAGAGGACATGCTTCCCGGGTATAAAGAGACATGGATACTTGCCTATTGATGAGGTCCTGCAGACCCTACCTGTTCACAGGAAAAGGGCATATACCATTCAGTCCGCGATCCGGTGGCCCGGTACGCGGCCCTGCATTTTTTCCTTCATCGCTTTTCCTATATCAGCCGGGGATTCAACGACATGGATCCCGCAAGCGGAAAGGGCCGCTTTTTTGGCCTGTGCGGTATCGGATTTGCCACCGATGATGGCACCGGCATGTCCCATTCTCCTTCCCTTGGGTGCCGTGGCTCCCGCAATAAAGCCAACCACCGGTTTTTTGCTATGCGCTTTATACCATTCCGCCGCTTCGGCTTCCATGTTCCCCCCGATCTCACCGATCAGGACGATCCCCCCGGTCAGGGGATCATTCATAAACAATTCCAGGGCATCTTTGATGGTCGTCCCCAAAATCGGATCCCCGCCGATGCCAATGGCGGTAGACTGCCCCAGGCCAGCCTGTGTCAGTTGCTGTACCGCCTCATAAGTAAGTGTCCCTGAACGTGAAACAATGCCAATATTCCCCGGCGTATGAATGAATCCGGGCATGATGCCCACTTTGGCTTCTCCCGGGGTAATGACTCCCGGACAATTCGGGCCGACCAGCCGGGCATTCCGCTCACGGAGGTAATGCTTAACCGTTATCATGTCTTCTGTCGGAATGCCTTCCGTGATGCACACGATCACCTGTATGCCTGCATCGGCGGCTTCCATGATGGCATCGGCGGCAAACGGCGGCGGAACAAAGATAACCGACACATTTGCATTCGCTTTTTCCACGGCTTCCTGTACCGTATTAAAAACCGGCTTATCAAGGTGCTTCATGCCTCCTTTTCCGGGAGTTACACCGCCGACAACATTGGTACCGTATTCAATCATCTGCGTGGCATGAAAGGTCCCTTCTTTTCCGGTAAAACCCTGTACCAGTACGTGCGAATCCTTATTCACAAGAACACTCATATCTGAACATGTTTAATATTACGTCCCAAAGATAAGATATTTGCCTGTATATAATTACCGAAAGTTTAAGGGAAACCGTCTGAAAAAAATCCTGTAATTTCGTGGACAATAGCTGCCGATATATGAGAGATGCTTCCCATCTGACAGATGTTTATGGTAAAAGAGCAGATCTTTACCATTCCCTTGGCTCCAGGATGAAAAAGCACATCCAGTGGGCCGGTTTTTTACGGCTGGTTTTATTCATGCTTATTTTTGGGTTTGTTTATGCGTTTGCCGTAACAACGGATCATGCATGGCTCATCGCTTCCATACTTTCCCTGGCTCTTTTTATCGCAATGGTAGCCATTTCGGTCCGGAAAAAATCAGCCCGGGACCTGTACAATACCCTTGAAAAGATCAACGACAATGAAATCCAAATCCTGAACAGCAAACCCTCGGCATTTCATAACGGCCAAATATATATGGAGCAGAACGGATATTCAAAAGACCTGGATATTTTTGGCCCCGGCTCGCTTTTCCACCTATTAAACCGCACCGGCACCATCCCGGGCAGAAACGCCCTTGCCAGGCACCTTCAAAAACCACCCACGCACATACCGGTCATAAATGCCCACCAGGAAAGTATACGGGAACTCGCAGGAAAGTTGGATTTCCGTCAGAAGATACAGGCCCTTGGGATCCTGGGCAGCGATGCAGAGGAAAAAGAAGTATCAACAGTTTCCCGCAATATCAATGCAGGTATTCCCCACGGCCTGAACCTGATCCTGATGATCACAGGCCCCTTGCTCATCGCAGGCAGCATCCTTTATTACATGCTTTACGGGTATGGCATGTTCATCGTTCATGCCTTTGTAATGAATGTGTTTATTGCCGTCATGTTTTCCGGTAAAATCCGCTCATTGCAGGCGCAGGTCACTGGGAAAAACAAGCAACTCTCCACTTATGCAGCTATATACCGGCTGATTGCCGGGGAAATGCTTCGCACCCGCCTGCTTTCAGGTATATATCAGACCAGTCATGAAGCGCAGCGCGGACTCAGAAAATTGTCCCGGATTGCTGAGCAGTTCGACCGCCGCATGAACCTGATCGCCTATCTGTTCCTGAATGGAATTTATCTGTATGACCTCTACTGCGCATATTCACTCAGGCAATGGATAAAGCGTTACCGTCAACGGGAAAGCATATGGCTCCGGAAACTGGCTGAGATGGAAAAGCTATGTTCCCTGGCCGGATTTCATTATAATTATCCGGATTATGTATTCCCGGAACTGACGGCTGACAGGATCACATACAAAGCAAAGGAAATGGGCCACCCCCTGATCCCCCGGCAAAACAGGATAACAAATTCCATCGATCCAACACAGGAAAGGCCCATTTACCTCATCACAGGATCAAACATGTCGGGGAAAAGTACGTTTTTACGTACCCTTGGCATCAATCTGGTGCTTGCACGTGCCGGGGCACCGGTATGCGCTGCGGAAATGCAATGCTATCCCTTAACCATTTATACGTCCATCCACCTTTCCGATTCCCTGAGGGAAAACAAATCCCTGTTCTATGCCGAATTGGAAAAACTCCGGTATATCATCACCGGATTGAAAGCGGGTGTGCCCGGACTGGTCCTTATTGATGAGATGCTGAAGGGGACCAATACCGACGACAAATCTTACGGGTCGGCAGCATTCATCAAGCAACTCATAAGGTGTTCATGCATTGCCTTTATAGCAACCCACGATATTCAGCTGGCAAAACTGGCACAGGATCATCCGGGGGAAATAGCCAATAAATGCTTTGAAAGCACTATAGAGAACGGACGACTCATTTTTGACTACAAAATAAGAGACGGCGTATCCCAAAATAAAAACGCCACGTTTTTGATGGAAAAAATGGGGATCATCCGGAATAAGATCAATCAGGTCCCGGGATGAAGATCATGCATGCCTGGATCTGATAAGTAAGCATTTATCTCAAAATACCTATGACAGAACTGTCCAGAGAACTGCTTGAAAAATATTATGCGCCGGATTCAAACACATTCCGGTATCTCCACACCCACAGTCTTTCGGTGGCCCGGCTTGCATTGAGCATCGTTGAGCACAATCGGTATTCCACAGACAGGGAATGGATCGTGAATGCCGCCATGCTTCACGATATTGGGATTTTTAAAACACATGCTCCCGGTATCGGCTGCTTCGGAAACTATCCTTACCTGGCCCATGGATATCTTGGACGGGAGATCCTTGAACAGGAAGGACTCCATGATTTGGCAAAGGTTTGCGAAAGACATGTAGGGGTGGGCATAAGTGCCAAAGAGATCAGGAGTAAGAAGCTACCCCTTCCGGAACGGAATATGTTACCGCTTACATTAGAAGAGCAGATCATTTGTTACGCCGACAAATTTTTCTCCAAAGATCCTGAAAAACCGGATGCGCCCAAAAGGCTGGAGGATATCCGGGCAAGCCTCTTGCGGCACGGGAAGGACAAACTCATCCGCTTCAACCAATTTGCGGAACAATTCGGGAGTGATTACATATACCGCTAAAGCGCATCAGCATTGGCGGGGTATATTTTACCAGACCCGTTCCCCTGACTGGTAGGTAGACAATACTTTGGCATCCGGGATTTCATGTTCGGGCACCTTCATAATATCCCGGTCCAGGATCACAAAATCGGCATATTTGCCCGTTTCCAGGCTGCCGACTTCTTGTTCCCGGAAGCTTCCCCTGGCGGCCCACACCGTAACAGACCGCAAGGCCTCTTCGCGGGTCAGTGCATTTTCTTTTTGAAAGCCCGCATAGGGATACCCTGTTGTATCTTTTCTTGCAACCGAAGCATAAAAGGTCAGCAGGGGACTGATCTTCTCGATGGGGAAATCCGTTCCGTTAGGGATCCATCCATTTTCCTGAAGCAACTCCCTGAAGGCATATGCATGCAGGATCCGTTCCGGGCCCAGCCGGTCTCCGGCCCAATACATATCCGAAGTCGCATGCGTGGCTTGTATGGAAGGGATGATCCCATAATCCCCGAATTTATGCATATCTTCCGGGTGGACCACCTGAGCATGCTCAATACGCCACCGCCGGTCGTTCGGGCCCTTTAAAAATCCGGAATACAGATCCAGGATAAAGCGGTTGGCCGAATCACCAATCGCATGGGTACAAACCTGGTAATTGTTCTCCAGTGCCAGCCGGCAAATATCCGCATAATACGCCTCATCATGCATGATCATGCCGTAGTTTCCCGGGTCATCGGAATAAGGACTCAAAAGCGCTGCACCTCTGGAACCGAGTGCGCCATCGGCATACAATTTTATGGAATTAACCTGCAACCGGCCGGTTTTATATGGGCCTGCATCCAGTGCCTTTTCAAATCCGTCACCGGTGGGGGTCAGCATGGCATTGATCCGCATCTTCAGTTCCCCTTTTTGCTGGAGGGAATCAATCAGAAGAATATCCAGGTATGAAAGTCCGGCATCCGTCACCGAGGTCAGTCCCACGGCAAAACAATCTTTTTCCGCTTCCCTTAAAGCGTGGGCCAGCATTTCCGGCCCGGGTTCAGGAACAATACCGGTAACAAAATTGATGGCATTATCGATTAGGATGCCTGTGGGTTGACCATTTGCCAGGACGACCTCCCCACCCTGCACCTTTGTTCCGGAATCAATGCCCGCTCTTTCCAATGCTTCGGAATTCACAAGGACGGCATGACCATCGATCCGTGTCAGGATCACGGGGATATCCGGGAAGATCTCATCCAGTTTTTCTTTTGACGGAAATTCTTTCCCCGGCCAGTCGTTCTGATCCCATCCACGGCCAACGATCCATTCCCCTGGCTGCTTTTCATGATGCATCCTGGCAGCATCCAGCACTTCCTCAAATGAGGATGTACCTGTCAGATCGGCATGCTGAATACGGCCCAGTCCATAATTTAAAAAATGGCAATGTGCATCAATAAAGCCTGGATACACATATTTTTCATGTGCATCCAGATACGCCTGTGTACCGTATTTTTTCATGATGTCTTCGCCGCTGCCCGTTTCCACGATCCTGCCATCCTTTATGGCAACAGCACCTGCAATGGAAAAATCACGATCGGCCGTATATATCATTGCATTATGAACAATAAGGTCGACCCGGGCGTTCTTGTTTGTGCATGAAGAAAGCATACCCATGGATATTACAGTTATCAACAGAAAGATCAATCGCATAAGCCCTGCGCTTTGGTTACCCTGCAAAAATAGTCATTTACACTTCTGTTAAAAAATAAAATTGCCAACAGCGTAGTTTCACGGATAATTTATAAATTTGTATGCTTAAACCATCGACAGAAATGAATAAGAAAATCCCCACACCGAAGCTAACGGCAATCATTACGATCATCGCTGCCGGAGCGCTTATGCGTTTTATCCCCCACTGGCCCAACTTCACTCCCATTGCCGCCATGGCCCTATTTGGCGGGGCGTATCTGGGCAGGAAAGCATTGGCATTTGTCATCCCGTTGGCCGCCATGTTCCTGAGCGACCTGATCATAGGGTTTCACCAGGATATGGTTGCTGTATATATCGCCTTCTCATTTACGGTACTGCTGGGTTGGACCCTTACGCATAAAAAAATCTCTGCAGGCTCGGTCATAACCCGGTCACTGGCCGCCTCCATCCTTTTCTTCCTTGTTACGAATTTTTCTGCATGGCTGAGCATCCCTATGTATCCCAAAAACGTAGCAGGTTTGTTGGAAGCCTATGCCGCAGGGTTGGTATTTTTTAACAACGGATCCCTTGGAATATCTTTCTTTCTGAACGAAGTGACCGGCACCTTATTTTTCAGCGGCGTATTGTTCGGGGCCTATGCCCTGGCAAAGCAGCAAATACCTGCCATTGCAAGGGCCAATTAACCGGACACCTACTTAAAGAGTTCCTCATCCCTTTGCAATAAAAGTATGGAATGCTGCGGGACAATGAAATATTTTTCATCGTCATAGACGATCTCAATGGCACTTTTTTGAAGAAAAATGGCCAGATCACCCACATTTGCCTGTAAAGGCATGTATTTGGTCTTTTCGTCCACCTTTTTCCAGGGTTCCTCTTCTTCGGTTGGCAGAGGTATGGGATACCCCGGACCTACCTTTACGATATATCCCGAATGGATCTCGTCCTTTTCTTTATAGCCTGGAGGAAGATAAAGGCCTCCTTTGGTCTTCTTTGATTCCGTCAGGGGCTTGATCAGTACACGGTCTCCGACAACATGCAGCTTATCCAGCGATTCTGTCATAAAGGTTCCTGCTTTTAATCTCAAAGATAGAAAACATTTGTTTATTTTGCCCTGCGTGACCCCAAAAATGCGCGCCTGGGTTATCCCGTGCCACCACCGGAACAATGTATGCCGATATTCCGCTTCCTGCGAAATATTGAGTATTTTTGCACAAAATCAAGGAAATGAAAATAGTATTCTTTCGCAGGCCCAAACCGCGGCACTTCAGATACACTCCTGTTTACTGGGATGAAGAGAAGGAAAAGCTAAATGAACGGAAGAAAAGGATTGAAAAAGCAGGAAAAGAAAAAACCCATGAAGACATCAAAGAGGATCTGCGGTTTCAGATCGACCGTAAATGGCGAAAGTACCAGGACACAACAAAGCAAAAGGCACATTTTACACGGTTCCTGGTGTATCTTTTCATCCTCGTATTTTTTGTTTATTTTATCTTTTTCACCAATTTCGTCAACAACTTTATTTCATTTTTTATAAAGTAATGGCTGATATCATACATTTGCTTCCGGAAGCTGTCGCCAATCAAATTGCCGCCGGAGAGGTTATACAGCGACCTGCTTCGGCCTTAAAGGAAATTCTGGAAAACTCCGTGGATGCCGGTGCCTCGGAGATCCGGGTCGTGATCAGGGACGCCGGCAAAACGCTCATACAGGTTACAGACAATGGCTCAGGGATGTCGGAAAAAGATGCGGAACATTGTTTTAAACGGCATGCCACATCCAAGATCCACAAGGTTGATGATCTGTTCGCCATCCATACACTGGGCTTCCGGGGAGAAGCCCTGGCTTCTGTTGCCGCCGTGGCCCAGGTGGAGTTAAAAACCAGGCGCCGGCAAGACGATATGGGATTTTCCATTCAGGTGGAGGGTTCAAAAGTCACCAAAAAGGCCCCCTGCCAGATCCTGCCGGGAACCATTCTTTCCGTCCGCAACCTCTTTTACAATGTTCCGGCACGGCGCAATTTCCTGAAGTCCAACACCGCGGAAATGCGGCACATCATCGAGGAATTTCAGCGTGTGGCCCTGGTTAACCCGGAAATATCCATGAACCTTTTCCACAACAACAAACAACTTTTCCAGCTCCCGGAAGCCAGGCTCAGGGAGCGTATCGTTGCCATCTTCGGTCCCGGATACAAGGAAAAGCTTATACCCTTGGAGCAACAGGCAAACGATATCAAAATATCCGGATACATTGGCAAACCCCAGTATGCCAAAAAGACAAGGGGCGAACAGTTTTTCTTTGCAAACAAACGTTTTATCAGGCACCCCTACCTCAATCATTCGGTTGAGAACGCCTTGCAGGAACTTCTGCCGGGGGATTCCCATCCCACTTATTTCATTTACCTGGAAGTGGATCCAAAAAAAATTGATATCAACATTCATCCAACCAAAACAGAAATCAACTTCCAGGAGAATCAGCTGATCTATGCCCTGCTGAGGTCCACCATAAGGCAATCCCTTGGGAAATATAACATCACGCCCGCGATCGACTTTGACGTGGAGCAGAGTCTGGATCTCACCCCCCCGGTGCAGGGCAAGCCCATAAAAAATCCATTCCAGCGGGGCCCCGTGGATTACAATCCTTTCGGAAACCATTCGCCCCGCAGGAAGGATGCTTGCTCCCCATCCTCCCCCCAGGGGTGGGAAAAACTGTATGAGGGCCTGAAAAACATACCGGAAGCATCTGCATCAAAACCCGATGCACCAGAATGTTTCCCGCAGGGTGAAGGGGAAGGGCGAACGGTTGATTTCTGCCAGATCAGGCAACGGTACATACTTACGGGCATTAAGTCGGGCATGGTCCTGATCGACCAGCAAAGGGCCCATCAACGGATTTTATACGAACGTTTTTTAAGCCAGCTGGAACAAAAAACGCATGTTTCACAACAGGCATTGTTTCCGCAAAACGTCACCCTGAGCCCCAGCGATGCAGGCATCCTCCGGGAAATCCTTGGGGAGCTGCGGGTGATCGGCTTCAGCATCAACCATTTGGGCAAAAATACTTTTGTCATTAATGGCACCCCGGCAGGGATGAAGGAACAGAATATGCAAGACCTCATGGAAAATATCCTGGAAAATTACAAAAGGAATATGGTCGAGCTCAACCTGGAACAGAAAACGAACCTGGCACGTTCCATGGCGGCCAGAATAGCCATACGGCCCGGTAAGCAACTGAGCCAGCAGGAGATGCAATCCCTGTTCAACGACCTGTTTGCTTGTCATATCCCCGGGCTTACGCCGGATGGGAAAAAGATCCTTGTTGCCTTGACCGGAGAACAGATTGAACAATTGTTTAAACAGTAAACAATCCACATGAACGCACAGCAACAATACCAACCAAGAGGATTCAGGGTTTTGCCCACCGTAGTGAAAAACCTGCTGATCATCAACGGATTATTTTTTCTCGCAACGATAGCATTCAGCGCCCGTGTGAACCTGGCAGAAATACTGGGGCTTCATTATTTCTTTTCGGAAGCATTCAAACCCTACCAGGTGATCACATACATGTTTATGCACGGAAGTTTTGGCCATTTATTCTTTAACATGTTTGCGCTCTGGATGTTCGGATATGTTTTGGAAAATGTATGGGGACCGAAAAGATTCCTGATTTATTTCCTGATAACCGGCATTGGCGCCGCACTGATCCATTATCTTGTGTTTTACTTTTTTGAGGCCAGGCCCATTTTAAACGCCATTGACCATGTGCTGGAAAATCCAAGCGTCACATCCATCAGTGCTTTCTTTAATGAATCGGGTAATTTCTTTCTGTTCAGTGATATCGAAGTCGCATACCGGAAATTTTTTGAGCGGTACAACGAACTGATAAATACCAATCCGGATCTGGCCGTTCAGGAGGGCATCAATTTCCTGGAAATGTACCGGACCGCATATTTAAACCAGCCGGTGGTCATTGGGGCCTCGGGGGCTGTATTCGGCATTCTGCTGGCGTTTGGAATGCTATTTCCGAACTCGCTGATATACCTCTATTTTGCCATTCCGATCAAAGCCAAGTATTTTGTGATCCTTTACGGCGCCATTGAATTGTTTATGGGTTTTTCCGGATCCGGTGGCAACGTTGCACATTTTGCCCATTTGGGTGGCATGATTTTTGGCTTTTTTCTGATAAAATATTGGAAAAGAAAAAATATATACTAGTAACAGAGACACGCATACAATGAGTTATTATTACCAATCCCGGTCCAATCCGTGGGATGAGCTGAAACGGTTTTTTCAAAGCGGGAATATTCTCGGCCGGCTGATCATTATCAATACAGCCTTATGGCTGCTCATATCCATATTCCGGGTATTCGCTTTTCTATTCGGAGTGGATGACCAGGTTTTTTCATTTTACACAGCCGAATACCTGGCATTGCCGGCAGATTTCAGTACGCTGATCATCCGGCCCTGGACGCTGATCACATATATGTTTCTGCACATCAGTTTTTTTCACATTCTTTTCAATATGTTATGGCTCTATTGGTTTGGGCGCATTTTTCTTCAGTACCTTACGTCCCGGCAGCTATTGGCGGTATATATCTGGGGCGGGATAGCCGGTGGCATCCTGTACATTCTGGCATATAACACATTCCCGGTCTTTGGTGAGATTCTTCCCCAGGCAAAGGCCCTGGGTGCTTCTGCTTCGGTAATGGCCATTGTGACCGCCATTTCCTTTTATATGCCGAATTATTATATCCACCTCCTTTTTTTGGGCAGGGTGCGGATATTATACCTGGCCCTGGCACTTTTCGTCATTGATTTTTTCATGATCCGCTCTTCCAATGCCGGTGGCCATATTGCCCATATCGGGGGTTTTGTTTACGGATTTATTTACGTATACTATCTTCGCAAAGGCAGGGATATTGGAGAAATGATCCGTATTCCATGGAATTCATTGACCAAACCATTTTTGAAAGAAAAAAAATCCCGGTTCAGGGCCGCACAGGGAGGCGGACGCCCCGTGACAGACGAGCAATACAACAAAGAAAAACAAAAAGAACAGGAAAAGATCGATGAAATATTGGAAAAAATCTCGAAATTTGGGTACGATAAATTAACAAAAGAAGAAAAAGAATTTCTTTTCCGGTCAAGCAACAAAAACCCCGAACGATGAAAAAATCCTTACTCCTGCTCATTGTCTTCAGTTATACAATGGGTGTATATTCTCAAGGCGTTGAAAATGAGCTTCATGCGTTTTACAAAGAACGCAGTGAACTTGTCCGGCCGATCGTGGAAAACCACAGCATCCCCCTTTATCAAAATCTAAACATCAGCAACCAGGTGGCTCCCCAGAACGAACCTTCCGTGCGGATCAGCCGGAAAGACCCACAAACAGTGGTTGCTGCATGGAGGGATTTCCGGGAAGGCTGGCAGGAACCCAATGTGGTCAGGCGTATCGGATATACCTATTCACACGACGGCGGGCAAACATGGGCAGAATCACAGCTGCTTCCCGACCCTATGCCGGACCACCTCTCGCAAAGTGACCCGGTGGTTACCAGTGATACATCCGGCCATTTTTATATTTCCAGCACATCACGGCAACCGGTTACCAATTATAACCGGGAAATGTTGTTATATAAATCGGTGGATGACGGGGTTACGTTCGACCTGCACGCAATAGCCGTCCCCGGAAGCGGAGCCATGGGAGAGGATAAGGAATGGATCTTTCACGACCCGGTAGAAACCAATCCAACCCACAATAATATTTTTATTGTCTGGAGAAGCTTTGGGCCCAGCTATGGCATTAAATTCAGGAAATCCGCCGATAACGGAACTACCTGGTCAAACACGGTGGCAGTGAGCGATGCCGGCTTCGGACAGGGTGCCAATGTAGCCTCGGGAGTGAACGGGGAGATCTACACCGTTTGGCTCGGCGGCGGGATCATGTTCGATGTATCTTACGATGGCGGGGAAACTTTCGGGACAGATAAAAGCATCAGTTTTGTGTATGAAAACGATTATTACTCCTTTCCCTTTATTTGCGTGGATTATTCCAACAAGCCCTCAAGGGGAAATATTTACGTGGTTTACGCCGACAACAGGGAGGGTACGGAAGATATCTGGCTGCAGCGTTCGGAAGACGGGGGCGAAACCTGGCTTGCCAATCCAATACGGGTGAACGATGATGCAAGCAATGACCAGTACTGGCCCATGATGCAGTCAGACCTGGACGGAAACCTGGCCGTGGTCTATTATGATGAACGGACCCAGCCAGGGGTCATGAACGCCTATCTGGCTTATTCCGAAGATCAGGGGAATACCTGGATCAATACCAGGCTGAGCAATGATCATTTTTACGGGAACATGCCCAACAGCAATGTGCGGTTCGGGGACTATATCTGCCTGGATTTTTACGACGGTAAGATCATACCCGTATGGACAGATGACCGTACCTTTAATTATGACCAGGAGATCTATTCAGCTGTGATAGATATTAATACGGGCATATCCGTTCCTTCCGGCATTGCATCCGGGCATACGCTTTATCAAAATTACCCCAACCCTTTCCGGGAAAAGACAGAAATTGCCTTTTACCTGGATGCATCGGGAAAAACCCGCATAGACATATACAACATCATGGGAGAACGGGTAGAAACACTCCTTGATAAAGACATTCCCCCAGGAAGACATACACTGGCCTGGCAACCGGACAAGCTCCCGGCAGGCGTATATATTTGCAGGTTCACCCACAAACAGGATGTCATCTCCAAGCAAATGACATACCTGCGCTAACGTAACTATTTTGAATACTGCCAGGAAAAAGAAAAAACCCGGTCTGATCTCCGGAATACTGCTGATCATAAACAGTGTCTTCCTGCTGTTATTGCTCATGGCTTACCTTGCCCCTTACGTGGATCCAGAGGCAACAACCCTTTTCTCTTTCCTCGGCCTGGCCTACCCGGTTTTACTGCTCATCAACCTGTTTTTTATCATTCTCTGGATCCTTCTCCGGAAACGGTATGTCTTGCTTTCCCTATTGGCGGTCCTGGTTGGCTGGAATATGCTATTGCGGCATTTCAACTGGGGAAGCTCCGTCAACAATGAACACGCATCCATCAAAATTACCAGCTACAACGTACAGAATCTGGCAAAAAACAACCTGCATATACAAAATCCGGATCACCGTTCCCGCATTTTCAGATTCCTGGCTGAGGAACAACCGGAGATCCTTTGTATGCAAGAGTTTTATTACAGGGGCAACAACACCTCAAACCTATTTAAGGCCCTGAAAAAAGAAACCGGACTGCCCCACTTTTTCCACAAGAATTATTTCCCCGATTCCCGGCACCTTAATGCTTTGGTTACGTTTACATCCTATCCCCTGATAAACACCGGGGAATTGACAACGGAAAACGGCAGGATATTTACGATATATACAGATCTGCTGATTGATAACGACACGGTAAGGGTATATAACGTTCACTTAAAATCGGTACGCTTTCAGCAGTCCGACCTGGATTTTGTCAACGACCTGCCCAGGCAGGCCTCCAGGCAGGAAAAATTGACGGAAGGCTCGAAGAGCGTGTTGATTAAACTGGGGGAAGCATTCCGGAAACGTGCCAAAGAAGCCAGCATCCTTGCCGGGCATATTCAAACATCCCCGCATCCGGTCATTTTGTGCGGAGATTTCAACGACACGCCCGGCTCCTTCAGCTATGAAAAAATCAAAGGAAACCTCAGGGATGCTTTTCTGGAAGCCGGTTACGGATATGGAAACACCTATGCAGGCAAACTCCCTCCCATCCGTATTGATTTTATTTTTTATGACCGGGGTTTTACATCCCGGAAATTTCAAATCCACACCCTCAATGACCTGTCGGATCATTATCCGGTAACAACCCACCTGGCCCCCAGTCAGAATTAATGCCTTACCTTTGCAACGCAGATGGGATTCAAACTTACATCCGGATACAAACCCACGGGCGACCAGCCTGAGGCCATACGGCAACTGACCGAGGGATTGCACAGGGATGACCCGGCCCAGACCTTGCTTGGGGTCACCGGCTCAGGAAAAACATTCACCATCGCGAATGTCCTGGAAAATGTTGACCGCCCTGCCCTGGTCCTGAGCCACAATAAAACACTGGCCGCCCAACTCTACGGGGAATTCAAGCAATTTTTCCCGGAGAATTCCGTGGAATATTTTGTATCCTATTACGACTATTACCAACCGGAAGCATATATCCCGGTAACCAATACCTATATCGAAAAAGACCTGTCCATCAACGATGAAATAGAAAAACTCCGTCTGAGTACTTCCTCGGCCCTACTCAGCGGAAAAAGGGATGTCATCGTTGTATCATCGGTATCCTGTATTTATGGCATCGGAAACCCGGACGATTTTACGCGGAATGTGATACGCATCAAATCCGGAGATCACATGCAAAGGGACGATCTTCTCAGGGGGCTGGTCGACAGTTTATACGCCCGGTCGGAAATAGAATTCATCCGTGGGAAATTCCGCGTGAAAGGCGATACCGTAGATGTTTTCCCGGCCTATGCAGATATTGCTTTCCGCATCTTTTTCTTCGGCAATGAGATCGAAGCGGTCGAATCTTTTGATCCGGTCAACGGAAAAAGAATAGAGGTTTTGAACAGCATCACCATATATCCGGCAAACATCTTCATTACATCCAGGGATAAAATGAACAAAGCCCTGGATGAGATCCGTAAAGACCTGATACGGCAGGTGGACTATTTTAAGCAAACCGGACGGCATTTGGAAGCCAAGCGGCTTGAAGACCGGGTAACATATGATCTGGAAATGATGAAGGAGCTGGGTTATTGTTCCGGGATTGAAAATTATTCCAGGTACTTTGACGGGAGACGGCCAGGCAGCCGGCCTTTCTGTCTGCTGGATTATTTTCCCGATGATTACCTGCTGATCGTTGATGAAAGCCACGTAACCATACCACAGGTCCGGGCCATGTATGGCGGTGACCGTTCGCGAAAACAAAACCTGGTGGAATATGGGTTTCGCCTGCCCTCAGCCCTGGACAACCGCCCCCTGAAGTTTGATGAATTTGAAGGACTGGCCGGCCAGTTGATCTTTGTCAGCGCCACCCCCGGGGATTATGAGATCCAGCGCTCCGAAGGCGTGATCGTGGAGCAGCTTATACGGCCCACCGGTCTGCTGGATCCTGAGATAGAGGTGCGGCCAAGCCAAAACCAGATCGATGACCTGCTGGATGAAATTGACCGGGTAACACGCAATAATGAGCGGGTACTGATCACCACGCTCACCAAGCGAATGGCGGAAGAATTGAACACATACCTGCAAAACCTGAACATCAGGTCACAATATATCCATTCTGAAGTGGATACCCTGGACCGTGTGGAGATCATGCGCGATCTTCGTCTTGGAAAATATGAAGTGCTCGTGGGCGTAAACTTGCTGCGGGAAGGACTGGACCTGCCAGAAGTATCGCTGGTAGCCATTCTGGATGCCGACAGTGAAGGCTTTCTCAGATCAGAACGCTCACTCACGCAAACAGCAGGTCGTGCAGCCCGGAATTTGAACAGCAAGGTCATAATGTACGCCGACACCATGACGGATTCCATGAAGAAAACCATCCGTGAAACGAACCGGAGGCGTAAAAAACAACAGGCTTACAACAAAGCACACCACATTACACCCAGGCAGATCATTAAATCTGTGGAAGCCATTATGGGACAAACAGCGGTTGCCGCTTCCCTGAATGATGAAAACAAGCCGTATCCGGAAGAAGAAAAAGCCTCCCTGGCTGCAGATCCTGTTGTACAATACATGTCGCCCGAACAACTTGAAAAAGCCATCCGGCAAACACGGAAAAAAATTGAAACCGTTGTGAAGGACCTGGATTTCGTAGAAGCCGCCCGCCTAAGGGACGAAATGTGGGCCCTTCAAAAAATGCTTAAAGAAAAGAAATCATAAACTTATGGAACCTTTAACCATGCCGCCACTGTTGAACATGGCCATAAATGCTTCCCTGGAAGCATCCGGTGCCATTCTGGAGATCTATGGATCCGGTGATCTTCAAGTTGAACAAAAAAAAGACAATTCCCCGCTCACAAGGGCTGACCGGGCCGCGCATACCATCATTTCCAAACATCTGGAAAGATCCGGCATCGAAATCCTCAGTGAGGAAGGGCAGGAAATTCCATTTTCAGAAAGGAGCCAATGGAAAAAGCTCTGGATCGTAGATCCGCTGGACGGGACCAAGGAGTTCATTAAAAGAAACGGGGAGTTCACCATCAATATAGCCCTGGTAGAAGCAGGCATCCCGGTATTGGGTGTTATTTATGTGCCGGTATTGAAAACCCTGTATTTTTCCGAAAGAAATTCAGGCGCTTTCATCATAGAAAAATCAGACCTGCCGGAGGGAAACATTGCCGGGCAGGAACTTTTAAAAATGGCCATCCCGCTTCCCAGACCTTCCGGAAAAAGACCGTTTACCGTGGTTGGCAGCCGCTCACATATGAACGATGCAACACAGCAATTCATCAATGAAATCAGATCACAGCATGAGGAAATTGCGATCATTTCAAGGGGCAGCTCCCTGAAACTATGCCAGATTGCCGAGGGAAAAGCAGACATCTATCCACGTTTCGCCCCGACCATGGAATGGGATACCGCTGCCGGCCAGGCCCTTGTTGAACATGCGGGAGGGATGGTAAGGGATGCCGAAACCGGGAACCCCCTGCGATACAATAGAGAAAATTTACGCAATCCATGGTTTATTGCTTCGGCAACAAGTTAATGCAAAGATCCCGGCATAAAAAAACTGCATCCGGAATGGGACCCGGATGCAGTTTTTTTTGTAAACAGATATCTGTTCTACCGCTCTACTCTACCTCCAGCAATTCTACATCAAATACCAAGGTTGAATAAGGGGGTATGGTATTGCCGGCACCCCGCTCCCCATATCCAAGGGAAGAAGGAATGATAAGGGTGGCTTTGCCGCCTTCCTTCATCCTGGCAATACCTTCATCCCAACCACGGATCACTTCTCCCCGGCCCAGCGTAAACTCAAAAGGTTGTTCCCGCTCTACCGATGAATCAAAAATGGTTCCGTCGATCAGCTTACCGGTATAATGTACCTTCACCTTTTTCCCCGGTACCGCCTTTTCTCCGTCGCCTTCTTCATGCCGTACAAAAATAAGCCCGCTGGGCGCAGGTTTCTCCGTAATATTTTGTTCTTCAAGATAATTTTGAAGATGGATCATTTCCTGATTTTTCTTACGCGTTTCTTCCGCCTCGCGCGCTTCCCTTCGTTTGGCTTGCTCTGCCTCATATTCCGCCTTACTTCGAATATCAACCACCTCCACATCATATATCAGGGTGGTGTAGGGTGCGATCTGCTGTCCCCGCTGCTGGGCACCGAACCCCATGTCAGAAGGTACGACAAGTGTAGCTCCCCCCCCTTTTCTCATCATACCGATGCCCACCTCAAGGCCTTTTGTATCAAATTTTTGTCCGTATTCATATTCAATGGTCTCGCCACGGTCATGCGTAGAAAACAATTTTGTGCTATCGACCAAATATACAGACATGTGTAAGCTGACATATTCGCCCTCTTTTGGATTGGGCCCGCTACCGGCTTTTTTCCTGATGAAATAAATGCCTTCCGTCTTTGCTTCTGCATCAATATTGTTTTGTTCCAAAAAAAGATTCAATTCCTGGGGTTCCAGTTTTTTTCTTTCCTCCAGTTGTTTTTGGTCCATCATCGCCTTTTCCTGTCTGGACATAACTTCCTTTACGCCTATGTCAAACCGCAAATAACTGCCGCTGTCGACAAATGCAGGGAGTTCCGGCGCCTGTGCCGTTACCAGGAAAAAAGAGTCTGCACTCACAAGAAAAGCAGCGCTATCGCCTGCACCCAGCATTTTGAGCCCTTCAAAAATATCCCCCTGGAATTGTGGCTTTCCTATGGTTAATTCCACTTCCTGTGGCACTTCCCTGCTGTCAAACAATACAGAATCGTTCAGACTGTATACCATATGCAGGTTCATGATATCCCCTTCCTGCGCCAATGCAGTATCGTTGCCCTTTTTATAAAACTTATAATAGAGCCCCGTAGAAGTTTCCTCATATCCGGAAAACCGCCCATCCCCACAGGAAAAAGCAAATACTACGATCAAAGAAAAAAGGATCGGGTTAATGAAATTTCGTTTCATGACAAATTTTTTATGGTTTGTATTCATATTGTTGAGAACTACTTAAGGTTGATCAATTCAACATCATAGATCAGGGTGGCTTTGGGAGGGATCTTATCCTGGTCGCCCAGCAACCCGTATCCCAAATGCGAAGGTATGATAAATTTCGCTTTATCCCCAACCCTGAGCAATAAAATTCCTTCTTCCAGACCACGAACCACCTGTCCTTTTCCAATGGTAAAAACCAAAGGACCGCTCTTTTCCGAAGAATACACCAAATCACCGGTAATGAGTTTCACAGAACGGTTCACTTCGGCGACATCGTCAGGCTGTGCCTTTTTGCCCTTGCCGTGATGATAGATATAATACTTCAATCCGCTGCCGGTTTCCTTCACCGGCCACCGATACCGCTTCAGAAAATCATTTATATGCTGGGTTTCCGTTTTTACCACACGCCTGTTCGCTTCAATAAACGGTTCTTTAAGGTCAGATTCTTTGAGCTTCCGTTCCTTTTGCTCCGCTCCGCCGCCACATCCGGCCGTTAGTATCACCACACATGCAGTGAAGCAGAAAACAAGAACATTATTCATTACCGTCATCCGAAACATGATCAGTCTTCTTTAAGCAATTCATTTCTGTATTTGGGAAGCAATTCGCGGAACCGTTCCACAGATTGCTCCATGGACAGGTTGCTGTCTCCGCCGGCAGCATTCCTGTGACCGCCACCATCAAAATGGTCCCGGGAAAACACATTCACCCGGAAGTCCCCCTTAGACCGGAAAGACAAACGGATCTTATCCTTTTTTTCCGTGAACATAACAGCGAGATTAATGCCTTTGATGGACAGGGCATAATTAACGATGCCTTCCGTATCGCCGGTCCTGAAGCGAAAACGTTTTAATTCTTCCGAAGATAACGTAATATATGCCGTGCCATATTCTTTGAGTACAACGAGCTTTTCGCTCAGGCAATAGCCCAGCAAACGCAGACGGTCCTCGGAAAATGTATCGTAAACCTTCCGGTGAATGCGTTCCCCGTCGATACCCGTCTCGAAAAGATTGGCCACAACGATATACGTTTTTGCATGATTGCAGGCATAACTGAAAGAACCCGTATCGGTCATTATACCGGTGTATATACATCCGGCAATATCCTTATCTATTTTATCCCTGTCGCCATTAGCCAGAATAAAATCATACACCAGTTCTGCGGTAGAAGACGTTTCCGTTTCCGAGCAAATCAGGTCAAAATGCCCGGTATCGGGATCGGGATGATGATCGATCAATATGCGGAAAGCCGTAGATCCACGGATCGGATCCTCCATCTGCCCGGCCCGGTTAAGTGCGTTATAATCCAGACAAAAGATAATATCCGCGTTTCTTATTTCTTCATCACAACGTTCCTTGCTGTGCTGGTATACATTGATCAAATGATTGTCAGGAAGCCATTTCAGAAAATCCGGATAAGGGCTTGGCACGATCATTACAGGCGTATGCCCAAGCTTTTTCAGATAAAGGTGCATGGCCAGGACCGACCCAATGGCATCACCATCCGGGTTATGATGCGATGTGATCACGATCCTTTCCCGGCCGTGGATGCGTTTTATGATGTCCTCAGATATCTTCAATGTCTGAATTTTAGGGCCAAAGTTATGAAATTCCTGACGTATCTCTTTAACGGTTCCCATTTATCATTATTTTTGCAGCCAACCATAAATACAAATGACTATGAACGGCAACATCACCCTGACAATGATCAAGCCAACCGCAGTAAAAAACGGCTATGCGGGTCCTATTTTGGCAATGATAAACCAGGCCGGCTTTCGCATACAGGCCATGAAATTCATGAAACTGTCAAAAGAACAGGCACAAAAATTTTATGAAGTGCACAAAGCGCGCCCATTCTATAAAGACCTGGTGGAATTCATGTCGTCCGGTCCTATTGTTGCGGCCATTCTGGAAAAGGAAAATGCCGTTGAGGCATACAGAGAGCTCATAGGAGCAACGGATCCGTCAAAAGCGGAAAAAGGTACCATTCGTCATCGATATGCCGGGAATATACAGGAAAATGCCGTTCACGGCTCCGACAGCGATGAAAATGCCATCATAGAAAGCGATTTCTTCTTTAGCCGGGTGGAAAGGTATTAATCCCCGGGAAAGTATTCTTCAAAAGAATGGTCCGCATAAAACATAATGATCCTGACCGGTTTTTTATGGGATGAATCGCCGTTTTCATCTTTTTCTTCCTGACGCGCCGCGGTATGTTCCAGCCCACTGCCTTTCGTTTGTTCATGGTGGGTTTCCTCTCTTCGCCCTTTGCTTTGGTCTTCAAAAAGGGTAGGATTTGTCTGCGCATTTTCTTTTCCTGTGACCAGCCACTGGGCATTGACTTCAGGATAACGGTTCAGGATTTTCCGCACAAAATCGAGGCTGGGCTTGTTGCGCCCTGACATGACGTGTGATACGCTCGAACGCTGTACGCCGATCTCATCCGCGAAGTGGGAGTGGGATAATCCCTTATTTCGCAATATCTTTTCAATCCGGTCAATCATATACCGCTGAATAATTTACAAATGTACAAAAATATTAGTTTACATTCATAACATAAGCCCAACACATTTCTGTGAAAATAATTTACATTTGTATATTGTTAATTTTCTTACAATATCCACATTTATAAAGGGTTTGTAGAGGCATGCCATTCCCCTATCACTTCATCTTTTGGTTTATATAAAACACCAAATACCCTGGATATGATTTGAATAGTTAGATTTTTTGATAAATATCAGCGGTTATCCGGTATATTCACAAAGGTAAACATTTTGCTGGATTATCGTCATATGTTTACATTTGTGGATTTTGTAATTAGTGGGCTCATAATCAAGGTTTATAATCAAGCTTATTATTTTGTATATGCAAATGTTATTTTATGTTGACATTTGTAACTTTATTGGTTTGTATGAATATCAACACGCATGTTCCACATTGATCATTCACTGGAAGCGCGGGAAAACGATTGCCATAGAGGACTGTTGATGGTATAGGCCTGAGCAGTGCCTGTCAACCACCTGGTGCACGCTCCAAAAGAAATGCCGGGGAAAAAACGAAAAAAAGATGCCCGCATCCCTTTCCGGTAGAAAAAATATTGGATTACATTCGCAGAAAAATCATGAAATTTGCATAAATGCGTAGAAAATATGGACAATACCCAGCAACCTCATGCAGTTTACCAGAAAAGCGTTATTGAATTTTTGACGGTAGCCAACGATTATTGCCTTTTTATCGAAAAAGCCCATACCTATAAACGGGAGGAGATCATCCATTACGTCAACAACATTGCCCCCTTATTGTATCTGAAAGGTAACCTGCTCCCTGAAATCACAACAGAATTCCCTGAGGCCGGGGAAAGGTATGTCACTGAGGAGAATTGGGAGATAATCTTCAATGAGCTGCGGCAAATTTTTGGTGCGGAAGACGAATTCTGGTACATCAACGAATCTTTTTTTATCGACAGCGAGATCACCAAAGGCAGCATCGCCGAATACCTGACGGATGTTTACCAGGACATGAAGGATTTTGTCATGCTGTACCAAAGGGATTCTATCGAAATCCAGAAAAACGCCGTACATATCGTTAAAATGCTCTTTAAAAGCCATTGGGGCTTTAAGCTTATCCGGATCCTGAAAAACATACATTACCTGTTATACAAGGATTTTTACATTGAAGAAGATCCCGGTACCGGTCACTGAATCATCCGGCCGTATTTGAAGAATGTCCCGAAAATGATGTTGTACAGCATATCCGCATGATGAATTGTTTGCCGTGGATTGCTGTCAGTTAACGTTTCTAAGACAAAATTTTCCCATTGATCCCCTTCCTTGTTCGCAAAGATTCAATACCTTTGCAATGCTTTTATTTGATCTAAATAACAACAAATGACAACCCTTCGGGAACTGCAAGAGGGAGAAAAAGGGATCATCACCAAGGTCAAAGGCCGGGGTGCTTTTCGCAGGCGTATTATTGAAATGGGCTTCATCAAAGGCAAAGAAGTCACCGTGGAAAAGGCTGCCCCCCTCCGGGATCCCGTAGAGTACAAGATCATGGATTATGAGGTTACGCTTCGAAGAAGCGAAGCGGGTCTGATCGAGGTAGTCACGCCTCAGGACCTCAACCATCAGGAAAGCAAACGTTTTTTCAACGGTTTTTTAAGCACGGGCACACTCAGAAAAAAGGCAAAAGAAAAGGGCAAAACCATTGATGTTGCCCTTGTAGGGAATCCAAACTCAGGGAAAACCACGCTTTTCAATTCCGTTTCACGGTCCAGGGAACATGTGGGCAACTATGGGGGGGTCACCGTTGATGCAGTGAAAGCACGCTTCAAACAAAGCGGGTACACTTTTAACATCACGGACCTGCCGGGAACGTATTCGCTGACCGATTATTCTCCTGAAGAATTGTTTGTCAGAAAGCATATTTTCAGCTCTCTTCCGGATGTTGTGATCAATGTGATCGATGCTTCCAACCTGGAAAGGAACCTTTATCTGACCACCCAATTGATCGATATGGATATCAAAGTGGTCGGAGCGCTGAATATGTATGACGAATTGGAAAAGAAAGGAGATCAGTTTGATTACGTGGCGCTGGGAAAAATGATCGGCATACCTCTGATGCCCACCGTCAGCTCAAAGAAAAAGGGTTTCCGGGAGCTGTTCCAGAAAGTCATCGATATTTTTGAAGACCGCGACCCTGATGTAAGGCATGTACATATCAACTATGGCAATGACCTGGAAAGGTCTTTAAAAAAAATACAGGATCTTATCTGGGTGAACCGGTCCTTTACAGACAAGTTGTCTTCCAGGTATTATTCGATCAAGCTTTTTGAAAAAGATAAATCCACGGATTTTACGTTATCCAAATTGGAAAATTACGGAGAGATCAGGAAAACCGTGGACCGGGAGATCAAAAAGCTGGAGGATCAGTACGGGGAAGATTCCGCTACACTGGTCACCGATGCAAAATACGGTTTCATTGCAGGGGCGCTGAAAGAGACATATACCCCGGCTTCACGGGGTTTTAAGACCGGGACAAAGAAGCTTGACCATATCCTTACAAGCAGGTACCTGAGTTATCCGATCTTTATTTTCTTCATGTGGTTCATGTTTGAGGCTACATTTTTCCTGGGACAGTATCCAATGATCTGGCTGGAGAAATCGATCGCCATTCTTGGGTCCTTTGTTTCCGGTGTGCTCCCCGACAACCTGTTCAAGGCATTGATCGTCGACGGCATTATTGGCGGGGTGGGCGGCGTGATTATTTTCCTTCCGAATATCCTGATCCTCTTCTTATTCATCGCCCTCATGGAGGATACCGGCTATATGGCCAGGGTTGCTTTCATACTGGACAAACTGATGCATAAGGTGGGACTGCACGGCAAATCCTTCATTCCCCTGCTCATGGGATTCGGATGCAATGTGCCGGCCATACTCGCAACACGTACCATCGAAAGCCGTAACGACCGGTTCGTAACAATTCTGATCAATCCCTTCATGTCCTGCAGTGCCCGGTATCCGGTATATGTCCTGCTCATCAGTGCCTTTTTTAAAGAATACCGGGGACTCATCCTGTTTGGCATCTATCTGTTTGGCATCTTCATGGCAGCCATCGTTGCACTGGTCCTTAAAAAAACCCTTTTTAAAGCCAATGAAATGCCTTTCGTAATGGAACTCCCACCCTACAGGACGCCAACCGTGAAATCGACCCTGAGGCATACATGGTTCCGTGGTTCACAATATCTCAAAAAAATGGGGGGGATCATTCTTCTTGCTTCCATCATCATTTGGGCCCTGGGGTATTTCCCACGCAATGAAGGGCTGACCGGCGAATATGACCAAAGGATCGAACATACCATGGAGCAATATGACCGACAGATTTCCCTGGCCGCTGCCAACAACAAAAGGGAACTTCGCACGGAAAAGACACGGATCTTAAAAGAACTGGAAAGGGAAAAGGCCAGCCGGCTTCAGGAAAAATCCTTCATTGGCCGGATGGGGAAATTCATTGCCCCGGTCATTCACCCCCTGGGTTTCGACTGGAAAATGGGGGTCAGCTTAATAGCCGGCATTGCCGCAAAGGAAGTAGTTGTCAGTACCATGGGGGTGTTGTACCAAACCGAATCCGGAGAAGAATTTGACGCATTACCGCAAAAATTAGAGAAAGAATACAGGCAAAAAGCATACGGGAAAAAACCCGGATATAATAAAGTGGTTGCCCTGTCCTTCATGGTATTCATCCTGCTATATCTGCCTTGCATTGCAGTTCTGACAGCAGTACGGAAAGAAACCGGAACCTGGAAATGGGCGCTCTTTCTGGCGCTTTACACAACCGCACTGGCCTGGATCACTTCTTTCCTTGTATTTCAACTGGGCAATGTTATTTTTTTGGGCTAAAAAGGATCTTCAGCACACCCATAAAGAAGAGTAAAATAACAGACCCACCCACCCCGGTGATCACCAAATTAAATGTATTCCTGGCCATGTTAAAATCAGGGATCTCCAGCATCAGCCATTTACCAAGCATAGCCCCGACCACGCCTATGATAATATTGCCTGCAAAACCAAATCCCTTACCCCTGGTAACGACCCCTGCCAGCCAACCCGTTACCAATCCGATAAGAAACAGATATACGATATCCATAACATTTCTATTTTGCCATCAGGTCTAACCGGTTCAGGCCACGGACGGATAATTCGTGGTTTGGGTTGACTTCCAATGCCTTTTGATAATCCCGGCGGGCTTCATTGACCAAACCCCTCAACTCATAACTATACCCCCGGTTATAATAAGCATCGGCATATTCCGGATCAATTTCCAGGGCCTGGCTGAAATAGGCTGCAGCAGATTCGAAATCATCAAAATATACCAGGTTGATGAATCCCAGGTTATACAAAGCATACTTGTTACGGGGGTCAATATCCAACAACCTTTCATAGGCTCTTGTGGCCGGTTCAAGCGCACCGGTTTCCTGGTAAAACATCGCCAGTGCATAGTGGGCTTCCGTATTATCCGGTGCTGCTTCGATGGCATTTTTATAATAATCTATCGCCTTGGGATCTTTTTTCAGGGAAAACAAGGTTCCCAGCTGCATGAACGCATCATAGTACTCCTGATCCTGGTCGGCCGCGATCATAAAATTCTCAACCGCACGGTTGGTATCACCGGTCTCCATATAAGCAAAGCCTTTAATATAGTAGGCTACAGGATTGTATGCCTCCAGATCCAGCGCTTCCCCCACATATTTGAACGTGTTGTTGTATTCCCTGAGCAAAAGGGTAAGCTCAGCCATTTTCAGGTATGCACTTTGATTACCCGGATCCAGGCTGATCGCTTTTTTCAGGGCTTCCCTGCACCTTCGCACATCACCGCGGGCGATGTATACATCCGATAAGGTCATGTACAGTTCCGGATCCCCGGGAGATAATTTTATGGCCCGGTTCAGGTCGTTGAGGGCAGAATTCAACTTCCCCTCACGGATATATATACCGGCACGCTCATTGTATAACGCGGCATTGGCTGAATCCCCCCGGATTTCTTCCGTGATCTGCCGGACCGGATCCCCGGGCCGGGGAGCGGTACTTTCTTCTGAACTGCCGGGATCACTTCCATCACTGCATGCGGAAATATACAACATGATCAGGATACACACCGGTATCCATCGGTAACATTTCATCCTCTTTGGAAAAGTCATAAAGCAGGTTGTTATTCTTCAGGGACTTTCCGGAGTTTTTCATTGATCTTCCCTTCCAGCTCTTCCGAAAGTTCCGGGTTATCCTTCAGGAGTTTCTTCACAGCGTCCCTTCCCTGTCCAAGCTTCGTATCCCCATAACTAAACCAGGATCCGCTTTTTTTTATGATCCCGTGATCCACGCCCATATCCACGATCTCGCCCATTTTTGAAATGCCTTCCCCGTACAAAACATCAAATTCGGCCTTACGGAAGGGCGGAGCTACCTTATTCTTAACCACTTTCACCCGGACGCGGCTTCCCACCATCTCATCCCCTTCTTTTATCTGGTTTATCCGCCGGATATCAAGCCGCACCGATGCATAGAACTTTAAGGCATTCCCACCTGTGGTCGTTTCCGGATTGCCGAACATCACACCAATTTTTTCCCTGAGCTGGTTGATAAAAACACAGGAAGTACCTGTCTTACTAATGTTGGCAGTCAACTTCCGGAGTGCCTGAGACATAAGCCTGGCCTGCAATCCCATTTTCGAATCTCCCATCTCACCCTCAATTTCACTTCTGGGTGTAAGGGCGGCAACGGAATCTATCACGATGATATCAATGGCGCCGGAACGTACCAGGTTGTCAACGATCTCCAGGGCCTGTTCGCCGTTGTCAGGCTGTGAAACCAGGAGATTATCGATATCCACACCCAGTTTTTTGGCATAAAACCGGTCAAACGCATGTTCGGCATCTATAAAGGCCGCGATTCCTCCGGCCCGTTGTGCTTCAGCCACAGCGTGAAGGGCAAGTGTGGTTTTTCCGGAAGATTCCGGACCATATATTTCTGTTACCCGCCCCCGGGGCAATCCATGTATGCCCAATGCATGATCCAGTCCCAACGAACCAGTGGAAACAGAAGGGACATCTTCGATGGCCTGGTCACCCAGTTTCATGATCGTACCCTTACCATAATTCTTTTCTATATTCCCCAGCGTCAGGTTCAATGCTTTTAATTTTTCCTGACGAACCTTATCGTCTGCGCTTTTTTCTGTTTTTGCCATACAATCTGTCGGATTAATAATGATATAAATGATTCCGGGCCTTATGCATATTCCCTCAGGATCTGTTCGGCATGCTCCCCGGTCCGGACTTTTTCGAAGATCCTGTCTATTTTCCCCGCCTCATCGATCACAAAGGTAGTACGGTTTATGCCGCTGTATGTTTTACCCATGAATTTTTTGGGGCCCCATACTCCGTATGCATTGATTATTTCTTTATCCACGTCCGGGATCAGTGGAAACGCAAGGTCAAACTTTTCCGAGAACTTTTTATGGGATGCTTCATCATCTGCGCTAACTCCGATGACCTGAAACCCTTTCTCCATGAGCTTTGCTTCATTATCCCTGAGATTACAGGCTTCTGCCGTACATCCCGGGGTATCATCCTTTGGATAAAAATACAAAATAACTTTATTGCCTCTGAAATCACCAAGGGATATCCTGTTCTTATGCTGATCAAAGGCTGTAAAACCGGGAGCGGTATCCCCTCTTTTCAATGTTGTCATAATTCCTCCTGCAATGGCATCACAAATTTAACGAATTAAAAAACCATTCACCTTATTATTAATACGTTTTATTAACAAACGTTCCCCCTTATTGGTTTTTAAATTTCCGGTAATGGCTGCAATGACTGCGTAATCCACAGGATCCGCACACGGGCTTTCTGGCAGTACAAACGTACCGTCCATGGAGGATAAACCAGTGATGCGCTTTGGATATCAAGTTTTCCGGTATATAGCGTACGAGTTGCCTTTCAGCTTCCAGAGGTGTCTTTGCATTACAGGTCAGGCCAATGCGCGCAGCCACCCTGAAAACATGTGTATCCACCGCCATTGCGGGCTTGTTAAACACTACCGAAGCCATCACATTGGCGGTCTTTCTGCCCACACCGGGCAGTGTCTGAAGCTCCTGAATGCCGGAAGGAACCCGGCCGTTGAAATCTTCCGTTAAGGTCCGGGCCATGCCGATCAGGTTCTTTGTCTTGTTGTTTGGATAGGAACAACTTTTGATAAGTTCGTAAACCTCCCCGGTCCGGGCGACAGCAAGCGAACGGGCATCCGGGAAACGCAGAAAGAAAGAAGAAGTGATCATATTTACCCTTTTGTCGGTACATTGTGCCGACAAAATAACAGCGACCAGCAATTCATACGGGTTTCTGTAAACCAGTTCCGTGTCTGCCGCGGGATTATTATCCATAAAATACTGGATAACAAAATCATAGCGCTCCTTCCTTGTCAAGGGAAATTTGATTTAAAAAAAACCCCGTCCGGGGGGACGGGGTCACCAATAATTATTAACCTAATTGAGAACAAATTTCATCATGATGCCGCTGTATTTGCTCTGATATATCATCAAAGCACTGGAATAGTTCATGATATTCCTTACAACCGACTTGCTCGGAGAAGGCAGCTTCGCATCGTTCCCTTCTTCCGCCGTTGTATTGTTGAAAATCTCTGTAAGGGTATGGGTTTTTTTCATAGCCTGCCGTTTGGTTATCAATCATTTTATAAGCATACAACGAACCCAAACGACAACTTATTATATTCTGTCTGAAAAAATCAGGCAGAAAGGATCACATCCTTTTCCTTAACCAGTTTTCTCAGGTTGATCAGGGCATAACGCATCCGCCCGAGGGCAGTGTTGATGCTCACGTTCGTTTGCTCTGCTATATCCTTAAAACTCATATCGGAGTAATGGCGCATAAACAAAACTTCCTTTTGCTCAGGCGGCAGGTACTCAATCAGCCCCCGTATATCCTGATGTATCTGTTCCCGGACCAACCTGTCCTCAATGGAATCATCGGTGAACCTGATGGTATCAAAAATATCAAATTCATCGCTGTCGTTATCAACCACCGGTATGCGTTTTGACTTCCGGAAAAAATCTATGATCAGGTTATGGGCTATGCGCATAACCCACTGGATAAATTTCCCCTCTTCTTTATACGATCCGGCCCTGATGGTATTGATGACTTTAATAAAGGTGTCCTGGAAAATATCATCCGCCAGTTGCTTGTCCTTAACAACCATGAGTATATAAGCGTAAACCCTGTTTTTGTGACGGTTGATTATGGCTTCCAGGCTGGACTCGTTACCTTCCAAATATTTAACAATTAGCTCCTTATCGCTAATTTTAGCCGATTTCATAGGCCTCCCTTTTTTTATTTTCTGATGTTAAAAAAAGGTAAATATTCTTTCGATACGTTTCCTCCTGTTGTTTAAGGTGAGTTATGTTTAAACGATGGATCTGCCTGTAATGTTTCTACGTTTGATGCAAATCTTTCGCAAATATAATCAAATATTCAATAAATGCAAATTTTTTAAATAATTTTGCAAATACCGTTCCAGAAATGACACCCAAATGCAGCGAATTCCGGATGAACAACATAGATTTCATACAGATCAAAGGCGCCCGCTTACACAACCTAAAAAACATTGATGTTTCCATCCCCCGTAATAAATTTACGGTAATTACTGGGCTTTCCGGATCAGGCAAATCATCACTGGCCTTCGACACGCTGTATGCCGATGGGCAGCGGCGTTATGTGGAAAGTCTCAGCGCCTATGCACGGCAGTTCCTGGGAAGGATGAGCAAACCGGATGTGGACTACATCACAGGGGTTTCCCCTGCCATTGCGATCGAACAGAAAGTTAATACCCGCAATCCACGTTCCACGGTGGGTACATCTACCGAAATATATGAATACATTAAATTGTTATTCTCCAGGATTGGCATAACATACTCCCCGGTTTCAGGAAAAGAAGTTAAAAGGCATTCGGTGGACGATGTTACGGATCATGTTCTTCAGATGCCACAGGGGAAGAAGGTCATGATCACCGCTCCGCTGGCATTATCCGGGGACCGGAGCATTGAGGAGCACCTGATGGTATTGAGCCAACAGGGATTTTCCCGGATATCCTGCAATGAAAAGGTGGTCCGCATAAGCGATGCGCTTGAAAAGCCGGACCAACTCCGCAGCGATGGCAATTATACCATCGTTGTCGACCGGATCGTAACAAGCAACGAACCCGGCCTTAGGCCACGCATCGCAGATTCCGTTCAGACAGCTTTTTATGAAGGCAATGGGATATGCCGTGTGGAGGTGCTGACCGGCAACGGGCATGATGTCACAGAGTTTTCCAATAAGTTTGAACTTGATGGCATGGAGTTCGAAGAACCGGCCGTAAACCTGTTTGCCTTTAACAATCCTTATGGTGCCTGTAAAACCTGTGAAGGATTCGGCAGCATCATCGGCATCGATGAGGATCTGGTGATCCCCGACAAAAGCCTATCCGTGTACGAGGGGGCCGTGGCCTGCTGGAAAGGGGAAAAAATGGGGGAATGGAAAGAACAACTGATCATGAATGCCGGCAAATCCGGCTTTCCCATCCACAAACCCTATTTCGAACTGTCTGCCGGGCAAAAGAAACTGCTTTGGGAAGGCAACACGCATTTTAAAGGAATTAACGATTTTTTCCGGTATGTTGAAGAACAAACCTATAAAATACAGTACCGCGTTATGCTTTCCAGGTACCGCGGGAAAACCGTATGTCCTGAATGCAACGGCACCCGGCTGAGAAAAGATGCAAATTTCGTGAAAACAGGGGGCAAGAGCATCAGTGAACTGGTGCTGATGCCTGTTTCCAAACTGCTGGAATTTTTCAGGAGCCTCGAACCCACGCAGGAACAAGCCAAAATAGCCAGCCGCCTGCTGATTGAAATCACGAACCGCCTTCAATTCCTGTTGGATGTCGGGTTGGGCTACCTGAACCTAAACCGCTTATCATCCACCCTGTCCGGCGGGGAATCGCAACGGATCAACCTGGCCACTTCACTGGGAAGCAGCCTCGTGGGATCCATGTACATCCTGGATGAACCCAGCATAGGGTTGCATCCGAGGGATACCCATCGCCTGATCAGCGTATTGAAGCAATTGCGTGATCTCGGCAATACGGTTATTGTTGTGGAACACGACCGGGAGATCATTGAAGCTTCGGATTATATTGTGGACCTTGGGCCCCTGGCAGGCCATCAGGGCGGAGAACTGATCTACCAGGGCGGGCTGTCCGGACTAAAGAACGCAAAACGCAGTCTTACCTCCCGGTACATCTATCACAGCATGAACATCCCACTCCCTGAAAAAAGACGGCCCTGGAAAGAATTTATACGGCTTCACGGCGTTCATGAAAACAATTTAAAATTCACGGATGTATCCTTCCCCCTCCATACATTAACGGTTGTCACAGGAGTGAGCGGTTCGGGCAAATCCTCCCTCGTAGGTGATGTGCTGTTCCCGGTCCTGAAAAAGATGCACGGAGGGTATGGCGGAAAATCCGGGAAATACAACAGGATATCCGGAGACATAGACCGCATTGGGAATGTTGAAATGGTAGACCAGAATCCAATAGGCCGTTCATCCAGGTCGAACCCCGCCACGTATTTAAAAGCCTATGATGATATCCGTGCGGTCTTTGCCAGCCAGAAATTATCAAAAATCAGGGGATATAAGCCGGGCTTTTTTTCCTTCAACATTCCCGGAGGACGTTGTGAAGAATGCGAAGGAGAGGGCATCGTAAAAATAGAAATGCAGTTTATGGCCGATATTTACCTGACCTGTGAAGCATGCAGGGGTAAGCGCTTTAAAGAGGAGGTCCTGGACATCAAATTCAAAGGCAAAGATATTTCAAATATTCTGGAAATGACCATAAACGAAGCCCTGGATTTTTTTGGCGCACAGGATGCCCCTGGAGGACCGGAAAAAAGGATATTCGGTAAACTAAAACCTTTGCAGGATGTGGGACTGGGTTACCTGCACCTGGGGCAGTCCTCCAGCACCCTCAGCGGAGGCGAAGCCCAGCGGATAAAGCTGGCCTATTTCCTTGCCAGGGGAGAACATGAAACCCCTACCCTGTTCATTTTCGATGAACCCACCACGGGATTGCATTTCCACGACATCCGTAATTTGCTGACCGCCCTCAATGCCCTGATCGAAAAAGGACACAGCATACTTGTCATTGAGCACAATCCGGATGTGATCAGATCCGCCGACTGGGTTATTGATCTTGGCCCGGAAGGAGGTGAAAAAGGGGGTCATGTTGTGGCCGAAGGTACGCCTGAGGATATAATGAACTGCAAGCAATCGCATACCGGAACATTCCTTAAGGGGTAAAAAAAAGAGCAACCGGTTGGTTGCTCTCTCATAAAAGGCTTCTTGACTAAAGTTAAAAAAAAATGTGCGCTCCTTATATGATTATTGTATTACGCTCTGAAAAAACATTCCGGAAACCGATCTGCTGTTTTGGTCTTCCGGAATGCAAAACCCAAATCTTATTAAATTACGATCCAGCAACAAAAATAGTCCTTAAGGGAAGGCCCGTCAATTGGGGAAAATACAGAAATAAATGCACCCCGATCACGTAAGGGAGCTACGTAATAACACTTAGGGTCATGAGGAGATCATACTATATCTTGATGATTCCGTTTTGGATGGCATATATCACCAGTTCGGCCGTACTGAATATATTCAGCTTCTTCATCAGATTGTGCTTATGCGTTTCCACGGTCCGGATGCTGATGAACAATTTGTCTGCAATTTGCTTGTTGCTGTGACCCTGGCTTATGTATTTTAACACTTCCAGCTCACGTTCTGACAGGGGCACATCCTGACGCAACTTTTTTTCTTTCTCTGATTTTAAATAATTGCTCAGGAATTTTTCAGAGACGATCCCTTTCATGTATTTCTGCCCGCTGTGTACCATATGAATGGCCTCAATCAAATCTTCCGTGCTGAAATTTTTAGGAACATACCCATAGGCGCCGGCTTCAAAACCCTCGGTGATCAATTCCTCATCCACATGTGAAGTATAATAAACCACGCGAACATCCGGGTATTTTTCGCTTATGGTACGTGTCAACTCAATTCCGGAAACTTCCGGAAGGTTGATGTCCATAATAATGACCTCGGGACGGAGATTTTCGATCTTGCGCTCAGCCTCTTTTGCATCCAGTGCATATCCAACGATCTCAAGTTCTTCATTAGGTTCCAGAAGCGCTTTGATGCCTTTGATCACAACACCATGATCTTCAACAATAAGAATCTTGATTTTTTCCATAAGTCCGGGGTTATAAAAAGTATTGAACCTTTCGTATCGTAAAATTAACATAATTTCTCTAATTTCAAATCTCCACGCAAGATAAATAATCCTTTAAGAATACCACCCTCCCGGAAATGCATAATTGTTATCTTTGTTCTATCTCCTGAAGGAATGATGACCATGGAAAAACTGGAAATATCCGTATTGTTGGTGGAAGACGACAGCATGTCGAGGATCCTGTACTCAAAATTTTTGAAGAGAATCGTTTCGACCGTTTATACAGCGGAAGATGGCATCGACGGGATTGAAATATTCAAAAGCCATAAACCCGACCTGATCATCAGCGACATTAAAATGCCCAGGATGGATGGCCTGGAGATGATCCAGGAACTCAAGAAAATTGATGAGTCCATCAAAGTCATCCTTGTATCGGGCCACCAGGAAACGGATTATTTCATAAAATCGATCGAACTGGGGGTATCCGGATATTTGCTCAAGCCCATCGACCAGAAACATCTGGTCAGGATCATCCGGGAAACGGGCAACACCATACTGCTGAACCGCAAGGTCAGGGAAACAGAGAAAAGATTTAAGGAACTGGCGGAATTATTGCCGGAGATCGTTTTTGAAGCCGACCTGGAAGGCCGGCTCATTTTCATCAACAAGCAGGCGCTTGAAATGTTGAAATATAGTGAAAATGATCTGGATGCAGGGCTTACCATTCACAGGCTGATCCTTCCGGAATTAAATTCCATGGAACAAATAGACAAGCTCCTGAACGATGCCGGTACAAAGGATTTTAACGAGGAAATGGAAATACGCGTCCGGACCAAGAAGGGGAAAACATTTCCTGCCCTCATGTATGCCTCGACCATTTATAAAAACGATAAACCGGTGGGCATACGGGGCGTTATGGTGAACATCAGCACCCAAAAGAACACGGAAAATGAGCTGAGAAGAAACCAGCAAACCATCGAACGGATCCTCCAATCTTCACCCGATCCGATCATTGTTACAAACCTGGACAATGAAATCATTAAATACAATCAGGCGGGCATGGACCTTTTCAACCGTACCAGGATTGACGACCCCTTTGGAAAGACCTTGCTCGCAGTGGTCAGTGATGATCAACGGGATCAATTGAAAAAGGATTATGAGCAGGTCAAGAAAAAGGATTTCCTGAAAAACATCGAATATAAACTTCTTGACGAAAACGGAAGCGAAATCTTCACAGAGATATCCATGAGCGTGATCAGGAATCAGGAAGGGAATCCCGACTTGATCGTAGGCATCATCAAAGACATTACCGAAAGAAAAAATATGATCAGGGAACTTCAGCAGCTGAACCTTGACCTGGAAGGGAAAGTCATGGAAAGGACCCGGAGGCTTACCAATGAGATCGAAGAAAGGAAACAGGTTGAGATCGCCCTCATCGAAAGCCAGGAACGCCATAGTGCGCTTTCCAAGGCTGCCTTTGAAGGGATCATCATTTCGGAAAGCAATTGTTGCCTGGAAGCAAACCAGGCAGCAGTGGAAATGTTCGGCTACAACATACATGAATTCACAAGGATGGATATCCTGGATTTATTTGTCACAGACCTGCGGGTCAAACGGGAAGATTTCTATCAGAAAGACCAGGAAAAGCCCCTGGAAATAACAGCCATTACCAAAGAAAAAAAGAAATTTTCCGCGGAAGTCCAGTGGAAAAAATACCGTTACAAAGGCCGGGATGTATGGGTAACAGCCATCCGGGATATCAGCCAGAGAAAATATGCCGAAAAGCTACTCAAGCAGCGGATGAGTTTTATAGAGCTTGTGAACAAAACTTCCTCGGAATTTATCCGCATGGATAACATTGAAATTGACCAGGGCATTGAAATTGCCCTGAAAGACGTTACAAAATTCACACACACAGAGCGTGGATATGTATACCAGATAAATCCCGAAAGCAGCCTATACCAGCTAACCCATGAATGGAGCAGGAAAAAACTGGCACCCAGAAAAGAAACCCTGCCGGAAATAGCGGTCAAAGCATTCAGCAGCAAACACAAACTCCTGGAGAACGGGGAAAAGATCATTATGACAAAGGACGAAATCGATGGTTCAGACCTGAGCACGCCCCTGAAGAAAAAATTCAAAAACATCCATTTTGAAAAAACCATCCTGATCCCTATGTTCATTGGACGTTCACTTACAGGATTTTATGGTTTTGATACGACAAAAAAGGATTTTACATGGGATGATGAGCTCATCAATGCATATGAGATCACAGGACAGATCATCGCCAATGCCATTCAGCGAAAAAAATACGACGAGGAACTGATCAAAGCCAAAGAAAAAGCCGAAGAATCCGATAAATCCAAATCGGTATTCCTGGCAAACGTTTCCCATGAAATACAAACCCCCATCAAAGCGATCATCAGTTTTTCCAACATGCTGCGATCACCCGATCCCGGCCAAAAGCGACGGGCGGAATTCATCAACATCATCAACAGCAACAGCCTTGCCTTATTAAACCTGACCAACGACATCCTTGAATTCACCCGCATCCAATCCAACATCATCAAATTGTTCAGGATCAATTTCGAACTCAACCTGTTTCTGGATGAGTTATACATGGTATTTAATTCCCAAAAAGAAAAGAAAGGCAGGGAAAATCTGGAGCTCAGGCTCAGCATTCCCGACAAGGACACGCCCTGTATGATCAATTCGGATCCCTCGCGCTTGAAACAGATCTTCTCCAACCTCATTGGCAATGCGTTTAAATTTACCAGCAAGGGCTATGTTGAATACGGATACCGGTTCACCAAAAAAGATTCCATCGAATTCTTTGTACGCGATACCGGCATGGGTATATCGAAAAAATACCAGAAGTTGATCTTCGACCGGTTCATACAGGAACCCAAACCTATGAACATTAAAAAGGAAGGGACCGGACTGGGACTGGCAATTACCCATAGCCTGATCAAGCTGCTTGGAGGGACCATATGGGTTGAATCGGAAACAGGAAAGGGTTCTGCATTCTATTTTGAAATACCCGGCATTGCCAGCACCGGTGAGAAAAATGATGACAAACACGTTTGGCAGGACAAACAGGTTATCCTGGTCGAAGACATCATACAGGATTATATTTTCATAGAAGAGATCCTGAAATCAAGGGTCAGGCTTTATTATGTCGGGGACTGCCAGCAAGCCAATGAATTGTGCAAAAGCAACCCTGAACTGTCCATGATACTTATATCCCTTTCCGTATTGCGGAAAGAAAAGGATGGATTCCTGAAAAACATGCGCAGGCAAAACCCGCATTTGGTAATTATCGGAATGGCAGATAATGATGAACAATTGGCGGAAAAGAAAGGTTTATTCAATGAACTGGACGATATCATATACAAACCCCCGGAAAAAGAAGTGCTGCTGCCAATCCTTGAAAAATATTTAGGGGAAAAGTGAATATGTGGAAAAAAATGATTTCCTTTCCTTTTGTTCTGATCATTTACGTTTACCGTTACACGATCTCTCCGCTTACACCCGCTTCCTGCCGGCATCTGCCCACATGTTCGGAATATGCCATCCAGGCTTTCCAAAAGCACGGGCCCCTCAAAGGATCCTGGCTTTCCATAAAACGGCTGTCCAAATGCCATCCATGGGGTACCCATGGTTATGATCCCGTTCCGGAAGCATTCAACTTCCGGATTGGGGCATGGAAACGGAATAAAAAAAACGGGAAATAATAAAAGATGTGTACTGAATGCCGGCATCATTGTACCTGCCGTATCCGGACCGGTTCCTGCAACGGCTCAACGGCAATGCAGTCTCCCTCAGAAATGCCATGCTCCTGAACGTGACCGGCATTGACTTCCAGTACGAACCGGGATCTCTTCCTGGAAGGGATCATATCTTCGGTGTAAGGAACCGCAAATTCTTCGATGAAAACAATGCGATGCGCATCATCTGCGAATATAATATCCAGGGGGATATGGGTATTTTTCATCCAGAAGGATTGATGATCCATGGATTCAAAAATAAAATACATACCCACGGAATCCGGCAAATGATACCGGTACATAAGTCCCCGGGCACGCTCATACGGATCATCAGCCACCGTGGCATAAACCGTCGACAACGTATCCCTGGCATCCGATGCCAGGACATGCACCCTGGCTTCAACCAAAAAGGGCGGTTCCATTCCGGTCTTTTTGGTCCGGGAATTTGTCCCCTTGTGTCCGGGCTTTGAAATGACCAAATAAATGAGCAGTGCTGCAAGCACCAATGCTGCAATGATCCATGCTGTTCTTTTCATTTGCTGTCAGGTATTCGGACCGCTGTATTCAACAAAATTCCGTTCGGTTTCATATAAGGTAATGGCTAATTCCAGGTCTTCCGGGATCACATCCCGGAGGATGTTCCATATGACCACAGCAATGTTTTCCGCAGTTGGGTTCAGGTCCCTGAAATCCTCAACATCAAGGTTTAGGTTCTTATGGTCAAACCTCGATATTATGTACGCATCGACCAGGTCTTGCAGGATCTTCATGTCCATCACATATCCGCTGCCAGGGTCAATTTCACCGCTCACGCTGACGATCAGGTCGTAATTGTGCCCATGAAAATTATCGTTGTTGCATACACCAAAGATCTCTTTGTTCTTTGCTGTACCCCAGCCGGAATTGTGCAATCTATGGGCTGCATTGAAATGGGATTTCCGGCATGCTGTTACCCGTATCTTATTCTCGGTGGTTTTCATGTGTGATCTGTTTTTAAAGAATACAATCCGGAGTAAACGCTTTCTTCCCTCTGAAAACACCGCCGGGCATTTCTTTGTTCAGGCATACCCTGACTAAACATCAATGATCCGGTATTCCGTAGGGTGCGGCACACCCTTGAAGTCTTCAATATATTTTCCGGACAAATGCTTCAAACAGGTATCTTCCCTGGAAATATCATGGACCAGCAGATCATTTTGTATTTTGGCATGAAAGGGTTCGCTCAGTACGATACGGTTGGCCTTTGCTTTGGACATAAGACGGGCAGCCAGGTCAATATCGCGGCCGTAATAATCGTTGGCGCCTTCAAAAAAGGTTATGTTGTATACTTCCGTACAATAATGAATACCCACCTTACAGCTAAGGAATACATCGGGTATGGGGTAATTCTTGATGTTATCGATCGTTGCGTATATCTCTTCAATGAGCGACAGGTAATTGTTGTATGCGCTTTTCGCTTTCAGGTCGCTGTCGGGAATATAGAGCATAAGTTCATCCCCGATGCCTTTCACGACATTATCGGGCAGGTCGTTCAGGAATGAAATGAAATTAAATGTATTGTTAAGCTTCTTCCCCCACTCCCATAAACGGGTCTTGTATTTAATATCTGTAGAATTGATGATGTCAATAAAAAAGCACACGCCGGGGCATTTGGGAATGTTTTTCAATGTTTCCTCAATTTCAGTCGAGACCGGATTCCGGAAATGTATAAATTTCACCATGTTACATTTTCTTTAATGCTTCCCCGCGGGTAGAATAAATCTCGAATATACTTGTAAATCCACTAATATCAAAGATTTCACGAATATTTTCGCGCAGTCCGCACAAAATGAACTTCCGTTCTTCGGCCATGGATCTTTTCAGGTACATAAGCAAAACCCTCAGCCCGGAGCTGGAAACATACATGAGATCGCTTAAATCCAACAGGATATGAACAGCATCGTTCTCAAATGCTTCACCCAATTTTTTTTCCAGGGCTGTATAGGTATTTGTATCCAGTCTTCCGTTCAATGCAATAATGCAGGTCTTGCCCTCTTGTTGTTCGGTTATTTTCATAGCATACGGTTTTATTATCTGATGCCTTTGGTGATCTTCAGAATGTTCTTATTATTTTTCCGCTCATACGTCAAATGGTCAGAAAATTCTTTGATGAAATGAATCCCCAAACCACCCACCGGCCGTTCTTTAATATCTTTATCGAGGCTATCGGCAGGGGGTATCCGGGTCAGATCAAATGCTTTTCCGTCATCCTCAATACGGATCCGGAGGACATCTCCGGATCTTTTCAAAAAAACATCGATCGAATGTCCGGCATTGTCTTCAAATGCATGAAACACGATATTGGTAAAGACTTCCTCCAGGATCAATTCAAGTTTCATTGCAATCCCGGTGTTTATATTCCATTCTTCCGCCACCTTTTGCAATTCCCCGGTCAGTTTTTCCAGTTCCCGGACATCATTCTTCAAATGTATAACAAACTCCTCCATAACAATCTGTCATTGATGTTGGATCGCAAGTATGGTGATGTCATCGGATTGTTCAGCCAAACCGCTGAATTCCCTGACATCCTCAACCAGCGAAAGGGTCACTTCTTCCGGCCCCTCAAAGGACTTGCTTTTCAGGAAACGGACAAGCCGTTCCTCACCGTATAATGCATCGTTGATATCCATGGCTTCCGTAACACCATCCGTATACAATACAAGCAGGTCGCCCGCGCAGAAACGCACAGAACCACTTCCGTAAGACATTTTCTCAAAGGACCCCAGTGGGGTTCCGTGGGTCTGGTCCAGTTTTTCCAATGCCTTCCCTTTTCTCACCAGGCAGGGATAATTATGCCCTGCATTGCAATAGGATATCGTTCCGGAATCCAGATCGATGATCCCCAGGAACATGGTCACAAACATCGCTTTGTCATTATCACGGCACAACTCACGGTTCATAAGCGCAACAATGGTCTCCGGGCGTTCCAGCCGGGTAACCCTGGCCCTCAGAAGGGTCCGGGTAATCGCCATCATCAGGGAAGCCGGGATCCCTTTACCGGAAACATCCCCGATGGCAAAACACAAATGCCTGTCGTCGATAAAAAAGAAATCATACAAATCCCCGCCCACATCCCTTGCGGGTTCAAGAACGGCATAAACATCCAGGTCTTTCCGGTCGGGAAACGGAGGAAAGATCTTCGGAATAATGCCCTGTTGTATATCCCTGGCTATTTTTAGTTCGCTTTCTATCTTTTCCCTGGCGGCCGTGGCGGTTCTGAGATTTTCGACATACGTTTTCAATTCCTGTTGCATCCTGCATATGGATGCATTCAGTTGTCCGATCTCATCATCCGAGCGGTTTACCGGCAGCTCCACATCAAAATTCCCCCGGCCGATACGTACCGTAGCAGAAGCCAGCTTCCTCAGTGGATGGGTTATCCGGTTTGAAATGACCACAACCGAAAGAACAAGCAGGAAAATCCCTGCGATCCCAATGATCAGAAGATCACGGTTTAATCTGTGAAGGTCAGCAAGCAAGGCTTCCTCGGAAAGGACTACAGCCAAAGACCATCCCGTGGCAGGAAGCGGCCGGTAATACAAATACGCCTTTTCATCCAGGATTAAGGAAGGAAAAGGGATATAGTCCGATTCACCTCTGATCATTGCCTTCCCGGCCTTCCGTATCTCCGGGTCGTTATTTTCCTCCGCAAGGCTGAAGATGGACTCGTTCATGATCAGACTGTCGGCCGGATGGGAAATGATCCTGCCGTTACGGGAAATAACAAATGCATATCCCGTTTCAAGTATCTTAATCCGGGATATGTATGCTTTCAGCCATTCCAGCGAAACATCCACCGTTGCAATGCCGGCAAGATCTCCATCTTTATAAAAAGGTACTGAATATGTGGTCATAACAACGTTGGCCCCGCCCTCATCAAAGTATGGCTCGGACCAGACGGGTGTATTCAACCGCGCGGGGATCTGGTACCAGTCCCAAAAAAAATAATTATACTCTCCGGTGCCTAAATTTTCATAGCGCACCGAATCACCGGCTTTGTAATAATACGGGGCAAAATATTTTTCATCCGGATCAAATGCATAGGGCTCAAATGCCAGACAGGAACCGGTGATCTCATCGTTGTGCTGTACTACCTTTTTAAGGAATTGCCTGATCTCTGCCTCGGTATAATTGAAATCCCCCACCAAAACGGCAAGGTTTTCAGGGATAGTCATAGCGGAAATTAGGACGCCTTCAATACGGTTCACAGCATAACGTGTGATGTGGGATACATTTTCCCTGATGTTTTCATCCAGCAGCTTCCTGGAAATACGGTAATTATATGCCAGCATGACCAGAAAGATCGTGGCTGTTACGAAGGATACGGACAGTACGAGTTTAAATGCCAGTTTTTTTCCGGGTTGCATCATTTCAATCAATTATTCCGGTCCGTAATAAAATTCTTCCAGGGGAACCTTTTCCCGTATTGCTCCGGATTCATGCAACAATGCATTGACGTTATGAAAATCCTCCGGCTTCAGCCTTCCGCGGTTGCTTTCCAGGGAATCTGACATAAAAAGATCCTCCATCCTGTCCAGCATCCACTTCTGGTGAGCAATGTTGGCCGGCACATTTGATGCGCGCATTATTTCTATCACCACTTCCAGGGCCTCATCCTTATGATCAAAAGCATACGCCCACCCCTCAAGTGAGGCCTGAAGAAACTTCCTGCACTGCAACGGGTTTTGATCATAATATTCCTTCAGGCAATACAAACCATCTTCCGGATAATCCAGGTGGTGATCCGCCAGGAAAAAAGCGTCCAGGTCTCCGGCATCAATGCCGGAATTCAGTACCTGGTGATATTCATTATACCACATGACACACATGATATCCACGCCATCCATCAGAAATAGGTTGACCGTGCCGGTAATGGGGACGATCTTGGCATCTATGCCCTCCTGCCTCAAAAGTGCCAGTGGAAGTTCACGAAACCCGGAACGCCAGATACCAATTGTTTTTCCCTCAAAATCCCCGATATGGGAAATACGGCGTTCTTTTTTACTGATAAACATAATGGCGGATCGCTGCGATATCTGGCCTATACAAACAAGCGGGATGCCCTCATCAAAAGCGATGATCCCATCGGTCAGGAAATTGGAAATGATCTCCGCCTCACCGGAGGCCAGCATCTCCGCAGGGGGGTATTTCGGACCACTCTTCAGGATATCAACGATTAAATCATAATTTTCATAGATCCCCTTTTCACAGGCCATATAAAAACCGGCAAATTGGGCCTGCGGGAGCCAGTGGGGCAAAAAACGCAGGGTATCTTCCTGGGCGGTTGCAAAAAAGGGCTGAAAAAACACCATGCAAAGCATGCAAATCCGGCAAAGCTTCTTCATCGTTTTCCGACTTTTCCCAAAGTTATCAATAATTACATCAATGCCAAACGCAACGGCCATATATATCCATATTTTTGTACTTTCAACACAAAAACATTATTACCGATGCACTTCAGGGCATTCAGGGAAAGCCGGGATTCCAGGCCGGGTCATCGCATCCATGGCCATGATCATGGGATATCCATCAACACGATGCATACCGGAACCACAACGGCAGAGACCGGACGCCATAAGAACGGCCACAGGGTAAAAACGTGCCCTGCTTGTCACAAAACAGGGCACAAAAAAGATGCAATATATTGTACATAGTGCGGGAAAAGGCTTTCTCAGAATGACTGATCAATCTTCGAAAGCCTCGCTGATCGGTATGCGTTTGCCATTTACATAAGGTACAACGAAGGCATCGGCAATCCCCTTTTCCACCATCCGGTCCCTCAGCGCGCAAGCATGTTCATAGGAATCCAGTTTGCCAGCCTGGTATTTGGCAAGACCATTTTCCATTACCATTTCCACCCGTTGTGTTATGCCGTACTCACGTGCCAGTGCATTGGGCGATATCTGTTTTTCCGGATCAAGGACAAGCAACTGCACCCTGAAGGTTACATCCTTTTTCGGCCTGGAGATCTTATCCTCCGGTGTCTGTCCGGATCCGATCCCGAGCATTTCAAGGATGGTATACCTTTCATCGTCTCTGAATCCTACAACGAATGATCCTTTTGCGTTGTTCCGTGTCAGCAGTATATTCCTGTATTCTTTTGCCTTCCAGTATTTATTGAATGATCCGACGGAATACCTGTACCAGCCGTTCTGAATGTCTTCGCGGACCGGCTCATCCAGGTTGTATTTTTCGCGGAGTTGTTCCACAGGCAACGGCTTCAGATAGGATGCAGCAATTTGCACTCCATACCGAACATGCTCAAATTCTTCATCCAGGATGTTGAATTCTTCCGGCCTGTATTCGTTGTCGAGATACCGCAAACTTTTCAGTCTCTTGCCGTCGACATAAGCCACCACAAAAGCGTCGCTGACCTTATAGGAATTTCTGACCAGCGTACGGTAATCCGTGGCATCAACGAGGTTATCGAAAGATCCGATCGTATAGCGGTACCATCCATCCGTATATTCCTGCCGGATCTCTTCCGGAATGTCAAAATCTTCCAGTTCTTCCTCCGAAACCGGCTTGGCATAAGCCGCACGGATCTGGACCCGGAATTCAATTTCAGGGACTTCTTCCGCCGGTTCTTCTTTCTTCCTTGCTTGTTCGCCGGGCTCCTGTTCCTGTTTGATCACCTCAACAGGCGGCTTTTTTGTCGGGCGCTCCGGTTCGGCTATGTCTTCGGATTCCTCAACTTCTTTCATCTGTGAGGGGTCCGGTTCGATCTTTTCCGCCTCCGGTTCGGCTTTCTTTTTCTTCAGATTGAATTTGTATGTAAATCCCAGGGAAGTATAGGTATAAAAATCATATATATTCCCTCCTTCCCTGTGGTCCAGTTTATCAGAATTGACCATTCTCCAGTCCGTCGCCAGTGCAATGTCCCAATGCCTGCTCAGGCGAAAATTCAGTCCGCCCCCGAATGGCATAACGAATTCGGTTGTGAATTTCAGGGGCCCGTTGCCCTGGTGCCCGTTTCCTCCCAGCTTTTCATTTGTCCGGTAATCATACAGGACCGTTTCCCAACTGCTCAATCCGGCCCCAATGAACCCATAAGCAGTCACCACCCTTCGTGTTTGAAAACCCCATATCATGTTCACAAAATTGACCGTTGCAGATAAATTAACATCCACCAGGTTTTTGGCAATAAAATACGTGCCGTTGGGCCCGTAATTTTTGTTTGTGCTTTTCAATTTGGCATAATGTACCTCCCCGCGCACACCAAGGGTTGGTGTCAACATTTTTCCCAATATGAATCCAGCACCGATCCGCGTGTCAAATTCCAATTTTTCCAGGGGATTCTCAACGCTCATATCACCATAAAACTGACTGACCCCAACATTGCCATTGACATACCAGTTGTTCAGGAATTTGTTTCCATGGGTCATCGGAGACTGGCCGGAAAGGCTTTGAATGAAAAACGCAAAAAGGACAGCCAGGGCTAATTTGCATGTGAATATCATTCCTTTTTCCATAATAAAATTCAAAAATTGAATACGTATAAGCCGAAATTGACTACGTAATATGTACCTTTTACTTTTTTATGCTTAAATGGTTGCAATTTTGTGCATTATTTTGCGGAAATCGTGCATATTAGGCATCAAATATCAGAAATAAGTAATTAATTACCGACCACGGGTTGTATCTTGGGACTTGTCAGTGCATTCCTCCGGTACGACCAACGCATAAGCCACATAGCAGCGAACAAACTGGCGATGGTTAAGGAAAAGGTTCCTGTGAAGCCTATGAGCTCATAAAAGAAGACCCCGATCAAAGGGGCAAATACGGCCCTGAGTCCGGTCAGTGACAAATGCAGCGATTGATAGTCGTCCGCTTCTTCCGGTTTGCAAAAATAGGCAGACCCGATATTCCATAACAAGGGCATGGTTGCAGCAAAGATCCCATAAAAAATGAAGGCAAAAACAAGGGTGGCATAGAAACGGATCTCCCACCAATCAATAAATACAGGTATATATTCTGTCATTAACAGGAAAAAAATATACAGGGTCAGGGAACCGAAGGTAAATGCGGCAAATTTCCTGGGATCAATATTCCCCAATAATTTGCCAAAAAACGGCAACAATACGATGGCCAGGATGTTGTAGGAATTCTTATAAAACGCCACACTGGAATAATTCAATTCCAGGGCTTCCTTGAAAAAAATATTCACTATGGTGTGCGAAACCATGAATGCAAAACCATACAACATAAAGCCAATCTCAAAATGACGATAGGGCTTGTTTAAAATAAGGATCCGGTTCATCCCCGCAACAGACATCCTGACCGAATCCCATAAGTTTTTGCCTTTAACCGATTGCTGAACATTGCTGTAATCAATCCTGGAAAGAAAAATAACGGAGATCAGACTGAGAAAAGCAACCAGCGGAAATACATATACAAAAACAAAATTATCCCGGTCAAGCAATATCCCGTATACAAATATGGTGGCCAGCATGATCACTTTATTCAAAGAGGTTGCATAACTGTATAGTTTCCCGAAATTGTGATGGCGGTAGTTCGTCTTCAGCAAAACATTCACAGCCGGAAAAAGGATGATGTTCCCAAAATAATAGATCAGGAACAAGCCCAGGAATATGTAATGATATTCCGGATGTTCCATCATTTCTGCCTGGTTTTTCGGGAAGAAAAAAATGAGTGCCAGGGGCAGGCGTGTAACCAGGGCGGTAATCCTGAGCATTTTACGCTTATTTTTGATCCGCTTGCGCAAGGCATTGAAAAAGAACAGGAATGTGAATACGATCATGGAAAACTGGAACAGGAACGCCAGTTGATAATTGCTCCCGTCCATACTCCGGATAAATACATATTCATTAAGGGCCAGTACACCCAAAACTATTCCTTCGATGGAAAAATACAGGCTGTGAAGGCCGAATGTCCTCCATTCTTTTTCATTCAGTTTCAAATATCGCAGCCTGTAAATGTTTTTCATGCCTCCTGGTTGTTGCAACCTGCAAAGATAAAAATAAACGGTATTTAACCCCGGGGTAGAACCCTGGACCCATTTTTCCGATGCAGAGCATCGGGG
>JAGYMZ010000002.1 GCA_018400295.1 Bacteroidales bacterium | reverse complement strand
GGGAATCAAACTGGAAAAACAATTGCGGAAGCAGATTACCGTTTAATTTCACACTGAAAATACTGAACCGGAATGCCTTGGGAAATTCCTGTTGGCCGGAAAGGATGGTATTCAAACATGCACTGCTTATGTATAGGTTCGACTTCCCCTTATCCAAAAAAACATGTTCCTTCCCCTCTTCCAGGCCCAGTTCCGTGATAAAAACCAGTTGGACCCGGCCCAGGGAAGATTCCCTTGCCTTTTTCAAAATCAGGGAAGTATCCGTAACAAACACATCACCGTAGTTATCCATTAAAACAAGGCTACCGGGGAAACATCCTTCCAATATGGGAAATGGCTTCTGGGCCATGAATTCCCACTCTTTGGATATTGCCTTTTTCTTCAAAAGGTTTCCTTTGACATCGAACAACATCAAAGAATTGTGACTGGAATAATTGTCCATTGTATACAACAAAAAATACAGGTTGCCACCCTGCTTCATCAGGTAGGGCCGGACGTTGGTTTTAAACCCGGGAAATTCAACAGGGTCAAACACATGCTTCAGTTTGCGGTCATAGACCATGAACCATGCGCTACTGTCGGGAAAAGGGATGGTATCTTCGGGCGTCATGTTTCCTGTTGTGTAAGTACTCCCAAATATTTCGTCAAAACCATCTCCGTCGATATCATGAAACTGTAAATTGACCGGGACAACCCCGCTGTAGGGTGATTTTGTAAGATGCTTATTCCTGGTATTATAAATATATATTTTCCGCGGTTTCAGTCCAAATCCGGTGCGGACGACAAAAACCAGATCCTGAAAACCATCCTTATCAATGTCGCGCAAACCACAGAAATGAATCGAATAATCAGGCCTGTTCCGGTTGGTTCTTCGTATAACGTCAATAAATACATTCCTCCGGTCTATCCCCCCTTCATTCAAAGGCTCGATAATGTTCAACAATAAGCTGTCCCTGGATTCAGAAAATAAGTATACTTCTTTATAGCCGTTGCGATCATAATCCCCTGTAAATATTCTATGGGTTTTTTCAGGATGTTTTCCCGAAAAATTCCACTGGTCAATAACCTCCCGGTTATTGTCCGAAACTTTCAGGGCATGAACGCCAGCCATATTATTAAAGGAAATAAGATATTCGCTCAGGGAATCCCCGTCCAGGTCAGAAAATAAGGATTGTCCATGCTTTTTTTCCATCAGGAAATATTGATCAAGCTTCAGCACATATTTGGCGGTTTCGGGAACGAACAAAGCAACGACAAGGGTAACGACCAGGGCAAGGATGTATGGACTAAGGAAAATGTTTGTCAGTTTATTGAACATAAAGCATCTGTAACCAGTAATAAAGATGCAAGTTAGTGAAAATTCATTAGCTTTGTGAACCTATTCCCAATCAATACCTGCGGTCATGCTTACACTGCTGCGATATCTTCCTGTAATGCTCATTTCCCTTTCCCTGACGGCACAGACTTCACTGGATACGGCCCTGGATTCCCTGGACCGCTATTATGCCCGGGCCCTGAAGGAATGGAAAGTCCCCGGGATGGCCATTGCCATTGTGAAAGACGGTGAGCTGATCTTCGCCAAAGGCTACGGGACACGGAACATCAACACCCGGGAGCCTGTCGACACCAACACCCTTTTTGCCATTGCCTCCAACACCAAGGCTTTCACCAGTACTGCCCTGGCCATGCTCGCGGACCAGGGGAAACTATCCTGGAGCGACAAGGTAAGGGAACACCTGCCATGGTTTGAGCTGTATGCCCCCTATGTCTCCGAAAACTTCACCATCCGCGATCTGCTGACCCACCGCAGCGGGTTGAAAACCTTCAGCGGGGACCTGCTCTGGTACGGAACGGACCTTTCGCGGGAAGAAGTGGTGAGAAATGCCCGGTACCTGGAGCCGGAATACGGTTTCCGGGCCCATTACGGGTATTCGAACATCATGTATCTGGCCGCAGGACTGATCATTGAGAAAGCCAGCGGAAAGAGCTGGGATGCCTTCATCCGGGAACGGATCCTGGACCCTCTGGGCATGGACCGGACCATCAGTTCAACGCACGACCTGGCAGGTTTCAAAAATGTATCGGCACCCCACAACGATTACCGGGATACCATCATCGCCATTGACTGGCTGAACTGGGACAACATCGCCCCTGCAGGCGGACTGATCTCCACGGTTAGCGATGTTTCCCGCTGGCTGTTCTTCCAGCTGGACCGGGGCGTGACCCCGGGCGGGGACACCCTGATCCGCCCGGAACGCTTCCGTGAGATGTGGGCTCCCCAGACCATCCAGTACGTCAGCCCCTGGTCGGAATCCATGTGGCCCTCCACCCATTTTAAATCCTACGGGCTGGGCTGGGCGCTTTTTGATTATCACGGCCGCAAAGTGATCGGTCACGGGGGCGGTTACGATGGCTTCATTTCCAACACCACCATTGTCCCGGAAGAAAAACTGGGTTTCGTCATCCTGACCAACAAAAACAGCAGCCTGTACTACCCTTTGAAGTTCAAAACCCTGGATGTATTATTGGATACAGGTGAGCATAAGGACTGGAGCACGGATTTTCTGGCCACCATTGAACAGGGCAGGGAGAAACAAGAAGGTTCCCCGCAAAGCAACGAAAGGGCAAAAACCGGAGATACCGGTCCTACACTGCCACCGGAGGCTTACCATGGCACCTATCATTGTAAGATGTACGGGGATGCCCGCGTTTTCCCGGAAAATGACCAGCTCAAACTCCACCTCGTTCCCACGGAAATATTCCTGGGAAACCTGGAGCACCGGCAATACAACACCTGGAACGTTGAATTTGAAAAAGTACCGTCACTACCCGGCGGAACCGTCAATTTCCTGATCAATGCCGAAGGGGAGGTTGAAGAAATGCAGATCGACATCCCGAATCCGGACTTTGACTTTACGGAACTAAGGTTCTTTAAGGTTGCCAATAATTGAAGAGCCAATGACTACCCCCGCAGCCTCCGGATTCCACCCCGCGATGGGCACCCTTAGCCGATGGTTGGCAACTACAATCTCCACAGTGGACTTTATCCACCAGGTCATTGATCAGGCATGGCACAATAAACGGTATTTAACCCCAGGGTAGAACTCTGGACCCATTTTTCCGATGCAGAGCATCGGGGAATTAAACCATATCTTCTCGTCCGCCGCAGCGAACGCGAAGGCGGATTAAAAAGGATCCCAATCCCGGTGAGGCTTGGGATCCTTTCGAAAGCATCTCAGAAAGAAGCCAATATTCTATTCAACGATCATACGGGAGGTTTTGATCCCACTGGCCGTGTGTGCCTGGATCATATACATCCCGGTTTCAAGACTGGAAATATCCACCCTGGTTTTGTAATCGCCAACCTGATGGCTATACACTTGCTGACCCATGCCGTTGAAAATTACCAGCCGGTCGATGTTCTCATCAATGCCAACCGTAACAAAGTCTTTGGCAGGATTGGGATAAACAAGGATCTCCTTTTTATCCATGGCGGGATCCTTGATTTCCGTTGTTCCCATCAGCCATGCAATGATCTTGTCCATCATGGTAGTCCGGATATCCTCCTGAATGATGGAAGCAAAGGATACGGTTGAAAAAACCGTACGGTAACCGCTTCCGGGATCATATTGATTTCCGGCCACGCTGTCGGAACCGGCAAATCCCATTTCATATAAGGGATTGCCTTCGAATTCCATGAACAGATCAATATACAGGTTCTCACGGGCGGTGGTCGTAAAAATATCCTGCACGCCAAATTCCATGCCATCAGCCAGTGAGCCGGCAGAGCCATACACAACCGAGGTATCCGGCAAAATAACTTGCCAGACATCCTGAAGGACCTCTCTCAATCCCAAAACATCATAAGGGAAAGAACCGGCCGATAAAGTACCGGCATTGGAGTATCTGTCGTACAGGTAGTCCTGGGCAGACAGGAACAACTTGCCCTGATTAATGGTTGTGTACAATACAAGATTGAACTCATCATCGGTGGTCATGGTTTGACTTTCCTGCCATGTTTCTCCTGTAAACCAGATCACAACATCATATGCTGCCATTGTGGTTGCATCGGGCCCGTTATTCGCCGGGTCCTCGATCTCTATGTAATCATACGTGATATCCAACGCATCCAATGCATCCTGGAACATAGGCCAGCAATCGGTAAAATTTTCAGAATAAAAACTCCCGTCGCGGTCAACACACAAAACACTTTGTGCCTGAGCCGCAGAAAAACCAAGGAGTAGAAAAGCAGCTGAAATGCCAATAAAACGAGTAAAGTTTTTCATAATGGATCATTTTGATGAATACTGGATTAATAAACTTAAAAAGATTTCCTGCAATTTATTGAATATTTTGGTTGCCCGTTTAAAATATTTACGGTTTCAGACTTTAAATTTACGAATGGCAGGGTTAAATTCAAAATATTCCCGTTAAAATTCCACATTCAAGGGAATCTTTTATGATAACTTTTCATACATTTAAGAAATATTTATGTAAAATACTTAACATATGTATCCCCATATCCGTTGTTCCGGGTTTTTTTGGATCGTTTCCTTCATTTTTTATTTCAGTCTGCTCTGCAATTACTCAAACGCAAAACAACCCGATTCCTGCTTATGGATCGTAACCAACAGGATCAAAGCCCCGGAAAAAGAAAACGATGCACTTTTTGGAAGCACATTGGATCCGGAGGGCAGGTTAAGGTATACCAAGGCATGTCATTGTCCGGGGGGAAGATGGATTTACCAGATCCGGCCGGATTTTACGGCCCTTCTCAGCGACATGCCAGGGAACAGGGACATTGTCATCAACGTTCATGGGGATCACAAAACATTTGACGAAGCCGCCGAAAGGGGATGGCAGATCAGCGATGAATACAATGTCAGTGTTCTGCTGTTCACATGGCCTTCTGAATTGCCGGATGCAACGGGAGCCAGGAACTTCAAAAATTCCAAAAGCAATGTCCGCACATCGGCGCCCGGCTTTTACCGGTTTCTCAAACTGGTTGAAAAAAGCAAGGAACAAAAGTCAAGTCCCCTTCATAACAACCACATAACCTTATTCCACCATAGCCTGGGCAATTATTTCCTGCAAAGGCTTGTGGAAGATCCGGATATTGAATTGGACCTGGACCGGCACCTAATCGACAACCTGGTGCTGAATGCGGCAGCGGTAAACGCTAAAAACCACATAGCATGGCTTGAAAAGCTGAATTTTCAGAAACGTTTGTTCGTTATTAGCAATAAGAAGGATTTCAACCTGAACGGGGTCAGGATATTTACATCAGACGGCCGGCAGCTTGGAGAAAGACTGGATTTGCCGCTGGCAGGGACTGCTGTTTATATCAACTTTTCCGAAGCCGTGGGATTTAAAATTCCCACCGGTCTGTCGCACACGTATTTTATCGGGGAAGTCCCTGAAGAGGTCCCGAACATCCGGAAATTTTACCGTTCGCTTTTTCACGGCGAAGGAATTGATGTATCAGACCCAACAATGTTCAGAATAAATATAGAGGGACTGGGTTATGATTTGCTAAAATGAACGGTATCCGTAAAATTTCCGCAAGGCCCCATGTAAGAGACACCATTAAACCTTAACCATATGAAAACGCTTAAATTATTCACCCTTGCATTGATCATGTGCTCCATGGCTTCCTGTGTTTCCTGGAAGCCCGGATGGGAAGTCATTGATCAGGGGAACACAGAAGGCAACCCCGGTGAAATGCTTGCAACGGCAAAAAAAATTGAATTGACTGCGGATACAAAAGAAGAAGTGGAAGAACTGATCGTTGCCTACGAAGCAGTACTTGAAAAAGATCCTGACAATATTTACGCCTTATGGAAAGTGGGCAACTACAATATACTGATGGGTGCTGCTTATGCAGACAAAAAGAAAGAACAAAAGAAATACTATAAAAAGGCCATTCAATATTGTGAGCGGGCCATGTATACCAATTCAGGTTTTAAAAAAAGAGTTGACAGCGGGGAAGCGGTATGGGAAGCCTGCGATGAACTCGGCCAGCGGGAAATCGACGCAATGGGCTACTGGTATACAGCCATTTTTAATTACTTTAAAGATTGCCTTTCCCCTTTGGGCAGGATGTTCAATACCCGCCTGGTAATTCATAACGAAGTGATCATGGACCGTATGGATGAGATTGATCCTGACTGGGCCGGCGGAGGAAATTATTTTTCCCGCGGTATCTATTATGTAGCGGTGCCTGAAAAATTTGGAGGGAGTAAGGAAAAGGCAGCAGATTATTTCGAAAAAGCCATCGAAACCGGCCCGGATTATCTCGTAAACCGCTGGGGCAGAGCGAGGTATCTGTATTCTCTGACAGGAAACAAAGCCGGATTTGAACAGGACCTTCACTGGGTGCTGGAACAAGACCCCCACAAAGCAGGCAATCCTTATCCATGGAATGTGTTTTTCCAGAAGCAGTCAAAGGAATTATTGTCGAAGGAGGGGGAAATATTTGATTAGGTATTTTCAGATGTCATCCAGATGACATCTGGATGACATCTGGATGACATCTGGTAAAATCACAAGCCACATTGGTATATTTACACCTACCACATATAATCCTTTTGGTTATACTTGCATGAAAACCAAAAAACCAAACCATGAAAAATCTTATTTGCGCCCTTGTACTTACCCTCATTGTTACGGAGTCATTTTCCCAGAATAATGCCCTGGAAAAAGGCCTCGATGCCATTACAAAGCAAGCGGTGCAGGGGCAGCTGGAGTTCCTGGCATCAGACTGGACCGAAGGAAGGGAAACAGGTCACAGGGGGGCATATATCGCAGGAGACTATATTGCCAGCATTTTCAAGATCTATGGATTGGAGCCGGCAGGCGATTATAAGCATACGGAAGTATCCCGGTCGGAACGGTGGGCAGGAAAGAAACCGGAGCGGTACAGGTCCTTTTTTCAGGAATTCAACCTGATCAAAAGCAAACCCGGGGATTGCCAGGAATTCCGTGTGATCAGCCGGCATAAGAACGCTGTCCGGGAAGTTTCATTCAATGATCAAACCGACTTCTCCATCACAGGCGCATCCACGTGCGGGATGCAATGCGAAGCTCCGGTGGTGTTCGCAGGCTACGGCTACGTCAATGAAGAAGAAGGCTATGATGATTTCAGCGGAGTGGACATCAATGGTAAAGTTATCATCCGTCTTGCAGGTTTCCCCGGAATAGAGGATACCGCCTCTGAAGCATATAAAAAATTCCATCCCAAAGGACGCTACGGGTATTATTACCTGAACCGTGACAAGGACAAAGAAGCCAGGGAACGAGGGGCAATTGCAATTATTGAAGAGGGAGGCCCAAGCCTGCAGGACCAATGGGCTGTCAATGTCCCTTTCCGCTATAATTCAGAAAATTATGAAGGGGAAACTGAAAGAGAATCCCCTTACGAATACAGGTATTCCTTAACGAAAGATACCTTAAAAAACACCCTCCTGGAGATCAGGGTTACGCCCCGGGTGATGAATTATATCCTGGAAGGCTCGGGCATCAATCCGGATGAATACCGCAAACGGGTGACCCGGAAAATGAAACCGGAACCCGCGGAAATTGAAGACAAACATGTGTTTATCCACACCACGGTTGTTTCGGAGATCATCAGGGCCCGCAATGTTATTGGTAAGATCGGGGGCAAACAAGAAGATTCGGTCATCGTACTCGGTGCCCATTACGACCACCTTGGATATCACAACGGGTACATCTGGAACGGGGCAGACGATAATGCTTCCGGAACTGTGGGGGTGATGACCATTGCCAAAGCCTTTCAAGCCAGCGGTCAGCAGCCGGAAAAAACACTGCTGTTTGCCGCCTGGACAGGAGAGGAAAAAGGCCTGCTGGGTTCCAGCTATTTTGTGGATAACCCCCCGATCCCCCTGGAAGACATCATTCTGAACATGAATTTCGATATGATCTCCCGCGACGGCAAGGAAGATACCCTGGGCATTGAATGCCGAATGGGGTATACCAAATCCCATCCCAGCCTGAAAGAAATGTCAGATAAGAACAATGAGGCGTATGACCTGGGACTGGAAATGAGTTACTGGGCTTCCGAAGGAGGGCGAGGTGGCAGCGACCATGCACCCTTCTCCGTGAAAGGGATCCCGTTCACCTTTTTCATAGCCGGCTTTACCCCGGATTATCACCAGCCTACGGATGAAGCATCGAAGGTTAATTTTGATAAAATGACAAAGATCATTACCCTCGGATACATAAATGCCTGGGGACTGGCAAATGACTTCAACATCAAACAAGGTTCCGGTGAAATGCAGGGCCCCGGTAATAATTAAACCATATCTTCTCGTCCGCCGAAGCGAAGGCGGATCCTTAGGATCACAATTAGCGGCCAGGGACATGCTGAAGGCATTGCTGATCGTTGTGTCCTGGTGCCCGGCAACAAACATTGTTTTATACACACGTTCACCCGCATACTGAACAGAAACACCCGGATAGGTGTTCATAAAAAAAGAGCATGGAAATGAAACCATTACTCATTTTTCTAACATTGATCATTTCAAGCATGAACAGCAAAGCAGGAAATTCAACCACAGCTCAGGAAGATACAGCCACCTTCGGTGCCGGTTGTTTTTGGTGTGTGGAAGCGATCTTTCAGCAATTGGAAGGGGTGGGATCGGTAACCCCGGGATATTCCGGCGGACACGTCAAAAACCCCGCATACCGTGAGGTTACAACCGGATCCACCGGACATGCCGAAGTAGCACGGATCGCTTACGATCCCTCCGTGATCACCTATGATAAACTGCTGGAAGTATTCTGGCAAACCCATGACCCCACAACACTGAACCGGCAGGGGGCCGATGTTGGCACCCAATACCGGTCCGTGATCTTCTACCATGATGAAAACCAGAAAAAAAAGGCAGAAAAATATAAGGAGGCACTAAACAAATCCGGCGCATTCGAGGGCCCCATCGTCACGGAAATATCTCCGTTGAAGAATTTCTACAAGGCGGAGGACTACCACAAAAACTATTACAACCAAAACAAGAACCAGCCTTATTGCAGAATGGTCATCGGACCGAAATTGGAAAAGTTCCGAAAAGCATTCAGGGAAGCCCTCAAAGAACAGCCATAAGCCGGGGACCGTTACATAAAAAGCAGCCCCGGAAACTTTCGTATCCGGGGCAGGGAATTATATATGGGCCTGGTAGGGGATCCAGGATTCAAAGAAACAACAAAAACAGCATGGTGTCAACGGAGGAAATCACCCCTTTTTTATACATATGCTGAAATCCGGCCAGTGGGGAAATCACGTAAACACAACAACTTAGGTGAGGAATTCCCCCAGCAGTATCCTTTTATCCATTCCCTGCCTTGCCTGCTCATGCGAGAACCCGGGATCAGACAGCCTGAGATCACCCGCTTCGATTCTTTTCCCGTCCCTCTGTTTATTATATACAGACAGGCCGCCAGCACGTCAGATAAGATTATCAAAATTATGTCGTATCTTTGTTTTGAAGAAAAAAATCTCGGCTTATGAAAAATTTGATCCTGCTCTTTACAACGGTTATTATATCCGCAACCGCTTTTTCCCAGGTAGTTGATTACGATCAAAGACAAAAATTCGGGTTGGGCGTGGCGGTTTTCAATGATTTCTGGATGGACCCCCCGGACGATATGGACACCCGGCTGATCAACCAGGGGGCCAATGTCTTCGGGATGTATAATTACCAGCTTGGGGAAAGCATTGTGTATCTCTCCGCAGGACTGGGGCTGGGGATGCATAATTTATACAGCGACAATCAAATTGAAGATATTAAAGCGGATACGATCCGGTTTATAAATATAGATGAAGACTATAAGAAAAGCAAAGTATCGCTGACTTACGTGGACCTGCCCGTAGAGTTCCGTTTTAAAACAAAAGGCGGGTTCCGGACAGCCATTGGTTTCAAAGTAGGATACCTGATCAACAGCCATACAAAATACAAGGGCGATCAGCTGCTCCCTTCCGGGACAAAAGAAGTGAAAGAGAAACGGAAAAATATCGAGCAGACCGAAACATTGCGCTATGGGCCCACTTTCAGAATAGGCTATAAATGGATCAATGTCTTCGCGTATTACCAGTTATCCAAATTATTCCAGGAAGACAGGGGCCCGCAAATGTATCCGGTATCGGCCGGCATCGTGATCCTTCCCTGGTGATCAGATAAATATAAACAATATGAACATTATGAGCGCACCGGTCAGAAAGCCGGCGTATACCTGACCCGGTGTGTGTGCCCTGAGTTTTAACCGGGCAAATCCGATCAACCCGGCCGACAGGATAATACCCATCAGAATGAAAGGGATGTTGATCATTAAAACAAAAGACAATCCCAAAAACACCCCCAGCAAGCCCCCGGCAGCCATCATATGCATGCTGATCTTCCAGAAGAAATTTATGATCAGGGAAATAACCAGCGTGAACGTCGTTCCGATCAAAAAATAATAAAAAATGGGAGATATCTGCAATCGTTTTAGCAGGTAATAACACATGTAGTAAAAAACAACCGTTATAATAAGGGGCAGTATCCGTTCCTTTCTTTTTTCCAGGTGCAATGAACCGACAACCCCCCGGTGGTAGAGTATCAGGATGAAAAACAAGGGCAGGACAAATGTGGATACGAAGACAATGGCCAGGATAATCCAACGGGCAGACCAGGGGATCATCATGGTAAAATAGACATTGATATTGAACAACACAATGAAACCATAGGTGGGCATCAAAAGTGGTTGAAAAATGATCGAGATTATCTTTGCCAGTTTAGATTCCATGGATGAATGCAATGCGGCAAAGATACATTTTTTGGATGGGGATACGGAATTATTTCAGTTCTTTTCTGAGCCGCGCCACAGGAATGTTCAACTGTTCCCGGTACTTTGCAATGGTCCTCCGGGCGATATTGTATCCCTTTTCTTTCAGCATCGCGGTGAGCTGTTCGTCCGTATAGGGTTTTTCTTTGTCTTCACTCTCCACGCAATCGGACAGGATCTTTTTGATCTCCCGTGTCGACACCTCCTCCCCTGATTCCCGGTGCATCGACTCGGAAAAGAAGCTCTTCAAAAGAAACGTCCCGTATGGCGTCTGAACATATTTGCTGTTGGCTACCCTGGATATGGTGGATATGTCCAGACTGACGATCTCAGCTATATCCTTCAGGATCATGGGCCTCAGCTGGGTCTCATCGCCGGTAAGGAAGTATTCACGCTGATAATCCATGATGGCCTTCATGGTCACATACAAGGTATGCTGCCGCTGTCTGATGGCCTCCATGAACCACCGGGCAGAATCTATTTTCTGCTTAACAAAAAGGAATGCTTCTTTGTTCTTTTTGTCTTTTTTGTTCTCAGCATAGGCGGCCATCATGTCAAGGTAGGTGCGGCTCAACCGCAATTCGGGGGTATTCCTGGAGCTCAGGGTAAGCTCAAGTTCGCCGTCATTATTATGGATGATGAAATCCGGGATGACATAATGATTGGTCCGGGCCGTTTCCCCCAGGGAATTGCCGGGTTTGGGATTGAGCTTAAGTATTTCATTGACCCCTTCTTTCAGTTGCGCATCATTGATCTTAGCCCTTTTCAGGATCTTGTCGTAATGCTTTTTTGTAAACTCATTAAAATAATTATCGAGAATATGAATGGCCCGTTGAACGACAGGGTTTTGTTCCTCCCTCCTGCGCAATTGCAACAGCAGGCATTCCTTCAGACTGCGCGCACCGACACCGGGGGGGTCAAGCTCCTGAATGATCCTGAGCACATCCATAACCTCATCCGTGCTTACTTCAATATTCTGTGTAAAGGCAAGGTCGTCCACCAGCGACCGGATATCCCTGTTCAGATATCCAGAATCATCCAGATTTCCAATGAGCGTTTCCGCGATGATCCGTTGCATTTTATCCAGGTCTCTCAGACTCAGTTGATCGGTAAGGAAATCATGAAAACTGATCCCTGACGAAAAAGGGATCTCGCGATGCTCATCATCCCGGGATTGGTTACCGGCATTAAGCTTATAAGAAGGGATCTCATCATCCTCCATATAATCAGAAAGATCAAACTCTTCCTCCGATTGTTCAGAATCTTCATCCATGCTGTCATCCGTGTCGGATTCACGACTGTCCTCATCCTCGCCCTCAACCTCGCCGAATTCCTCCAATGCAGGATTTTCCTCAATTTCCTGTTTGATCCTTTGATCCAGGACGGCAGAGGGAACCTGCAGCAGTTTCATAAGCAGTATCTGCTGAGGAGAAAGTTTTTGTAATAGCTTTTGTTGTAATCTTTGATTTAGCATAACCGTTATTCCCTTCCTATTGTCCCACGGTAAATTTATGTACCCGAAATTACGAAAAGAAATCCTGAAAAGCAAAGATTAATGCATGCAAAGATGCCATTAAAATTCAGCGTTCTTCGGAGTCCTTGGAAAAGGGATCACATCGCGGATATTGCCCATTCCTGTAACAAAAAGCAGCAGGCGCTCAAAGCCGAGGCCATATCCGCTGTGGACTACAGTACCAAACTTTCGCGTTTCCAGGTACCACCACATGGATTCTTCCGGTATGTCCATTTCCCGGATCCGGCCGTACAACTTATCATAGTTCTCTTCCCTCTGTGAACCCCCGATGATCTCGCCGATCTGGGGAAACAATACATCCAGGGCCCGGACCGTCTTGCCGTCATCATTCTGCTTCATGTAAAAAGCCTTAATGTCCCTTGGATAATCGGTTACCATCACCGGTTTTTGATAATGCTTTTCGACCAGGTATCGCTCATGTTCGGATTGAAAATCCACGCCCCAATCATCCACCGCATAGGTGAATTTCCCTTTTTTATTCGGTTTTGAGTTTTTCAAAACATCCTGTGCCTCGGTATAGGTGATCCGCTCAAAGGTATTCCCGGTGACAAACTTAAGCCTTTCGATCAAACCCATGCTCGCCCTGTCCTCTTTCTTCTTTCTGCTTTCCTCATCGGCAAAACGCTTGTCCAGGAATTCAAGGTCTTCCATGCAATGATCCAGTGCATAGCTCACAAGGTACTGCATCATTTCCTCGGCAAGGTCCATATTATCGTGAATATCGCAAAAGGCCATCTCAGGCTCAACCATCCAGAATTCAGCCAGGTGCCGTGAAGTGTTGGAATTCTCAGCCCTGAAGGTAGGGCCAAAGGTATAGACCTTGCTCATAGCCAGAGCAGCCAGTTCAGCCTCCAACTGGCCGGAAACCGTCAGATTGGTTTCCTTGCCAAAAAAATCCTTTGTAAAATCTATCCCACCCTTCTCATCCCGGGGAGGGTTTGAAAGATCCAGGGCCGTAACATGGAACATTTCACCGGCCCCTTCCGCATCCGAACCCGTGATAATGGGTGTGTGGATATTATAAAAGCCCCGGTCGTTGAAAAATTTATGAATGGCAAAGATCATGGCATGCCGTACGCGGGTGACAGCCCCAAAAGTATTGGTACGGAACCGCAGATGGGCTTTTTCACGCAGGAACTCCAGAGAATGCTTCTTGGGTTGCAAAGGATATTCATTTGGATCGGCCTTACCCAAAACATCCAGTTCCTCGGCGAGCAATTCCACATTCTGCCTGCTTCCTTTTGATTCAACCAACCGACCCGAAACGGATACGGAAGCACCGGTTTGAACATCCAACAACTTGCTTTCCGGAATTTTATCGAAATCGACCACAACCTGCAGGTTCTGAATGGTTGTCCCGTCATTCAGGGCAACAAAAGCAACATGCTTGCTTCCCCTTTTGGTCCTTACCCATGCCTTCACATGCACATCCCTGTCATAATCGGTTGTGTTCACCAGCGCTTTTATTTCTGATCTTTTCAAGTTATGCATATTCAATGCTTTTGATTGGGTACAAAAATAAACCTTTTTTGAGGTATGGGAAATGAAACCGGGATTTTTTAACCAGGGCCAGGGAAATGATTCGTAAATTTGGACTTCCGGGGACCGTGAAATATTCAGGGGATTGAAACCTCAGACATACAACGCCCCGGTTGGTGAGGGAATCAGAAATGGAAACAGAAAAGCTTGAACATTGGAACGATGCTTCCCCGCCGCTGATCATCAGTGGCCCTTGCAGTGCTGAATCGGAAAAGCAGGTCCTGGAAACAGCACAGGCCCTGGCGAAATTACATGGGATATCTGTTTTCAGGGCCGGGGTATGGAAGCCCAGGACCAGACCGGGGGATTTTGAAGGGCAGGGTCTTAAGGCGCTTTCCTGGCTTAAAAAAGCAACACGGGAAACCGGGCTAAAAACTGCAGTTGAAACAGGCCTCCCTGAGCATGTGAAAGCCTGCCTCGATCACGGCATCGACATCATCTGGATCGGGGCACGGACAGCGGTCAGCCCTTTTGCCATACAGGATATCGCCAAAGAATTAAAGGGGCAGGACCTGCCGGTCATGGTCAAAAACCCGGTAAATGCAGATCTGGATCTATGGATCGGCGCAATGGAACGGATCAATGAGGCAGGAATAAAAAAGATCATTGCGGTTCATCGTGGATTTTACACATACAAACCGGGCAGGTTCAGGAACGACCCCTTGTGGGAGATGCCCATCGAACTCAGGAGGCGCATCCCCGGCCTGCCCATCGTTTGCGATCCCAGTCATATTTGCGGTAAAAAGGAATGCATCCGGGAAATTGCCCAAAAAGCACTGAACCTGGGCTTCGACGGTCTGATGATCGAATCGCATATTCGTCCCGGAGATGCCTGTACCGATGCGGCCCAGCAACTATCTCCCGCAGAACTGTCCTCCCTGCTGCAAATGCTTGTTGTACGCGATAATGACAAACCGGATGACTGCCTCCAGGAGCTGGAAAAGCTCCGGTCCCTGATCGATAAAACCGATGAAGACCTGTTGCGCATTCTTTCGGAAAGGCATGAGATCGTAAAGCAGGTGGCCAGGATCAAAAGGGAATATAATCAGCCGGCCTTTCAGCCGGAACGGTGGAGGAAGGTACTGGAAGACAGGGTCAGGTCAGGCATCCGCTTAGGATTGGATACGGCCATGGTCAAAGCCATTATGGAGCAGATTCACAGAGATTCCGTAAAAAATCAATCCGATTTCCTGGAAAATGATGCGGGTTAAATTCTTTCCGGCAAGGCACCCGGCTGCTATGGCATGCAACGATCAGCCATCTGTCTGTTGCAGCCCCATGCAGGCCGGGCTTATATCCATTTTCTCTTCTTGAAGTACAGGATCATTACAAAAACGACCACCACCATGATGCCGACAATAAGAAAAAAAGCATTGGGATCATCCTCCAAAGGCAAGCCCACATTCATACCATACAAACCCGTGAGGAATGTCAGGGGAAGCAATATGGTTGAGAAGAAAGTCAGCACCTTCATGATCTCATTAGTCTTATTGGCCTGCAGACTATCAAAGGTTTTTGAAAGCCCTATGATGAGCTCCTGGTAATCCTCGATCATATCCCACATCCGCTGGTAATAGTCGAGAATATTGCCCCAGTAATCCTCCATGTTCTCCGCATATCCCTCGATTTTTCCCGTTTCAAAATTATGGAACAGCGGCAGCTGGGGTTTAAAAATGGTGTTCAGCAGGATGATGTTCTTCCGGGTGATCGATATCCGTTCAATGGTATATACCGCCCGTTTGCTGAATAGCTGACTGTTCAGGAATTCCACCTCCTGTCCGACCTTGCGCATGAGCACCAGGGTTTCCCGCATCAGTCTTTCCAGGACCTTATAAAGCAAGGCATCGCTGGTACCCACCTCAAATTCCTCTTTTCTTTCCATTTGTTCCTTTGCTTTCAGGAACATGTCCGTAACAACCCAGTGCGTACTTCCTATGGTGATCAGGAAATCCTCGCCCCAGAACATTTTAACCTCCCGTATGCGGATGAAACGTCCTTTGTCATCAAAACTCGGGAAATGCAGGATCAGAAAAAAGTAATCATCGTAAACATCGACCTTGGGCCGCTGGTTCAGCTTACTGCGGCAGTCTTCCAGATCAAGCGGGTGGAAATGAAAGTTATCGCTTAAAAACTGCAGGTCATCTTCCGAAGGGCTGAGTATGTGATGCCACTTCAGCGTTCCGATTTTGATGGTTTCAATCATGCGACCTCCTGTTTAGCAGTGGATAACTTCCTTTGTTTTTACATTGGCCTGACTTTTAACGTTTCAAAAGTAAGAAAAAAATAGAAAGCCTGACGGTTTCCAGAAAAAAAGGCCGTCCTCTTATGCCTGAGGACGGCCTTTAGCAAATAAGTCGCTATGTATTATTTCGAAATGATCAATTTTTGTTGACCGATCCTTTCCCCTTGCGAAACGATCAGGACGTAATATAGCCCGTTATCCATATCCGATAAATCAAGGCTGAAGGTATTTGGCCCGGACTCCAGTGACCGGATGAAACCACGGACCTGTTTGCCCCGGGCATCATACACAGAAAAAGAAATGAGGGTTTTTTCCTTCAGGTCGATCCGGATCCGAGCATGCTCCCGGGCAGGGTTGGGATATATTTCACTGATGAACTCCACCCGGCCGGGCAAAGGATCGTCCATACCCAATACGATCTGGTCGTGCTGGATGAGGAAATGGATGTTACCGGCCGACGGGGTTTGATCGTCCAGGGTGAAATGCACAGGGTCCATGCGTTTGCCAACCATTTCTGCAAGCAATCCATAAGTTCCGTGGCCGATACCGTTGAATTCAAAAGCCCCCTGGGCACCGGAATAATCCAATGCCACGCATTCGCCCGCTTCATTGAACAACATCACCGGGACATCCGGGGCCGGGGAGGTAACGCCGCTGCCCTCCTCCCGGGAGATCAACCCTTGGATCGATGCGGGGCCGGAAGTACCGCTTGAAAAGGGTAACATCCGGATATCCGCATTGTAGATGTTCGATGTCAGCTGGATCAGCCCGGCATCCTCCCAGTGGATCACATCCCCATAGTATGTGGGGATGTAATCATCATAAAAAGCCGAAGCAGGTGCGGGTTTGATTTTAACATAATAATCGTTGCTTGAAAAAGGGAAGAAGAAATAATATCCCAAATCGTCAACCAAAGCCACGGTTTCGCTGACCACTTCACCTTCAGTATATTGGTACCCATATGCAAACCCTTCTTCCAGCTTGGAAGTCCCTGCAAAGACATTTCCACCCAGGACCAGCCCGTTGCTTATTTCAATTTCCACCGGCCCGGCCGGTTCGGATTCGCAGACGGGCACGCCCAGGGAATCCACATAAACAGCCGTGGCTTCATAGCTGTATGTCCCTGGGGCAAGCCCTTCATCCAAATAAAAAGTATCCTGTACGGGCAGGGAGTTCAAAAGGGAAGCATCGCGGTATACATTATACCCTTCAAGAAATTGGTCAAAGACAGCTTCGCCCAGTTCAAGGCCGAATATGGTTTCATTCTGTATCACCCCACCCAGGGTAACCGTCCCGGGCACCATATCCGGTTGGGTATACAGACCCCCGGCCAAACCGGTACCACTGGTTGACAAAAAGCTCAAATCCATTGTAAAACCGGTTTCCAGGCCAGAGGGCAGAGCAATCTGCACCAGGGTGGCATATCCGATACCATCCTGGGAAAACCCCCACAAATAGGGTCCACCGTCTGTCCAGTGATCGTATGCAAAACCGTAATAACTACCATACAACCCGGTGGGGAATGAAGAGATCCAGCTCCCCGTTTCCCTGTCGATCAGCATAATATCGGTTGACCAATTGTTCACGTAAAAGGCATCCAGGTCGTTGTCATAAGCAATCCCCCGGGCATTAGCGCTAAGGACCAGGTTTCCGATAAAGGAAAGCGTTTCAAAATCCATGATAATGATCTGGTTGCTACCGTTGGTCCCATAAAAATACCCCTCACTTTCTACATAGGCCATATCCCGGATATTATCGCTCAGGGGAAAGGAAAAGGTTCCCATGTGGGTCCCGTCAAGAGAATATTTATGAATATTATCGCCGTTCCACTCCGATGTATAAATGAAATTTCCGTCGGTTTCCACACCGGCCTCACCGCCCCCCACAGCCACGGGAAACTGGAACTGTACATCCCAGGATTCCCTGGATGCCCGGTTAGGCAATATCCTTTTGCTTTCCGGGGAAAACTCGGCAAATGGATCCGTTTCGGGTGCATTTTTCCATTGCCTGATCGAGCCCATTGGGGAATTCCATCTCAACAACACATCTGTAAGCTCTGTCCCGGCCTGCAGGTTTTCCGGGGGCAAACAAGGTCCGGTGTATGGCGGAGGTGCCGGACGGTCAGGGATCTCAATGTATACCGGGCCGCCATACTGGGAACAGGAATCATAGATCGCATAGACTTCATATTCATAGGTCCCCGGTATGATCTCCTCATCCAGGTAGCTCAAGCCGGTCACCGGCCGGTAATTTACCTGGGAACCGTCCCTGAATACCTGGTAACTGTTGGGTTCAATGAGCACATTGTCGGAATGGACCAGGACATTATCAATGACCCAGCCCGATCCATCGCCTTGCCCGTCGTCGGAGTGGAAGGCGAACCGTATGGGGTTGGCCGAATCGGCCCCCTGGATCAGAGAAAGGTCAATATTCAGGCTGGCCCATTCGTTTTGCGGGCTCAATGTGTGTAAAAGCTCCCAGTTAGTTCCGTCATCCAGGCTGTATTTGACGTATGCTTCATGCCCGGCGGCCCCGTTATAATAGCTTTCGAATTTCAGGTAGAAATCATAGGTATGGTCGATGATCAAAGCCGGGGTGACCAGGTAATCGCAACAACCATTGGAGGGGTTTTCTATATCGTCCGTGTAAGCAAAATGCGAATCCCACCGGGGAACTTCCCATGCGGCATGGACAACCGTATCGCCGTTTTTCCAGCCATTGCCCTGGGATTGCACAGACCAGCCCTGGGGCGGGAACTGGGCCCCTTCAAAATTTTCATTGAGTACGGCGAATTGGGGTGCACCCCATGTCAGTTGTGTGCTCATGCTGTCTTTCAATGCAGCATGCAGGAATACCGGCCCATAGCAGGAATCCACGGGCGGGTTCCAAAAAGCATCCCCCAGCTCCAGGCCGAATACTGCATTGTTCTGCATCAACCCGCCCAGGGTAACGGTTTCGCCCACCAGGTTTTCATGTGTGAACAACCCTCCGGCCAGGGGTGTATAGGGACTGCCGATGGCCATTGGAGTAAGGTCCATCACAAAGCCGGTTTCAGTGCCTTCCGGGAGCTTGATCTGTACCAGGGTGTTCCCGTTCAGTCCATCCTGGCTGAAGCCCCATAGAAACGGACCATCATCTGACCAGCCGTCATAAGCAAAACCGTAAAATTGTTTGTATTCCCAATCGCCAATATCTATGCTGCCCACTATGGTTCCGTCTGCCTCAAAAATGGTGATATCCGTACTCCAGTTATTGGCATAGAACACATCCAGGTCATGGTCATAAGCCATGGCCCGGAAACTGAACGAAAGGGGTATGGAATCCACCAGTACCTCATTGGTAAAGTCCATGACCAGCATTAGGTTTTCAAAGCCCAAACCACTGTAAAAATACTGCCCGTCGTAAGCCAGGTCCCTCAGCTTGTATGCGCCGGGTATGGTAAAATCCCCGATGACATTCCCCTGAAGGTCGTATTTAACAATGCGTTCATCGTTCCAGCCAACGCAATATAGATATGTGCCGTCGGTTTCTATTCCGGTCTGGGTATATGCCGTATCCACCGGAAAATTGAATTGCACATCCCATGCATCCCGCGTTAGGGGGTCCAGGTCAGTATTGATTTGCGGAGCACGATCCCGGGGACCTGCCTCCTGTGAAAAAATACCGGAAATGCATGTGAAAACGAATAATGTGAGGAGTAAATTTCTCATAATGCGAATTTTTAAATTTTTTTTTGGTCTTTTACTGATAGGGACGACAAATGTAGAAAAGGTTGCATCAGGGGATCCTGAACCGTACGCCTCCGTGGATGCCTACTGAAAAAGAACGGCCTTTTGCGCTTTCTGCATAGACACCTTCCGGAAAAAGGGAAAAGCGGGATGCCAAAAACACTTTCATCCTTTCCGAAATGTTCCACATCAGGTCCGGACCTGCAAATGCCTTGATATAAAAGGAGTTTCTTTTAACCCTGCTGCGATCCTCGCTCAGCAGACGGGCCCCGTTCAGGTCGTAAGCAGGGACCTTTTCGTTCCTGCCCATCTCCGCAATAAAGGATGCCCCCACAGTAAACCCGACACTGAATTTCCCCGGGGACCATATGTTTATGCCTGCATGCACAGGCAATTGCAGATAGGTATAGCTTGTTGAAATGGGAACAGTTTCCTCATGCAATACGGAATCATAGACATTCACATTTGTGGTATAATAGTGGACATTCCCTGTAACCGGGTCGATGTAAATGGAATCTACGTATTCATAGCTATTGATAAGCTCATTCTTTAAATAGCTGTATTCCCCTTCCGATTCATCCGCTGAAAAAATGACCCCCAGGCCTGCCCCGGCATAAAACCTGCTTTTTTGGTAGGTATATCCTGCATTGAGCTCATACCAGTATTCCATGCTGCCCCCGCTTTCTTCCTGCCCGGAGGGAAAAAATCCATAGCCGGCAGAAAAACCTGCCAATGAATGGGAATTCCTGGTAAAACCGGGGCATGTTTCATATTTGTCCTTACCGGAGAGATAAACTTCCTCCTTGCCGTCCGGGTCAGGGTTGGCCAGCAAGCGGGCGTCCCCTTCCGGGAAAAGGTATCTGCTGTTCGCATATACCTTGTTTGCAGGCAGATTTTTCATCAAAACGGGAACCAGGCCTGCCCTGTCTTCCAGACTGCCGGCATCCGGTCCATGGGCAAAGATGGCAGTAAACGATGCTGCATTGCCCTTCCTTAGATGCATGCCTTCCCCTGAGGAGATAATGGGAGGAAAAGCCGCAGCCCCGGCTTCTCCGGGATATGGATTTTCCCGCTGGATCAGGGCAACGGATACCGGCTTCATGCGGCTCCAACCCGGGGAGGTTTCCAGAACCGGTTTGCCGGGGATATGGGTATTCCCCTCTTCCACCCGAACAGGGAGACCATCCCGAACAAACCGGTTTTCCCTGTGCAGAAAAAGAAGAACACCTGCAGCGATCACGAGGGGAAGTACGATAAGCCATACCCTTCTTTTCCTGGGATATGATTTTTTCTCACGGAAGCCGGCCAATCCCAGCTCTATGCCCTGCCAGGTGGAATAAGGAGGGGTATGGCTGGGCAAGTCCTTTTCAGAAACAGTGAACAGCTCAATTTCCAGGTTATTCCATACAGCCGCCGGGGCATTGTGCCGGGGAAGATCCCGGATACCCTGTTCAAGTATGCTTCTATTTTCTTCTTTCCACTCCACGATCAGTGTTCTTTAAGTATATCCTTCAGCATTTTTTTGGCATGAAAAAGCTGGGATTTTGATGTCCCTATTGAAATATCAAGCATTTCTGCAACTTCATGATGACGGTACCCCTCTACTTCGACCAGAAGGAAAACCACCTGGTAACCCGGCGGCAAACTGAGAATGGCCTTTTCCAGCGCTTCCCCGCTCATAGGCACCTGCCAGACGATACGGGTATGACTGGGTTTCAGCTCCTCAAATTTCAATGCCTTGTATTTTCTGACCGTCTTCAGCGCAGACCGCACAACGATGCTTTTTATCCAGGCACCCAGGGAAGCAGGTTCCTTCAGCTGTCCGATATCCCGGAATACCTGAATAAAAGCTTCCTGCAGGGCATCACTGGCCAGGTGCCGGTCCCCGGTAATGCGGTATGATTTGGAATACATAATATCGCAATACCTTTCATACAAGGCTTTTTGACAGCATTGATCATTCCTGAGGCAACCCCGGATCAAATCCTCGTTGGTCCATATGGGTACAGAGATATCCAGTTCCTTTTTGATTAATAAATTATTCATACGACAGCCCGAACAAACCTGTCCAACAGGGGATGTCCACACTGCACAATACCAAAAGCCGCAAGCCACCGGTGGCCTGTCATTTAACAGGGGAATTAAATCCCGATAGGGTTGTATGGGCCAAATAAAAATTCAATCGCGAGATTGGCGTGGATCAATAAACCACCAGCTTATTAACCGCGGTTTTCATTCCCGGGGCATGCATTCTCAGATAATAGACACCGGGATGCCAGCCACGGATGTCCAGTTTGCTTGAACCTGCAGGGATCTGTGATTGTTCCAGGTGTTGACCGTGGGCATTGAATACATCGAGGATATAGGGATCTCCATGGCCGGGAAGAGTATTGATGTTGATGCGCCGGGTGGCGGGATTTGGATAGATGTCAAAAACCGCATCCGCTTTATCTGGACCTGTCATCCCAACACCCCCTCCAGGGATTATACCAACGCTCAGGTCATCAAAATAAAACCCGTCTTCATTCACATAGGCATCTGTAATAATGGTAAAGCGGAGCAGGATCTGTTCCCCGAGGAAATCATCCAGGCTGATCTCCTCCTCTACCCAGGAAAGCTGGGTACCATCGTAGAGGGGCTGGCCCGGTGCCTGGTTGCTGTTGCCGGTTTTTGTGTAGTTCCCTTCCAGTGGGGTCCAGGTGGCCCCGTTGTTGGTGGAAACCTTCACCTGTGCATAATCCCATCCGGCTTCTATGTCCCAGCGGGCCCAGAAATTCAGTACCGCCGATACGGCATCCCCCAGGTCGATTTCCTGGATGGTGGTCACCGAGCTATTGGTATAGCTGTTGTAGTTCCCATTGGGGGAATCCGTGATGGAAAAGGGAGCGGAATGGTATGCTTCTGAAGTGATGTTCCAGTGAACCGATGTCCAGTTTTCCATATTGTTGCCATCATCTTCGAAAATGATCTCCTGCTCCCCGAATGCTTTTCTCAAAGTATCGGTAAAAGCATAGGTCCCGTTATCCAGGCTGAGCAGGAATTCAACAACCGTTCCACTTTGAATTGCCGGGTCGAGCGTATAGGATATGCTTCCGTTGCTTTCCTCCAGCAATTCCAGCTGGTCAAACGCAACCGGATCACCAACGGCAAGGATTTCAGGCGACAAAGGATCGAGGGATACGGTATAGGTTGCCTCATCCTGAAGGCCCAACCGTTGGATCATAAAATCAATGTTGCCGTCCAATTCCTCCAGTGCCGGAGGAGACTGGTCTTCCACGGTCGCATAAGCACCCGTAAAATGGGCAGCCAGGAAATTGGCAAGCATATTTTCCTGGCACAGCGGGACAATTCGGCCGACAGACGGCCAGAAACCATCATTGCTGTTCCCTACTTCGGGAGTATAGGCATAGATCAGCTCCTTTTCTTCCTGCTCCCCGTACATCCAATCGTCCGAGCCGCCATTGCTCGGATATATGGTAGTGCTCCCCGGCCCGTATGTATATCCGTTATCCCTGGTCATGTGTACCGACCAGGTTTGGAATACTTCATCATCGGGACATGGATCCGGTATGTATCCCCATGGGTAAAGTAACAAATTACTGTAGGAATGATAATTCAAGGTGATACCGAACGCATGGTCAATACAGAAATCCCGGAGCGTTTGGACACACGGTTCTGAAAATTCATAAGGGCCGCGATAGGTTTCATCCCAGGGGTCGGGCGAGGATCCTGAGTTATCATATCCCCACATATACCCGTAATTCCGGTTGGCGTCCACACCGTATGACCCGTTGCCGTTGTCCCGGCGTGTCTTTCTCCACATACCGCCCCCGTTGGGATTGGTGGATTCATTGTATATATATCCGTCCACATTGACAACCGGGATGAAATACATCTCCCGGTTATTGACCAGGTACTGAACCTCTTCATCGGTATCGTAATTCTCAAGCAGGTAATACATGTAATAAAGCAACAGCTGCATACCAATAGGTTCGCGGGCATGGTGCATGCCATTATAAAATATTTCCGGCTCATCTTCCGCCTGGTTAGGATTATCGGAGATCTTAACCCAGTATATTTCCCTGCCTTCCAGGGTTGTTCCTGCAACGGCCTTTTCCGTGATGAGGCCGGGATACTTTGAATACATATTATCCAGATGGGCGATCATTTCGGCATGGGTGCAAAACCCCCCCATACTGCCCAGTTCAAAATCCTCCGGTACGGGATATTCGCTGGAAACATCCCGTTCAATACTATAATTCCGGTATGCCTCGTTCCGTTCCACATAGAAACGGGAAAGGTCGGAAATAAGGACCGTGTGAGAAATGCCTTTTTCTGTAAGGACCTGAATATCGCGATCGGACAATTCGGCGATCACTTCATAGGACCGGGATATGCTGGCATCATCCAGCGGAAGGCCAGCGCGAAGAAGCGCATTGAACTCAGCCGGGTTGGTCTGAAATTTAACACGGGCGTAAATATTATCCTGTGCATGTCCGGCGGCTGCAATCATGATCAGGATAATGAATATCCCAAAAAACCGGATTGAAAAATTCGTCAGGCAGTTACGGATAACCGGCCCTGGTTGAAGCCGGGGTGCCCGGGCCATGGACACATCATTCGGATAGCAGGTTTGTAGGTTCATTGTTATGTTGTTTGGTTAAATTATGGATGCACAAATATATTAAGAAATGCACAGACTGGCTCTATAAACCCAATATGTGCGCTTACAATCCTGTAACAAGGCCGGGAGGTATATAAGGAGGACAGAAACAGCATGCATTTGGTTGCCACCGGGACCAAACTTATTCAGTCCATTCGAATGTTCTGATCAGGTGTATGATATCCTTATGGATAAAATCAATCACCGGCCGGAGGGAATCGTTATTCGGGACCACATTGAAATACAATGCGCCCCTGAGAAAATGCCTTGCGCTGTCGGTTAAAAAGAACTGATAAGGTGAAGCCACGCCGGGCCCGTATATCTCATAGACCAATCCGAATTTTTCCTTTTCCCGGTCCATGATCAGGCTGTCGTTTATGGAAGTGGCTTTGGGAATATGTTTCATGACAAAATTCCTGGAATCCTCCAGGTAATGGACCAGGTTGGTATCGTTTACTTCTTTATAGCTAAGATGCAGTCTGCCAGCAAAGCGTGGGAAATCGACATTGATCCAGTATGGCTCTTCCGGGGCATGCGGATCACCGGAAATGCGTGTATATACCGGATACTCAAAGCGATAAGGGAAATTCGTGTCAAAGGTACGGTAATTTCTTTCCGGAAGGTCTATACGGAAGTATCCCCGGGGTTTGGGCACAGGGTTATCGCGTCCACAGGAGAAAATAACCGTGGAAAGAAAAAGCATTACAACCATGGTTGCACTAATGTTCCGTTTGATCCTTTGCTTCATGTATGGTTATCCTGATCTTTTGAATTCTCCTGTCGTTTGCTGCCAGAACCTTAAAATCAAAGTTCCGGAACCTGACAACGGTTTCCTTGGGAGGGATCTTGCCTTCGATCTCAAGAATAAGTCCGGCGAGGGAATCCGATTCCCCTTTGACCGCATCAAAAACATCTCCTTCAATACCCACGATCTTACAAAAATCATTGATGGTTGTTTTCCCTTCAAAAATGTAATTATGGGCATCGATACGGGAGAAAGCCACCTCATCGTCTGTGGTATCAAACTCATCACTGATCTCTCCCACGATCTCTTCAATGATATCTTCCAGTGTTACGATACCGGATGTGCCCCCGTACTCGTCAACGATAACAGCCATGTGGATCTTCTTCTCCTGGAATTCCTGCAACAGGTCATTAATTTTCTTGTTTTCCGGTACAAAAAAAGCATCCCGGATAAGCACGGACCACTGGAATTTATCCCCTCTGCCGAGATGGGATAAAAGATCCTTAACATACAGTATGCCCTCGACCCGGTCGAACGACTCCTGGTAAACCGGGATCCTGGAATATCCGGATTCGGTGATCACTTTCAGCAGATCTTCAAAAGTAGTCTGAATATCCACAGCCACCACATCAATCCGGGATTTCATGATCTCCTTTACTTCGATGTCGCCGAATTTCGCGATCCCTTTCAGTATTTTCCTCTCATCCTCGGGAGTGGTATCATCCGAAGTGATCTCAATGGCATCGGAAAGGTCGCTCATGGATATGTTCTGCCTTTTCTTCGACAGCCTCTTATCAATAAAGGAAGTAGACCGAACCAGGATGACGCTCAAAGGAAAGAAAATCCATGAAAGCCAATGTATCACCGGCGACATAAAACGAGCAAATTTCAAACTGAACCGGGTGGCATACATTTTCGGCAGGACCTCCCCGAACAACAGTATGAGCGTGGTGATGACAATTGCCAGCACAACAAATTCAATCACCGGGCCCATGACAAACAGCTCACTGGCTATGTATGTCGACAGAATGACCAGTGTCACATTGATGAAATTGTTGGATATCAGTATGGTGGCCAGCAACTTCTTTGGGTTTTCAAGCAAAGTAAGGACCAGTTTGTTCCGCCCTTCTGGTTGATCTCTCAATTCCTTCATATGGGGCGGGTTCAGGGAAAAAAAGGCAATCTCCGATCCGGATATCAGGGCCGAGCCCGTCAAAAGCAGAAGTAAAGCGATCAATTCCAGAAGAACCGGCAGGGTAAAAGGCTTCAGCCATGCATAGACCGGGAAAGAGCACACATTCAACAAAAACGAAGCACTATCAGGATCTTCCAAGAGTAATAATTTTTATCAATGCGAACTGGTTTATGCAAATTTATAAAAATCCTGCATAACCTGTAATGAACAAAACATTATATTGTCACTATGTTGCTGATAACCGGATATTTATCTAAAAGGGAAGATCATCCTCCGCTCCCCCGGACTCAGGGATATCCTTATCAGCAGCTTGTGTATCTTCCTGCGGCTGAGAACCGGATGGTGGGCGTCCGCCCAGCATGGTCATGTTATCCCCCTGGATTTCCGTCATATACTTCTTAACGCCTTCATTATCCTCCCAGGATCTTGTGCGTATCCTTCCCTCCACATAGACCTGTTTTCCTTTTTTCAGGTAGGTTTCTGCAACATCGGCCAGGCCCCGCCAAAGTACAATATTGTGCCATTCTGTAACATCCACCCGTTGTCCGTCCCGATTTTTATAGGATTCCGAGGTTGCAAGGGGGAATTTAGCCATTTTAGCTCCGCTCTCAAGCGTTCTTACTTCGGGGTCTTTCCCCAGATTGCCAATTAAAATAACCTTATTAACTCCAGCCATAAATTTCTGTTTTTAAAGTAAAACAATCGTTGTACAAAAGTAATCAATTTATCTCCCCTTTTTTTACGTTTGGGAAGATCTTGACAAGTTTGACATGCATAATGACCCCCGGCCGCCATGGACCGGCATAATTTTCATTATGCCGTCTCTATAGGTTAATACCGGAAATCCCGTTTTATACCCAACTTATTTGATTTTTTTTTCGATCTCCTGCAGTTCTTCTTCCAGGAACCGGTCAATAAGTCTGGGAAAAGCATACGTCCCCAGGGATTTCAAATTTACGGCCTTCCAGGCATTGGTCAGGGGAGGCATTTCTTTGAGTTGCAAAACAAAAAACCGGGCAAGGATCACCTGGTGAGTCAGCAAATGCCGGAATGCATGACTTTCGTATATTGGTCTGCAATCCGCATCATCAAATGTTATAAGCCCGGATTCAAGGATCCTGTCCAACCCTGCAGGGGCCTTCGTTTCACACATGGGAAACTCGTAAAGTCCTTTCCATATATCTTGCTGGTCACGTTTCCGGATAAGCGACCAGATGCCTTCATTGTTTTTTTTCAGCAGCACTACATAATTAAAATGGCGGTTTCGCTTCGGAGCTTTGGGTGCTTTAACCGGGAACATTGGCACCCTGCCGGTAAGGAATGCCAGGCAATCATCCTGAAACGGGCAGGTATGGCATTCCGGTCTTGCATGCTTACAATGAAGCGCACCAAACTCCATCAGGGCCTGGTTGAACAGGCCCGGATCCTGAATGTCCATATGTTCATCCAGTATACGTTTAATGGCCGCCCTTGTAGTGCTTTTGTGAACAGGGTCCGCAATGGCATAAAGCCTGGTAATGAACCGCAGCACATTGCCATCGATAACAGGGCAGGGCATATTGAATGCCATGGAAGCAATGGCGGCCGAAGTATATTCCCCAACACCTTTTAAACTCCGTATTGAGTCCATGTCGGCGGGAAACCGCCCTCCGTGATCCCGCACAACCTGTCCGGCAGCCCGGTGCATATTCCTGGCCCTTGAATAATATCCAAGCCCCTGCCAGACCCTCATCAAACTATCCTCATCCGTTTCCGCAAGCGACTGAATGTCGGGATACTTATCAATGAAACGGTAATAATAGTCAAGGCCCTGACTGACCCGTGTTTGCTGCAAGATGATCTCAGAAACCCAGATTTTGTATGGATCGTTTGTTGCCCTCCAGGGGAGATCCCTTTTATGATGAGTATACCAGTGTCTTAGTCGGTTTTTCCAGTCCATACAGGACAAAAAATTTATTATGAGCTTATTACAAAAGAAAAATAATTAATAAATGGCTTGGTGAAAATAAAAAATTTATATCTTTGCTGCCCACTATCAGAAACTTAATTGTAGCAATTATAAAAAATATCACCATGACAAAAGCAGAAATTGTAGCTGAAATAGCTAACAAAACAGGAATCGAAAAAGTTGCAGTTCAAGCGACCGTTGAGTCATTTATGGACACCGTAAAGAATTCCCTCGTTGATGGAGAGAATGTATATCTCAGAGGGTTCGGCAGTTTCACGATTAAAAAGAGGGCTCAGAAAACGGGGCGGAATATTTCAAAAAATACAACCATCATCATTCCGGAACATAACATTCCAGCATTTAAGCCTGCCAAGTCATTCGTAAATGACGTGAAAAAAAACGTTAAGTAATCATCTTAAACCTGGGAGTCATGCCAAGCGGGAAAAAACGGAAAAGACATAAGATGGCGACGCACAAGCGTAAAAAACGCCTGAGAAAAAACAGACACAAGAAGAAATAATGGCAATTGCATAATGCCGGCAGGTTTCATGCAGTTGTTTTTCTTGCCTTTTATATTTATTCGCGTTTCATTTTTTGCATTCATGTCTCCGGCAGCTGTCATGTGATATGCAGTTTTGTCAAATTTGATGCATTTTGAACAAAGAATTAATTATCGACTCCGGACCAAATGAGGTCAATTTAGCCTTACTTGAAGATAAAGCACTGGTAGAATTACATAAGGAACATTCCAGTAATCATTATTCCGTAGGTGACATATTTTTAGGCAAGGTTAAAAAAATAATGCCCGGACTGAACGCTGCATTTGTTGATGTAGGATATGAAAGGGATGCATTTTTACATTACCTGGACCTTGGCCCTCAGGTGCATACGCTTAAGAAGTATACCAAGATCGCCATTTCGGGGAAAAATCCACCTCCGAACATCAGTAATTTCAATCCTGATAAAGACATTGAAAAAACGGGCAAGATCACACAGGTGCTGAAAAGCAATCAGCCCATCATGGTACAGATCGTCAAGGAGCCCATTTCCACCAAAGGACCGCGTCTTTCGTCCGAATTATCCTTTGCCGGGCGATACCTCGTGCTGGTCCCCTTTTCCAAGCGTATCTCCATTTCTCAAAAGATCAAAAGCGAAGAAGAAAGGAACAGGCTGAAAAGGCTGATCCAGAGCATCAAACCAAACAATTTTGGTGTCATCATCCGTACCGTGGCTGAAAATAAAAAGGTGGCCGACCTGGACGCCGATCTCAAAAACCTGGTCCACCGCTGGGAAACCACAATCCGGAAGCTCAGGATCGCCCGGCCCCCGCAGAAGATATCCAGTGAACTCAACCGGACGACTGCATTGCTCCGCGACATTCTGAACGATACCTTTAATTCCATCCTGGTGAACGATCATGTCATCTATGAAGATATCAAGGCATTCATCAGCAAGATCGCACCGGAGAAAGAAGACATCGTTAAATACTACAAAGGCAAGGTGCCCCTTTTTGAACATCAGGGGGTAAACAAGCAGATCAAAAGTTCCTTCGGTAAGACAGTAACCATCAAAAGTGGTGTTTACCTCATCATAGAACACACAGAGGCCCTGCACGTTATAGATGTTAACAGTGGCCACCGTGTAAACAAGAAAAATTCCCAGGAGATCAATGCACTTCAGGTCAACATGGAAGCAGCGGAGGAAATAGCACGCCAGTTGCGTCTCCGCGATATGGGTGGTATCATCGTGGTGGATTTCATCGATATGACAGAGGGAAAACACCGCCGGGCCCTCTATCAAAAATTAAAGGATGAAATGGCAAAGGACAGGGCCAAACATACGGTTCTTCCGCCCAGTAAGTTTGGACTTGTGCAGATAACCCGACAACGGGTCCGCCCGGAAATGGATGTGCAGGTCCTGGAAAAATGCCCGGTATGCAATGGCACCGGCAAGATCAAACCCAGCATCATCCTGATCGATGAAATAGAAAACAAGCTTCAGTACCTGATCAAAGATCAAAACGAAAAGCATCTCAAAATTGAATTGCACCCGTACCTTTACGCTTATCTGACCAAGGGATTGATTTCGAGAAGGATCAAATGGTATTTTCAACTGGGCAGATGGATCAGGCTCCAGCCAAATCCTTCATATCATTTCCTGGAATACCATTTCTATGATAAAAACCACGATGAGCTGAAAATGTAAAACATTCTGGCACTCTGCCCGGTTTTCGGCGTATCGTTTTTATTTATTTTTAATTTCGTAGCATGGAAAAAGTTGTCAGTGGAATCAGGCCCACCGGAAAATTGCACCTGGGCAATTACTTTGGCGCTGTGCGGAATTTTGTCAAAATGCAGCATGAGCATAACTGCTATTTTTTTATTGCAGATTACCATTCATTAACCACGCATCCCACCCCTGAAGATCTTCATGGCAACGTAAAACATGTACTTGCCGAATACATTGCCTGCGGCCTGGATCCGGAAAAAGCCACATTATACATTCAAAGTGACCTGCATGAAGTAACGGAATTATACCTTTTGCTCAATATGAACGCCTATGTCGGGGAACTGGAACGATGCACTTCCTTCAAGGAAAAGGTACGCAAACAGCCTGAAAATGTAAATGCCGGTCTGCTCACCTACCCTGCGCTGATGGCCGCAGACGTCATCATTCACAAGGCATCCAAGGTGCCCGTCGGGAAAGACCAGGAACAAAACCTGGAAATGATGCGGACCTTTGCCAGACGCTTTAACCGGATATATGGCATTGAATACTTCCCGATACCGCAAGCCTATAATTTCGGGGATGCCCTGGTGAAGATACCCGGTTTGGACGGAAGCGGAAAAATGGGCAAATCCGAAGGGGAAACCAATGCCATTTTCCTGTCTGATGAACCCGCGCTGATCCGCAAAAAAGTAATGCGTGCCGTAACCGATGCCGGTCCGTCGGAAATGAACCAAAAGAAACCCGAACCCATTCAGAACCTGTTCACCCTGATGGATGTCATATCATCCCCAAAAACTGTGCAATACTTTGAGGATCAGTACAACACTTGCAAAATACGTTATGGCGACATGAAAAAACAACTTGCGGAAGATGTGATCGGTTTTACAGAACCTTTCCGGGAAAAGATCAAAGAATTGCTTTCCAACGATCATTACCTGAGAAAAGTAACCCGCAAGGGCGCCGCCAAAGCCCGTGAAAGTGCCGGCACAACGATCAAAGAAGTGAGAGAGATCATAGGTTTCAAGCCTTTTTAAGTGTATCCCCTTTTATGAAACATATTCACCGTTTCATTCGTTAGTATATTGAACCCCGCTAATTCAGGAGGAATCAGAATACGTGGCAGAATTTTCAGACACTTTCAAGAAAAAGGAAAAAGCGATCCTTATCGGATTATCCACCAATAAGACCAGCCGGAAAAAGCTGGATGAATACCTGGATGAACTGACATTTCTTACCGAAACTGCCGGGGCCGAAGCCGTATCTCGCTTTACCCAGTCTCTTCCCGCACCGGACCCGCGCTCATTCATCGGTTCAGGCAAACTGCAGGAGATCAAAAATTACATCAGCCAAAACAATATCGACATTGCCATTTTTGACGATGAACTTAGTCCGACCCAACTCAGGAACATTGAAAAAGAGTTAAAATCCAAGGTTTTAGACCGCAATCATCTCATTCTGGATATTTTTGCCAGCCGGGCCCGCACCTCCACAGCCAAAACCCAGGTGGAACTGGCACAATACGAATACCTGCTGCCCCGCCTTGCCGGGATGTGGACGCACCTGGAAAAGCAAAAGGGAGGCATCGGATTAAAAGGCCCGGGGGAAAAAGAGATCGAGACCGACCGGAGGATCATACGGGAAAGAATTACCTTGTTGAAATCCAAGCTGGAGAAAATAGACAAGCAAAAAAGCACCCAGCGCAAAAACCGTAAAAGCCTTGTCAGGGTTTCCCTGGTAGGATATACCAATGCGGGGAAATCCACCCTGATGAATTTATTGAGCAAATCCGAAGTTTTTGCAGAAAACAAGCTTTTCGCCACCCTTGACACCACCGTGCGTAAGATGGTGATCGGAAACCTTCCCTTCTTACTTTCCGATACCGTGGGATTCATACGCAAGCTTCCCCATAGCCTGATCGAATCATTCAAGTCAACACTGGATGAAGTCAGAGAGGCCGACCTCATCCTGCATGTTGTGGATATTTCCCACCCCGATTTTGAAGATCATTTAAAGATAGCCAATGAAACCCTTTATGAGATCGGTGTCGTTGATAAACCAACCTTCATCGTATTTAATAAGATCGATGCATACAATCACAAAGAAAAAGACCCGGATGACCTGATGCCCAAAACCAAAGAAAACATCAGCCTTGAAGCGCTCAAACAAACATGGATGGCAAAAGATCATGCCCATTGCATCTTTATTTCCGCCAGGGAAAAGACCAATATTGAAGCATTAAAAATTCTCCTGTACCGGAAAATCAAGGAGATCCATCTCAGCCGGTGGCCTTATGACAACCTGTTGTATAGGGATGTGGAAGAACTGATCCGTTTGCAGAATAATTAACGGGAAACACTACCTGAACTGTTGGCATTTTTTGCAGGCCGCTTGCCGGATGTTTCTTGGCACCTCCACAAACAAGGTTTCCGGCTGCCTGCCTCCAATGCCCTGTTAGAAGGTTCGTTACATGTTTCTCCGGTATTGACCGCCCACTTCAAAAATGGCCCTGGATATTTGTCCGATCGAACATACCTTAGACGCCTCCAGAATGCCCTCAAAAACATTCTCATTGTTCACAGCCTTTTCTTTCAGCGCTGCAAGTGCCGCTTCCGACTCATCTACCCAGGTCTTATGGAGCGTTCTAATGGTATTGATCTGATTTTCCTTTTCCTGTGTTGTGGCCCGTATGACTTCCCCTGGGATGGTTGTTGGTGAACCGTCTTTCGACAGGTAGGTGTTCACACCCATAATGGGCAATTTGCCGGAATGCTTCATCGATTCGTAGAACATGGATTCTTCCTGGATCTTTCCGCGCTGATACATGGACTCCATAGCACCCAGCACGCCACCGCGTTCTGTGATGCGGTCGAATTCCGACAGAACTGCTTCCTCAACAAGCTCGGTCAACTCCTCGATGATAAAAGCGCCCTGGAGCGGGTTCTGGTTTTTGGCCAGGCCCAACTCGTGGTTGATGATCAGCTGTATGGCCACGGCCCGGCGGACAGACGCTTCCGTAGGAGTGGTTATGGCTTCATCATAGGCATTGGTATGCAATGAATTGCAATTGTCGTAAATGGCATACAATCCCTGCAGCGTAGTACGTATGTCATTGAATTCTATTTCCTGCGAATGCAATGACCGGCCCGAGGTCTGGATGTGATACTTGAGCTTTTGGGAGCGTTCGTTGGCACCATATTTCAGTTTCATTGCCTTTGACCATATCAGGCGGGCAACCCTCCCGATAACGCTGTATTCCGGATCAAGTCCGTTGGAAAAGAAAAAGGAAAGGTTGGGGCCAAATTCGTTGATGTTCATGCCCCTGGAAAGATAATACTCCACATAAGTAAAGCCGTTGGCCAGCGTGAAAGCAAGCTGTGTGACGGGATTGGCACCTGCTTCGGCAATATGATAGCCGGAAATGGATACCGAATAAAAATTCCGCACATTGTTCAGGGAAAAATATTGCTGGACATCGCCCATCATTTTCAGGGCAAAATCCGTGGAAAAAATGCATGTATTTTGTGCCTGGTCCTCCTTCAGGATATCCGCCTGCACAGTACCCCGGACGCGGCAGATCGTATCTGCCTTGATCTTTTCATAGGTCTCCCTTGGCAATACCTTATCTCCGGTCACCCCGAGAAGGAAAAGTCCAAGTCCATCGTTGCCCGGCGGCAGCTTGCCCTGATATTCCGGCCGTGGGGTTCCCTTCGCCCGGTAAATTTCATCAATCTTCTGATGCACTTCCTCATCCATCCCTTTTTCATGAATATAAATCTCACATTGCTGGTCGATCGCCGCATTCATGAAAAAACCCACCAATGTGGGTGCCGGCCCGTTGATGGTCATGGAAACCGAGGTTTTGGGATCCGCCAGGTTAAATCCGGAATACAATCGTTTGGCATCGTCCAGGCAGGAAACAGAAACACCGGAATTGCCAATTTTACCATAAATATCCGGCCTTACATCAGGATCCTGTCCGTACAAGGTGACCGAATCGAAAGCAGTGGATAACCGGCGGGCAGGCATATCCTGCGACAAATAATGGAATCTCTTGTTGGTTCGTTCCGGTCCCCCTTCCCCTGCAAACATCCGGGTAGGGTCTTCCCCTTCCCTTTTAAACGGGAACACACCGGCTGCAAACGGGAATTCACCCGGCACATTCTCCCTCAGGTTCCACTTCAATACATCCCCCCAGTTTTTATATTTGGGCAGGGATATCCTGGGAATACGCAAATGAGAAAGGGATTCCGTATGGGTTTTTACCCTGAGCTCCTTATCCCGGACCCTGAACTTAAATTCATCCTTTTTATAGGCGCTGACCTTCTTGTCCCAGTTTTTCAGGATGTCCCGGTTGGCAGGTTCAAGTCTGGATTCATAGTCCTTATAGAAGGTTTTTAGTTTTTCCGAAAGTTCTTTTCCGGACGCTTTGTCATTTTCAACTTCCGCCAGGGTATGCTTTATGGAATAGAGCTTATCGGCCACCGTGGCCTGATCATCCGACCAGTCGTTATAATCACGTATGGTGTCCGCTATTTCAGAAAGGTAACGAACACGTCTGGGAGGGATGATGAAAATTTTCTCCGACATCTCGTACGGCATTTCCATGGTTGAGCGGAAATCCCCCATAGCTTTTTCATTGATTTTTTGCATGAGGGCTTTATACAACCCGTTCACGCCGGGATCATTAAACTGTGAAGCTATGGTGCCATATACCGGCATATCATCCGGGTCTTCATCCCAGAGAAGGTGGTTTCGCTGGTATTGTTTCTTCACATCCCGCAAGGCATCCAGGGCGCCCAGTTTATCAAATTTATTGAGGGCTATGATGTCGGCAAAATCCAGCATATCGATCTTTTCCAACTGGGTTGCCGCTCCGTAGTCCGGGGTCATAACATACATAGACAGGTCGCTGTGATCGATGATCTCCGTATCCGACTGTCCGATGCCCGATGTCTCCAGAATGATCAGGTCGTATCCGGCAACCTGCAGAATGGATTCCGCATCCCTGACATACCTCGACATGGCCAGGTTTGACTGCCTTGTAGCCAAAGACCTCATATAGACCCTTTCATCGTGAATGGAATTCATGCGGATACGGTCGCCCAGCAAAGCTCCGCCTGTACGGCGTTTCGACGGGTCAACCGATATAATGGCAATGGTCTTTCTGGGAAAATCCGCCAGATACCTTCGAACCAGCTCATCCACCAGGGAGGATTTTCCCGAACCGCCCGTCCCTGTAATGCCCAGCACCGGCGAACCTTTTTCCTTGTTGCGTATTTCATCCAAAACATCCCTGACTTCCTTCGGGAAATTTTCAGCAGCAGATATCAGGCGCGCAATGGAATTGATATCCTTTTTGGCAATGTCGTCCACGGTCACATGAATATTTTTGCCGGTCGGAAAATCCGATTTTCTTACCAGATCATTGATCATACCCTGAAGGCCCATAACCCTGCCATCATCGGGGGAATAGACACGGGCAATGCCATAATCATGGAGTTCCTTCATTTCTTCCGGAAGAATCACGCCGCCGCCACCCCCGAATATTTTAATATGACCACATCCCTTTTCCTTCAGCAGATCATACATGTATTTAAAATACTCGATATGTCCACCCTGGTAGGACGTAACAGCAATGGCCTGGGCATCCTCCTGCACGGCTGTGTCAACGATATCCCTGACCGAGCGGTCATGGCCCAGGTGTATGACTTCAGCACCGGTCGACTGTATTATCCTTCTGAAAATGTTGATGGCAGCATCGTGACCATCGAAAAGAGAAGCAGCAGTGACAATTCGGAGGTGGTTTTCCGGCTTGTGGATCTTGGGATTGCGCATAACTTTCAATATCAAAATTGATAAGACAAATATATGCATAAATCTTGAACCGCATCCGGCAATACACCATTGGTTTTGGCACAGGCTCCGATGTTATTTATCTTTATTCTTAATTGTATAATTAGTATTATTGTGTTCCGATAAGGCCCTGCAAATGTTTCATTATTAATTGTTTCTGATCATGATCAAACAGATTGCCTTCGCCATTGTGCTTGCCCTGACCCTGCTGATCTTTTTCGTCACTGCATACCGATACTACCGGTTTTTTAAATTAACCAAGCCTTTCCCGGTCAGAAACTGGGGCAAGCGTTTATGGATCACCATAAAAGTAGCCCTGGGCCAAACCAAGATCCTGCGCAAACCGGTGGTTGGCATGATGCATGCCCTTGTATGGTGGGGATTCCTGGTTATACTTATTGGCAGCATCGAAATGATCATCGATGGCCTTTTCGGGACCGACAGGGTATTGCATGCCCTCGGGCCCGTTTATGATGTTATCACGGCTGCCGGTGATGTTTTTGCGTTGCTGATCCTGGTAATGATCCTGGCTTTTCTTATCCGAAGGATATTTATGAACATCCGCAGGTTCAGCGGTACGGAAATGAGCCATATTTCGCATATGGATGCCAACCTGGCCCTGACCCTGATCTTACTGCTCATGGTTTCGCTTCTGGGGATGAACACCTTTTACATTATGTATTCCAGGGAAGCAGGGCATGAACTATACGGGTCTTTCCCGGTAAGTCATCACCTGGCAGCCCTCGCAGGTTCCATTCCGGTACACAAGGCTTTTCTGTGGCATGAAATAAACTGGTGGGCACATATTGTCCTGATATTCATTTTTGCCAACATACTGCCCTATTCCAAGCATTTTCACGTATTTATGTCGGTGCCCAATGTATTCCTGAGCCGCCTGGAACCCCTGGGTTATCTGCCGAATATGCCCGAAATAACCGATGAGGTCAAGCGCATGATGGATCCTGACGCTGCCTTTTCCGATACACCGGAGGAAGAAGAAATACAAAGGTTTGGCGTAAAAGACATTGAAGATGTGACCTGGAAAAACTACCTGGATTCACTGGCATGCACGGAATGTGGAAGGTGCACCGATGCCTGTCCGGCCAACATCACCGGTAAATTATTATCCCCCAGGAAAATCATTATGGATGTAAGGGCCAGGATGAAAGAAAAAGGACCGGGACTCGTTAAAAACCGGGAATTTTCAGACAACAGGTCTCTCCTGAAAGATCTTGTCACACCGGAGGAACTCTGGGCCTGCACGACCTGCAATGCATGTGCCAACGAATGCCCGGTGAACATCAACCATCCCACCCTCATCGTGGACATGCGAAGATACCTGGTCATGGAGGAATCGGCCGGGCCCGGTGAACTGAACACCGTATTTACCAATATTGAAAACAACGGTGCCCCCTGGCAGTTTTCTCCGGAAGACAGGCTGAAGTGGGCTGAGGATGCCGGGCTCGAAGTACCCGTCATGGCCGATGTGAAAGCTGCCGGAAAAGATCCGGAATACCTTTTCTGGGTAGGGTCGGCAGGTGCCTTTGACGACAGGTATAAAAAAGTGAGCAGGGAATTCGTCAAAATATTGAATCACCTCAACATTGATTATGCCGTACTGGGTATGGAAGAGACCGACAGCGGAGATATTGCACGCAGGGCCGGAAATGAAATGCTCTTCCAGATGCAGGCCCTGATGGTCATCGAAACCATGAATAATTATGGTGTAAAAAAGATCCTCACTTGTTGCCCGCATGATTTCAACAGCTTTAAAAATGAATTCCCGGATTTCGGCGGGAATTATGAAGTCATTCACCACAGCCAGTTCCTGCGGGAACTTATAGAGAATGGCTCGATAGCCTTTCCCAACGGAGCATTCAAAAAAGATACCATCACATTCCATGACCCCTGTTATCTGGGAAGGGCCAATGGCGAATACGATGCGCCCAGGATGGTGCTTGATTCGCTGAATTCAACAACCAAGGAAATGCCCAGAACGAAAAGTCATGCCCTATGTTGCGGGGCCGGTGGCGGACAAATGTTCAAGGAAGCAGAAAATGGGAATAAGGAAGTCTTCCTGGAACGCATTGAAGAAGCCATTGATACCGGTGCCAATATTGTTGCCACCGCCTGTCCGTTCTGCATGGTTATGATGACTGATGGGATCAAATACAAAAATAAGGAAGAAGAGATGAAGAATTACGACATCGCCGAGCTGGTGGCGATGGGGATGGGATTGTAAATCCGTTCATCCAAAATTTGATGTCCCTGTTTTCAATTCAGGATTTTAGATAAACCCATCGATGAACGGACGTTAAATATTTGCATCCTGACACAGGTCTATCACCTAATCTTCAGCACCTTACCCACAGAGACGCGGCGTTTATCATCCGAAACAACCCGGAAAAGGTACATCCCGGGATCCAGGCCGGATATATCCATGTTCCAGTGATTGCGGCCCGGTATCCGCCGGGAACAAAGCAAACGGCCTTGGGCATCAATGATGGAAATGGTACCGGTAAAATCATTCCGGGTACGGAAGGTAATCCTGTCCGTTGCCGGGTTCGGATAAACCGAAGCCAGGGGTTCGCCGGGTTCAGCCATTCCAACCACCGGATCGTACATATATCCCAGGGTACTGATCTGCTGGCTGGAAGGATCCACCTCCATATTCACCAGAAAATAGCCATTGCCCGGCACATCGGTCAGCCAATAATACACATGTGAAGAATCAACGGTACGGGAAACAAAAACCCAGAAACCGATAAATTTGGTCCAGACACTGTCAACCATTACCCGTTCCTCCTTAAGCCTCAAGGTTTCTAAGGTGCCGGCAGGAAGTTTCATATCCCCCCATGCATCCACTTTGGAAGTTTTATAGGTCGTGCTTTTATACCTTATGGAATCAACAGCCGGTTCGGGGCTTTCCATCCGGATATCCGCATAAAAAGTCCGGTCGGCCGAATCCAGGTAATTCAGCGGGAAATTGGCCAGGACATCCTTGGGGATCAGTTCGGCCGGAATTATTCCCAGTTCAGGAACCGGAAGGACCGCTCCTTTAATCGAAAGCTCAAATGAATTTTTGATCATAAATCCCCACAGGGTTTCATCATCCTGTGAAATGGCAAGATTGCTGGCCGGGAATATGCCGGCGTACGGAGTGGAATCGGGATTCAGGAACCGCACCGTATCCAGGTAATCATGAACAAGGGAGGAGTAATCCCATAGCTGTCCCGGGCCAGGGGGGCCGGGTTCTATATGGTCGGGGATATCTTCAACATAGGCCATAACATATTCATCACCAACAGATCCGATATTGTTGCTGGTAATGGTTATCTGGCTATAAGAAGCCAGGGTGGTCAAAACAAAAAGCAGGATGCATATTCTTTTCATGGCTTGTATGTTTAAAGATTATGCGACAAAAATAATCAAACCTGTGTATCGTAAGACCCCGGGGCATAAAAAAAGGGGGCAGATCTCCCTGCCCCCAAAAAAATGTTCGTCCGCCGGGTCCGCTGTTATTTTAGCGGCGTGAAATATTTCGTGGCAAAGGAATGGAAGGTCCCATTGGCACATGTATAACTTGAACGTACAACTACAACGACTTCTGTACATGTGGGATCGTCATAGGTCCAGGTAACCACATACATATTCTTTAGCTGTCCGCTGATCAGGGTATAAAGATCCTGTATCTGCGCAGAATTTGGTGAATAATAATACCTTCCGCCGGATTCATCCGCCAGTTCATTCATTACCTGTTCATCAACGGAACCGAATCCCAGGGTATAAATAGGGACCTGGAAATTGTTTGCCTTGGTAATTACCTCCGACAGGGTGACATGCGAATCATTGTCTCCTCCATCGGTAAAAGCAACAATGGCGGGCAAATAATCACCGCCGGTATTTAACAGGGAATCTGCATCATCAAGTCCGACATCAATCGCATCAAAAAAGGAGGTGTAAATACCGATGCTGACAGAAGTATTGACACCATCGATCAGGGTCTGGGCATTATTGGTAAAAGGTGTAACCACATCGATATCGGAGGCAAATTTGATGATCTCCGCCATATCGCTGGGATCTTTAAGGTTGATAAAATACGTAACCGCATCCTCCATATCGGTAATGTTCTGTGAGCTCATACTTCCGGAATAATCCAGCGTCATGGCAGCAGCGATATCGCTACCTTCCTGGTTGAGGGTTGAGAAATCAAGAGAGCCCACAATGGTGCTATCCGTATCGCCGGCGCATGCCTGCTTGATCAAAAAATTATACTGGTTGAAATTTTTCAGCGGGTTTCCGTCCTGATCGGTAACAGACAAGAAAACCGTGATTTCAGAAGCTCTGGCCGGATTGACTTCAATTCTTGGTATGGTGACCTTTATGGAAGTGGTGGAATCATCATTCATATCAGAATGAGGAACCGTGGTATTTTCGGGTTCATCATCATCGTCATCTTTTTTACAGGAAGTAACGACCATAATTCCCGCCAGAAACATAATCAAGATTAAAATTGCATTGTTCTTTTTCATGATTTTTAATTTTTAGTTAAACGTGAGGGTAAAATTACATAATTACTATTCATCTTTCAAGCATCGGACTGAATATCCATTGGACTGCAGGGCTTGTTCCCGCGCAATTTGCGGTTTGCTTTCGTAAAGATAGCGAATATATGCACTCATGGCATCACCGGAAGATGTCCAGAAATATCCATGATTCTCCAAATTCGTGAACATGCCCAGGCTGTATTCACCGCCCAGCAATGCATCAAAACCGGAATTGCCACCGGATTTCAGCTGTGTCCCCTCATCGGTCCCCCGCCATCCGGTTTCATTAACCTGGCTTTGAGACATCCCCAGGAACATTTCCAGTTCCATCCACTCATCATCGGAAGGAAGATGCCATCCCGGAGGGCATACCTGCAAGGCTGTGTTCCAATCGTATAATTTCCCGTACTGCAGGCAATTGGAAGAATCATTCCCATAACACCAGGAATTCCCCATATCATGATTCAGATTTTCTTTCATCCAGCACTGGTCACCCATTTCAACCGTCGGGTAATCCTGTCCGCCATAACTTACAGAAGTAATTCCATCGCAACCCGAACCGCCGCTGGCAGAAACGGAAATACTTTGAACAACATCATCCGTTAGCCCTTCCGTATCTTTAATTTCCATTTTAACATTATACGTACCTTCTACACTATATTGATGATCTACGGTTTTTTGGAGATCCCATCCCGTATCCCAGGTCCCATCTCCATCAAAATCCCATCGGAGCATCAGCGCACTTAACGGATCTTCATCATCATAACTTCCGCTGCCATCAAGTTCAAAGATCGTTGCCGTACTACCGTAACCGGGATTCACCGAAAGCACCGCGGTTGGGGGCGTGTTCGAACCAAATACGCCGTTATCCTGATCAATGATCGCTTCCCATGAAGCAAGGGTTGTTGAATAATTGGCTATGGTGTGTCCGAATACCTGAACGGTAAACCCAACATTCCCTTCTGCCCCCGCAGCCAAATACCATTGCCATGTCTGATCGGCAGCATCAACGGATCCATCAAATCCAAAATACGGGACAGCCTCCATATAAGGTCCGGCAACACTGGCAACCAAGACGCCAATTTCCGGACTGACATAAACCTTTGAAGAAATATCACCGGACAGATCCCAGGCAATTCCACGGCTATTGCTTATAAAGGATTTTTCCCATATAGGGTACCACTGGGAATTGGTATATTCGGCGCCATATTCAAGGTATGCCCTGGTATCGTAGCCGCTTCCTATGGAACCGGTAATATCGAGACTGGTGTTAAACCCTGCCTTAAAAGATAAAACAATGAACACCGGGACCGGTCCGAGTGGAAACGGGCCAAAATAAACCTGTGCGATCGTCTGCTCTTTGTCAAGCGAAACAGGGGAATCAACACTGATGGATGCATCACAGGTAAAATCCAGGTCACCGCCCGCGGACAGTTTTAAATGTTTCAATTTAAAAAACCTGATCTCAAGTTCGCGTGTAAAAACAGGTTCAAAATCTATGGCCCCCTGATCAATTTGTGCCGTAACATTAACGCCATTGTATACACCGGAGAACAATGTCAACCCGGTAAGGTCTATCCCTCCCCTGTCCGCAATACTGACACCTTCCGCAAGATAAACCATTCTTGCGGGATATTCCCGGCCCTTGTAAACGGCCTTTTGAAGTGTAAGCTTGATGGAATCTTTGATCATGCAGTTTTCGATCACTTCCTCCAGGACCGCCTGACTGGTAACAAGGGTCATCTCATTCCCCTGTTCGTTAATGTCGATGATCTTTCTCATGTAACCATATCCTGTCTGACCAACGATGATATCACCAATTTCAAAGTGTGGTAAATTATGGCTTTTATCAAAGGTGTAATTATCCCCCTGGATAGATGGAGATCCCATCTGCAGGGTATCTATGACGATCACATTTTCTGAAAGGATCAATTCGTCGGAAACGGTGGGCGCAGGTTCGGATGGCTGTTCTTCCTTCTTACAGGAAACCACAAGGGTAAATGCAAACAAAACCAGCCACAGGGCAGCGTGCTTGCATAGTCCTATTTTCATGATTTTTGGCTTGGTTAAACAAAAAGATGTGCAATTTATAAAAAAATATATAGTATATCTATTATTTACATAAGTATTTTTACTGATTTATCATGTTTGGGAGATATTTATTATGAAGGACAGGTTGTTCAGTAACAGACACGGAGATAGCAACATGGGGATCCGTTCAGCCGTTTGTTGCTTTCACTGCACAGTCCCCGTATATTCCATCCGGAACGCACCATAAAAAAAGGGAATCCTGCAATACGCCGGATTCCCTGTCAAACGGTTGTTTTATGGTTTTACTATGCGTCCTTCATCTTTTTGATCTCGCCGGTAAGTTCAGGAAGGATCTTATGAACATCTCCCACGATGCCGTAATCGGCCGCTTCAAAAATAGGTGCATCCTTATCCGTATTCACAGCCACAATATATTTGGATGAGCTCACCCCCCCAAGGTGCTGAATGGCTCCGGAAATACCCAGGGCAAAATACAGGTTTGGTGCAATGATCTTCCCGGTCTGGCCAACATGTTCTTCATGCGGGCGCCAACCTTCATCGGATACGGGCCTGGAACATGCAATGGCGGCTCCGAGTTCAGCCGCCAGATCCTCCAGCGGCTGCCATTTTTCAGGGCCTTTCATTCCGCGGCCACCGGAAACCACGATCTCAGCATCGGTCAATAAGACCTTACCGGTAATTTTATTCACCTCCAACACCCTGGTTTTAAAATCCTGATCACGGATCTCCGCATCAAAGGCTTCAATTTCCGCATTATTTTCCGTTTCCTTGATTTCCACGGAATTCTGAAAGAGTGTGAGGACGTTCTTTACAGATCTCACCCGAACATTGGCAAAAGCCTTATTGGTAAATACTTTCTTTTTCACTTCGAAAGGGTCCAGACTGGATGGTATTTCCGTAACCCCGGTTACGGCACCTGCTTTCAGGCGCACGGCCACCCGCGGGGCAAGGGCTTTACCGGTAGCATTGTGAGAAAACAATACCGTATCAGAACTTTCTTTCTCAGCAGCTTGGGTGATCACCGATGCATAGGCTTTATTAATTAATGAATTCAAGCGTTCGTCCTCTACTTTCAGGATCTTATCGGCGCCATAATTCCCCAGTTTATGCAGTTCATCATCTTCCACTGTACCAATGGAAAGTGCAATGACCCGGGAACCGGATTTATCCGCGATTTGCCGGGCATAGGAAATAAGTTCAAAACTCAGCTTTTTAAATTTCCCGTCCCAGTTTTCAACAAAAACGATTACTGACATACTATTTAGTATTAATTTTTTACCGATTTTTATTTACAATACTTTGGCCTCATTGTGAAGAAGCGCTACCAGTTCTCTGATATTTTCCTCATCCACCATTTTACAGGCAGCCTTCGGAGGAGGCAGTTCAAATCTCACAAATTCAGTGAGGGGTTCGGCACCAGCCGCTTCAACCACATTCAGGGGTTTCTTTCTTGCCATCATGATCCCTCTCATAGAAGGTATTCTGGGTTCCAGGGCAATTCCTTTTTGAACAATGGCTACGAATGGCGTTTCCGTGGAAAGAATTTCAGAGCCCCCGTCAATTTCCCGGTTTATTGTAATTTCATCATTTTCAATATTCAGCTTTGATACCGAAGAAACCGAGGGCAGGTCCAGCAACTCAGCCAGCATTCCACCCACCAGCGAACCGTTATAATCACTGGAATCAATACCGCATAATACGATATCGTAAGGATTATTCCGGATATGCCCGGCAAGCTCCCCGGCCACCACATGGGCATCCAAAGGTTCAGCATCTATGCGCACAGCATCATCAGCACCAATGGCCAGGGCTTTCCGAATGGTTGGTTCGGACTCTTTGGGCCCAACATTAACCACCGTAACTTTTTCGATCGACCCGCCGGAACCCTCCTTCAGTTCCAATGCCCTTGTGAGTGCCAGTTCATCCCAGGGATTAATGATCCACTGGACACTGGCAGTATCGAAGCGGGTATCGTCATCTGTAAAACGGATCTTGGTAGTTGTATCCGGTACATTACTGATACAGACTAAAATTTTCATTTTTTAAGAAATTTTATGGTATGGTTCATGATATTTTGGCACAAAGATAGAAATTCATTGATCATAAAATGAAGTTTTCTCACAGCGCAGCATCCGAGGGGGTCAGTAAGATCAATCCCTCAACATTTCCCTGGATATTATGATTTTTTGGATCTCCGAGGTACCCTCATAGATCTGGGTAAGTTTGGCTTCGCGCATCAGCCTTTCAACATGATACTCCTTTACATATCCATACCCTCCAAGTATTTGAACAGCTTCCGTTGTAACCTCCATGGCCATGTCGGCAGCATACAGCTTGGCCATGGCACTCAGGGTTCCGTACGACAGTCCATTATCTTTATGCCATGCTGATTTCAGTATCAGGTTCCGGGCATTTTCAACCTTCAGGCCCATATCTGCCAATTTAAAAGCAATGGCCTGGTGGTGGGAAAGGTACTTACCAAAAGCCTTTCGCTCTTTGGAATATTGAACGGCACGTTCCATGGCACCTGCAGCGATGCCCAGGGCCTGGGCAGCAATACCGATACGTCCGCCTTCCAGGGCTTTCATGGCAAATTTGAATCCGAAGCCATCCTCTCCGATCCTGTTTTCCCTGGGCACTTTTGCTTCACTGAACATAACCGAATGGGTATCCGAACTGCGCATACCCATTTTATCCTCATGGGGTGCAAGTGTTATCCCGGGAGTATCCTTATCCACAATAAAAGCATTGATCCCATGATGTCCTTTTTCCGGATGTGTCTGAGCTATTACAATATATATCTGGCCGCTGTTGGCATTAGATATCCAGTTTTTTGTCCCGTTGAGCAGGTAATAATCACCTTTGTCTTCCGCAACGGTTCTCTGATGGGTGGCATCGGATCCCGCTTCAGGTTCGGACAGCAGAAATGCGCCGATTTTTTCCCCGGATCCCATAGGCCTGAGGAATTTTTCTTTCTGCTCTGGAGTTCCGTACTTTTCAACACCCCAGCACACCAGTGAATTGTGAACAGACAGGATAACGGCAGTAGCCGAATCCACCTTTGACAGCTCTTCCATTGCGAGCACATACGATATTGTATCCATTCCCCCGCCGCCCCATTCGGGGCTCACCATCATGCCGAAAAATCCCAGTTCGGTCAGATTTTTAATATGGTCCCAGGGTATTTCAGCTTTCGCATCCCTTTCCAGAACATCCTTCAGCAGCTCCCGCTGGGCATAATCCCGCGCCGCCTGACGGATCATCTTGTGCTCCTCAGAAAATTCAAAGTTCATGGTATACAGGTTAATGAATGAAACAAATATAGGAAAAATGATGGCAGATGTCATCCAGATGTCATCCGGATGACATCTGCCACCATCCTCTCGACTACCTGATCAACCCCCTGCCCTATTTGCAATATGTTGGCATCCAACATATAACAGGGGCTGCTATATATCTTGTTCTTTTTGTCAACGATCACTTCCCCGTGGGTGGTTTCCGCATGGGATGCCCCCATTTTCTCTATGGCTTCGATCGTGCTTTCATCCTGGCCAACCGTAATGGTTACATTACCCAATATTTTTGCGATCACCGCCGGAGCAATACATAAAGCCCCGATGGGTTTCCCTGCCTGATGGGTTTCCTTCACGGCGCGTTCAACCTCCGGATCAACCTTGGCATCTGGTCCGTCAAAAGCAACGGTGGATAAATTCTTGGCGGCACCAAAACCACCGGGGAAAATAATGGCATCGAAATCCGCGGGGTTGTATTCCTTGAGATCCCGGATAACACCCCTGGCGATCCGGGCGGATTCCACCAGGACATTCCGTTTTTCATCCATTTCTTCCCCCGTTATATGATTGATCACATGGTGCTGATCGATGTCCGGCGCAAAGACCTGGTACGTGCCACCATGCTTCATGATCGCCCACATGGTCAGCGTAGCCTCATGGATCTCTGCTCCGTCAAAAACACCGCATCCGGACAGTACAACAGCAAAATTTTTCATAATATCAGGATTTATGATTCAACTTCGGTTCTCCTCAAATATATGAATAATATTACACATTGCATAACTGGAGCCCATAATGCAACCCGAAAACGAGCTTGCGCACAACTCTGCAGTCTTATCCCCTTTTATACACCGTAGCCACCACCGTTACGTCATCACCACCCATATTGATGGTCAAGCCGTATGGCCGGTCCCCGGGCATTTCGATCTGCGCCTCGCCGGCCTTTCCGGTGAGCTGCTCCCACATGGTCACGGCCTGGTGCACACCCGTAGCGCCGGTTGGGTGTCCCCAGCCGATCAATCCGCCGGTGGTGTTGATTGGGATCCTGCCGTCCCGGGCAGTATGGCCGGCCGCCACGAAATCCGCTCCTTCACCGGGTTTGGCATAACCCAGCGCCTCCACGGCCAGGATGCCCGCAATGCTGAAGCAGTCGTGCGTCTCAATGGTCCCCAGCTGGTCAATGGTGATGCCTGCATCGTCCAGAGCCCGGTGCACGGCCTTTTTGATGGTCGTCAACTCGGTCAAATCCGGCGGATCTTTGGTCACGTCCCTCTCCACCTGGGCGAAACTGACCACCTCCACAGCATCCTGCGGGTCGATCCCGCATTTTTTCAACCCTTCCTCTGATGTGATGACCAGAGCCGAAGCACCGTCGGAAACCTTGGAGCAATCGAAAACGGTCAGGTTGTCTACGAAAAATTTCCCGTTGGGTTCCCGGCTTAAATACAGCCCCTCCAGGTCGGATATCTTGTTCTCATGCTCCTGCGCAGTCGGGCATAAGCGGGCATTCTCAATGGCATTCCGGAACCAGCGGGCAAAGCCCTTGCGTGTCCGCTCGTAACCATACTTTTCATAATATGCACCGGCCCGGTCGCTGAACTGGCCCGGAAAGAAATACGCGTGGCCGTTCTTTCTTTTTTGAAACCAACCGGCACCCGCAAGTATATCGGCACCGTAAATGGCTTTCACGGTATTCTGTACTTCCACACCGACAGTGAGTACGGTGCCGGCGGTGTCAGCAAGCACAGACTTCATTCCGGCCACCAGTGCCAGTGCCCCCGAACCACAGGCGCCTTCCACACTGGAACATGGCTTCCACTGCAATTCCTCATCGATGTATGGGATAAATCCTGGCAAATTGCCCTGTTTGTTGAAACGGGCTGCCATAAAATTTCCTATAACCCCTTCGTCAATATTTTTCGCACCTCCGATCTTTTTCAGGGTGCCCTGGCCCGCCTCTTTAATGTAATGCTCTATACCTGGGCGGGACTTTTTAGGGTTGAATTCACTTCTGCCGGTACCCAGCGATATGGTATTGTAACCGGCGGTCATATATATCTTTTTTCTCAGTTTCATAAGTTGTTTTTTGTTTTGCATTAATCAAAATACTCATTGATGGGTCCATAAGCATGGAAAAACCCTGTCAGCAACACCGTGTTCACATCTTCAGCGCTGCGGGCTACATTATCGCGGACTAGCTTTTCCCCGATCTCTTTGGATCGCCTGCCATACCTCACGGCCAGTTTTGCCCCGAGTGTATCCATGGTTTTCAGCTCATCGAAAAACGCTTTCAGGGCAGCGTCTTTATCCTTCATTTTAAGGGTGGCCTTCCACGGTATATAGGACCCGGGTATTTCTCCAAAACGCTCTTCCGCCGTTTCCTGTATCTCATCCACAGGTATGTACTTTTTAACGTAGGGCCCGTATATCGCAGCGATCTTTCCTTTCTCATACCTAAAAAACCCGTCTTTCTGGGAACCGTCGGGATTCTGACCGCCCCTGATGCCCTGTTCAACATACATGTCAAGGAGCGGGCTATGCAATTCCTCATCTTTCATATGCGGATCCATGACCTGCATAATGAAACGGACGACATCGATCCCGACATAATCGATGAGCTGGAAAATACCCATAGGCCGGACCAGAAAGTCCTGTGTGACCTTATTGACCAAATATATTGCAGTAATATACGGCATATCCTTGGCGAGCCTTTCCGCCTCCCGGATACCATAAAGCGCATCCCTCATAAAATGTCCGTTACCGATAAAACCGGCAACATCGTTAGAAGGCACCACTACTTTTCTTAATTTTCCGGCATACGCAAGCGCAAATTTTCTGACTTCCTCCAGGGTATTATCCGAAAGGATCAATTCAACCAGTTTCTGAACGGCAGGGGGGTTGTAAAAATGGAAACCCAGGATGCGCCCGCCCAGATTGGCTTCCTGATCAATGATCCCGATTGGGACCGAGGACGTGTTGGTAAAAAACCATGGGTCTTCCGGATTGTGTTTATCGATCTGGCTGAACAGTTTGACTTTCAAATCCTTGTTTTCATTGACAGCTTCAAAGATCAGCCGGGAATCATACGCTGATTCGATCCTCAGGGTGGGATGGACGATGCTCAAAACATCTTCTACGTATTGATGGATTATGTCTGAGTTTTCGATCAGGTCCTCCCTGTCCTGATACATCTTTCGCAAAAGTACCGTTTTCTTTTCTGCCGCCTTGAGCACCTGTTTACGCAAATATTTCATCACACCTTTCAGTGCATCATTGGAAATATCTACGGCGTTCAGGACAAAGGACTTAGACCTGTTCTCCGGTTTCAGACCAAGATCAGCCATTTCCAGGGCGGTCAACAACAGGATACCACTTCCCATTTTACCGGCCGCACCCAGAACAGTAACGTTTTGTAATCTATCTTCGTAATTCATAAATAAAATTTTATTTAAGTTGTTTGGATATGATTTTATGCGTGTATTACCAATTGGGTTTCCGCTTTTCCAGGAAGGCTCTCATGCCTTCTTCCCCTTCATCTTTGAACTGGGAGCCGAAATACTTTGATTCCAGCGCGCATCCTTCACGGAAAGTGCTCAGGAAACCATCACGGGTTACGAACTTAACTTTCCTGACAGCCTTGGGGCCTTTTGAAGCAATCGTCTTTGCGATTTTCATGACCTCCTCCATAAGATCATCCGGTTCAACAAGTTTCTGAACCAATCCGATCCGCAGGGCATCCTGTGCATCGATCATCTCACCGCTCATGAGCAAATACAGGGCATCCCCCAGTCCAACCAGCCGGGAGAGCCGCTGGGTGCCGGCATAACCGGGGATCATCCCAAGGTTTACCTCGGGTTGTCCGAATTTGGCTTTGGTACTGGCAATACGAAAATCGCAGCCCATGGCCAGTTCCAGTCCGCCTCCAAGGGCAAAGCCGTTGACGGCAGCAATCACCGGTTTTTCCATGAGCTCCAGTCCCCTGAACGTATTTTGCCCCAGACGGGAAAAATCTTCCCCCTCCCCCGGCGATTTGTCAACCATTTCGGAAATATCCGCACCGGCAACAAATGCCTTGCCTTCTCCGGTAATGACCATTACCTGAACATCAACATTATTGGAGACCGATGAGATCACATCATCCATCTCGAGAAAAAAATTGGTATTCAGGGCATTAAGTGCTTCAGGCCTGCTTATCTTCACAAGTGCAATGCCTTCTGAGATTGTAACATCCAAGTTTTTATAATCCATGTTTATACGTTGTTTTGGTTGTTTTCAAATATAGTAAATTATTGATAAAGTCATCAAACCGGTTTTTAAACGGGCACAAATCCAACGGTAAAAGGATAAACGGATAAGGATCAAAGCAAGGAGCCTGGGGTGAAAAGGGCTGATCCGGCTCACAGATATATAAATTTATCTATGAAAATGTTTGTTGATCCATGGGTTTTGGGTAGTTTTGCATACGTTTTCCGAAAAATGAACACCATCATTCGTAACATAACCATCATTTTTCTTATCCTGGCTTACCTCACGGGTACGGCCGGTATGAGTGTACGGATACACATATGTGATGTGCATCCGCATGCAAAACTGATCCTTCCGGAGAAAAGTCTTGACTGCTGCGAAAACCCGCACCATGATAAGCAGGAGCAGGATGATAAAAATATGGTTGAACATTTGCACAGTTGCCGGACCATCATACAAAATATACAGCTGGAAAATCACACAGCGGAAAAAAGCACATTCCTCCATCCCTTGCCCGGGTCACTGCATGCAGCGGTTTTTCCGGATCCTGTGAAAAAATTCCGCGAACCGTCCGGAAAAACAGGCTTTTATGTTCATTTTCAGTCCATCACGGGCAAAGACATCGTGATCCTTTACCATAAGCAAAAGATCCCGGCCCCGTAAACACCGGATCATCCGCTTTCCTGAACCATTCCGGGAAATTACTGAAATTTTTTGACCGGTCCTCTCCATTCCCCTGAGGACATGAAGCAGATCATACATAATCAACCCCTATGAAAAAATGTATCTTATTGCCGCTTATCCTGGCCATGGGTATTTCAGCACAAGGCCAGGTCAATGAATTACAAGGCGTCATATATCACCATACAGAAGGCCATCACGACCATGATCCTGGTGAGCACCCGGAAGAGGAAAGCATCCCGGGAGCCCATGTGTATTTTGCAGGATCCCAACACGGAACCGTCACGGGGCCTGACGGGCATTTCCACCTGCCCCGTGACCCGCACACCGATTCCCTGCTAATAATAAGCTATATAGGCTTTAAAAGGGATACAGTTCCCATATCCCACGGCCAGGATTTTATAGAGATCGACCTGAAGATCCACAATGAACTCAAAGAGATCGTTATCATGAACAGATCTCCGGACGGATTTGTATCCAGGATCGACCCGGTCAATACATTTCATATTACCCGGGATGAGCTCCACAAAGGAGCATGCTGTAATCTGGCCGAGAGTTTTCAGACCAATGCATCGGTGGATGTATCCTACCCGGATGCCGTTTCCGGGGCCAAACACATCCGTTTGCTCGGACTTGCCGGCAAATACAGCCAAATACAAACGGAAAACCTTCCAAACATCCGGGGCCTGGCCTCTGCATACGGCATGAGCTACATCCCCGGTCAATGGATGGAATCCATCCAGGTCTCCAAAGGTGCCGCCTCGGTCCGGAACGGCTATGAATCCATTACAGGGCATATAAACGTAGAATATAAAAAACCGGACAACGATGAATTGTTTTTCCTTAACCTGTATGCCGACCATGAACAAAAACTGGAAGCGAATTTCAATGCCGGTACCAATCTGAACGGATCCTGGAGCACCATGCTTTTCGGACACGCGGAAAATATGTCCAATAAAACCGATATCAACGGGGACTCCTTCCTTGACCAGCCCCTCACGAAACAATACCAGCTCTTTAACAGGTGGAAATATGAAAACCATACGAATTTTCATCTGCAACTTGGCATCAAGGGGCTTTATGAGGACCGCAGCGGAGGACAATGGGATTTTGAACGCAACCAGGAAAGAAATACAACGAACCCCTACGGCATTGGCATAGAAACGATCCGTTATGAAGCCTTTGCCAAAGGAGCCGTGCTGCTTGGAGAGCAGGGCTCGCTCGCATTCCTGCACACCTATGTTTACCATAACCAGGGATCCTTTTTTGGGTTGAACACCTATGACGCGTCAGAAAACAATTATTTCGGTTCTTTGATCTATCAGGCCGGCTTCAGGGAACAAAAACATCAGATCACATCAGGGATGGGGCTGATGATCGATAATTATGACGAAGTTCTGAACGACAGCACTTTTATCAGGAAAGAAACCGTTCCGGGAATTTTTGCCGAATATACCTTCAAGCCCTCCGGAAAACTGACGGTTCTGGCAGGGATACGGGCCGACCGCCATAACATCTTCGGGATGCTTTATACACCCCGGTTTCACTTCAAATATGACATCACCAATGGGCTCATTATGCGTGTCTCAGCCGGCAAAGGCTACCGTTCTCCCAATGTGATCGCGGAAAATAATTATATCCTGGCAACTTCCAGGAAACTTATCATCCGGGAAGAACCCAACATTGAAAAAGCAGCGAATTATGGCATGAATTTCACCCAATTCCTTTACCCGCTGGGCAGGGAATTGTCTATCCATGCTGAGTTTTACAGGACAGATTTCCAGGACAGGCTCATTATTGACCGGGATGCCGATCCGCAAAGCATTTATATATATAATTTAAACGGAAAATCATATTCCAACAGCGCCCAGCTGGAAGTGAATTATGAAGTGTTCGAAGGACTGGACCTGCTCCTGGCATACCGGTACAATTTCGTTAAAATGACCATCAATAAAGAGCTGCGCCGGCAACCTTTTGTAAACCGGTTCAAAGGATTGCTGAACCTTTCCTATGCCACCAAAAACGATGCATGGCAATTTAACCTCACCACACATATCAACGGGGATGCCCGGATACCGGACACAGACAAAAACCCTGCAAGATATCAACGCCAGAAGCAATCACCGGTCTACACCATCATCAATGCACAGGTCACCAAAAAACTGAAAAAGTGGGATGTATACATAGGCGGGGATAATCTGACCGGATTTCGTCAGGATGATCCGGTCATTGCTTACGATAACCCGTTCGGGGGTTATTTTGACTCATCTTTGGTATGGGGACCGGTAACCGGTATTCGTGTCTACGCAGGATTGCGATACACGATCCATCGTATCAATACCACGGAACACGAACATCACCACGAAGAATGAAAGACTTCAAATCCTCCCGGACACTGAACAATAATAAATGCGAATTGTTTTTTAAAGAAGGTAAAAACAATAAAAATGAACCGCTATTGCATTCGGTTCCCGGATGTTCTGCTTCGGTTAAACCTATGAAAAACAACATCAGAAAAGGAAAATTTGTTTTTATGGCTTTGTTGCTGACCATAGCTACTTCCGGAATAACCATCAATAAACATTATTCCGGAAATTCCCTCCATGATGTTGCCCTTTTCGGGAACGCCGGCAGTTGCTGCGGATCAACCTGCGATTGCTGCCACGACGAAACCCTGAGTTTTAAAGTGGAATCGGATTTTATTTCACCCCCATCCGTTACCATCCAACCCGCCACCTGTTTTAATGTTGAACCGGGACTACTTTCGATCTCTGTTGATCCTTTTCACAAGGCTCCGGGAAAAACGGTCAGGTTGGTTGATGCCCTGCCCGCGACCATCAAAAATATACAGCTGTTTTTTCAGTCATTCCGGCTTTGATTGGTATTTCATAAGCTCAGAAGCTGATATGCACAGGTACTCCTGTGACGTGCAGCTTGAAAATTCATTGTATGAATACCAAATGATGTTCAGAAATGTTGACCAGGATCATACGCTTTTTTCTTGACAATAAGCTGGTAACGGCTATAATATTAGTATTCTTTATCGTTGGGGGGATAGCAACGGCACCATTTAACTGGGACCTGGACCCTTTTCCCCGCAACCCGGTACCCGTGGATGCCATACCTGACCTTGGAGAAAACCAACAGATCGTATTTACTCCCTGGCGGGGGCGCTCCCCACAGGATATTGAAGACCAGATAACGTACCCTCTGACAACCGCGCTTTTGGGCATCTCCGGTGTTAAAACCATCCGGAGTTCCTCTATGTTCGGTTTCTCAAGCATTTACGTGATCTTTGAAGAGCGCATTGATTTTTACTGGAGCCGGACCCGCATACTGGAAAAGCTCAGTTCCCTGCCCGGAAATCTGTTGCCTGAAGGGGTCCGGCCTTCCCTCGGTCCGGATGCAACTGCCCTGGGGCAAATATTCTGGTATACCCTGGAGGGCAGGGACGAAGACGGGAACCTGACCGGTGGATGGGATCTCCACGAGTTAAGGAGCATCCAGGATTTTTACGTAAAATATGCGCTCAGTTCATCCAAAGGAGTGGCTGAAGTGGCTTCCATCGGAGGTTATGTAAAGGAATACCAGATCGATGTGAACCCCGATGCCATGAGTGCATATAATATTTCCCTGGACCAGCTGATCAATGCAGTACAGCAATCAAACCTGGATGTCGGCGCCCGGACAATGGAGATCAATAAAGCCGAATACTTCATCCGCGGGATCGGATATGTCAAGAACCTGGAGGATCTTGAACAGACCGTGGTTCAAGTTACGGACAATACCCCGGTCAGGGTCAGGGACATTGCTATGGTATCCTATGGCCCTGCGGAAAGAAGAGGCATCCTGGATAAAATGGGGGCTGAAACAGCAGGCGGTGTTGTTGTGGCAAGGTATGGCGCCAATCCGCTGGAAGTTATCAACAACGTCAAGGAAAAAATACAAGAGATCACGCCGGGCTTGCCTTCCAAAACACTTGAAAACGGTAAAAAATCAAGCGTAAGGATCGTACCGTTTTACGACCGCACTGCCCTGATCAAAGAGACACTCGGAACACTGGAAAAAGCGCTCAGCCTCGAGATCATCATCACCATCATCGTCATCATAATAATGGTAATGAACCTCAGGGCTTCCCTGCTTATTTCATTCCTTATCCCGGTGGCCATACTTATGAGCTTTATCGCCATGAAATATTTCCATGTGGATGCAAATATTGTGGCACTCTCCGGGATCGCTATCGCTATCGGGACGATCGTCGACGTTGGCATCGTTCTTACGGAAAATATGATACGGCATATAAAAACCGGGGACAAGAAGAAAACTGTGCGGCAGAAGGTTTATGAGGCAAGTATTGAGGTGGCCCCGGCCGTGCTCACTGCCATTGCCACCACGATCATCAGCTTTATCCCTGTTTTTGCACTCGAAGGTGCCGAAGGAAAACTTTTCAGGCCGCTGGCCTTCACCAAAACCTTTGTCCTGTTCGCGTCCATCATTGTGGCCATCATTATTCTTCCTGCCCTGGCACACATCCTTTTTTCGGTCAGGGTCACCAAAAAGTCCATGAGGAAAATTCTGAACGGTGCACTGATCGGCCTCGGAATTTTTACACTGATCATGGTCAACCCCTGGGGTGGATTGATCATCACCGCGCTCGGAGTATTCAACCTGATCTCGTTAATCAAGCCAGGCCTGATAGGCAGGACCTCCATGATCAATATGCTGCTCATCGCGCTGGGTATATTATACATACTAACCTATGAATGGATGCCCCTGGGTGTTTCCAGCCCTTATTTCAGCAATTATTTCTTTATTTTCATCCTCATTGGCCTGCTTCTTTCCGTCTTTTTGATATTCATAAGATATTACAAGAAGATTTTGCATTGGGCCCTGCGAAACAAACCCCTGTTCATTGCTGTACCGGCTTTGCTGGTTATCTGGGGACTGGTCATTTGGCTGGGATTCGGCAGGGTTTTTGGGTTCGTGGCCGACGGACTTGAATATGCGGGTTTGAATGTGAGAAACACCACAGCATGGACTACCTTATATCATGAATTCCCCGGCACCCCTAAAGAATTCATGCCGTCACTGGATGAAGGATCATTCCTCCTGATGCCCACTTCCATGCCTCATTCCGGAATAGAGGAAAACAAGCGAGTGTTGCAGCAACTGGACATGGCGGTGGCATCCATTCCGGAAGTGGAAATGGTTGTCGGAAAGGCCGGCCGCGTTAGCTCTTCCCTTGATCCTGCACCGCTCTCCATGTACGAAAATGTGATAAACTATAAAAGCGAATACAAGCTCGATGAAAATGGCCGCAGGATCCGTTTCAGGGTCGATGGATCCGGGGAATTTGCCAGGGACAGCCAGGGCGATCTTATCCCCGACCGTAACGGGAAATATTTCCGTCAGTGGCGGGATGAGATCCGGTCGCCCGATGATATCTGGGATGAGATCGTCCGGACAACCAACCTGCCAGGGGTGACCTCTGCACCAAAACTGCAGCCCATTGAAACACGGCTGGTTATGCTGCAAACCGGCATGAGGGCACCCATGGGCATCCGGTTGATGGGTAACAACCTGGATTCGCTTGAAAAATTCGGCATCGCCCTGGAAGGATCCCTGAAAAACCTGCCTGGAATAAAGGAAAAATCGGTGTTCGCCGAACGGGTTGTCGGAAAACCCTACATAGAAATACACATCGACAGGAAGCAAATCGGCCGGTACGGACTGTCCATCGGTAAAGTACAACAATACATTGAGGTGGCCATCGGTGGCAAAACGCTTGGTATGACCGTTGAAGGAAGGGAACGTTATCCCATCCGGGTCAGGTATCCGCGGGAACTGAGAAACAGTCCGGATGCACTGGAAAAGATCTTAATACCTGTAAGTAAAGGGATTTCCGTTCCCCTTTCTGAAATCGCCCATCTGAAATATGTACGCGGGCCCCAGGTAATAAAAAGCGAAAACACATTTCTGATCTCCTACGTCATCTTTGATAAACAAAAAGGGTTTTCAGAGATTGAAATTGTCGAAAATGCCAGGGCATGGATCGATGAAGAGCTCCGGACAGGAAATATCCGGTTACCGCAGGGCATTAGCTATCAGTTTACAGGCAATTATGAAAATCAGGTCAGGGCGGAAAAAAGGCTGCTGTATATTATCCCGCTCGTTTTTTGCATTGTGATCCTTATCTTGTATTTTCAGTTCAGAAACCTTCCCTCTACATTTCTCGTTTTCAGCGGTGTAATAGTCGCCTTCGCCGGTGGCTTCATTATGATTTGGTTCTTTGGCCAGAACTGGTTTATGGATTTTTCAATGTTCGGGAAAAATTTGCGGGAGCTGTTCCGGATGGAAACGGTATACCTGAGTGTGGCCGTGTGGGTCGGCTTTATTGCTTTGTTTGGAATAGCCACAGATGATGGGGTGATCATGACAACATACCTTCGTCAGGTTTTCAAAAAAAACAAACCAACCACCATAGAAAATGTCCGCAAATCCGTGATCGAGGCCGGATCAAAACGGGTACGCCCCTGCCTGATGACCACGGCCACAACCATACTGGCCCTGTTGCCCATACTGAGCTCAACCGGTAAAGGATCGGATGTCATGATTCCCATGGCCATCCCGATTTTCGGTGGCATGGCCATAGAGATCATCACACTTTTTGTGATCCCGGTTGTTTTTTCTGCCTGGAAAGAAAAAACATTGACGAAAGGAGGTTCAGCATGAAAACATTCAATATTTTAAAACACATGGGGTTTTACATGGCCGTTCTGCTGCCGCTTTTTACCGCTGCCCAGGAAACCGCATTGGATAAATACATCGAAACGGGTATTGCGAATAATCCGGGACTGAACGCAACCTATAAAGAATATGAAATGGCCCTCCGGGAGATCAGGGGTTCGGCCTCCCTTCCGGATCCGCAATTATCGGCGGGTATCTTCGTCAGCCCCGTGGAAACACGCACAGGTCCGCAACGGGCAAGATTTTCATTATCCCAGATGTTCCCCTGGTTCGGAAGCCTGAAATTGCGTAAGGAGATAACATCCCTGCTTGCATCTTCCCGTTATGAAGACTATATGGAGGCCAGAAACAGGCTTGTGTACCAGATAAAAAAGCGATGGTTTGAATTATACCTGAACCAAAAGGAGATCGGGATCACCGAAAAAATGATCCATACCCTGAACATCCTGGAACAGATCGCTGTCAAAAAATACGAGACCGGGGAAACCGGAATGGCGGATATCCTCAGGATACAAATGGAGCAACAAGACAAGCAGGCGAGGCTGGAAACCTTAAGGGACGACAGCACACAGCTCACCGCAGCGTTTAATCTTTTGCTGAACCGCGACACTGATATATCCCTGCATACCCCCGATACCCTGGAATATGCCATTGAGGGTCAGGACTTCCATCACAGAACAAACAACAACCCGCAGCTAAAGGCCAGGCGCCTCGATCTGCAAGTATCCACCGAAAAAACACGGTTGGCAAAGAAGCGGGCATTCCCGGATATAGGACTGGGACTGGATTATGTGATCATTGGTAAAAGACCGGATGCTGACCCGGCCGGGAACGGGAACGATGCGATCATGCCGATGCTCAGTATAAAATTACCGGTGTTTCAGAAAAAATACACATCCGGGATCAAAAAAAGCGAACTCAATGAAAACAGGGCACAGCTCCGGATCAATGCCACAACAAACAACCTGCGATCGGAATATGAGCGTTTTTTATCAAACTACAAAAGATCCAGGCGGGACCTTGATCTTTATTCAGCGCAATACCATAAAGCAGACCAGGTGATGCAATTGCTTTTGTCGGAATATTCAGCTACCGGGAAAAAATATGATGAAGTGATGGAGATCCAACAGGTCCTTTACCGCTATGCATTGAAGCTTGAAAAAGCCCTGACCGGTTACCATTCCGCCATTGCATATTTCGAATATATATCGGGCAATCCGGATATTGAACCTATAAAAAGCCAACACCATGAAAATCATTAAAAAATATAGAAACATCCTTGGTTATGCATTGATCCTGGCCGCCGGTATTTTTTTGGGCTGGATCCTGTTCGGAGGCACAAAAGGCCAGGATAGCGGGGAGATAAAAACAGAGGAATTCCGGGCGGAAGCCCCAACCACCTGGACATGTTCCATGCACCCTCAAATCCAGCAACCGGAACCCGGCGACTGCCCCATTTGCGGTATGGAACTGATACCACTGGAGTCAGGATCAACCCGTGAAAACGATACGCAATTGACCTTGTCAGACCAGGCAATAAAACTGGCCGGTATTCAAACACAGCGCGTTCAATACGTGGATCCGGAAACTACATTACGGTTGCAGGGAAAGATCCAGCCGGATGAGCGTGAGGTAAAATCACAGGCCATTCATTTCTCAGGCCGTATAGAAAAACTTTTCGTTGAATATGAAGGAGAAAAAGTATTGAAAGGACAAACACTGGCTTCGGTATATTCCCCGGACTTCATATCTGCACAAAAAGAATTGCTGGAAGGATACAAGGTCAGAAAATCCAACCCGGCCCTTCTGCAAGCGGCAAAACAAAAAATGACCAACTGGAAACTTTCCGGTGAGCAGATCTCTGAGATCCTGGAAAGTGGCAGGGTTCACGAAACCATTGATATCAAAGCCGAAATCACAGGATACGTTCTGGATAAAAACATATCAGAAGGAAGTTATGTGACCGGTGGGGCCGTCCTTTACACCATCGCCAACCTCGATAAATTGTGGGTAATATTCGACGCATATGAAGAGGAACTCCCGTTCATACATCCGGGCGACCAGGTTGAAATACGCATGCGATCCCTTCCGGGTAAGGTATTTTCCTCTGAGATCACTTATATAGATCCGTTGATCGATGCAAAAAAAAGGACCGCCAGGGTCAGGGCGGAAATACCCAACACCGGCGGCATGCTCAAACCGGAAATGTTCGTCACCGGGGAATTGACAACATCCCCTGAAACACAGGAAAAGGTCCTTGCAATACCCGCATCGGCAGTCATGTGGACCGGTACCCGTTCGGTGGTATATGTGGCACCCGGAAACGGGGACAGCAATATGTTCGAATACAGGGAAGTAACAATTGGTCAGGATCTTGGAAAATCTTACGTCATTCTTGAAGGACTTCAGGAAGGAGAATACGTGGTCACAAACGGTTCATTCACATTGGATGCCGCTGCCCAGTTGCAAAACAAGAAAAGCATGATGAATCCGGCGCCCTCCGGGAAGCCGGCGGGCATGCACAATCACGTGGAAGATGGAACAGAAGACCATACAGAACATACTGCGCATAAAGAAGATACCTTAATGGTGCCGGATAAATTTTCCAGACAGTTCAACAAGATCCAGGACCACTATTACCAATTGAAAAACGCCCTGATTCGTGCAGACAAGCCGGCGGCATCAAAAAAGGCAGAAGCGTTTCTTCAAGCCCTCGAAGGAGCCGGCCGGCTCAAAACCTCACTGGAAAAAGAGCACCGCGACCACTGGTCGCATGTATATGCTACACTTGAAGAAGAGGGGCAGAAAATACAAAGCGCCCCCAGCATTGATATTCAGCGGAAGCACTTCAAATCCTTCTCCAATGCGATGATACAAGCCGCAAGAACATTCAGCACCGGTCAGGAAAAAGTTTATGTCCAGTTCTGCCCTATGGCAGACAACGACCGCGGGGCATATTGGCTCAGCCAGGAAAATATCATAGCCAATCCATACTATGGCGACATGATGCTTCGTTGCGGTGAAGTGACCGAAACACTGAAAAAATGATATTGTTCATGCCATATTTAAACAAAAATATCCTATGAAATCACTAAATCTGAACATCGAAAATATTAAATGCCACGGATGTGCCAATACCATTCGTCATGAGCTTTCAAAATACCCCGAAGTAAAGAACGTAAAAGTAAACCCGGATGAAGGGAATGTCTCCATAGATTATGAAGCCGATGAGGAAATGAAAGACCTTTTCACCGGAAAGCTGGCAAAACTCGGATACCCTGAAAAAGGGGACAAAAACCTGAAGAGCAGGGTCAGAAGTTACGTGAGTTGCGCCATAGGCAGAATGAAATGATCTGGCTCCGGCCCTGAAAACCGCAAAAAATTTGAACGGACAGCATTGAAGATCACAGGCCTGGGGTTTTTTCCTCCTGGCCGCCGGACTGGTTTGCTTTCAGGGAAAGCAGTGAAGCATTTGCAAAGGAAAATGGGAAATTGTTGTGTGCATGCAATGATGATTGCTGATAATTATTTAATTTTATCTGATGCCTGAACGAGAGGGACATGAATTCGTCAGCAGCAGGAACCTGCTGGTCACCACAGTTCTGAACCTGGCCATAACCATTGCTGAGTTTATAGGTGGCCTGCTATCCAACAGCCTGGCATTATTATCCGACGCACTTCATAATCTCAGCGATACCCTTGCGATCCTACTTGCCTACATAGCAAACCGCATTGCCAAAAAAGCGTCCAATAAACGAAAAACCTTTGGCTATAAACGAATTGAGATACTGGCTGCATTCCTGAACTCCCTGGTCCTTATCGTGATCTCCATATTTCTCTTTGTTGAGGCCGTAAAGCGCTTTCAGGATCCCGAACCAATAAAAGGGCAGATCATGTTCATTGTTGCAGGGATCGGGTTGCTGGCCAATCTATTTTCAGTTCTGCTCCTCAGGAAAAGTTCAAGGGGAAACCTGAATATAAAATCCGCATATCTTCATCTTATCGGTGATACCCTTTCCTCGGTGGCAGTCATCATTGGAGGTGTGCTCATTTACTTTTATCAAATTTACTGGGTTGATCCGGTCATCACCATCCTGATCGGTTTATACATAATGAAAGAAACCTGGCATATCCTGAAAAAAACAGTAGACATACTCATGCAGGGAGTTCCGGAAAGTATAGACGTATCCCAAATAAAACTGGAACTGGAAAGAACGCCGGAAGTGGAAAACATCCATCATGTGCACATCTGGAACCTGAGCGACCGCATCATTCATTTTGAATGCCATGCAAAACTGGCAAAGGATATCCGGGTATCAGAAACAGGGCCGGTTTTAAAGAAAATTGAGCATACGCTCAGGGATAGGTTCAACATCAGGCACATTACCGTTCAGTTCGAATTCAATACATGTGATGACAAAGAAACAGCGATCCATCAGGAATAAAGAAAGCCAGGATCAGTCCAGACCCTTAACCCGCGGCTTACCGGCAAGGAATTCCTTCAGATAGAAAGGCTCATAATAAGCGGTGTCTTCAAAAGATCCGTGTCTGTATTTATCCACAGCCAGAGGGATCATGAATTTTGAGGAAACGGCAACATCCATGAAAACCACATTTTGTCTCTGTTCAAGCAGGGGTTTGCATTTTCCGGCACCGGAACCGAATATAAACAGCACATTATTCCCTGTGTAATCCTCAAAGGAACGTTCATGAATAATTTCCGCGTGAATTTTCTTCATGACAGCAAGACCGGGATCATACATTGCCGTGTACACTTCCATGCGCCGGGCGTCAATCATTGGGCAAAGAACAGGAGGCAAAGCCAGGCCCTGAAGGACATTCCGGTTTGTCATCAGGAATCCCCGGGCCATAGCCATAAGCGTGGGAATACTGATCAGGGGGATATCCAGGGCATAACACATACCTTTTGCGGAAGAAACCCCGATGCGCAAACCGGTATAGGAACCGGGCCCGCCACTCACGGCAACAGCAGATAGATCACGGGCCGGCCGGTTGGCTTCCCTTAAGACCTCGTCAATAAACGGAGCTACCTTTTTTGCATGAATATTGGGTTCCGTACTTTCGCGTATGGATATGAGATCGTCGCCTTCCGAAAGCGAAACCGAACAAACCTGCGTGGCCGTTTCAATATGTAAGATTAGCATTTGACTGATTTATGAAAAAAGGGGATGCCTTAGTTCCGGCCCTCAAAAAGATCTTCTTTTTTCACCGCTTTTACCTCATCGCCATCCTTAAGCTGCTTGGAAACTGCGCGGTATGGTCCGGTAATGATCTCCTGTCCATGCTCCAGGCCCTCCGTAACCACAATATATTTATCATCCTGGATTCCCGTTGTCACAGCCTGCAATGTAGCTTTCCCGTCGACGAATAAAAAAACAACCTCCTGCATATCCTCGTCGATAAGGGCATTTTCATCCCCTTCTTCCTGAGGGGCAGAAAATTCCCTGCTTTCAGAGGTGTCTTTCCTTGTAGTCACTGCCTGAATGGGAACCGTGAGTTTATTACTGGCCGTTTCCGTTTGGATTTCCACTGTGGCGGACATGCCCGGACGAAGCGGGGAAAAATTTCGTTTCCCTTCAGGAATAAGATCAGCATATGATCCAGGGAATACCTTGATCTTAACATCAAAATTGGTCACCTGATCCGCACTCACCCCTTCTGTGTTAGCGGAGGTAGCAATTTCAACCACTTCCCCAAGGAATTTCTTGTTCAGATAAGCATCTACTTCTATCTCACAGGTATCCCCCAATGAAACACGTACGATATCGTTTTCATTCACTTCCACATCGGCTTCCATGGCATTCAGGTTTGCTATGCGCATGATCTCCGTGCCGCTTGAAAACTGGCTGGCACCCGTTACCCGTTCTCCCGCTTCGACGCTCAAACGGGATACGGTACCATCGTTCGGACTGGTTACGGAAGTTTTTGTAAGGTTTTCCCGTGCTTCTTTCAGGGATGCCTCGGCACTTTTTATGGCATATTCCGCGCTGTTTACACTTTGCTTGGCAGCTTCAACCTCAGCACGAGCCGTTTCATAATTGGCTTTGGAAGCATCAAAATCCGCATCCGAGATGACATCTTGCTCATGCAGTTTTTTATTCCGTTCAAAAGATAATTTTGCGTTAATGAACTGAGCCTCGGCCTGCGCCAACCGGGCTTTAGCGTTCGACAAATTTGCCTTTTGCGAGCTCAGGTTTGCCCCTGCCCTTTCATAGCTGGATATATAGATCTCAGGGTCGATCTTTGCCAAAAGGTCCCCCTTCTTCACTTCATCCCCTTCCCTGACATACAGTTCAATCACTTCCCCGGAAATATAGGGACTGATCTTTATATCCACAGCAGGCTGAATTTTCCCGTTGGCAGAAACGGTCTCTGTTATCGTCCTTTTCTGGACCTTCCCGGTAACAACCTTGATCCCACTGGTGCCCTGCCCCTTATTAATAGCCACAACTATTAATACAACCACTAAGGCAACTGCTCCAATTACAAACCAGAGCTTTCTTTTTGATGATATTTTTTTTCCCGGTGCCATGATATGTTTTTTATTCCTTATGCAGGTCCTTTCAATGAAAGCATAAAAATAATCAAATATTTACTTGTTGATGACAAAATCATCCAACGTAATGGGTTTGCCCATATAAAAATCGAGGACTTTGGTTTTGAAGACAAAATCGTATTTGGCAGACAAGAGATCGGATTCGGCTTTGGCAAGCTGGCTCTTGGCAGTATTGTATTCCAATGAATTGGCCAGGCCCACGTTAAATTTTTGCTCCATGTATTTAAAAGATTCCGTAAAGGAAGTCAGTGATTTTTGATTGGCTTTGTATGTTTTATATGCAGCCCGGGCATCCGCATAGGCGGTTTCCACATTCTTTCTTACGGTATTTTCAACCCGTTCCAGATCATACTGAGCCATATCCAGTCCGATCCTGGATTGTGAAATATAATTGGATACCTGAAATCCATTGAATATGGGTATGTTCAGCGATAATGAAACAGATTTATTCTCATTATTGCGGATTTGATCTTCAAATGGCATCGTAGGACTGTCCGGGTCCATCAGGTCTTTCCTGATCTGATCGGAAACTGTTGTACTCCAGTTCCCGCTTGCATCGATTGAAGGGCTGCGCGAGCCCCGTGCAATGGCCAGTGACTTTTCTGCACTTTGCAAGCGGATCTCGGCACTTTTAACCTCGGGCAGATTGGCTTTGGCATATTGAAAAACCTGTCCGGGCGTAAGTATTTCCGGATCCTGAAGAATTTCAATATCCGGTATTTCCACTTCAAAAGGTTCCGAAGCCGGCAGATCAAGCAATTGAATGAGATCCAGATATGCCAGGTTGCGTTGGTTTTTGGAATTGATCAGGTTAACCTCTTCCATGGCGCCCTGCGATTCGATCTCAAGTAAGTCGCCACGCGCCAGCGTTCCGGCATCCACAAGCTTTTCGGTCCGGACTATCTGCTGGTTGGTGATGTCCGCCTGATCCTCCGCGGTTTTAACAAGTTCCTTGCTGAATAGTATCTGCAAATATGCCCCTGCGATCATCAAAGAAATATCATCCCGCATTTTATCCGAATCATACATGGATGCCATGAAATCCAACTGGGCCTTTTTGATGGCATTGTACTTTTGCAACCCGTTGAAAAGGGTAACCCCTGAGCTCATTGAAAAAAACTGCTGGTTCGTGTTTTCAGTGGTATAAATATTCGTCTGCGGATTAGGGGACCGGCCCCAACCCCAACTGCTGCTTGCACCTCCATTGAGATTGGGAAGTACATCCAGTTTTTTTTGAAGCAGATCCTTTTCATAACTCTCGGAAGTCAACGCACTTTGCTTTATCTGAAGATTGTTTTCCAGCGCATAATTTATACAATCCTCTAAGGTCCACGTTTTTTGGGCATTTACCTGCAAGGCAAGAAAGATAAGAATTATACCCGGTAAGATAATGACCAGCTTACGCATATCCGTTGTTTTTGATTGATTATGGAACATGGGTGAATTTTTGAATGTATGTTATCCTAAAAATATGCCATCTTTATAAAACACTGATTGTCAAAAAATAGAGTGCATGAAAATGGTGTTGTTGCCATAAAAGTGTCCGCTTATAAATGCCTCTTGTTCACATTCGAACATCAACCATTCCGTTGGGGTTGGCATCAAAAATACAAATTATTTGACCTGTCTTTTTCCTTGTATAATAATTTATAAATAAATACTTTTACAACATATCCGTGTCAACCCTGTGCTTATGAAAAAACATATACTGTTACTACCATTGTTCGTCCTGGCCACCCTGCCTGTTTGCACCCTGGCATCCATCGGGGATTCACTCCATGCCATCCATTACACACTATACATCAATGAGATCAATACGGACGATCAAACCATTGATGCAGAAGCCAGCATCACTCTGAAGCCCAAAATTAATGATCTGGATAAAATCTGCCTTCAATTGCTTGATCTCACAACAACATCCGTCATCCTGGATGGCACTGTAACAACCAATTATACCCACGAGAACGGGGTGATACACATTCCTCTGGACGAGCCTGCGGACACCAATGATATCCTGGAAATCCATATTGCTTATCATGGGGAACCCTTTCATGAATCCTGGGGCGGTTTCCATTTTTCAGGCGATTATGCATTTAACCTGGGCGTAGGCATCAGCAACATCCCTCATAATTTGGGGAAAGCCTGGTTCCCTTGCATTGACGACTTCACCGACCGGGCCACTTATGAATTATTCGTGACTGTTGACGAAGGCTTAACGGCAGTCTGCGGGGGCATACTGGTGGAAGTGACCAGTCCCCAGCCCGGGAAACAAACCTATCACTGGACACTTAACCAACCGGTACCAACGTATCTCGCCTCCGTGGCCATTGGTGAATATACGCTTATAGAAGACGTGTACTACGGGTCACAAGATGAAATACCAATTGACTATTATGTAAGGCCATCGGATTCTGCCAAGGTTGAAGATAATTTTGAAAATTTAAAAAACATCACAGCGATCTTTGAGAACCATTTCGGTCCTTATTCCTGGGACAGAATAGGATATGTGGGAACCGCCATAGGGGCTATGGAACACGCAACAAACATAGCTTATCCGAATTCCACCATAACCGGTGGTTCCACCTATGAATGGCTCTACGCCCATGAGTTGTCACACATGTGGTTTGGGGATAAGGTTACATGCAACTGTGCAGAAGAAATGTGGCTGAACGAAGGCTGGGCCGTATTCTGCGAATTGTTTTATACGGAAGTGTTGTATGATCAGGAAATGTTCAAAACCAGTTTAATGGACAAGCACGCAGAAGTCCTGCGTTATGCCCATGCAGAAGAAAACGGGTACTGGCCGCTCAATCAGCTCCCCCAGCAGTACACTTACGGCACTTCAGCCTACGATAAAGGCGCCACCGTGGTCCAGACCCTGCGGAACTACCTGGGCGACGACCTGTTTTTTGAAACCATGGCCGCCTACCTGGATACCTTTGCATTCACTTCCGTATCCTCTTACGATATGAGGGATTTCATTACCGGCCACACCGGGATCAATATGGATGGGTTCTTCGACAATTGGGTCTTTCATGGGGGGACGCCCCATTATTCCCTTGATTCTTTCAATATCCAGCCAACCGGAACCGGGTCCGATGTCACCCTTTATCTGAAACAGAAAAGAAAAGGCCCCTCTTTCACCGGTCAAATGAATAAAACCGACGTATGTTTCCTGGATGCCGGCTGGAACCTGACCATGGACACCGTCTGGTTTTCCGGGGAAACCGGGACAAGCATCAAATCCCTGTCCTATGAGCCCCTGGCAGTTTTTCTCGACCTGGGCCAAAACATCTGCGACGCCACCACAGATGATCAGCAGGTCATCCACAGCACCGGTGAATACGATTTCGACCGGACATTTTTCCATATGGAAGTCGCCGAAATGTCCGATTCTGCATTTGTCCGGGTCACCCACCACTGGGCCCCGCCCGATTCCCTGCTGGAACCTGTGCCCGATCTGAGGATATCCGATTACCGCTACTGGTCGGTGAAAGGAATATTCCCCGATAACTTCACGGCCACCGGAAGATTTTACTACAGCAAGACCGGGAACCTGGACAATACCCTGATCCTCAGCGAAACCGACTCGGTCGTCATTCTGCACCGCCCGGGACCCGGCCACGAGTGGGAAGTGATCCCCACCACCCAGCTGGGCCCCTGGAGCATTGGTTATTTGTATGTTGAAGACATGCCACCCGGGGAATACACGCTTGGGGTTTTTGATCTGTCTGTGGGTATTCCAGACGAAAACCCCGGGGAAGCCCCAGTAAAAACCATCCATGTTTTTCCGAACCCCTCCAGCGATCACTTCAACATCCTGATCGAAAAGGCCCGGAAGGGTGAGATCATCATAAGGGATTCAGGCGGAAGGGAAGTGGAAAGATTAATAACAAAGTCCGGGCAACATGCTTACCACTGGTACCCGGAGCACATTCCTGCAGGCCCATATTTTCTGACCCTGCGCGGAAATGACGGCAGGGTCATCCATACAGAGAAGATTCTGATCAGGGAATAGGCGTGAGAGTGAGCGGGCCACAAGAAGATAAAAAATGACCGGTGACCAGAATTGATCATGGCAATTTTTTTATCCCCACCCAAATGTTCATAAAAATAATTTCGATAAAAAACATATTTCCTGTAATTTTGACGCCGTTTAGAAATTTGGGTCGAACCGGTAAAGGATTACTGATGCAAACACGTAAATTGCTCATATTGCTCCTTCTTTTCGTAATCACGTGCAATGAACCTTTCCGTGACACGGTTTCAGTACCGGAAAAGACCGACACGGTCATGAAGCCGGATACCACCAGCCTCAGGCACAAAGCCGAATGGATCGACAGCATTTTCACCCGCCTTTCCCGGCATAACTGGTTTAACGGGGCAATACTCTACGCCGAAAAAGGGCATATCGTGTACAAAAATGCCTTTGGTTACAGTAATTTCCAGACCCGCGACACACTTAGCACCCATTCCGCCTTTCAGCTGGCCTCCGTTTCCAAAACAATCACCGCCATGGGCATCATGATCCTGAAGGAACAGGGGCGCTTGTCATACGAAGACACCATACAGCAGTACCTGCCATGCTTTCCCTATCCCGGGGTCAGCATCCGGAACCTGCTCAACCACCGCTCAGGCCTTTCCCGCTATATGTCCCTGTCCCACGATCAATGGCACGATAAAGAAGTCCCGCTGACCAACCAGGACATGCTCAACCTCTACCAAACCCATGTGCCCTCCCCCTATTTCAGGCCGGACAACGGATTTCATTATTGTAATACAAATTATGCCTTGTTGGCTTGCATTATCGAAAAAGCCGGAGGAATGCCCTATGATCATTTCGTGCAAAAAGAAATTTTTGATCCCCTGGGCATGAAAGATTCCTTTGTATATACCATGGAAGAAGACTCAGTGGTACCGTTCTATGTTCCGGCAGAAGTTATGGGTCACCGGTACTGGAAGTGGCGCCCCATAAGGATACGCAATGAATATTTGAACGGCGTAATGGGCGACAAGGGGATATACGCGAGCGTGGAAGACCTCTACAGATTCGATCTTGCACTGAACAACCACACCCTGGTCAGTGCCGAAACATTGCAGGAGGCATTTACACCGGGGAGCCAGCCATATTGGAAAAGAAGGGATAATTATGGATTTGGCTGGCGTATCAAAGAAACCCGCGATAGCACCGTTTATCATTTTGGCTGGTGGAAAGGTTTCCGGGCATATTATATCCGGGATATGAAAGAACAAAAAACGATCATCGCCTTATGCAATAAAGACAAAGGGCCTGGATCATCGAATTTGTGGAAGATCATCAGAGATACCAGCCATTTCTTAAAATTCACCCCGGTACAGGAAACCTATGTGCCCATCAGGAGCTTCGATCCGGCAAAGCACCTTTCAGGGAACGCCCTGTCCGGATTTTAATCTCCCGGGGTTACGAGCTTGAAACCAATGCCATGAACATTCATCAATTCTACAGAGGCATCGGCCTTCAGGTATTTCCTGAGTTTGGTTATGTAAACATCCATGCTCCTGGCATTGAAATAACTATCGTCCTGCCAGATCTCTTTCAGGGCCTTGCTCCGGTCTACTGTATCGTTTAAATTATCGCAAAGCAGCTTCAGTAGTGCAGATTCCTTGGAAGTGAGCCTGATCTTTTCCGCAGGGGTTTCCAGGATCTGGTGGTTTGCATCAAACCGGAGCTTCCCCAGGGTATACTCACCACCGTTCCGAATGCCCGATTTCTCGCCGGACCTTCGGAGGATCGCCTTGATCCTGGCAAGCAACTCTTCCATATTGAAAGGCTTGGACAGGTAATCATCGGCACCAATGGCAAATCCCCTGAGCTTATCTTCCTGCAAAGACTTGGCCGTGAGGAATAAAACAGGGATCTCCGAATTGGTTTCACGGATCTCCCGCGCCAGTGTGAATCCGTCCATGACAGGCATCATGACATCTATGATGCAGAAATTAATATCCTGCTTCTTATAAATGTTTAACGCTTCCTGTCCGTTCACCGCCAGGGTCGTTTGGAAACCTTTTGCTTCGAGATACGCCTTTAAAACGGTTCCAAGATTCTTGTCATCCTCGGCCAGCAGGATCCTGACACTGTCGTATTCCATTTTATGAATGTTTTGAAGAATTATAGGGCAAAAATACATCAAATTTTGTACCCTTCCGTAATTCGCTTTCCAGACCTATCTCACCGCCATGAGCTTCAACGATGGCTTTGACGTAACTCAGGCCCAGACCAAAACCCTTAAAGTCATGGATGTCACCGGAAGGCACCCTGTATAATTTTTCAAAGATCTTCTTTTGATTTGCTTTACTGATACCGATTCCGTTATCTTCAATGCTGATCAGGATGCCATTTTTTGCATTTTTTGTGATCACACGGATCCGGGGTTTCTGAGGAGTATACTTATTGGCATTATCCAGCAAATTACTGATAACATTGGTCAGGTGGACCTTATCCGCATGGATCAGGGAAGGATCGGCCGAAAAACCGGTCTCTATGGTGCCATCCTTGATCTCAACCTGTATCCCGATCTTCTGAACCACATCCATAATGACCTTATGCACATCCAGCGCTTCTTTCCGAAGGTCCAGCTGCCCTTTATCCAGAATGGCCGTTTGCAATATTTTCTCTGCCATCGTGCTTAAGCGTGAATTTTCTTCGTCAATCACGTTAAAATAAGCCTGGTAAAGATCCTCGGACTTGCCCACATCCTTATCCTTAAGAGCCTGACATGTCAAAGAAATGGTGGAAATAGGGGTCTTGAACTCATGTGTCATGTTGTTAATGAAATCCGTTTTCATCTCAGACAATTTCTTTTGTTTCAGAATGGTAAAGACCGTATAGGTAAAAGACAGTATGATGATCAGGATAAGGATCACCGAAACCGACAGCATGAGCCACATCTGACTGATAATGAACCGCAGTTCATTTGGAAAATAGATCAATAAATAATCGGGGCGGGCGGAAATTTCACTTGGAAACAAGGTGAACGCAAAACCTTTTTGCAGGAGATCGTCCGTAACCGCCCCTTCCGTTTTCATAACTATTTCTTTCCGGACGGGATCAAAAATCCCAAACTGGTAGTCGGTAGTAATGCTCTTTTTATTGAATTCCAGATAAAGCAGGGAATCAATTGATGAAAAAGATATGCGGTCTTCAATACGTTCATAGGGCCGGTTAAACAACATATTCTCGAAAAGGTCGTGGGCCAGAAAATACTTATTGAAAAATCTTTCCAGTTCTGTCCGGTTGGAAATGGACCGGAGATCGTTCAGCAACATATTGTTAATACTGTCGGTCGTTGGGTCCATGGAGGCATTCCCGGACAGTGCCCCAAGCCGTGTTTCTATTTCCCCGGCCATCTCTATTTTTTCAAGCTTGAAAATAACACCGGACACTGCTTCGTTAATGCTACGTGTAAAGTTCGCCTGCCGAACTTTTACAGCATTCTGTATCCAGTAAACCTGGATCGCCATTAAACCTGTGAGGGCAACAGACATCAAAACAATAATGGAAATAAAAACACTGCGGTTCATGTGGCAAATTTACGTTATATACCTGTTAATCAGTCCTGGTTAACATTTTTTAACTTTCGTTAACTCGAGTTAACAAAAGTGGCATGAAATGTGTTATATTTTTGTAAGCACGTTCTTTATATACTTCATATTTCTTCGTACCAATAATTTCATGTTAGTTTTACATTGTGCATTTAGATTCATGAATTTTGGTTTTTGGTTTGACAATGCGGCTATCTTACATGGCCGCATTGTTTATTTATGGACACCATATTTTTTATACTTTCGTACAGACCATAACCTAAAATCCTTCAACAAATGAACATTATTCAGCCAGACCTGAGCAGTATCCTGAATTTTATTTCCGAACGGGACATAAGCGCATATAAAAAACAAATCCGGGACCATTATACATCCCTATATAACCGTACCGGAAAGGGCAGTGAATTTTTGGGCTGGATCGATCTGCCACAGATCTTTTCCACAGATGTGCCGGGGGAGATCCAAAGCCATGCCGCATCCCTGAAAGATAAAGCTGACGTTTTTGTTGTCATAGGTATAGGTGGCTCTTACCTGGGAGCCAGGGCAGTCATCGAAGCATTGAGTCATCATTTTGGAACCTTGCATGATAAAAAACGCTTTCCCCTGGTCTTGTATGCCGGACAAAATCTTAGTGAAGATTACCTGGCGGACCTGATGGATGTTCTGGACCAAAAAGATTATGCCGTTTCGGTGATTTCAAAATCGGGCACGACAACAGAACCAGCCCTGGCTTTCAGGATCATAAAAAACCACATTGAAAAAAAATACGGAAAAGAAGAAGCCCGGAAAAGGATCATCGCGATCACAGACAAACAAAAGGGTGCATTACGAAAACTGGCTGAAGAAGAACATTACAGAACCTTCGTTGTACCCGGCGATGTTGGTGGGAGGTACTCTGTTCTTACCCCTGTAGGACTGTTTCCGGTGGCCATGGCCGGTATGGATATTCGGGAATTGCTGCATGGGGCTTTGGATATGGCAACCCATATCCGTGACAAAAAAGATGATTTTGAGAATAATCCCGCATCCCTCTATGCCGCTGCCCGTAATGCCCTTTACCGCTCAGGCAGGAAAACTGAGATACTGGTCAGCTACGAGCCCCGCCTTTTCCATTTTTCGGAATGGTGGAAGCAGTTATTCGGAGAAAGTGAAGGGAAGGAACATAAAGGAATCTTCCCGGCAGCCGTCACTAATACGACCGACCTTCATTCTATGGGGCAATACATACAGGACGGCGAACGAAACCTATTTGAAACCGTGCTTTCAGTGAAATCCCCAACGGCCGAGCTGGGCATCCCCTCCGATGCAGATAACCTGGATGAGCTGAATTACATTGCAGGGAAACGCATCCATGAAGTAAATCTTAAAGCTGAGCAGGGAACCACACTGGCACATATTGACGGCGGTGTGCCGAATTTCAGGATCAACATACCTTTTATAAATGAATACAGCCTGGGACAGCTCATTTACTTCTTCGAAATGTCCTGTGCCATCAGTGGATATATCCTGGGGGTTAATCCGTTCAACCAGCCGGGCGTTGAAGCATACAAAAGAAACATGTTTGCACTCCTGGGTAAGCCGGGTTTTGAAAAAGAGACGGGAAACCTGAAACGCAAAGACTAAGTAATGCAACAGGAATTTTGGCAAAGGCTATAGGGAAAAGGTACCCGGAAAAATTCTACATGGAAAAGACAGGTGTAACAATGGCTAACGAAAAAATACAGGATTTCAGGGGCTTGGTGATGCAACGCCAAAGTGTCCGAAAGTATTCAGGACAAACCGTAGCGCGGGAAAAAATTCAAAAATGCATTGAAGCCGCCAGGCTTGCCCCTTCCGCATGCAATGCACAGCCCTGGAAATTCATTGTGATCGATGATCCGGATGTCAAAGACAGGGTAGCCGGAGAAACCTGCGGCCCATTGCGCAGCTTCAATAAATTCGTCCCCCGGGCCCCCGTCATCATAGCCTTGATCATTGAAAGATCGCCTGTTGTCCCCAGCCTTGGCAGCAAGATCAAGGCAAAGCCCTACCACTACATAGATATGGGCATCGCCGCCGAACATATTTGTCTGCAAGCTGCAGAACTCGGACTTGGGACCTGTATGCTGGGATGGTTCAATGAGAAAAAGATCAAAGCCATCCTGAAAATCCCCAAAAAAAGGGAGATCGGCCTGTTGATAACCCTGGGATATCCTGAGAGCGCATACCGGCAGCGGAAAAAGATACGGAAAGCAATGGAGGAAGTGATGTTTTTCAATGCGTATGATGAGAAGAAATAAGGGGATCAGAAACCTAAAGTCCCTCAACCAGCGCTTCGATCAACACCGGATAATGCTTGTATTCAAGCTCATGCACCTTTGCTGCAATGCTTTCGGGTGTATCCCCTTTACGAATGGGAAAACGTTCCTGAAAAATGATCTGCCCTTCATCATAATGTTCATTAACATAATGAATGGTGATGCCCGTTTCCGTCTCACCGGATGCAAGCACGGCTTCATGCACCCGGCTGCCGTACATCCCCTTCCCGCCAAATTTCGGCAATAATGCAGGATGAATATTGACGATCCTGTCAGGATACGCATGAAGGATCTCATCAGGCAGCAACCATAGAAATCCGGCCAGGACAATAAAATCTATGGAATACTCCCGGAGCTTTTTCAAAACATTCCGGCTTCTGTACAAATCCTCACGGTTAAAAATATGTGTGGGTATGCCCAGATTTTTTGCCCTTTTCAGAACATATGCGTCCTTTTTATTACTCAGGATAAGCCCGACTTCAATATCCGCCCTGGAATTGAAATATTCCGCGATCCGTTGCGCATTCGAACCATTTCCGGAAGCAAAAACAGCGATCCGCTTCATAAAAAAATATTTATTAAAACATACAACAATCGTTTTCACCTAAAAAAAACACCAAAGTACTTCATTTACAGAGGAATTCAAAGACTTTAGCCTAAATCATTAATCATCAGGGAAATGCATAAATACGGCTGCAAAATTATAAGAATTCCTTTGGATTTTTTTGTGGAAATTCATTTCTTTGCAGCCTGTTTAACCAAAATATAAAAAATATGTCTGATATTGCAGCCAGAGTTAAGGCTATCATCGTTGATAAGCTCGGTGTAGATGAAAACGAAGTTACACCTGAAGCAAGTTTCACCAATGATTTAGGTGCAGATTCACTTGACACTGTTGAGTTGATCATGGAATTTGAAAAAGAATTCAACATTGCCATTCCTGATGATCAGGCAGAAAAGATCGGAACTGTTGGCGAAGCTATCCAATACATTGAAAATAATGCTAAATAAGTAATTTCCCCATAGTTGCATGGAATTAAAACGCGTAGTTATTACCGGATTAGGAGCACTCACTCCATTGGGTAATTCTGTCCAGGAATACTGGGAAGGGTTGGTCAACGGAGTCAGTGGCGCCGATGAGATCACGCATTTTGACTCTTCAAAATTCAAGACCCGGTTCGCTTGTGAAGTCAAGAATTATGATCCCATGGATCATTTTGATCGCAAAGAAGTGAGAAAATTGGATCCGTATGCACAATATGCCCTGATCGCAGCGGATGAGGCCATTTTGGATTCCGGGATGGATCTTGAGAACGTGGACAGGGATTTTTTTGGTGTTATCTGGGCCTCCGGTATTGGTGGATTGCAGACATTTCAGGATGAGATCATGAATTTCAGCAAAGGGGATGGCACACCAAGGTTCAATCCGTTTTTCATTCCCAAAATGATCGCCGACATTGCTTCAGGTCATATTTCCATTAAGTACGGCCTCAGGGGGCCAAATTTTGCTACGGTTTCAGCCTGTGCTTCTTCTGCCAATTCTCTGATCGATGCCTTCAATTACATCCGTTTAGGAAAGGCACATTCATTTGTTTGCGGGGGATCCGAAGCTTCCATCACGGAAGGGGGGATCGGCGGGTTCAATGCCATGCATGCCATTTCCACCCGGAACGATGATCCAAAAACAGGATCACGTCCTTTCGATAAAGACCGTGATGGGTTTGTTTTGGGGGAAGGAGGATGTGCACTGATCTTTGAAGAACTGGAACATGCCATCAACAGGGGTGCAAAAATCTATTGCGAGGTGTCCGGAAGCGGGCTTTCTGCTGATGCATACCATATGACCTCGCCACATCCCGAAGGGGAAGGGGCTTATCAGTCCATGAAGTATGCACTGGAAGATGCAGGGATGAAACCGGAAGACATTGATCACATAAATACACACGGCACATCCACTCCACTGGGGGATATCGCCGAACCTAAAGCCATTGTCAAGTTGTTCGGCGAACATGCTTACAACATCAATATTAACTCCACGAAATCAATGACCGGACACCTGCTGGGTGCAGCCGGGGCCATTGAGGCTATTGCCACCGCACTGGCAATTAAGAACGAAACCGTACCTCCTACGATCAATCATTTTACCGATGATCCCCAAATTGACAACAACCTGAACTTTACGTATTTCAAGCCACAGAAGAGATCCATCCATGGTGCCCTGACCAATACTTTCGGTTTTGGAGGTCATAACGCTTCGATGATATTTAAGAAATACACAGGATAATCTGACGAATTTGAGTTTATTCAATCCTATCAGGGTCAATCGTGCATCCGACAAGGAAATAGCCAAGGCAATAAAGAATATTTTCGGGTTTGCACCGAACAATGTGCATCTTTTTAAGCTGGCTTTCCGGCATCGTTCTGTTGCCGAAACCATCCATGGGATAAGAGTTAACAACGAACGTCTGGAATACCTGGGGGATGCAGTTCTTGGACTGGTCATTGCAGATTTTCTCTTTAAAAAATTCCCCCTGAAGGATGAAGGATTCCTTACCGAAATGCGCTCCAAGATCGTCTGCCGTTCCCGCCTGAATAAACTTGCCATGAAACTGGGCCTTGACCAGCTCATTAAATCCTCACCGGAAACCAAAGTGCTGGGCAAATCCGTAAGAGGGGATGCCTTTGAAGCATTTCTCGGCGCACTTTACCTGGACAAAGGCTATTCATTCACCAAAAAAATCGTCATAAACCGCATCATCCATGTTCATTTCGATATCGATGAACTGGAAAAAGAAGAAACAAACTATAAAAGCAAGCTCATCGAACAAACCCAAAAAGAAAAAAAAGAAGCAACATTTAAAGTCGTGGGGGAAATAGGCGAAGGCTTTAAAAAGCAATACGTTGTCGAGGTTTTTATTGATGGTGAGCGGGTGGCCAGGGGCCAGGACTTCTCCATTAAAAATGCTGAAAAAAATGCCGCCGAAAAAGCCTGGAACGCTTTTTTTTCTGAGAACAACTGATTTTCCAACCCTTATAATATTTTGTAACTTTAGGAGGATTTTGTAAAGATCCGAACACAGAACCGGATGCGAAAACATGTTATAACGGATCCCGGTTTTCAAACATCACGGTGCAATGCCAAAAAAAATCACCCTTCATATTCACAGTGAAAGCGATTATTTCCTGATCGGTATTTCTTCTCATCTGAAAGATTACCGGCTTTCCTTTTTCCTGAATCAATACCTTGGCTATAATTTCAGGAGGATCGAAGACCTCCCGGGGGGGAGGTCTGTCAGCAACTCTGACGGCCACAGCGTATACGCATATGAAAATCCCGAAACCCGGAGCCATTTTTGCCTCATCGCCAACAATCACCCTGAAGGAAAATTGATCCCGGAACTCAGGCACACAGATTTTTTATTGCTGACCCGCGACATCCTGGAAAATGAACGGTACAAAAGCATTGTTGAAAAAATCCGGAAAATTCCCCAGGTTTTACTTGCCTTCACCATCGACCCCTCAATGCTCAAGGATATAGATCCCGTTTTGAATGAAATCGAGCTTCATATGCATAAACACGGCCATGGCGGTTCCGGCTGAGCACCCTTTCCACCTTTGGTACGCTGAAATTTAACACTCCTTAACATCTCTTTATGAAGGCATTTTCTCATTTTTCATAACTTTGTAAACCCGAAATAAAATGTGTTTAAATAAATACGCCTAGCAATATGAAAAGAATTCTTTATCTGGCAATTGCAGCAGTCCTGTTTGCTTCCTGTGGCTCCGAAGAAAAAAAAGACGCTTCTGACGGGGTGTCATCGGAAGTGGAAAAAGTCATGAAGGAAAAATCCGGACAGGAACGCCAGTCTCCTTCCGTTCCGAAGCTGGAACAGCAACCCGCACCGAAAAGGAAAATGGATAATGCCCAGGTTTCCAATAGTGAGGTGAAAAATTATTTTAATGCCGGGATTCAAAAATACCAGGCAGGTAATTACGCAGCAGGTATTAAGGAGTTTGAGAAGGTTGTCCGGGTTGATCCCGGCAATGCCAGGGCTTACTATAATCTGGGACTGGGAAGGCATCACACGGATGACTTCAGCGGCGCCGTCGACGCATTCACCCATGTATTGGAGATAAATCCTGAAGACACGCTGGCCCTGTTGTACCGGGGACTAACCTATTATTTGCTCCAGGATTTCAAGCGTTCCATCCAGGATTACAACAAAGCACTTGAAATAGATCCGGAATATGCCAAAGTATATTATAACCGGGGTACGGTTAGGGGGCAAATGAAAGATTATACAGGTGCCATAAAAGATTTCAGCAAAGCCATTGAGCTAAAGCCGGGATTTACAGGGGCCTATTTCCATCTCGGACACGCATATTACTTTCGGGGCAACGTGCATGAAGCATGTTACTATTGGAAAAAAGCCGGGGAAATGGGCTTCACCGATGCAGAAAGATTGATTCAAGAATATTGTCTTGATGAATAAAGGTCACGGGTTCTTTGTGCTGGAAGCGACAACAATGGCATAATCGCCATAATTATTTGCCTCTTTCAGCAGTTTACCGTCTCGGTAAACCTTGATCTTTACAGCAGCATCCTTTTTGTTAGCCTGGGCAGCAACGAAATAATAGTCGTTTTGGGGACAGGGAAACGTGTGGACCCAACCACTTTTCACCTCCGGGACCTGGTGTGTTTCATCCCCGCAGGTATAGGTAACATCAAAAGAACCCGGCTTGCCTTTTACAACATACTTGACCTTTCCTTTTTGCCTGTTAAAAAGGTTTAACATACGATTAAATTTATAAACGCTCTGATACACAAATATACTAAATGAAAACCCTGGAATCAATAAAAAAACGCAGAAGTATCCGTACATACGAAAAAGGGCGCATTCCGCGTGAGACCATTCAAATTCTGCTGGAAGCCGCCATGTATGCTCCTTCGGCCAGGAATGAACAGCCCTGGCAATTCATGGTTGTTGATGATCCTGCAGTACTCCGCGAATTAGCCGAAGCTCATCCCTACGGGAAAATGCTGGCCGAAGCCGGGGCAGCCATACTGGTCTGCGGTGATAAAACCATGCAGGAAAATGAGAGCTATCTGCTGCAAAATTGCTCCGCCGCCACACAAAATATTCTCCTGGCAGCGCACGAATTGGGATTGGGAACGGTTTGGCTGGGCATTCAACCCAGAGAACAACGGGTGGATGCAGTTCGCCGCATCCTGAGGCTGCCTTCTCATATTTTTCCTGTTTCCCTTGTATCCATTGGCAAGCCTGCTGAGGTCAGGGATACTCCGCAACGATTTAAAAAAGAGCGGATACACTATAACGAATGGCAGGGTGAAATAAAAAAAGACAACGGCAGTCCGGTAGGTTTCGCTTAACATCATTCGGCAAGTACGAGGACCTTTCCCCCCAATACCTCAACAACCCCACCGTTTACCTCAAAATAATGAATTTTCTTCCGGGCATCCCGGACTTTTATCTTTCCGTGTTTCAAAAGAGCGATCATGGGAGCATGCATATTCAGGATCTCAAAGGAACCTTCCTGGCCCGGTAGCTGAATCAGGTCCACTTCTCCGGAATACATCGTTTTATCGGGTGTGATTATTTCGAGGTTCATGTATGAGGAATTGTATGAGTCCTAATTTTCCTCCAGCATTTTCTTCCCCTTTTCGATGGCTTCATCGATGGTACCTACCATATTAAAGGCGGATTCAGGATATTCATCCACCTCGCCCTCCATGATCATTTTGAATCCCTTGATCGTATCCTCTATGGATACCATGGTACCGGGGATGCCGGTAAACTGTTCAGCTACATGGAAAGGCTGGGAAAGAAAGCGTTGCACCCGTCTTGCACGGTGAACAACCTGCCTGTCATCCTCGGAAAGTTCTTCCATACCAAGAATGGCAATAATATCCTGTAACTCCTTGTACCGTTGAAGGATCTCCTTCACTTGCTGGGCAGTGGCATAATGTTCCTCACCAACAACATCGGGCGACAATATCCTTGAGGTGGAATCCAGCGGATCAACGGCCGGATATATACCCAGACCGGCAATTTTACGGCTCAGGACCGTAGTGGCATCCAGGTGGGCGAATGTAGTGGCCGGCGCCGGGTCGGTGAGGTCATCCGCCGGGACATAGATGGCCTGAACGGAGGTAATGGATCCGCGTTTGGTGGATGTGATGCGTTCCTGCAACATCCCCATTTCGGTTGCCAGGGTAGGTTGGTAACCCACAGCGGAAGGCATACGCCCCAGCAAAGCAGATACTTCCGATCCGGCCTGGGTAAACCGGAATATATTATCAATGAAAAACAGGATATCCCTTCCACCGGATTTCTCATCGCCATCGCGAAAATATTCGGCAAGTGTGAGGCCGGAAAGGGCAACACGGGCACGGGCGCCCGGAGGCTCATTCATTTGACCGAATACCAATGTGGCCTGTGATTCCAGAAGCAACTTACGGTCAACCCTGGAAAGGTCCCAGCCTCCCGCTTCCATATCCTTCTGGAATTCCTCACCATACTTGATAACACCGGATTCGATCATTTCCCGGAGCAGGTCATTTCCTTCCCGGGTTCGTTCGCCGACACCCCCGAAAACAGAAAGCCCGGAATACTTCTTGGCAATATTATTGATCAGCTCCATGATGATCACCGTCTTGCCAACACCTGCACCACCGAACAAGCCGATCTTCCCCCCTTTGGAATAGGGCTCGATCAGATCAATTACTTTAATGCCTGTATACAGCACATCCTTGGAAGTGGAAAGGCTCTCATACGTTGGGGGATCACGGTGAATCGGATATGGATTGTCGCTGTGAAAATCACCCAACCCATCAATGGTTTTTCCAATCACATTGAACAACCTGCCGCGAATTTCTTCACCGGTAGGCATCATAATGGGATTCCCCGTAGCAACAACATCCATCCCCCTTCTCAAGCCGTCAGTGGAATCCATAGCGATCGTCCGTATTGTATCTTCACCAATATGCTGCTGACACTCCAGAACGATCACCTGTCCCAGGTCATTGGTAACTTCCAGTGCATCGTAAATATTGGGTAATTTTACATCATCATCAAACGCAACATCAATAACAGGTCCGATGATCTGAGATATCTTCCCTTTAATTTTCTTGGCCATGAACGAATAATTTGAAGCAAATATAAGACAAGTATCGTATTATTTGAATAGAATCGATGACTTTTTTAAACAGATGTCATCCAGATGTCATCCGGATGACATCTGGATGACATCTCAACCGCACCCCCCCATGCCAAATATCTAATCCGCTTCCAAAGGCTCGCCAAGCAAGGTTGCCGGAGTGCAACCGGTGATCTTTACCTCGACATAGTCCCCGGGTTTGTATCCCTTTTTGGGGAAAACAATGACCTTATTCTGGCTGTTCCGGCCCGAAAGATGTGCTTTTGATTTCCGGGAGAAAGATTCAACAAGGACTTCAAATACCTTTCCCACATCTTTCTGATTACTTTTTAGCGAGAGCTCCCGTTGTTTTGCTATGATCTCCTGCAAACGCTGACTTTTGACCTTTTCCGGGACATTATCATTGAAATGCCGGGCAGCCAGTGTGCCGGGCCGCTCGGAATACTTGAACATGAAAGCATGATCATATCCAACCCGGTCCATGATTGATAAGGTAGCCCCATGATCCTCCTCCGTCTCATTACAAAAGCCGGTTATGATGTCCGTGGATATGGCGCAATCCGGAATATGCTCCCGGATGGCACGGATCCTGTTCATGTACCACTCCGGATCATATTTCCGGTTCATCAGCTTAAGCATGGCCGGGCTTCCCGACTGGACAGGCAGGTGAATGGCTTTGCACAGGTTATGGTTCCGTGCAATGGCCTGTAACAACTCATCCGATACATCCCTGGGATGTGAAGTGGCAAAGCGTACGCGTAATGCAGAATCTACCAGTGCCACCCGTTCGATCAATTCAGGAAAACGGACCGGCCCGTCCTCCTGCGCCCAATGATAGGAATTCACATTTTGTCCCAAAAGGGTTATCTCGCGATATCCTTTACGAAACAACGCAGCGGCCTCCTCCACAATGGTTTCCGGATCCCGGCTCCGTTCTTTTCCACGGGTAAAAGGCACGACACAATAGGAACAAAAATTTTCGCAGCCCCTCATAATGGAAATGAATGCTGAAACCCCATTGCTGTTGTATTTCACCGGACTGATCTCCGCGTAAGTCTCCTCTTCCGACAACAACACATTTGCGCCTTTTTGCCCGCTTGCTGCTGCAGAGAGCAGTTCCGGAAGACTGCGATAGGCGTCCGGACCAGCGATCAGATCAACGGCATGTTCTTCTTCCAGCAACCGCATTTTCAGGCGTTCTGCCATGCACCCGAGGACACCTATCCGCAATCCGGGGTTGTGCTTTTTATGTGCCTTCAACTCCCGCAACCGTTTCCATACCCGCTGCTCAGCATTGTCGCGTATGGAACACGTGTTGATGAAGATCACATCCGCTTCCCGTGCATCCCGGGTTATCTGGTAGTCCCGCCCCTGCATTACGGATACCACAATTTCACTGTCCGAAAAATTCATCTGGCACCCGTATGTTTCTATGTATAACTTTTTACTCTTCATCCTGAGCATGCAAATTTACGAACATCTATGAATATATTTTTTTTTGGGTATAAAGTTGTATCCCGGGAATAAATAAGCAGGGAATAACCCGAACAATGCCAAAGAAGATCGGAATAGAAAGGATAAATATCCGGATCAAAGAAATTTAATTGTTATACATTTGCACGCAGATTTAAGCATCAACTTGTAAAAACATATACCTGAGATGGCTAAAAACCTTGTTATCGTTGAGTCACCAGCTAAAGCCAGAACGATTGAGCGTTTCCTGGGAAAAGATTACCTTGTTAAATCCAGTTTCGGACATGTCATGGACCTGTCCAGAAAAGACATCAGCGTGGATGTTGAAAATGGATTTAAACCACAGTACATCGTATCGGATGACAAGAAAAAAGTGGTCGGTGAACTCAAAAAACTTGCCAAATCATCGGAAACGGTCTGGCTCGCAACGGATGAAGACCGTGAAGGTGAAGCCATCTCATGGCACCTGGTAAAGGCGCTCAGCCTGGATGAAGCAAAGGTTAAACGAATCGTGTTTCATGAGATCACCAAAAACGCCATCTCGGATGCCATTAAACACCCCAGACAGATCGATCACAATCTGGTTAACGCGCAGACTGCCCGCAGAGTGCTGGACAGACTGGTGGGGTATGAACTGTCTCCCCTGCTCTGGAGAAAAGTAAAACCTGCGCTCTCGGCCGGAAGGGTTCAATCCGTTGCGGTAAGGCTCATCGTGGAAAGGGAGCAGGAAATCACAAGCTTCAGGCCTGAATCCAGCTTCAAGGTTACGGCCCTGTTCATCATAAAAAAAGATGGCAGGGAATACATGATCGAGGCCGAACTGAGCAAACGGTTCAAAGAAAAACAGGACGCCGCTGACTTTCTGGAAAAATGTAAGAATGCAAAATTCTCTGTTGGCAGGATCGAAACCAAACCTGCCAAACGCTCACCGGCTCCACCCTTTACCACGTCCACCCTGCAGCAGGAAGCCAGCAGAAAACTTGGCTTTTCAGTTTCCAATACAATGCGGATAGCGCAGCAGCTCTATGAATCCGGATTTATCACCTATATGAGAACGGATTCGGTTAACCTGAGCAACCTTGCCGTCTCCATGGCCAAAGAAGAGATCACGAAATTGTATGGGGAGAAATATTCCAAAACCCGTAAATTCAAAACAAAATCCAAAGGGGCCCAGGAAGCCCACGAAGCCATCCGGCCGACATACCTGAATAATCATACGATAAACGGCGACACACAACAAAAAAGACTATATGAACTGATCTGGAAAAGAACCATAGCATCCCAGATGAGTGAGGCCGTCCTGGAAAAGACCAATGTAAGCATAACGGCCCCGGGAATAAAAGAACAGTTCACAGCAAGGGGAGAAGTGATTAAGTTTGATGGATTTCTCAAAGTTTATATTGAATCCAGGGATGATGATGAGGAAGAAAAAAAAGGCGTCCTCCCTCCCATTGAAGAAGGGGATACACTTGACATCAGCGAAATTCAGGCCCGCCAACGATTCACACAGCCCCCCTACCGGTTCACGGAAGCCAGCCTGGTCAAAAAAATGGAAGAATTGGGGATCGGACGGCCTTCCACATACGCCCCTACCATTTCAACCATCCAGAAAAGGGAATATGTGGAAAAAGGCATAAAAGAAGGATTTGAAAGGGACTACACCCTGATCACCCTCAAATCAGGCAGGATCCGTGAAACCAGCAATAAAGAAAAAGCCGGATATGAAAAGAACAAACTCTTCCCGACAGATCTGGGCATCATTGTGAACAAATTCCTGATGCAATATTTTAAAGACATACTGGATTATAACTTTACTGCCCAGGTTGAAAGGGAATTCGATGAAATTGCAGGAGGCCATAAGAAATGGAACAATATGATCGAAGAATTCTATCAGCCTTTCCATGAAAAGATCGAGAAAACACAGGAGCAATCCAAAAAATTCAGCGGGGAGAAATTGCTGGGCACCGACCCGGAAAGTGGACGGAACGTTTATGTCAAGCTGGGCAAATACGGTCCCATGGTTCAAATCGGAGAGGTAAGCGATGAGGAAAAACCAAAATTTGCCGGATTGAAAGCCGGGCAAAGCATGGAAACCATTACCCTGGATGAAGCCCTTGAATTGTTCGAATTCCCAAAAACCATCGGCGAATATGAAGGGGAGGAAATGATAACGGCCATCGGACGCTTCGGACCCTTTATCAGGCATAAGAGCAAATTTTATTCCATCCCAAAAACCGATGACCCGTCTTCCGTAAGTCAAAGCCGGGCTATCGAGATCATTGAGGAGAAGAGGCAAAAAGACAGAGACAAAACCATCCGTGCGTTCAGTGAACGGGAAGATGTGAAAGTGATCAGAGGGAGATACGGCCCATATATTTCCATCGGCAAGGAAAATTTCAAAATACCCAAAGGGACCGATCCCGGATCCCTCACCCTCGAAGATTGCATCCGGATCTCTGAAGATCCCAGGAATAAACCCAAAAAGAGATATCCGGGAAAAAGAAAAAAATCTTAAAACCCGTTGACGGTCCGGATGAATTCTTTTATCTTTGGTTCCGGATAAACCACCGGAATGGACATCAACTTATACTTCGAACCCATCCCTGAAGAGATCCTTTCAAAGGATGAATATCCGTCTGATAAGAAATTGGGCAACATTGTTTCTGCAAATACGGAAAAACAGGGGTTTCCTGAGCTGGAAGGCATCAGCATTGCATTGTTTGGCGTACTGGAAGATCGCAATTCAATTGATAACGAAGGATGTTCCGGGGGAGCTGATGTGATAAGGAAGCATTTTTACCGGCTTTTCAAAAACAACCGGCCAATTCACATTGCAGATTTGGGAAATATCCGGAAAGGACATTCCGTTGAAGATACGTATTTTGCCCTGACTTCCGTCGTGGAATCGCTGATCGGCAACAAGATACTGCCCGTGATCATCGGAGGCGGACAGGATCTGACCTTTGCACAGTACAAAGGATATAAAGGCCTCGGCCAGATCATTAACCTTCTCGTGGTCGATCCTGTATTTGACCTGGGGAAAAACGAAGACCTGCTGAATTCCCGGTCCTACCTGAGCAAGATCATACTTCACCAGCCCAATTACCTGTTCAATTTCACGAACCTGGGATACCAGTCTTTTTACGTGGACCCGGAAGCGGTCAAATTATTAGACCGGTTATACTTCGATGCTTACAGAATTGGTTCGGTACGGGAGGAAATGGAAGAGGTAGAGCCCATTGTCAGAAATTCGGATATGCTCAGCATTGACATCTCTTCCATACGGTTTTCCGATGCCCCGGCCAATAACCATGCCACACCCAATGGGTTCCATGGCGAAGAAATATGCCGCATCATGAGATATGCGGGGATCAGCGATAAGCTCACCTCCCTGGGGATCTACGAATACAACCCCGGACTGGATATCCGTGAGCAGACCGCCAAACTGATCTCACAAATGATCTGGTATTTTATTGAAGGATGTAGCTTGCGAAAAGAAGATTATCCGGTGAATAATGAAAACGACTTTTTGAAATTCCTGGTACGGGTAAAAGACCAGGTGGAAGAAATCGTTTTTTATAAAAGCAGAAAAAGCGAACGCTGGTGGATGGAGATCCCGGTTGAAAGCTCGGTCCGCGACAGGTACGAAAGACACCACATGGTGCCGTGTTCCTACCGCGACTACCAGGTGGCGTGTGAGAATACAGTGCCGGAACGTTGGTGGCAGTTCTATCAGAAATTGATTTAAACTGACTTCCCGGGGTTCTGTTTCAGGAAATCGTTCCAGCCATTGTATTTTTTATCTCCCGGCGAGGTTCCGCCCTGAAAATAATGACATACTGCAACGGCAACGCCGTCTGTTGCATCCAGGTATTTCGGGGCTTCCCCTATGGACAGCAACCGCATCAGCATGGCCGCTACCTGCTCCTTGGAAGAATTTCCCTTTCCGGTAATGGATTGTTTGATCTTCCGCGGGGAATACTCAAAAATGGGGATGTCGCGTGATAATGCCGCAGCCATGGCCACTCCCTGGGCCCGGCCCAGCTTCAGCATGGATTGCACATTTTTACCGTAAAACGGGGCCTCAATGGCAAGCTCATCCGGCTTGTATTCCCGGATCAGGGTTTCGGTGCGCTCAAAGATCCGCCTGAGCCTTTTTTCATGACTGAAAAACTTGTTCAGTTTGATGAACCCCATCGTGGTCAGGGCTATTTTGTTACCTTTATGGTGAATAATCCCATATCCCATGACGGTGGTGCCGGGATCAATGCCTAATATGACGCGGTCGGTTTGCAACGCAGGAATTTTGATTGTGTGAAAACAAAAATACGTAAAACATATAACTATTTATTGCGCTTTCTCATCTTAGCCATCACCTTTGGCTTTGTATACGACCAGGTCTTCTATCACCATGATTTCAGCCTTATTATCCAGGATTTTCATGATCGCATGAACAACAAGGCCTTCCTGATTGCTTTGTTGGTGGTTTTGCTTATGATGTTGCTGAACTGGGGAGTGGAAGCTATGAAATGGAAATACCTGATCCGGAAAATAGAACACATATCCCTGCTCACTTCCTTTAAAGCCACACTGACCGGCGTAGCCGTGAGCTCGTTCACACCGAACAGGATCGGGGATTACCTGGGAAGGGTCTTCATCCTGGAAAAAGGGAACCGCATTCAGGGAGTTCTCATCACCATCATCGGAAGCGTGAGCCAGTTTCTCATCACATTTATCCTGGGTTCCCTTGGGATCGCCTTTTTCGTTTTTCAATACAAGGTGCCCATTTCGGAATATCTGGGCATATCCCTGAGGTTGTTTGATTTTCTTTACGCCGGTTTGGGCATCGTGACCGTCTCCCTGTATGTTCTTTCCATCCTCCTGTTCCTGAATGTTTCCCTGATCACCGGCCTGATCCGGAAGATCGTAAAGAAACCGCGGGGGAAAGCCGCAAAATATCTGGAGACTTTCACATTCTATACACCCCGGGAACTCATTAATGTATTGTTATTCAGTGCGCTCAGATTCTTTTTCTTTTCACTGCAGTTTTATATTTTGCTTCGTGTTTTCAATGTTCCGGTGCCACTGTGGAACGGGCTGATCATCATTGCCATGATCTTTTTTGTGGTCACCGTGGTTCCGACAGTGGCCATCACTGAGCTGGGCATCAGGGGTTCCATCGCTGTATTTTTATTGAACACATATTTTGAGCACGAATACATGAGCCTTTCCGGTATAGCCCCGGGGGCATTCGCAGCATCTTCATCCTTATGGTTGATAAACCTTGCCATACCAGCATTGATGGGAGCCATCTTTGTGTTTAACCTGAAATTTTTCCGAAAAAAATGATTGAATACCTGACCTGGATGATTTTCTTGATGGTTGCCGCCGTGTACGCTGCCATCATCACATTTTTTTCATCCGGATGGTTTTCCATAAAAGAATTTAAGCCCCCCCCGGGAAAAATAACAACCAGGATCAGCGTGATCGTCCCTGTTAGAAATGAACGGGAAAATATACAGCCAATTCTGCATGATCTGTTAAACCAGGATCTTCCCCGTAACATCTTTGAGGTCATTATCATGGATGACGCTTCAACGGATGGCACACAGGATGAGATCAGACGATTCATAAAAACCAACCCGGGATCCAGGAAAAACCTCATTTACCATAAAAACGACCTTGAAGGAAAAAAAGCAGCCATCGAATATGCCGTACGGATATCCAGCGGGGATCTTATTGTCACAACCGACGCGGATTGCCGCATGGAACCGGGTTATTTGAGAACCATAGCCATGTATTACCAGCAATATAACCCGGTAATGATCGCAGGACCGGTGAAGTTATCCCCTTACCGGGGATGGGCGGGTGCTTTTCAGGCCCTGGAATTTCTCAGTCTGGTCGGCACCGGGGCCGGATCGCTGTATAAAAGAAAACCCATCATGTGCAACGGGGCCAACCTCGCATATTCCAGAAAGGCTTTCTCTGAAGTCGGCGGATATACAACAGACCGAAAATATTCCTCGGGAGATGACATCTTCCTCCTGCACAAGATCAGTCAAAGGTTCGGTCCACAATCCGTGCATTTCCTCAAAGCAAAGGATGCAATTGTAACCAGCAGACCCGCTGGGGGATTGAAAGGATTTATGCAACAACGCATGCGATGGGTATCCAAAAGCAGGGGCTATAAAGACCGGAATATTATCGGGACCGCCCTGGCCGTTTATGCCTTTAATGGGATTTTGCTGGCCTCAGCCCTGATGTCGTGTTTTCAGATCTCCACCATATGGCTTTTCCTTACCCTCCTGGCAATAAAAATACTGGTGGATTTCCCCGTCCTGAACAACATTTCCAACTATATGGGAGAAAAGAATCTGATGGCCGGTTATCCGTTATTCCAGCTTATGTACATACCCTATGTCATCCTGACGGGATTCCTGGGGAATGTATGGAACATCAAATGGAAAGGCAGAAAGCTTAACAAATAAAATAAGATCAAAATCCTCATCCCATAAGGGATGCAGCAATGTCCAGGTCGATCTTACGGGTGATCTTGATGTTCTCAACATTCCCTTCGATCAGATGAATGGCAAAACCGGCCGCTTCCACAACAGAAGCATCATCGGTGAATTCACCCCGGTATTCCTGTTCATATGCTTTTTTCAGGATGGAAGAACGGAAGACCTGTGGGGTCTGTACGATCCGTACATTTTTGCGGTCGATGCTCCGGCTGGAATTTTTATCCTGCATACGGACGGATTCGTTCACAGGAACCGCAGGGATTGCTGTGCCCCGGGAACCCGCAATGGTAAATGCGTTCTCTATGACCCTGGGGGCGACCAGGGGCCTCACTCCATCATGGACGGCTACAAGGGAATCCCCTTCTGTTTTTTCCAACCCGTTTTTAACACTGTGAAAACGTGTCTCCCCTCCTTCCACAACCAGATGATCAATCGCAAAAGAATGTTGAAGACACAGGTCACGCCAGGTCCCTGTGTGATCATGGGGCAAAACGAGAATAAGGCGTACCTCCTCCGTACCGGTCAGGTAGAAAACGCGCATGGTATGCATTAAAACAGGCAAACCCTCCAGAATCAGGAACTGCTTGGGCATCCCCGGCTGCATTCTGCGGCCGCTGCCGCCGGCTACGATGATCGCATATTTTTTCACGTTCGGATGTTTGATCAATCAAAAATACAAATATCCCGATAATACTCGTGCCGTGCAGAAGTAACAAACGCATCCGGGAGGTTCATGCACGGTTTTAAAAAGGCAGGTAAAAAAAAGCGGTTTTATCAAGGCGGGCAATTATATGACCAGCATCGCATCACCATAGGTAAAAAACTTATATTTTTTGTCCACGGCTTCCTGGTATGCCCGCATTAGAAAATCGTATCCTGCGTATGCGGCAACCATCATCATCATGGATGACTGTGGCAGGTGAAGGTTGGTGATCATAGCATCCGCAACCGAGAACTCATATGGCGGGAAGATGAATTTATTGGTCCATCCCTTAAAAGGCTTCACCTTACCGGTAATGGAGACACAGGTTTCAAGCGCCTTCATGGAAGTCGTCCCAACGGCACATACATTGCGGCGCCTTTCCCGGGCCCGGTTGACCAGGGCTGCATTCTTCTCATCAATGATGACTTCTTCCGAATCCATTTTATGTTTGGTCAGGTCTTCCACTTCAATGGCCCTGAAATTACCCAGTCCCGCATGGAGCGTTATTTCCGCATAAGAAACACCCTTCAGCTCAAGCCGCTTCATTAGCTGCCTGCTGAAATGCATACCGGCTGTCGGCGCAGCAACGGCTCCTTCATGCTTGGCATAAATTGTCTGATACCTTTCCTCATCTTCAGGCTCTACAGCCCTCCGGTGGATCTTCGGCAGGGGGGTTTGACCAAGCTGGTAAATGGTCTTTTTGAACTCTTCATAAGGCCCGTCGTAAAGAAACCGGAGCGTACGGCCCCGGGAAGTCGTATTATCAATAACCTCAGCGACCAATGATTCCTCTTCACCAAAATACAGTTTGTTCCCGATCCGGATCTTCCGTGCCGGATCTACAAGCACATCCCATAATCGGGAATCCCTGTTCAGCTCCCGCAAAAGGAAAACCTCTATCCGGGCCCCGGTTTTCTCTTTCGTCCCATATAACCTCGCCGGGAAAACCTTGGTGTTGTTGATCACAAAGACATCCCCATCATCAAAATAATCCAGGATATCCTTAAACTCCCTGTGTTCAATAGATTGATCTTTCCTGTTAAGTACGATCATCCGGCTTTCGTCGCGATTTTCCGGTGGATGACTAGCAATAAGATCAGATGGAAGATTGAATTTGAATTGAGATAATTTCATTATATCAATCTATTTAAATAATTGAGCCAAATAAAGAGCGGGCAAAGGTACAAAAAATCGCAGCAAAAAGCAATTCTTAACTCCATTAAATAAGTCAGGATCAGAGTTATTTAACGACCCATAATAGGAACAAAAAATTACGATTTTTGTTGTTTAGAAATAATGATATTTTCAATTTGCTCCATTGAATATGCCTCTGAAAGGGAATAATCACCAATTTTGATCCGCACCAGGGATTTCAGATATGCGCCATTCTGTAAGGCTTTTCCAACGTCATCAACCAGCGACCGGATATAGGTGCCTTTGGTGCACCGCACTGAAAAATCCACTTCCGGCAATTCGATGCGGTCTGCCGTAAATTCATGGATACTGACAAGCCTCGGGCTCAGTGTGACTTCTTCATCGGTCCGGGCAAATTTATAAGCCCTTCTGCCTTTGATCTTGACGGCTGAAAAAACAGGGGGATACTGGATTATCTCCCCCCTGAATGTTTGCATGGCATCGTGAATGCGCCGTGCTGTCAGGGTCTTGGTCCCGAACCGCTGGCTGACCTGTGTTTCCGTGTCGTACGAAGGCGTTACGGCCCCCAACACCATGGTACCGGTATATTCCTTATCCATATCCGAAAACCGGTCAATGGTCTTGGTGGCTTTCCCGGTACAAATGATCAGGAGGCCGGAGGCCATCGGATCCAGTGTTCCGGCATGTCCCACCTTTATCTTACGGATATCATGTGTGCGACGGATCAGCCTGCGAATCTTATTCACAACATCAAAAGAGGTCCAGGAACAGGGCTTATGGATCAAAAGCACTTCCCCTTTTATAAAATCAAATTTACTTTCCGGATGAAAGACTTCCATATACGAGAACTATCCTGCAATGATAGAAATTAAACCAACGATCAGACAATAGACGGCAAAATACACAAGCTTGCCTTTTTTTACAATATTTATCATCCATTTGCAGGCCAGCAAACCGGATACAAAGGCTGCAAAAAAACCTACCAACAGGGCAACAGAATCAACATCCGCATTCCCTGACATCCTTCCTCCGGTAAAATCCAGCAGGTTTGCACCAATAATGGGAAACAATACCATCAGAAAAGAAAAACGGGCAACATTTTCTTTTTTATTGCCCAGGATCAGCCCTGCAGATATGGTGGCACCCGAACGGGAGACACCCGGTATCACGGCAATAACCTGTGCAATACCCATGATAAAGGCATGAAAGAAGGAAACCTTCCGCGTGTTCTTTCGACGGATATATGTTGACATGAGCAGCAGGGAAGTGAAGATCAACATACATCCTACCATCCTCACGTTCCCGTTATACAATCCTTCAACCTCATCCCTGAAAAAAAAACCGGCAACAATCACCGGGACCGCTGAAAAAAGCAACCTGGCAACATACCGGGTTTCCTCATTCCATTTGAATCCGGCAAGGCCCTTCAGAAGGATCAGGATATCCTTACGAAAAACAATGACCGTACTTAATACGGTCGCCCCGTGTACCACAATGGTAAAAACAATGCTATGCGTAGGATCCAGGCCCAGGAGGGATTTGCCCAGTTCAAGATGCCCGCTGCTGCTCACAGGCAAAAACTCCGTCAATCCCTGCAGCAACCCAAGTATCAATGCCTCTATCCAGGTCATTTGAACATTCTGAATAACACTAATCCCTGGGTTTTTTCATGATGGCAAAAATCTCAACCACATATCCGGCAAGGATCAAAATGGGGGCCAGGGTCATTCTTCGAAAACTGAAAATCTTATCGCTGAAAACATTGGGATCATCCGAGCCTCCGCCGATCATCAGCAGAAATCCAACGACGATCAATGCCAATCCAATAAACAACAATTTATAATTGGCCCTGCCAAAAGCAAATGTAAATGTAGACCTCTCAGGTGCCTGTGGTTTCTCAGGGGATGTGTGCTTCCCTTTGCTTGTTGTCTTCCGGGTATTCATTTGTCGGTGATTTATTCGCAAATATACCGGTTTTTACGAATATTTTTCAAATTTCAGGAAATAATGTCTGGGAAACATCGCGACCTTCCGCACAGGAAAAATCCGGGATGCCGCGACCGCAGATCATCCTGCTGCCGGAGTGAAGGATCAGTAATACAGATTATCGGCCTTTATGCGCAGATAGCGCCGGACCGCAAAATAGGTGGATATCCATGCCATGATCAGCCCAAGCAATAATACAAACCCAAACAAACTGGCAAAAAGATCCACGTCCTGAAGATTAACCAGCTCGGGAAATTCTCCCTGGGAAAAATAAATGATGCCGGACAACAAAAGAATGGCAATGATCGCACTGTAAATCCCCTGCATGATGCCTTTAAAAATAAAAGGCCGGGCAATGAACCCACGTGTAGCCCCTACCAGTTGCATGCTTTTGATAAGAAAACGCTTGGAATACACGGACAACCGTATGGTATTATTGATCAGTGCAATGGATATGATCATCAGCAAAACACTGAACCCCAGGATTACCAGTCCAATTCTCTGAATATTCCTGTTGATAAGGTGAACCAATGATTTCTGGTAAAATATTTCTTTTACATCCGTGTTCTCCAACAGCCTTTCCTCGATCACGGTTATGCTGTCCTGATTGGCATAATTTGCTTTCACCCGCAGGTCAATGGAAGGAAGCAGGGGATTATACCCCAGAAAACCAATGAAATCCTCGCCCAACTCCTCCTGCATTTCCCTGGCGGCTTGCTCCCTGGTAATATATTCGGTAGATTTGGCAAAGGATGAGGCATCCAGCATCTTTTGCAATTGGATGATCCCGGCCTCCTTCACACCTTCTTTCATGATGATGGAAATGCTGATGTTCTCCCGGACATAATCGGAGAGCTTTTTCGCATGCAACACAACCAGTCCGAAAAGCCCCATCATAAAAAGTACCAGGGTAATACTCACAAGTGTGGTGGCATATGAGGACCTGAGCCTGCGTTTGGTATATTTTTCTTCCTTGCGCGCCATAACGGAGGAGCTAAATTACGAATAATATATGTTCTGATACAAATGAATCGTTAAATTTGCACCCTTGGAAAAACCCTAAACACTATGGATTATAATTTCAGGGATATAGAACCCAGATGGCAGGAATATTGGGAAAAGAATCAAACATTCAGGGCGAAAAACCATTCGGACAAACCCAAGTACTATGTCCTGGACATGTTTCCTTATCCTTCCGGGGCCGGACTGCATGTCGGGCATCCGCTGGGATATATCGCTTCCGATATTTATGCACGATATATGAGGCATCGAGGGTTTAATGTGCTGCATCCCATGGGTTATGATGCATATGGCCTCCCGGCGGAACAGTACGCCATTCAAACCGGAACGCATCCCCAGGTTACCACATACAAAAATATCGACCGGTACCGGGAACAACTTGACAAGATCGGGTTTTCCTTCGACTGGTCCAGAGAAGTGCGAACCTGTGACCCCCAGTATTATAAATGGACCCAATGGACATTCATCCAGCTCTTCCATCATTGGTATGATGCCGGTTCCGGCAAAGCCAAGCCCATCACTTCCCTCATCCGCCTGTTCGAAACAAACGGAAATGCGGGAATTAACGCTGCCTGCGATACCACCGAACCATTCACCGCCGGGGAATGGGAAAAAATGCATGAAAAACAGCAGCAAGAGATCCTGATGCATTATCGCCTTGCCTATCTCTCCGATTCCTGGGTGAACTGGTGCCCGGCTTTGGGTACGGTGCTGGCCAACGATGAAGTAAAAGACGGGTTTTCTGAAAGAGGCGGCCACCCCGTTGAACGCAAACTAATGAAACAGTGGTCGCTCCGGATCACCGCGTATGCACAGCGGCTGCTTGACGGACTGGAAACTGTTAACTGGCCGGAAAGCCTGAAAGAAGTGCAGCGAAACTGGATAGGAAAATCAGAAGGAGCCTCGGTCGCTTTTCCTGTCGACGGGCATCCGGATAAAACCCTCGAAGTATTTACCACACGTCCGGATACCCTCTTTGGTTCCACGTTCATGGTGCTGGCCCCTGAACATGAATGGGTAAAAGACATCACCACAGAAAAACATTTGCAGGAAGTTGAGAAATATATCGAATGGACAAAAACACGTTCCGAAAGAGACAGAATATCTGACATAAAGAATATAAGCGGAGTCTTCACCGGTGCCTATGGCATCAATCCGATGAACAATAAAAGGATCCCGGTATGGATCGCCGAATATGTACTGGCAGGATATGGTACGGGGGCCATAATGGCCGTGCCTGCACACGACAGCCGGGATTTTGCCTTCGCCAAACATTTTAACCTGCCCGTAATCCAGGTGGTCGTGGGGCCAAACGATGAGCCCTCGGATCCGGGAACATGGGAAGATTCATACGATGCCAAAGAAGGCCGTATGATCAACTCGGGCTTTATGAACGGTATGGGTGTAAAAAAAGCCATTCGAGAGAGCATTCAATGGCTCGAGGAAAAAGGGATCGGACAGGGCAAGGTGAATTTCCGGTTAAGGGACGCCATCTTCAGCCGGCAGCGATACTGGGGAGAACCCTTCCCGGTATATTACAAGAACGGCATGCCCTATACCCTGGATGAAAAAGACCTTCCCCTGGAACTCCCCGAAGTGGATACTTATTTGCCAACGGAAGCAGGCGAACCACCCCTGGCCCGGGCAAAAAACTGGGAAACCAGCGATGGATACCCGCTGGAAACATTTACAATGCCTGGTTTTGCCGGATCCAGCGGTTATTATTACCGGTATATGGACCCCCGGAACGATGCGTCCTATTTTTCAAAGGAAGCCAATGAATACTGGAGGGATGTCGACCTCTACATCGGCGGAGACGAACACGGAACCGGCCATTTGATCTATGCCCGATTCTGGAGTATGTTCCTGCACGATATCAAACTGGCATGCGAACCGGAACCCTTCAAAAAACTGATCAACCAGGGAAAGATCCAGGGACGGTCCAGTTTTGTATACAGGATTAAAGGAACCAATACCTTCGTCTCGTTTAACCTTAGAAAAAATTATGAGACCATCAGGCAGCATGCCGATGTTGCCCTGGTCCACAACGATGAACTGGATACGGAAGCTTTCCGGAACTGGCAGCCCGGCCTTAAAAATGCTGCGTTTATCCTCGAAGACGGAAAATACATTTGCGGATGGGAGGTGGAAAAAATGTCCAAATCCAAACATAATGTGGTCAATCCCGATGAACTGATCAGCCAGTATGGGGCAGACACCCTGCGCATTTATGAAATGTTCCTGGGACCACTGGAATACCACAAACCCTGGGATACCCAGGGGGTGGAAGGAGTGTTTCGATTCCTGAAAAAATTATGGCGCCTTTACCGGAACCAGCAGGGAAATATTCAATGCTCCCGGGAAGAACCCACCCCCGCTGAATGGAAGATCCTCCATACATGCATTAAAAAAATCAGGGAGGATATCGAAAGGTTCTCCTTCAATACGGCAGTGAGTGCGTTTATGATCTGTGTCAATGAACTCAGCGAACTGAAATGTAACAAAAAGAAAATCCTGGAGCCCCTGCTGATCCTTATTTCCCCTTATGCGCCGCATATTTCTGAAGAATTGTGGAATGCACTGGGACACGACAACACGATCGAATTTGAACCTTATCCGGAACATAATGCAACATACCTTGTTGAAAGTACGGTGACCTATCCCGTATCGTTCAACGGGAAACTCCGGTTCAAACTGGAATTGCCCGTTGATATGCCAAAGGAGGACATAGAAAAAAAGGTGCTTGCTGCTCCCGAAGCACAAAAATGGACGGCGGGAAAGACCCCGGAAAAGATCATAATCGTCCCGAAAAAGATCATAAACGTAGTCATTTGATTTTGGCATTGTTTTCGGTGATGATGCGATGTAATACTTGGTTTTATGATTGACCGTAAGCGAAAAATGCCCCTGACCATTTTTTTCCTGTCGATTCCGCTGCTCATCATATCCCAGGAATTCAGGAAAATAGAAGACCCGCCCTTCCAACGGGGGGAATATGGAAGGTACAGGGTCTTTTATGATTCATGGCTGACTTCAGGGCTCACCGCAGGTGTTGGAACAATCTCCATCCGGGAGGAAAACAAAAAATTTCATGGACGGGACACCTATCATATCGAAGTGATAGCAAAGTCGGTCGGACTGTTCAACTGGTTTTTCAAAGTCCGTGATGTTTACGAATCCTGGGTCGATACAGAAGGGATCATGCCCTGGTATTTTTACCGCAACCAGGAAGAAGGCTCATACACAAAAGAAGAATCGGTGGAAATCAACCAGGCCGAAAACTGGGCTGAAAGCGAAAAAGAAAAGATTGACGTACCCCCTTATGTCCAGGATATCGTATCTGCTTTTTATTATATGAGGACGCTTGATTTTTCGGACGCCTGTCCGCAGGATGAGTATTTCATTAACTTTGTAATGGATGATTCGGTATACCACTCCAAGATCATTTTCCTGGGAAAGGAAATTGTGAAAACCAAAATGGGGAAATTCAGATGCCTCAAATTCAAGCCCATGGTAGCCGAGGGAGCCGTCTTTGACGAACCCTATCCCATGACACTATGGGTAACCGACGATGTAAACCATGTACCCGTCCTTGGAAAATCCGCCGTGATCGTAGGCTCAATCACACTGGAACTCACAGATATAAAGGGCCTCAAGTATCCCATGGATGCTTTGCTGGAATGACGATGGCACTTTATGTAAATATAAATGAAACAATATGAAATCAAAAATTTTTATCATAACCGGGCTCCTGGGAATATTCATGCTGGCTTCAGCCGGAATCCCCCAATATGCAGGCCCTTCAACCTATATAGCCATGGAAGATGAAGACTACAACGCCCTGTGGGAAAAAGCAGAGAAGCTGGCCGGAAAAGGACTGCCCAAATCGGCCCTTGAGATTGTCGGCAAAATATATGCCAGGGCCCGGAAGGAAAACAATGCCAGCCAGATCATCAAAGCTTCCCTTTTCAGGATCAAACTGAAATCTGATTTTGAAGAGGATTACCTGATCATTGCCATTCAGGACTTCCGGAATGAATTGCAGCATGCCGGGGAACCCGGAAAGCAGATCATCAATTCCATCCTGGCGGAATTGTACTGGAACTATTACCAGATGAACCGTCATCAGCTTCTTCACCGGAGCATCACTGCCAGCGACGAACAGGAGGACATCTCCACATGGGATCTGAAAAAATTGACGGAAGAAACCATTGAACGGTATCTTGCTTCTCTGCAAGGACAGGAAATGCTGAAAAAGATCCCTCTGGAGAATTTTAACGATATCCTGAAAACGGCTGAAAATTCCAAAAAATACCGTCCCACCCTCTATGATTTCCTGGCACACCGTGCGGCAGACTTCTTTATGCATGATGAAAGCAGCATTACAAGACCGGCAGAAACATTCAATCTCGACCGGAAAGGATACCTTGGACCTGCCTCCGGCTTCATAAAACTGCAGATCAACACACCGGATACGCTGGCATTGAAGTATTACGCCCTCTCCATATTACAGGATCTCACTGCTTTCCATATCCGGGATGAATCACCGGAAGCCTTTATCGACGTGGATCTTAAACGCCTGAAATTTGTTCGGGAAAATGCCATCATCCCTGACAAAGACAGCCTGTATCTGAAAGCCCTGACCGGCCTGAATAAAGAATATGCCGGAAACTCTGCTTCTGCGTCTGTATTGCATGCCCTGGCACAATTCCATTTTGACCGGGGTCAAAAATACAACCCGTATGAAGCCACCGAATATCGCTGGGACTTTAAAAGATCCCTGAAGTATTGCCGGCAGGCCATCAAAGAATTTCCTGAAACCGCAGGTGCCAATAATTGCAGGCTGATCACTGAAAATATTAACGACCGGTCCCTGTCACTCACAACAGAATATGCCAACCTTCCTGAACAGCCCTTCCTGGGCTTGCTCTCCTATAAAAACATCTCCCGCGTTTATTTCCGGGTAATCCCGATGGATTATACCAAGGAAAATGAGATCAGGAAAAATTTCCGGAAAGAAGACCTCATCCGCAGATATAAAACTTACACACCGATATCCACATGGGACGCAACGCTTGAAGAATATGAAGACCATCAGAACCACTCGGCCCAGATCAGGCTGCCCCGGCTTCCTCTGGGATACTATGTGATACTGGTGAGCCCCGATCCCGAATTCCAAAGCAACGCAATGGTCGCCCATACATCTTTCTGGATATCCGGGATCAGTTATATCAACCAGCGGATGGATGACGGATCCCTCGATTTTTATGTCGTCCACCGGCATCAGGGATCATCCCTGCATGATGTAAAAATTTCATCTTTTCTGCAGCAATACGATTACAATACCAGAAGATATGTATTGAAGGAAGGACCGGTGTATACTTCAGACAAAAACGGGTATTTCCGCGTACCTCCCGTTGAAGGGAACTCGAAAAAACTGATCCTGGAATTCCGGAAGGGCAAGGATATGCTGATCACACCCGATCATTTCTACCAGCAAAGAGGTGCAAAGCCGGAGCCAGAAACAAGGACAAAAACCTTCTTTTTTACCGACCGGGCCATTTACCGACCGGGCCAGCCTGTCTTTTTCAAGGGGATCATGCTGGAGCACGATGGGCAGGATTATACGATCCTGGAAAACAAGGAAACAACGGTGGCGTTTTACGATGCCAATAACCAGAAAATATCCGGCCTGGAATTAACAACCGGCGACTACGGTTCGTTTCACGGGTCCTTCACAGCCCCCGGTGGTGTTCTGACCGGAAATATGCAGATACGGAATGAAAGCGGATCGATCAGCATTGCCGTGGAAGAATACAAGAGGCCCAAATTTGAAATCGCTTTTGAGCCCGTGACAGGATCATACAAGCTGGAAGAAGAGGTAACGGTGGAGGGAATAGCCAAAGGATATGCCGGGTACACCATTGACAACGCAGAAGTAAAGTACCGGGTTACAAGGATGACCGTTTACCCGTACCGCCAGGGTGCCTGGCCGGGGCCCCTTCACGGAGGACAGGAAACGGAAATTACGAATGGCGTAAGCTCCACGGACCAGGATGGAGCATTCAGCATATCCTTCAAAGCCATTCCGGACCTCCCGGTAAACGGCCACCTGAAACCGGTTTTCAATTACCGGATCGAAGCTACCGTAACCGATATAAGCGGGGAAACCCATACCGGTACCACCCATGTCAACGTTGGGGAAACCGCCATGTATGTGCACATGAATATCCCGGACAAGATCAATAAAATGGACCCGGGAACGGTCACTTTTGCAACCACCAATCTGAACCTTCAAAAGGTAGAAGCAAAAGGGAAAATACGCATCAGCAAACTGAAAGGGCCCGAATTGCCGCTCCGGGACCGCCAATGGTCCAGACCCGATGTATTCCTGATGTCGCGTGAAGCATTCAAGGACGCGTTCCCCCATGACATCTATGACAATGAAAACCATCCCGGAACATGGCCTGTGGAAGAAGAAGTATTATCCATCTCCTTCAATTCGGCCAGGGATTCTGTGATTGACCTTTCCGGTGCAGCCAACTGGGACTGCGGGAAATATGCAGTGGTATTGAATACTATCGATGCCTTCGGCGAGGAAATTGAACATAAAAAGACCTTTACGCTCTTTGCACCAAATGCAGGCAGGATACCCACACTGGACCTGAACTGGTTCACGGTGCTCCGGGACAAAGCCGAAGCGGGAGACACGGCTACGTTCCTTATCGGATCCTCCCTTAATCAGGTCCGTATGGTGTATGAACTGATCCAGGATCAGAAAGTCATTAAAAGAGATATTATCGGCCTGAACAACAGGCAAAAACCCATACACATACCCGTGCTCGAAGCATACAGGGGGAATATTGGCATCAACATAACCTTTGTCAAATGGAACCGGGCTTTCCAAAATACACACATTATCCGCGTACCTTACAGCAACAAAGAACTGGATATTGAGTTTGCAACGTTCAGGGACAAGCTCACACCCGGCCAGAAGGAAGAATGGCAGATACAGATTCGAAACCACAAGGGCGATCATGTTGCGGCAGAAATGGCAGCAACCATGTATGACGCATCATTGGATGCCTTCAGGCCAAACTCCTGGAGCTTTGAGCTCTATCATCCGCAAATGAGCTTCCCTGACTGGAACATACGCCAGGCTTTCCGGAACACAAGTACAAAAACGATTGAACCTCCTTACATACCAGCAACTTCGTTCAGGCCAAGAGAATACGATCGGCTTAACTGGTTTGGCTTCGGGATATATTCACGGCCTTCATACCTGATGGATGCGGGCAAATCCGGCGCCATGCGGCAGGCCGGAACACCCGGAGGATTGGTCATGTCTATGAAAAATCGCGTTGCGGATAATGGCGAACAGGGATCCGAAGAACAACCCGCTGATGCACCCCCAGGCGGAGAAGGCACACAGGAAACGGAAGGATCTCCGGAACCGGTAAACGTAAGGCGGGACTTCAATGAAACAGCCTTTTTCTACCCCGAACTGAAATCCGGTCCGGATGGAAATATCATCATTTCATATACCGTACCCGAAGCCCTGACCCGCTGGAAAATGCTGGGCCTGGCTTATACCACGGATCTGCAGGTGGGACAGATCATGCAGGAACTGGTGACCCGCAAAGATCTTATGGTCGTCCCCAATCCTCCCCGTTTCTTCAGGAAAGGGGACCGGATGCTTTTCTCTGCCAAGGTAGTGAATATGTCGGACCATACACTGACAGGACAGGCAGAGATCGAATTCCTGGACCCCGCCACCCTGGAAAAAGTGGATGTTTTGAAAAATACGGACTCGGCAAAAAAGGACTTTACAGTCAGCAAAAGCAACAATGCCGGCTTATCCTGGGATATACACATACCGGATAATGTGGATGCACTGATGTACAGGATAACCGCCAAAGCAGGAGACTTCAGCGACGGGGAAGAGATGGCCATTCCGGTACTGCCCAATCGTATGATGGTTACCGAATCCATGCCCATGCCGGTGAATGGAAAAGGGACCTGGGACTTCACATTCAACAGCTTGATCGATAAGCACTCAACAACGCTTCAGGATTACAGCCTGACCCTGGAATTTACATCCAATCCCGCCTGGTATGCGGTACAGGCCCTGCCATATATTATGGATGACACACACGACAATTCCGAATCAATTTTCAGCCGGTATTATGCCAACAGCATCGCATCCCATATCGCCAACTCCAACCCCAAGATCAAAAGGATCTTTGACAGCTGGAAAAATCTTACACCGGATGCACTCCTGTCTAAACTCGAAAAAAACCAGGATCTTAAAAATACCATCCTGGAAGCTACGCCCTGGGTTCTGCAGGCCCGGAATGAAACGGAAAGGAAACAGCGCATGGGATTACTTTTCGACCTAAACCATATGAGCAATCAACTTCAGGGTGCGCTGGCCAAATTGGAGGAAAAACAGCTTCCCAACGGCGGCTGGCCCTGGTTCAAAGGGATGAGGGACAACCGGTATATAACCCAGCATATCGTTACCGGGTTCGGCCACCTGGATAACCTGGGCATAAAAGACATGAGGGAAAACGCCAGAACCTGGCGCATGCTTTCCCGGGCCGTTAATTACCTGGATGACCGGATCAGGGAAGATTTTGAAAATATCCGGGAGAACAATGACAATTACCGGGACGAAAACCACCTGGGCAGACTGCAGATACAATACTTGTACGCAAGGACCTGCTTCCTGGATGACTGGAAGGTGCAGGATAAAAATAAGGAGGCATTTGCCTATTTCCGGGAACAGGCCAAAGAATACTGGCTCGAAGAGCATATTTACATGCAGGGAATGATCGCACTGGCCCTGAATCGCATAGGTGAAAAATCCCTGCCGTCACAGATCATCGCTTCCCTGAAAGAACATGCGCTGTACGACAAGGAAATGGGGATGTACTGGAGAAACGAAACCGGTTATTACTGGTACCAGGCACCCATAGAAACCCAGGCCCTGATGATCGAGGCCTTCCATGAGATCAGCGGAGATGCAGGATCCATTGAAAAAATGAAGATCTGGCTGCTGAAACAAAAACAGACACAAGACTGGAAAACAACGAAGGCCACGACAGAAGCCTGTTATGCACTTCTGCTAAGGGGAACAGACCTCCTTAAAGGAGATGAGAGGGTGGAGATCACCGTGGGCGACAGGGTGATAGACCCGGATGAACTGGAAGATGTGAAAGCGGAAGCCGGGACCGGCTATTTCCGTACTTCCTGGATGCGGGAAGAAATAACACCGGAAATGGGCCAGGTAACCGTAACCAAAAAAGACAGGGGCATTGCCTGGGGAGCCCTGTACTGGCAGTATTTTGAAGACCTGGATAAGATCACCCCACATGAAACACCGCTCAGTATAAATAAAACGCTCTTTCTGGAAAAGAATACACCCAGCGGGCCGGTTATTGAAGAAATTCCTGATAACGGGACCATCCATACGGGTGATAAAGTCATTATCAGAATGGAGATCCGGTCCGACCGGGATATGGAATTCGTGCACCTGAAGGATATGCGGGCGTCCACCTTTGAGCCGGTGAACGTGCTTTCAGGGTATCGTTACGAGAGTGGGACCGGATATTACCAGAGCACGCTTGATGCTTCCACAAACTTCTTTTTCAGCCGTTTGCCCAAAGGAACCTATGTTTTTGAATACCCCATGGTCGCTACCCAGGAAGGTGACTTTTCCAACGGCATCACCACCATCCAATGCATGTATGCACCGGAGTTCGCCAGCCATTCGAAAGGGATCCGGGTGAAGGTTGGAAGAAGTACAAGATAAGGGTTAAAAGATGTCACGGACATTGGTCTTTCGGCAAACAGATATACTGGCTCAAACCTCAGGGTGTTGCCGCTTGGTCAGGTAATGCATCCCCTTAAAATCGATGTAGCCCAGCTTCTGAAAAACAGCGAGGGATTCCCGGTTATAATCTTCAATGAGACAGGCAATGATGCCAATGCCGGCATCATCCAGGATCTTCTCTCCCTTTTCAACCAGCATGCGGGCTATACCGCGGTTCCTGTATGCGGGTATCACCGCAAGCCGGTTGATCCAGCCTTTCCGGCCGTCATGGGTTACCAGGATGGTACCCACCGGTCTGCCCTTCTCTTCAGCGATCAGAAAATGTGCACAGCCCCGGGCAAGCTCTTTTTCAATGTTCTCCCGCATATCCCTTCCGTGGGGCTTAAAAGGCAATCCTGCCGATCTCCACAACGCCACCAGGATGTCATAATCCCTGATATTTGCCTCACGTATGTTCATTGGCGATCATTTACCGGCCCCGTGCTCCATTGCACGTCACGCGCCAGGCGTCACGATTACATAAAATGCTTGATCTTTTTCAGATCCACTGCAAACGGATAACCTGAGCCCTTTATGGTAAACACCTGGTTTTTTTCAGAATCATAACCCATTTCCATCTCACCGTATACCTCCCCGAAAGCCGCTTCTGTATCCACCTCGGTGCCCTTTTCCACCACAATGCGGATGTCAGGGCTATAATACAGGGCCTCTGCAATATACAGGTCCCTCAACTCCTGCCGGTATTCCCTGCGGTCGCGGTCGATCAGATCCTCGATCAGCATCTGGATCTCATACCTGAGGCGGTCACGCAGGATTTTTGTTTGTATCTGCCCGATCTCAAAATATTTTACCCTGGACTGTTCCACCTTGCCGGATAAATTAACATTGACGGAGGGTATGATCATGTCACCGTGGACAGAAAACTCATCCTTGATGGATATCCCGGCGAATTCCCCATGGACGGCGTCCACCATCCTCAAACGATTCTTCAGGTCCCCGGCTCCTTCCGGAGAGAGGCCAAGCTTGTAGGACACATTATAGCCACTGAAATCCAGATAATTATTAAACATGCCTTTCTTGTCGAACAAATCGCCCAGCTGAAGGGAAGCATTGGTATGGGTCAAGAGTTCCAGGCCATCGTACATCCTGGCAAATTCCCTAACGGTTATGGTTTTCATAATGTTTATGTTTTCAAATGTCTCACGCCGGAATTGTATTGTCAATTTGCATCTTCCGCATTGCCATCATGAGACCTGGGGTTAATAATGCATTGCATACTTCGGATCACATACAGGTCATAAATATACGACTATCTTTTGAAACATTATACCTTTCCCGAATTTATTCCCGGTCTTTTATTATTTTCGCACTGTCTAAAAACAACATCGTTATGCTCAGAACACATACATGCGGAGAATTGCGCATACAGGATACAGGGAAAAAGGTGACGTTAAGCGGATGGGTGCAAAGATCCAGAGACCTGGGCGGCATGACTTTCGTCGATTTACGGGACCGGTACGGCATCACCCAGGTGGTCTTCAACATGGAAACCAATGCCGGGTTATGCAAGGAAGCAAGAGCTCTTGGGAGGGAATACGTGATCCGTATTGACGGCAACGTGGCCGAGCGAAGCAATAAAAATCCAGCGATGCCTACAGGCGACATTGAGATCATTGCAGATGCGATCAGCGTTCTGAACCCTTCCAAAACGCCGCCTTTCACAATTGAAGATCAAACCGATGGCGGCGAGGAGTTGCGGATGAAATTTCGCTATCTGGATTTGCGCAGGAACCTGATAAAGAAAAATATTGAACTCCGGCACCGGATGGCGATTGAGACACGTAAATACATGGATTCCATTGATTTTATCGAAATAGAAACCCCCTGTCTGATCAAATCCACCCCGGAAGGGGCACGGGATTTTGTCGTCCCCTCACGCATGAACGAAGGGCAATTTTATGCCTTGCCGCAGTCACCCCAAACCTTTAAGCAACTGCTCATGATCGCCGGCTACGACAAGTATTACCAGATCGTCAAGTGCTTCCGGGATGAAGATCTGCGGGCAGACCGGCAGCCGGAGTTCACGCAAATCGACTGTGAAATGTCATTCGTTGAGCAGGATGACATATTGCATACCTTCGAGGGCTTATCCAGGCATTTGTTCAGGGTCATTAAAGGCTTGGAAATTGGGGACTTTCCCAGAATGCCTTACGAAGAAGCCATGAAGCATTACGGTTCCGACAAGCCCGATATCCGGTTTGACATGAAATTCGTGGAGCTGAACGATGTTGCCCGGGGCAAGGGATTCAATGTTTTTGACAACGCTGGATTGGTTGTGGGCATTTGCGCAAAGGCATGTGCATCCTATTCCAGGAAGCAACTGGATGAACTCACGGATTTCGTAAGAAAACCGCAGGTGGGGGCAAAAGGACTGGTTTATGTGAAATTTAACGAAGACGGCTCTTTCAAATCCTCTGTGGATAAATTCTTTTCACAGGAAGACCTGAAAGTCTGGGCAGACAAATTCCGGGCCCGGCCCGGGGACCTGCTGCTTATTCTGGCCGGCAACCCGTATGAAACCCGCCATGCCCTGAACATACTCAGGCTGGAGATGGGTGACCGGCTGGGGTTGAGGGACCCGGAAGCATTCAAGCCCCTGTGGGTGGTTGATTTCCCGCTTCTTGAATGGGACGGGGAAGCCGGTCGCTACCATGCCATGCACCATCCCTTCACATCCCCAAAGAAGGAAGACATACCCTTGCTGGAGAGCGATCCGGCAAAAGTACGGGCCAATGCCTACGATATGGTCATCAACGGCGTTGAGATCGGTGGGGGTTCCATACGGATCCATGAGCGTGGGCTTCAGAAAAAAATGTTCAGGGTCCTGGGATTCACCGATGAAGAAGCGCAGGAGCAATTTGGTTTCCTCCTGAATGCCTTTGAGTACGGAGCCCCTCCCCACGGGGGGATCGCTTATGGTTTCGACCGGTGGGTTGCGGTTTTTGCAGGAAAGGATTCCATACGCGATTTTATTGCCTTCCCTAAAAACAATGCAGGCAGGGACGTTATGATCGACGCTCCCTCCGGCATCAGCGAGGAGCAATTAAGAGAACTGAACCTCAAACGAAGGTAGCAATTTCTGAAGGAAGGGTTTCCCTTTCAGCAAGGAACGCGACTTCTTTTCATCCGGGGGAACTGCCGGGGATGTCATCCAGATGTCATCCGGATGACATCTGGATGACATCTGATTTTGTACTTTTGCACAACGATGAAAAACAACAAAGCGGAAATAATGTCCCCGGTAGGTTCGTATGAATCCTTGATGGCAGCGATACAAGGTGGGGCGGATTCGGTATATTTTGGGGCCGGCAGGTTGAACATGCGTTCCCGGTCTTCCCGGAACTTCAGCTTGAATGACCTCAGCAAGATCACCAGTATATGCGAAAGATTCAATGTCCGTTCTTATCTCACCCTCAACACCGTAGTTTACGACAACGAACTGGAGGAAATGAGAAGGTTTGTTGACATTGCCGGGGAAAGCCGTGTTTCCGCGATCATTGCATCGGACCAGGCAGTAATCCAATATTGCCGGAAAAAATGCATGGAGGTCCACATGTCGACACAAACCAACATCACCAACATAGAGGCCGTCCGTTATTATGCCCGCTATGCGGATGTGATGGTCACTGCCCGGGAGCTTTCCCTGGAGCAGGTTGCAGCCATTACACGGCAAATCAAGGAACAGAAGATCACCGGGCCCTCCGGGGAGTTGGTAAAAATAGAGATCTTTGCGCACGGTGCCCTTTGTATGGCCATATCGGGAAAATGTTACTTAAGCCTGGACAACCTCAACCATTCAGCCAACCGGGGTGAATGCCTGCAGGTATGCCGCAGGCCATACAAGGTCACGGATCTCGACGGTGCCATTGAACTGAAAATTGACAATGCGCACATCATGTCACCCAAAGACCTGAAGACCATAGATTTTATGGACAAGATCCTGAAAGCCGGCGTTGATGTCCTTAAAATTGAAGGACGGGGGAGATCACCTGAATATGTAAAGATCGTCACCCAGTGTTACAAGGAAGCCGTCAATGCATATGTCAACGGTAGCTATGGCCACAGGAAAGTGGATATGTGGAATGAAAAACTGAAAAGCGTCTACAACCGTGGATTCTGGGATGGTTATTACCTTGGGCGCAGAATGGGTGAATGGTCAGAAAAATACGGGGCCCAGGCCACAAAAAAGAAAATCTATGTAGGGAAGGTCACAAATTATTTCACGAACATCAAGGTGGCGGAGATCAGGATCGAAACCCAGGATCTGAAACCGGGAGACGATATTTTTATCATGGGTCCGACTACCGGCGTTTACCAGGGACGGGCGGAAGAAGTCCGGGTCGATCACAAGCCGGTCAATAAAGCCGAAAAGGGAGTATTGTGCTCCATCCCGGTTCATACATTCCTTCGCAGATCCGACAAAGTATATAAAATCATTGATACCATTTAGCCGTTTTAAGCGGTAAAACAATTGGCAGGAAATTCCGGATTATCAACAAATCGTCACGAATTTCATGTATAATTTTACTTTCTTCAATTTTTTTAGCTGTTATAGGGTTACCTTTTTGTGTGTTTCCGTATTAAAGAGTGCATCTGGTCAATTTATAGATTATTTCATTTTGAAAGTTTATTAGATTTGGGTTAGAGAGCGTTTGGTCGACGCTCTCTTTTTTTATGGGTATGTTCGTATTTTGCTCCGTATATTCACTGATGTTTTTCATTTTGTATAAAATCTGTCTTATCTTTGCATTGCCTTTTTAAAGGTATCAATGAAAAATTTTTTCATTTTGATAATTTATTAGATTTGGGTTAGAGAGCGTCTGGTCAACGCTCTCTTTTTTGTTTTTTTCCGAACATCCTTTCCTCCCTTTTGTTAGTAGCATAGAAAAACACCGGCATGCTGTTCAACCTTCATACACATACCCATTTTTGTGATGGCTCAGACCATCCCGAAGAATATGTCAGGCAGGCCCTGGACAAAGGCTTATCGATTTTGGGATTCTCGGGACATGCACCCGTTCCATTTGATAACAATTTCGCCATACCATCGAAAACCAAGCTATTGGAATATGTCAGGACCGTTGAAAAGTTGAAACAAAAATATGCAGGACAAATAACGATCATGCTGGCACTTGAAATCGATTTTATCCCAGGATTAACGGAAAGCTTTGATTCGTTCAGGGAAATGGCCGGCCTGGATTACACCATTGGATCGGTACATCTTGTTAAAAACCTGGAAAATAACCGTTTATGGTTTATTGACGGGGCCAAAACCGATGCATACGACCACGGGCTGCAGGATGTCTTCGAAAATGATGCTAAGAAAGCCGTGACGGCCTACTACCGGCAGATCAACACCATGATCATCAATGAAAGACCCCGCATCGTGGGTCATCTCGATAAGATCAAAATGCATAACAAAGGGCGCCATTTCACCGAAAATGATCTGTGGTATAGAGATTTGGTCTTGAGCACCATAGATGTTATTAAACAAAACAATTGCATTGTAGAAGTTAACACACGGGGAAAGTATAAAGGAAGGTCCGATTCGTTTTTCCCGGACGGATGGGTGCTGGGATCACTGATCAATGATGATATCCCCTTAACCATCAGCACAGATGCACACACCCCGGAGGAAATGACCCTGGGCTATTCCGAAGCGTCAAGATACCTTAAAGAAAAGGGATGTAAAAAAATATACATCCCTCATGGGGATTCCATCAAAAGTCTGCCGCTGACCTGATCACAGTCCGGATTCCTTCCGGACCTGAGCAACCCATTGATCCACCCTTTCCTTCGTCAGCTCGGGTTGCTGGTCTTCATCCACAGCCAGTCCGATGAAATCATCCCCTTCCAGGGAAGCGGATTCCTGAAAATCATATCCTTGTGCAGGCCATTTCCCGATAAATTCAACATCATGCCGTGCAAATTCTTTTTTGATCGCCATCATACCATCGACAAAATGTTCCGGGTACAAGACCTGATCACCCAGTCCGAAAAAAGCAATTTTTTGCCCTTTGAAACGGACATTTTCCAGTTGTTTAAAAAAATCATACCAGCGTGACCTGTGAGAATCTTCCCAGTTATCCGCACCCACCGTTGAACTTCCCAGGATGATAAGGTCATGATCAGCCAATGCAGTAAGATCAACCTGGGATATTGCATAAACCCCGGGCTTCAGGTCGTCCAAACCATCAGCAACCATTCCGGCAACTTTTTCCACATTGCCCTTCCTGGGCCAATATATCAATGCTATTTTGCTCATATGTGGTTAAGGTTTTGTTGGTGTACAATTATGACTGCACTTCATCCTTGTAATACTTCTTAAAAATATCCGATACCTCTTTAATGCTAACATCTATATCCCTGAATTCCACGCCAGTATATTTCCGGATCTTGGCGTTTGAATACTTAAAATTACCCATCCCGGCCTTGACGGTCTGCCTGGTGATCAATGGTTCACGGTTCAATATTTTGCTTCTCAACCAATCAAGCCTCCAGGCCATCTCTGCCAGCAAAGCAGTAGATTTCCATCTGGGCCTGGGTTTACCAAGGCTGTCCGCAATTTTATTAAAGAACGCTTTGAACGTAACATTCGTAGCATTGAGGATGAACCGTTCGTTCCTGATATCGCTTTCCTGGAGCATGACCATGACTTTGACCACATCCTTTACATCGACAAATCCATTCATCCCCGGGGTATAGAAATTCAATCCGTTCCAAACCGTTGAAAACATTTTGGTGCTGCCCTTTGAAGGATTGGCGAACCCGATAACAATGGAAGGGTTTACAATGACGGCATCCAGTCCCTCTGCCGTTCCGCGCCAGACTTCTCTTTCGGCATTGAATTTACTAATGCCGTAACAGGAGTTGTCCTTTGATACCTTCCAGCCCACCGTTTCATCCACGAATTCCTTATGTTCATTCCTTCCCAATGCGGCAATGGAACTCACATAGCACAGCTTTTTCACCTTGCATTGCAAGGATGCGTTCACAATATTTGCCGTGCCATCCGTATTGATCCGGTGGATCTTCTCCCTGTCGCTTGGTTGAAAAGAAACCACAGCAGCACAATGATACACATACTTTACGCCTTCAAGTGCCGTCAACAGAAAAGAAGGGTCCAGAATGTCTCCCTCTACCCATTCAATATTGTTCGCAATTTCCGTTGCATTTTCAGCATAATGCCTGAACACAGCATCCACATAGCCAACATCGCTGGATGCCCTTTTCAGTGCCCTTACCTTTTTCCCTCCCCGCGCAAGTTCAAGCAAAAGATGAGAGCCCACAAGCCCGGTTCCTCCTGTAACGAATATCACAGGGCAAATCTACTAAAAATTACATCGGTATTTGTTTAAATCCCAACAGTTCTTATTAAAACAATAAAGCTATATTTGCACAAAACAAAGCAGCACATATGGATTTCATTGATGAATTGCGATGGAGGGGCATGATCCACAATATGATCCCCGGCACCGAAGAACAACTTAAAAAAGAGTCAACCGCCGGATACATTGGCTTCGATCCCACGGCAGATTCCCTGCATATTGGAAGCCTGGCCACCATCATGCTTTTGCTTCATTTTCAACGTGCCGGCCATAAACCCATTATACTGATAGGGGGCGCAACGGGAATGGTCGGTGATCCATCAGGAAAATCGCAGGAAAGAAACCTTCTGGACAGCCGGACCATTGAAAAAAACCTCAGAGGCCAGAAGAAACAATTGATGAAGTTCCTGAAATTCAATTCCGGAGAAAACGCCGCGATGGTGGTGAATAATTATGATTGGTTCAAAGATTATAAATTCCTGGATTTTATCCGGGATGTTGGAAAGCATATTACAGTCAATTACATGATGGCTAAGGATTCGGTTCAGAAGCGTCTGGAGACGGGAATTTCCTTTACCGAGTTTTCATACCAGCTTGTTCAGGGATATGATTTCCTGTATTTGTATAAAAATCACAACTGTAAGCTTCAGATGGGGGGTTCCGACCAATGGGGTAACATTGTCACAGGAAATGAGCTCATACGGCGGATGACGGGCGGTGAAGCATATGCACTTACCACCCCTCTTGTAACAAAAGCAGGTGGCGGAAAATTTGGAAAATCTGAAGAAGGGAACGTATGGCTTGACGCGGAAAAGACCTCACCCTATCAATTTTACCAGTTCTGGCTGAACACCTCTGACGAAGATGCCCAGAAATACATCCGGATCTTTACCCTGCATTCCAGGGAAGAGATCGATGAGCTGGTTTCCAACCATTCCGAAGCACCACATACACGGATCCTGCAAAAAGCCCTGGCCAAGGATATTACCATACGCGTGCATTCCGAAGAGGATTATAATGCAGCGGTGGAAGCTTCCCAGATCCTCTTCGGAAAAGGGACGGAAGAAATGCTCAAAAAACTCGATGAACGCACATTGCTAAGTGTATTCGAAGGTGTTCCTGCAAGCGAAGTTCCCAAAAAAGATATTGAACAGGAGATCCCCCTTGTAGAATTCCTGACGGACCGCACGGGGATTTTCAGTTCAAAGGGAGAAGCCCGGCGTATGCTCAAAGATCATGGAGTTTCCGTTAACCAAACCAAAGTTAATGATCAATACCGGATCTCGGAAAAAGACCTTCTCAACCATAAATACATCCTGATAAAAAAGGGAAAGAAAAATTATTTTCTGGTAAGGATCACATAACACGGTTTCCTGTTATTTCAGCTCCCATTTCACTCCTTCCCTGGTATCCTTAAGAATAATACCCAGTCCTTCCAGGGTTTTCCGGATGCTGTCCGCCGTATCATAATCTTTATTTTGCCTGGCCTGCTGGCGCAGCGACAGCATACTTTCAATAAGCTTATCCGACAGGTCGTCTTTGCTTTTGGTTTCTTCCCCGGGCAACAGCCCCAGGATATCAAACACAAAGGTCTTATACATTTTTTTCAGCTTATCCAGGGCATCAGCATCAATGGACAATTGACCGTCGTTCACTGAATTAATGATACGAACCGCTTCAAAAAGCCGGGAAATAAGGACAGAGGTGTTCAGGTCATCGTTCATCGCCCCGTAGCATTCCCGCTCAAGTCCATCGATGTCCACTGAAGATCCGCCGCCGGATGCCTTCAGCCCCTGAAGTGTTTCGTAAGCAGCCAGCAGCTTATCCAATCCTTTCCCGGAAGCCTGGAGCGCTTCGTTGGAGAAATCCAGGGTGCTGCGGTAATGCGCCTGAAGTATGAAAAACCGTATGCACATCGGGCCATAGGGCTTATCCAGGATTTCATGATCACCGGTAAAAAACTGCTCAAGAGTAACGGCATTCCCGAGGGATTTTCCCATTTTTTGTCCGTTGATGGTGATCATGTTATTATGAAGCCAGTATTTCACAGGCATCTTGTTGTTCGCCGCGACCGATTGTGCTATTTCCGATTCGTGATGAGGGAACAGCAGATCCATGCCGCCCCCGTGGATATCGAACCGGTCTCCCAGGTATTTGGCGCCCATGGCCGAACATTCCAGGTGCCATCCCGGGTAACCATCACTCCAGGGAGAAGGCCAGCGCATAATGTGTTCCGGTGTAGCCTTTTTCCATAAGGCAAAATCGAAAGTGTTCTTTTTCTCCTGCTGTCCTTCCAATTCCCTTGTATAGGCCAGCAGCTCCTCAACTTTTCGCCCGGAAAGGATCCCATAGGGATGATCTGTATTATACTTTATAATATCAAAATAGACCGATCCGTTCTTTTCATATGCATATCCATTATCCAGGATACGGCGGGCCATTTCGATCTGTTCAATGATGTGGGCAGAAGCGTGGGGTTCGATGCTGGGCGGAAGCACATTCAGCTGATCCATTTTTTTGTGGTAGCTGTTGGCGTAGAACTGTACTACTTCCATGGGTTCCTGTTTCTCAAGCCGGGCCTTCTTGGTTATTTTATCTTCTCCTTCATCGGCATCATTTTCAAGGTGCCCTACATCGGTAATGTTTCTGACATACCGGACTTTATAGCCCAAATGCTCCAGATACCGGTACAATACATCGAAGGTAACAGCCGGCCGTGCATGACCCAGGTGAGCATCTCCGTATACCGTCGGGCCACAAACATACATCCCGACAAAGGGGTGTGCAATGGGTTCAAAAATTTCCTTTTTCCTGGAAAGGGAATTGGTTATGTGCAACTTGTTTTTCATACTACAAAAATAGGAAATAATGATAATGCAAAAGGCCCGGGGATCAAAAGATCCCCGGGCCTTAGGTATAGGGTACGGATCTCCCTTATTTTATAACCTCCAGTTCTTTACCCACCTTGATGAAAGCATTGACCGCTTTGTCAAGATGCTCCCTGGCGTGGGCAGCGGATAATTGCACCCTGATGCGGGCTTGTCCCTTGGGTACTACCGGATAATAAAACCCGATCACATAGATGCCTTCGTCCAGCAATTTTTCGGCCATGACCTGAGACAATTTCGCGTCGTAAAGCATAATGGCACAAATGGCCGATGAAGTGGGTTTTATGTCGAATCCGGCATCCATCATTTTATCGATAAAATAACCGGTATTGTTGTGGAGCTTATCCTGGAGCTCCGTAGTTTCCGACATCATATCAAACATTTCAATCCCGGCGCCAACTGCAGCAGGGATCAGTGAATTTGAGAAAAGATAGGGACGTGAGCGTTGACGGAGTATATCGATGATCTCCTGCCTTCCTGTGGTAAACCCTCCAATTCCTCCCCCAAATGCCTTTCCCAAAGTACCGGTAATAATGTCCACCTCACCGCGTATGTCAAACAATTCGGTAACTCCGCGCCCGGTTTTACCCACGACACCGGCCGAGTGGCATTCATCGACCAACACCATGGCATCGTATTTTTTACCCAGCTCGACCATTTTATCCACCGGTGCCACATTCCCGTCCATGGAGAAAACGCCGTCGGTAACGATGATCTTAAAGCGGGCAGATTGGGATGCTTCTTTAAGCTTCGCTTCCAGATCTTCCATATTGGAGTTTTCATACCGGAATCGCTGCGCCTTGCAAAGTCTGACACCATCAATAATGGATGCGTGGTTCAGTGAATCAGAAATGATCGCATCCTCGGCTGTCAATATAGGCTCGAACACCCCGCCGTTAGCATCAAAGCAGGCTGCATATAAAATGGTATCGTCCAGACCGAAAAACGCGGCAATTTTCTTTTCAAGCGTCCTGTGAATATCCTGGGTACCGCAGATGAACCTGACGGATGACATACCAAAACCATGAGAATCCAGGGTTTCTTTGGCGGCTTTTACCAATCTGGGGTGGTTAGACAAGCCCAGGTAATTGTTGGCACAGAAATTCAGCACTTCTTTTCCATCCACCAATGTAATTTCCGCTCCCTGTGGGGAAGTAATGATCCTTTCCTCCTTGAAAAGTCCGGCTTCTTTTATGCCCTCCAGCTCTTTCCGGAGATGGTCTTTAATTTTTCCGTACATATTTTGATGTTTTAATGAATTATATTGTTGATCGATTCACAATCCCGTGCAAATATAGCATTAATAATCCACATTTCGGGGGAGAACGGAGCAAGTTTTTATGGAAATCCCCTGTCAGTTATAAAATTATTATATTTTTGCCCGCGAGATTGTTATTCAACGAACGCATTAAATAATCACCAACATGAAAAATATTTTAGTCATAGGAACTGCCGGGCAGATCGGATCGGAATTGACCATGAAACTTCGTGAGAATTACGGCAGCACAAATGTTGTGGCGGGTTACCGCAAAACAATGCCCAGCGATGATGTTGTTCAGTCCGGGCCACTGGAAAATGTTGATGCTACCGAACCGGACAGGATCCTGGAAGTTGTTAAGAAATACAAAATCGACGCCATTTACAACCTTGCAGCATTGTTGTCGGCGGCGGCAGAAAAGAATCCGCAGGCTGCCTGGAATGTTGGCGTTAACGGCGTATATAATGTACTTGAAATTGCCAGGGAAAATAATTGTGCTGTCTTTTTTCCCAGTTCTATCGGGGCTTTTGGTCCCACCACCCCGCTGGACAATACACCACAGGACACGATACAGCGCCCTGGCACCATGTACGGGGTTACCAAGGTTTCCGGCGAACTTTTGAGCGACTATTATTTCAAACGTTTCGGTGTAGATACGAGGGGATTGAGATATCCCGGGATCATCTCCAATGTTACGTTACCGGGTGGCGGCACCACCGACTATGCCGTGGAGATATTCTACGAAGCCATTAAAAGCAAAAAATTCACTTGTCCGCTGAAAGCCGGTACTTTTCTCGACATGATGTATATGCCCGATGCACTGGACGCAGCCATTAACCTGATGGAAGCAGACCCGTCCAAACTAAAGCACCGAAATGCCTTTAACATCACAGCCATGAGCTTCGACCCGGAAATCATTGCGGCAGAGGTCAAAAAACATATTCCGGAATTTAAAATGGAATATGATGTAGACCCGGTCAAGCAGGAAATCGCAGAATCCTGGCCCAATAAAATGGATGATACCTGCGCACGCGAAGAGTGGGGATGGGACCCGACATTCGACCTGCCTGCTGTTACGGAAGACATGCTAAAGGTGATCGGGGAAAAGCATGAAAAAGGGCTGATATGAACAGTTGATCACTCCTGACAGGATTTCCGGGTCCGGCAACCTACCCCGGGATATCCGCATTCAGCAAAAGCAGGTTCCCTTTTATTTCCCAATGACAACGATGATCCTGGCCGGCATGATCATCCGTTTCCTCTCCGGGATCGCCGGGAAATTCCTGTTAAGCTGACGGCGTGCGCAGGACAAATCTTTTCGTCACTTGCACGATTCTGATTACTTTTGTAAAAAATCATCTATGACCATTGCGGCATTGGTTTCGGGAGGCGTTGACAGTTCGGTAACCATTCCCGTGTTAAAGGACATGGGATATACCCCGGATATTTTCTACATAAAAATCGCACTGGAAGGGGAGCCGGGTTTCATGGATTGTCCTTCAGAGGAAGATATTGAGATCACTTCCTACATAGCCAAAAAGTATGGTTGCCGTATGGAGGTCGTAGATCTTCAGGAGGAATACCGGGACCGGGTTATAGATTATACATTGCAGACGGTCAGGAAGGGCCTGACCCCGAACCCGGATATGATGTGCAACCGGCTGATCAAGTTCGGGAGCTTCAACAGCAAGTTCGGGAAAGATTACGACCGCATCAGCACCGGACACTATGCTACCCATGTGGAGAAGGAAGGACAGTTATGGCTTGGGACAGCACGGGACAGGAAAAAGGACCAGACGTATTTTCTGGGAAGGATCACATATGAACAGCTTTCAAAGGCTATGTTCCCGATCGGGCATATGCAAAAAAGTGAAGTAAGGGATAAGGCCGCAGCGCTGAAACTTCCCAGTGCCGAACGTCCCGACAGCCAAGGCATATGCTTCTTGGGAAAGATCAATTATACACAGTTCATTAAAAAATATACCGGGGAAAAACCGGGCAGGATCGTAGAGCTCGAAACGGGCAGGATCCTGGGGGAACACCGCGGCATCTGGTTCCATACCATCGGACAGCGCAAAGGTCTGGGACTGGGCCAGGGTCCCTGGTTCGTTGTAGGCAAGGATACCGCGGAAAACACATTGTTCGTTTCCAATGGATATGACCCGGCATCCCAATACAAGAAAGAAATTGAGCTGGAAGATTTCAGCTTCATCAATCCTGGATATGACGAAAAAGTACCCCCTGAGCAAGAGATAAACTTCAAGATCCGGCACCAGCCGGAATTTACCCCCGGCATGCTGATCCGGCGCAGTCAAACCCATTTTACCGTCCAACCGCTCCAACCGGTTTCAGGAGTGGCTCCGGGACAATTCGGGGTGATTTACGATGAAGACAAAACCCTTTGCCTGGGCAGCGGGGTCATAACGTAATGGTGGCGCGGCCGGCACACGCAAAGGGGAAACCAGGCAAGCAATGGGCCGGCAAAATATTTGGCCAATAATATCTTTAACAAGAAATATTCAGCAGTATGGAAAATTTCATCATGCACAATCCCACAGAACTCCATTTTGGCCGGAACGTGCTGGAAAACCTGGGCGAAAAGGCCAATAACCTCGGTAAAAAAGCCCTGCTCATTTACGGCGGAGGATCCATCAAAAGAAACGGAATATACAACACCGTTGTCAGCGCGTTAAGCAAAAATGGGATCGAATTCACCGAATACCCCGGAATTAAACCCAATCCCCTGGTCAATGATGCAGACGCGGCTGCGGAACTGGGCAGGAAAGAAAAGGCAGATTTCATCCTTGCAGTTGGCGGGGGAAGCGTTATTGACACCGGCAAGATCGTTTCGGTGGCCATTCCGCAGGAGGGGCCGGCCTGGGACATGATCAAGGGCAAAACCCACCCCCGGAAAAGCCTCCCGCTTATTGCGGTGCTGACCCTGGCTGCCACCGGCACGGAAATGAACCGGTTTGCCGTGGTCCAGAATCCGGAGACCAGGGAAAAACTGGGCTTTCATAATCCGCTCATGTACCCGGTTTATTCCTTTCTTGACCCTCAGTTTACACTGAGTGTCCCGAAGGATTATACATCTTACGGTATAACAGACCTCACGTCCCATTGCCTGGAAGCCTATTTCGGGGAAGGGCATGCCCCGCTTTCAGATAAATATGTATACGCGATCATCCGGGAAGCCATAGAGATTGGAGCGCCGCTATTAAACAACCTTCAGGATTATGAGCTTCGTGCCAGGATGATGTACGCTGCAACCAATGCATTGAATAACCTGACAAGCTATGGCCGTAGAAGCGGGGATTGGGGTGTACACAGTGTCGGACATATTTTATCGGTACTATACGATGTGCCCCATGGTGCATCATTATCCATAGTCTATCCGGCATGGATGAAACTTCATCGCAACCGCATCCCCGAAAGGATCAGGGAGCTTGGCAAGAACCTGTTTGGGACCAAGACCATTGTGGACACCATTGAAGGATTTGAAGCGTTCTTCAGCGGGATTGGAAGTCCCATACGTTTGTCTCAACTGGAAATAGAAAAGCCGGACGCCGGACTCATCCTGGAAACCATGAATAAAAACAAGGTAGGCGGGAACATACACAAACTCAGTCCGGAGGATAACCGCAAGCTCATCGCGTTCTTCCTGTAAAATAAAAAGGGGGCTGCCCGGATTATGATAAGGCAGCCCCCTGAATTTCTCATGGGATTAAAAAACTAATCCTCTTCCTTTTGTTTTTCTGCGTATTCTTTCAGCAGTTTATCCTGAATTTCACCAGGAACCGGGGCATATTCCGAAAATTTCATCGTATAGGAAGCCCTTCCGCTGGTAAGGGAACTGAGCGCGGTGGAATACCTTCCCATTTCCGCCAGTGGCACCTTGGCCTTGATAACGCCTCCCTCCATGCCCATGATGACTGCTCTTCTACCCTGGAGGTCTGTCATAACGTTCCCCATTTTATCTTCCGGAACGATCACCTCAAGATCGTATACCGGTTCCATGATCTTGGGGCCGGCTTCGCGGAATGCCATACTGAATGCCGTCTTACCGGCAAGCTTGAAGGAAACCTCATTAGAATCCACGGGATGCATTTTACCATCGTAAACACAAACCCGGATGTCCCGGGCATAGGATCCGGTCAGGGGGCCTTGTTCCATCCTTTCCATGATGCCCTTTAAAATGGCAGGTAAGAACCTGGCATCGATGGCCCCTCCGACAATACAATTATAAAATATCAGCTTACCGCCCCATTCCAGGGATATTTCATCCTTGCCCCGCACATTTACAGTAATTTCCGTATCTCCCTTCTGAGCGCTCAGCGGGTTAACGGATGACATGCTGAGAACTTGCTTCAATTTGTATTTAGAGGGTTCGGGCATTCCTTCTTCATAAGGTTCTATGATCATATATACCTGGCCGAACTGTCCTGCGCCCCCGGATTGTTTCTTATGCAGGTAGCTGGCCTGAGACGGCCTTGTGATGGTTTCCCGATATGGGATCTTGGGGGTCAGGAAATCGACCGGCACTTTATACAGGTTTTCGAGGTGCCATTTTACGATGTTCAGATGAAGTTCTCCCTGGCCTTCAAGGATCATTTGCCTAAGCTCTTTATAATAGGCGGAAATAACTGTCTGGTCCATACGGTGTATTTCATTCAAAGCCACTCCCAGTTTTTCATCATCTGCCTGGTTTTTGGCTTTGATGGCTGTACGGAATTTGGGATCCGGGAAAACCGTAGGTTCGATCACATCATCCGGATTCTTCAGAGAGTTCAGTGTATTGTTTGTTTTGGTGCTTTTCAGCTTAATTGCAGCGACAATATCCCCGGAATGCACTTTCCCGACTTTCTCCCGGTTCTTACCCGCAAAAGCAAATACCTGTGAGATCCTTTCCTTGGTAGACGTATTGGCATTCATCAGGTCTTCGCTCTCACCGATCTCCCCGGCATAGAGTTTAAAAAAGGATATCTCTCCGAGATGGGATTCAATCATGGTCTTAAAAACGAAGGCAGAAACGGGATCATCGTTATTACATTTCAGCTCTTTGCCTTCTGTCGTTTTAACACCGGGCATTTCATCAGGGGCAGGAGCATTGTTTGCGATGAATTCGAGCAAGCGTCCAACACCCATATTTTGCTTGGCATTAACACACAATACAGGGAAAATACCCCGGTCAATGATCCCCAGCTTAAGTCCGGATTGTATCTCGTCTTCGCTCAGGGTACCCTTTTCGAAGAATTTTTCCATCAATTCCTCATCGTTTGCTGCCAGGTCTTCGATCATGGCTGCCTGCATTTCTTCCGCTTTGTCTTTTTGATCCCCGGGTATATCCAGAATCTCAGGTTTTCCTCCATCTTCGGGATATTTAAACAACTTCATTTTCATAAGGTCGATGATGGAATTGAATCCGATCCCGGCATTAACCGGATATTGTAAAATGGTGATACCCCCGCCGAAATGTTGTTTCAGTTGCGTGATGGTTTCATCCCAGTTTGAATTTTCATGTTCCAGGTGATTGATGGCAAAGATCACGGGTTTATCAAATTTTTCCGCCTGTCTCCATGTCACTTCCGTTCCAACCTCAACACCATTTTGGGCATTTATGGTCATAACGGCAGAATCAGCCACCCGCAAGGAACCGATCACTTCGCCAATAAAATCGTCAAACCCAGGAGTATCCAGAATATTAATTTTTTTGTCGTTAAAGATTGTATACAGAACCGATGCAAATACGGAGTTTTGTCTTTCCAGCTCAATTTCCCGGAAATCAGATACCGTGTTCTTATCGTCGACCGTCCCCCTTCTGTTAATAATTCCACCTTCAAAAAGCATACATTCCGCTAAGGTTGTCTTACCGGTCTTGGCACCGCCAATCAAAGCAATGTTCCTGATGTCCTGTGTTTGATATTCCTTCATATTTTAATATAATTATAACAATTACTTATTTAGCTGAAAATTAGGGATGCAAAAGTATGAAATTCTGTGAAAGATTTAAAAAAAGAATGCAAAATATTTCAGATGTCATCCAGATGTCATCCGGATGACATCTGGATGACATCTGTTTCACCACCCATCCCACCAATCCTCCGAACCCCTTCCCGGATCCTGTCCCAGCGTTGCTTATCCATTCGGGCACCAAGGACTTCAATGATATTCCCTGCCAGCAAGGCACCCAGATCTCCGCTTTGTTTAAGGTCGTAACCCCGGATCAATCCAAAAAGAAAACCGGATGCATACAGGTCGCCGGCACCGGTTGTATCCAGGGGTGAGGCCGGTATGATGCCAATCCGGTGAAATTCATCACCCCGCCTCACCAGGGATCCTCCGGGCCCGGTCTTGACAACGGCAATTTCACAAAAACCGGAAATTTCCTCAACCGCTTCCTCCGGTGGCTTGCCTGTTAATGCCCGGGCCTCATCCTCATTGGCAAAAACAATATCTATGCTTTCCCGTATCAGCTTTTTCAGGAATTCCACATGCTCCTCCACAACATTATAACTGGCCAGGTCCAGGGAAACCCTGAGCCCATATCTCCCGGCCAGATCAATTGCCCTCCGGATCAGCAGGTAGTTCTGAACCAAATAACCCTCGATATGCAAATACTGATACCCGGAAAAATGGTCCGGCACCAGATCTTCGGCCACCAGTTCGATGGCAGCACCCAAATGCGTTGCAAAGGTGCGCTCTGAATCTGTACTTACAAACGCCACTGCCCGGCCTGAATGGGTATCGCTAACGTAAAGCCTGGGTATGATCTTACATGCCAGCAAATCATTTTTATAAACATTCCCATATTCATCTTTTCCGATTTTCCCGATAAAAGCAGTATCCACACCCAACATGGCCAAACCGTATATGGTGTTGGATGCAGAACCGCCGGCTGTAAGCTGCCTTCTTAAGTGGGCACTGGCATCCAATACCACGGAAGAGGTATTGATATCCACAAGTTGCATGCTCCCTTTGGGAAGCTTTAACTCGGTAAGTAAAATATCATCTTCCAGCGAGGTCATGATATCAACCAGTGCATTGCCAATTCCAAGTATTTTTGCCATAATACCGATATTTATACGGCAAAGCTATTTATTTTCTTTTTAATGAGGATCCATTAACGGCAGGTCACCGCGCATCAAAAATGCAAATAACCATGGATCAAAAATAAATCCCGGAAAGAAAGATCAGCCCTGTCGGAAAAAAAGCATTAACTTTGTGTGCCTTAGGAGGAGGAAAATTATAATATGAACAAGGAACAAAACCAAGTCCCCAAAAAGCCTGGTCATGTCTCGAGTGCAGTAAACAACGGCAGGCATAAACTGGAGTTTCTCAGGAATACGGCAGTCGAACTTGTTGATCTTCCGTTTGATAGGAACCTTTATGCGTACGCTGCAGAAAAACTGCACGAAGTAATCCCGGATTCCTATGTTTTGGTGAGCAGAAAAGATGATGAAAACAAACAGATCCTTTTCGAAGGAATTGCCGGATCCAGGAAAACAATTAATAAAGCCTTCGGAATACTGGACAAATACTCGGATAAGCTACCGCAATCCGCTTACAAACACTATGAAAATATAAAAAGAGGCCATCTCTTTAAACTGCCTAATGATCTCTATGAACTATCGGATAAAAGGATCCCGGAAGCCCTCTTCCGAAAAGTTGAAAAACTGATCCGGATTAAAGCAATATACTCCATAGGGATCACACGCAAAGGCAAACTTTTCGGAAGCGTAGTGATTTTGATGACCAAAGATGTCGAAATTGATAAAGACCTGATAGAGGCCTTTGTTCATCAACTTTCGATCGCTCTGAACAAGAAGTTTACAGAAATAGACCTGCAGCAAAGCGAAGAGCTCTTCAGTAAAGCTTTTCATAGCAGCCCGGATGCAATAAACATCAACCGGGTTCACGATGGCAAATTTCTCAGCATTAACAAAGGATTTACGGAAATGAGCGGCTACACAGCAGAAGATGTTGTCGGTAAAACATCTGCTGAGATCAACCTCTGGAAAGATATGGCAGACAGGGAACGGCTTACAAAAGAACTTTTCCGCCACGGACATGTGAAAAACCTGGAAGCAGATTTCCGGATGAAAGACGGAACAATCAGATCCGCCCTCATGACAGCCAATCTGATAACGATCAAAGGCACCAAATACATTCTTTCGATAACCAGGGATATTTCAGAAAGGAAAAAGCATCTGGAGCAGCTAAAAAACCAAAGGAAGTACTTTCAGGACTTGTTTCAATATAGTCCCGATGCCATTGTAATCCTTGACGAAAAAGACCGGGTAAAGGAAATCAATGAAAACTTTACCAGGCTTTTTGGATACTCCGAAAAAGAAGCCACCGGTAAACCCATCAACGAACTGATCGCTCCCGATGAACTTAAGTCTGAAGCAATGGAAGCCACCATCAAGGTTAGCAAAGGGGACTATGTTGATTTTGAAACCATCAGGCAGGATAAACATAAGAAACGAAAATACGTATCCGTAAGGGGCAAACCCATTATACACGCAGATAACCAATTGGCAGTCTACGGCATTTACAAAGATATAACCGACAAAAAACGTTCCGAGATCAGTCTGAAATTGAGCGAAGAACGATATCATATCGTTGGTAAGCAAACCGGACAGGTGATCTATGATTATGACCTCAGAACCGGAAAAATCGACTGGGCTGGTGCTATTGAAGAAGTATTGGGATATCCGGTAAATGAATTCCAGCATGTCGATGTTGATGGCTGGAAACAATTAATTCACCCGGAAGAGAGGAAAAGCATCATAAAACAATTGGATGCCGCCAAAGAAAAAGCAGAAAGGTTTTCTTTTGAATACCGGATCAGAAAAAATGATGGTTCCTACATTTATGTTGAAGAAAACGGCATCTTTCAGTGCAGCGATCAAAAAGTGCCATACCGGTTGATGGGAAGCATCAAAGACATTACGGAAAGAAAAGAGCAGCTTCTTCAGTTGGAAAGGGCCAGGGAAAAAGCCGAAGAAGCCGACAAACTAAAGACCGCTTTTCTGGCAAATATGTCGCACGAAATACGAACCCCAATGAATGCGATCATCGGATTTTCCTCCCTTCTTGCAGAAAATGATGTTTCTGAAGAAAGCCGCCGGGAATATATCCGGATCATCAGCAACAGCTCCACCAACCTGCTGCACATTATTGATGATATCCTGGATATATCCATGATCGAAACCGGACAGATCGCCGTTTACAAAAAGGAATTCTCCGTATCAAAAATGCTGCATGAACTATACAATATCCATAATGAATACCGTAAACTTTCCAACAAAGAACCCTTGGAATTCTCGCTGGCCGATATTCCTGAAAAATCTCACGATCTGTTGATCAGTGACCCGGAAAAGATCAAGCAGATCCTGAGCAATCTTTTGAATAATGCCCTAAAATTCACAGAAAAAGGGTTTGTCCGGTTTGGATGCCATTTCGTGAACGAAACCCCAAACCCCGTAATGAAGTTCTATGTTGAAGATTCCGGGATCGGCATTGCCAGGGAAAAGCACAAGATCATTTTTGAAAGATTCCAGCAAATTGACATTTCAAATACGCGGGAAAAGGGCGGGACCGGTCTGGGGCTGTCAATCTCCAAGCATATTGCCAACCTGCTGGAAGGAAAACTGACCCTTGTTTCTTCCCCTGGTGAAGGCAGTACATTTTACCTGACCATCCCATACATCCCGGGCGTTCAAAATATAAAAGCACCCGAGGGCCCGGAAGGAACCAAAACATTTGAACCGAATTATAAGATCCTCGTTGCAGAAGATGTAGAATCAAATTACCTGCTGATTGAAAATATTTTGAAACGGGAAAACATAAATACACTACATGCATCCAACGGTTTGGAGGTTTTGGAATTGTACAGGGAACATCCGGATATCGACCTGATAATCATGGACCTGCGAATGCCCGAAATGAACGGATACGAGGCTTTAAGGGAACTGATAAAGGCCGGCTCCGATGTTCCCGTCATTGCCCTTACGGCCTATGCCCTAAAAGAAGACATAGAAAAAAGCCGGCAATATGGTTTCAGTGCATACCTTACCAAACCAATCAAGCCGTCCTTGCTGCTGGAAACCTTGCACAGCTTTTTAAAAAAATAAAATACCATTTTTCGAGCATTTCTGACATCTGTGGGATTTGAAGCAAATCATGTTGTTTATATTTTTGATTTTCTGGGCTTTACACTTTGATAACTTTGTCGATATCTTCGGGAAAAACCACTCAGGTCACTGCTTTAAAAACCGTATCTTAGAAAATTGATGAGCGACCGGGTATAACTCATATTAAACCGAAGCCAACCTATGTCAGCATTCTTTCTGAAAACGAAATATCAACAGGGCATTTTGATATCGGTCGTGGGGATCTTCCTGATCCTCTCCTCCTGCATACCCCAGCGCAAACTGCTTCTTATGCAGGAAAAGGAAGTGGAAAAAGGAGAACGTGCTCCCCGGTATGCAGACAGCACGGAAATGGACGGGACATATAAAATACAACCCAACGATTATCTGTACATCACCATCCACAGTCTGGAGGATAAGAACACAGAGTTTTTCAATCCGGGCGACGATGTGAATACCGGTTTTAACAGAACCAATCAAATGCTCGTAGGATATTATGTGAACGATTCGGGAAACATCCATTTCCCCTTCCTGGGCAAGGTGCAGCTCTGGGGCCAAACGCTCAATGAAGCAAGAAAGACCATGGGAAAAAGGGTCAGGGCCTATGTGAAAGAACCGGTGGTTGATGTAAAACTTATCAATAATACCATCAGTGTACTCGGGGAAGTCAATAAAGAAGGCACGTATACCATCACGAAAGCTAAACTCTCTGTATATGAGGCTATTACTATGGCGGAAGGGTTTACATCGTTCGCCAAAAGAAACGATGTAAAAGTGATCCGTACAACCAAAAAGGGGACGATAATCCAAACATTGGACATGTCGGACAAACGCCTGCTCGGGACTGAATTGTATTATGTGTATCCCAACGACCTGATCTATGTAGAACCAATGAAAGCAAAAACCTGGGGTATCGGGCCGACTTTTTCTTTATACCTGATATCATCCCTTAGCACACTGGTAACACTGTACTTGCTCATTAAATCACTTTAGGGCCAATGCCGGAACGAACAAACATGGGTGGAATTGATCTGCGTAAGGTATTCAGGAAATATCTCAGGAACTGGTATTTCTTTGTGCTTGCAACCGGACTGGCCATTGTTTTGGCATACATTTACAACCGGTATCAGATCCCTGTTTACCAGCTCAATACCAGACTTCTGATAAAAGAGGAGGCAAAAAATATCCTGCTGTCCAACGGATCTGCATCCATCATGAATTCTGTAACCATCGACAACGAGATATCTATGATCCGTTCCTCCTCTGCCATCAGGGAAACGTTAAGCCACTTGAACATGGGTATCACATATCTTTCAAAAGGCGATGTAATATCCCTTGAAATTTATAAGTCCTCCCCCTTCAGGGTCGTGGCAGACACCCTCCATGCGCAGCCTTATAATAAGCACATTGGGATACGGTTCCTTTCTGAAAACACATTCGTGCTTGACGATGAAGAAGATATATTTGATAAATCCACCGTTTATCAAACAGGAAGCTTCATTGAAGGGGAAAAATTCAGGTTCAAAATAGAAATGAAAAGTTTTGCGGAAGCAGGCTCTTATGCAGGCACCTCCTATGGGTTTATCATTCATTCATGGAACGCCCTCATTGCACAGTACCGGAATAAGATCAACATCGAACTGAAAGACCGGGGAGCTATCCTGGAAATTTCCTCCCACGGAAATAATGTTCAGAAAGAAAAAGATTTCCTGAACAAACATACAGAAGTCATTATCCGCAAAAACCTGGAAAAAAAGAATAAAATCGCCAACAATACCATTGCTTTTATTGATAATCAGATGGAACAGATCCGTACGCAACTGACCGGGGCTGAGACCCGGCTGGAATACTTCAGGAAAAATAATGCGCTGATGACTTTGTCGGATAAATCCGAACCACTCATGCAACGTATCAATTCCCTGGAACGCACCAAAGCAGACATCCTGATGGACCTGGAATATTACCGCTACCTGAAAGATTATCTTGAAAAGAACAAGGATGTCCGGAATATCATTGCCCCCGCTACTGTGGGCATAAGTCTCCCACTCTTTTCCGACCTGCTTGAAAAACTTTCTGTCCAATACCTGGAAAGGGAAAAACTGATCGTCAACGCAACGGAAGAAAATCCATCCATACAAACCCTGAATAACTCCATAGAACAACAAAAGAAGATCCTGCTGGAAAACATTAACAATGTGATACGCATTACCCAAATGAAGGCAAGCGATTATGAACGTAAGATCAATGAAAAGCTCAATGAACTCAGCAAATTGCCCGGACTGGAACGTGAGTACCTGGATATCCAGCGTGTGTACCGGTTAAATGATGACATGTATAATTACCTGCTTGAAAAAAGAGCAGAAGCTGAAATTGTCAGGGCCTCTACCATTCCTGACCTGATGCTGCTTGACCGCGCCGGGGAGAATGGCGTACGAAAAGTCTACCCCGACACAAAAACCAATTATTTGAAGGCGGTGATACTGGCCATCTTACTCCCTTCTGTATTGTTGTTCTTTTCGGTATACCTTGGTAAAAGGATCAATGAGTTTTCAGACCTGCAAGCCCTGACCGGATTGCCTGTCCTGGGCCTCGTTCCTCACCATCCGGTAAAATGCCCCAAAAAATGCTTCGATAGAGCCAATTCCGGTTTCTCCCAATCCATGCGGTTGATCCGCACACACATACCGCTAAAAAATAAAAACGGGGGCCATGCCATTGCCCTGACATCCTCCATTACCGGTGAAGGAAAAACCTATTTGTCACTGAACCTGGCTTATGCCTGTGCTTTGACCGGGAAAAAGACGCTCCTGGCAGGACTGGATTTTCAGCGGCCCGGCATTGCAAAAAAATTCAACATTCCGGATGATCCCGGTGTTGCAGGATATGTAAGCGATGAAATGGATTTGTATTCGGTCATCCATCACTCGGACATACCAGAACTGGATATCCTGCCCGAAGGGAGATCCCCGGAAAACGTGGATGCCATCCTGCAGTCTGAAAAATTCCGGAAAATGATGGCCGACTTGAAAGCTCGGTATGAATACATCATCATGGATACATCCCCGGCCGGTTTGTTTGCCGATCCCTATATTATAAATCAGTACAGCGATGCAACACTTGTGGTGGTGAGGCAGAAGAAAACCCCGGTAAAAATACTTGCCGCAATGCTTGACAAAGCAGCCAATGAAAACAAATTAAACAATTTATGTCTGATATACAATGATTCCAGATCCATGCAAACCCTGAGCCCTTTTGAATATTACAATGGAAACGCAAGAAAAAAAGGGTTTTCCGGGATTATATCCAGACTGAAAGGCAACGTAAGCTAAAAAATCATAAAATTATGGGAAAGGTGGCATTAATTACAGGGGTGACAGGTCAGGACGGCGCATATTTGTCGGAATTCCTCTTAAAAAAAGGGTATACCGTGCACGGCCTGAAAAGAAGATCGTCCATGTTCAATACCGGCAGGATCGATCATTTATACCAGGACCCGCATGCAGAGAATAAAAATTTTATGCTGCATTATGGCGATACTACAGACTCTACAAACCTGATCCGGATCGTCCAGGAGGTACGGCCGGATGAGATCTACAATATCGCAGCAATGTCGCATGTTAAAGTCAGTTTTGATACACCGGAATACACCGCCAATGCAGATGCCCTGGGCACGCTGCGCCTGCTGGAAGCCATTCGCTTATTGGACCTTACGGATAAAACACGCTTTTATCAGGCATCTACCAGTGAATTATACGGACTGGCACAGGAAATTCCACAAAACGAAAAAACTCCCTTTTATCCCCGGTCGCCTTACGGTGTGGCAAAATTATACGCATACTGGATCACGGTTAACTATCGCGAAGCCTATGGCATGTATGCATGCAACGGAATATTGTTTAACCATGAATCGCCGGTGCGGGGGGAAACCTTTGTGACCCGGAAAATAACCCGGGCTGTATCACGGATCGCACTCGGATTGCAAAACAAGCTATATCTGGGTAACCTTTCTGCGAAACGCGACTGGGGCCATGCCAAGGATTATATCGAAGCCATGTACCTTATGCTGCAGCAGGAAAAACCTGAAGATTATGTGATCGCGACAGGTAAAACAACGGAGGTGAGGGAGTTTGTCCGCCTGGCTTTTGAACAGATTGGCGTGGAACTGGAATTTCAGGGTGAAGGCATTCATGAAAAAGGAGTGGTTAAAAAATGCCTCCATCCCGAACATCAACTCAATACCGGCAAGGTCGTTCTCGAAGTAGACCCAATGTATTTCAGGCCAACCGAAGTGGATGTACTGCTCGGCGATCCGGGCAAAGCCAAAGAAAAACTTGGCTGGGAAGCAAAATACGATGTCAAAGAATTGGTTGCAGATATGATGGGGTCAGACCTGAATCTGATGAACAGGGAAAAATACCTGAAAGAAGGTGGATACAAAATAAAAAATTACTATGAATAAAGATAAACGGATCTTTGTGGCCGGATCCACAGGTATGGTGGGCAGCGCTGTCATCCGGCAATTAACAAAACAGGGATATACGAACATCACCGGCAGCCATCACAAAAGAAAGCCGGAAAAACAAGATCATGTTCAATATGTGAAACTGGATCTGCTTGACCAGAAAGCAGTTGAAAATTTCTTCAGCCGGTACAAACCATCGTATGTTTTTCAATGCGCCGCCAGGGTCGGAGGGATCCATGCCAACAATACATACCGGGCTCGTTTCTTATATGAAAACCTGGAGATACAAAACAACATTATACATCAAAGTTACCTCAATGGAGTGGACAAGCTTCTGTTTCTGGGGAGCTCCTGCATCTATCCCAAATTTTGCCCCCAGCCGATGAAGGAAGATTATTTGCTGACCGGCCCCCTGGAACATACCAATGAACCGTATGCCATTGCCAAAATTGCCGGCATCAAGATGTGTGAGGCATACCGTGACCAATACGGCTGCAATTTCATATCGGCCATGCCTACCAACCTTTATGGCCCCAACGATAATTATGACCTTGAGAATTCCCACGTCCTGCCGGCCCTGATCAGAAAATTCCATGAAGCCGGGATCAGGAAAGACCCGGTTGTCGAAATATGGGGAAGCGGTGCGCCAAAAAGGGAGTTCATGCATGTGGACGACCTTTCCGGCGCCCTTGTTTTCCTGATGAATAAATACGATGGACGGGCATTTGTTAATGTAGGGACAGGACAGGAAATATCCATAAAAGAACTGGCCGGGATCATAAAAAAGATCACAGGGTACGGAGGGGACCTGCATTTTGATACCTCAAAACCGGACGGAACACCAAGGAAATTACTGGATGTTTCCAGACTTATAAACCATGGATATGAACCTTCCATTACCCTGGAAGAAGGGATAAAGTCGGTTTACGAAGATTTTAAAGAAAACTATGCCCGCTTAATTTCAACATAGATCCATGAATACCCCGGAACATTCACATTCATTGCAGAATGGCTGGACAATGGTCATGCGTCCGAAAAGAAATCTGCTGGAAATAGACCTGAAAGAGATTTGGAGGTACAGAGACCTTATTGCCCTGTTCGTTAAAAGGGATTTTGTGGCCAAGTATAAGCAAACCATCCTGGGCCCTCTGTGGTTCATAATCCAGCCCCTTCTGACCACACTCATGTTTACGGTGGTTTTTGGAAAAATTGCAGGCATCCCTACCGAAGGACTGCCCAATATTTTGTTCTACCTCGCAGGCATTGTCGGGTGGAATTATTTCGCCACCTGCCTGAATGAAACCTCCACCACCTTTGTCACCAACGCTTCCATATTCGGAAAGGTTTATTTTCCAAGGCTTACCCTGCCCATTTCCATTGTTTTGTCCAGCCTGATCACCTTCGCGATACAATTTGTTTTTTTGCTGGCTTTTATTCTCTATTACTGGCTCAGCAGTGTGGAAATACGCATAGGGCCCGATATCCTGCTGGTACCGCTGCTGGTTATGATGATCGCCGGACTGGGACTCGGAGTGGGCATTATCATTTCATCCCTCACAACCAAATACAGAGACCTGATACACCTGATTAAATTTGGGGTGCAATTATGGATGTATGCCACTCCGATCATATACCCACTGTCTGAGATACCTGAAAAATATAAAATGTATGTCCTGGCCAATCCCATGACGCCAATCATCGAAACCTTTAAAACAGTAATGCTCGGAGTTGGAACGGTTAATTATCTTCATTTGCTTTATAGTGCTGGCTTTACGGTGGTCATCGTATCCCTGGGCATTATCGTCTTTAATAAAGTGGAAAAGAATTTCATGGATACTGTTTAACTTAGGAACACCTATGTCAGATATCGTCATAAAACTGGAAAATATATCCAAACAATACAGGCTGGGACTGGTCGGCACCGGTACGCTGAGCCATGACCTGAACCGCTGGTGGGCAAAAATACGGGGGAAAGAAGATCCCACAGCCAAGGTTGGTGCCCGGAACGTTCTTGACCAGGTCGACAGCAAATACGTATGGGCATTGAAAGACATCAACCTGGAAGTGAAAGAAGGGACGGTACTCGGCATTGTCGGGAAAAATGGTGCCGGCAAATCCACGTTGCTGAAACTTTTGTCGCGCGTAACCGCTCCCACCACCGGGGAAATAAAAATTAAAGGCCGGATTGCCAGTCTGCTGGAAGTGGGCACAGGATTCCATCCCGAACTGACAGGGAGGGAAAACATCTTCCTGAACGGCGCCATCCTCGGCATGACAAAAAATGAGATCAAATCCAAGTTTGACCAGATCGTGGAATTTTCAGGCGTTAAAAAGTACATCGATACCCCGGTTAAGCGCTATTCCAGTGGAATGCACGTAAGACTGGCATTTGCCGTGGCAGCCCACCTGGACCCGGAAATACTGATCGTGGATGAAGTCCTGGCCGTTGGAGATGCCGAATTCCAGCGCAAAGCCATTGGAAAGATGAAAGATGTGTCGGTTTCGGGCCGTACTGTGCTGTTTGTCAGCCATAACCTGACAGCCGTGGAACAACTTTGCAACAGAGGGGCACTCATCGAGAACGGACGACTTTCTATGACCGGGGATGTGCGGGAAATATTATCCACATACAAAAAACGATCGGTCGAAACCGGGGTATTTAAAAGATACGGAGCCGGGAATGTAACCTTTGAAAGCTTCATGATCCAGGATAGCAGCGGAAAGGAAACCGACCAGGTTGAATTGGGCCAGAACCTGACCGTTATAAGCAAGATCCACTGCAGTCAAAATCTGGATTACACAGACCTGTCGCTGGACATCAAAAGCGAGAACAATGAATTCATCGGGCATGTGACCAGTCTGGACGATGACTTCGAAATTAAAGACATGAAAGCCGGTGACACCATGAATGTGGCAATCGAACTGTGCGACATCCCTTTCGCACCGGGCACATATTACATCTCATTATGGCTTGGTAACAAATACGGTACCTTTGATTTCCTGGAAAATTGCATGCGCTTCCAGGTCCTGCAGGGAGATTCATTCCTTAAACGCCCTTATCCATTCGATAAAAGGGCCAAAGTGGCCCTGCGATCAAACTGGAAAAAACCCTGACCATGAAAAACCCCCAGGTAAGCATCCTGATGCCTGTATATAACGGTGAAGACTACCTGAAACAGGCCATCAACAGCATTCTGAACCAATCCTATACCAATTTTGAGCTGGTGATCGTCAATGATGGATCAACAGACAGGACACAGGAAATTATTGATGCGTACAACGACAAACGGATCGTTCCTGTAATCCAGGAAAACCAGGGTGTGGCCCGCTCCCTGAACAACGGCCTTAAAAAAGCCCGGGGCAAATATGTACGCAGACACGATGCAGATGACATCTCTTCAAAGGATTCCCTGAAGAAACAGATCGATTTTCTGGAATCCCGCCCGGATTATGTTATGGTATGTAACCAGCAGGCTTTCATGACCGCCAACGGCCACATAGCATGGAAATACAAATTGCCCAACGATAAATATTTCGGCAACAAACCTTACCGGGATCTTACACCCGGCGACTTCCGTCGCGATGCATCCAGCCCGGTCGTTCACGGCACCGCTTGCTACCGCAGAAAAGAAGTAATGGATGCCGGAGCCTACCGACCCGAGTTTATCGTTTCAGAAGACAATGATCTTTGGATGAGATTGCTTGAAAAATACAAGATCGCCGTTTTGAACGAATGCACCTACCATATGCGCATCCATCCCGGATCAGCTACCAACAGGCATGCTGAAAAAATACAGTATTTCCGGGACCGGCTGCAGGATTTTGCCGAACAAAGGAAAACCCGGGGCACCGATCCCATCATGCGGGGGGAAAATATGCCACCCCTGCCCAAACCAAAGGGAAACCAGGAGATGATAAAGAAATGCCCGCGTGGAAAACATTTCAGGGAAGACCTGGGCTATTTCTATGCACTGGCATTAAATGCCAGGGATCTTCGGCTCACGCTAAAAACAGCCGGGGAAATTCTCAGAGATGGATGGAAAGATCGCAGGACATACAAACTCTTGCTGTTTCCTGTTTTGGGAAAACAATTTGTGGGTTTCGGAGTAAAAATAAAATCTTTCTTTAAAACCTGATCATTCAATACATTCAGCCAGTCATGAAATTGTTGTATTTCGGTGCGGATATGCCATGGAAAGACCTTGAGAAAGAGGGCTTCCGCAGACGTAATACATGGCTGCTAAAAACATTCAGGGAATCAGGATGTTTCGATGAAGTGCTCAACTTCAGGAAAGTCCCGCGAAAACAGGCATTCAAAAAATTTTTCACCCGCAGGCATGAACCAGGAATAAGGGATGTATACGTCACCAATCTTTTCCCAATACAACTGACAGGGCATTTCTTTCGTCAATTAAACAGGATCTTTAACCGGATACTGCTATTCCTGCAAGGAGCCAAAAAGTTCAATTCCAGTCAAAACATCCTCTGGATCTACTGGCCCAAAGGATTTCTCCAGGCCCGGGAACTCAATCTGAAAGGACGGTGGTTTTTCGATGCCGACCATAATATTATCGATGATCCCAACCTGGATCCGCAACGAAAAAAATTCCAGAAAAACACCTTGGTCGAAGCAGGAAAGCATTGCGAATACGTCATCTCCAGCGCCCGCAGTATGCTGCAATGGTACCGTGACCAGGGATTCAGAAATACGTATTATATGAGGAACGGTATTGACCCGCAACGTTTTAAAAATATCCCTGCGGCCAAACTGCCCTTTAAACGGCCCATCATCGGCTATATAGGCACCATCTCCAAATGGATCAATTATGAAGCACTGGGTTTCCTGATAAGAAATCATCCCGACTGGACCTTCCTTATTTATGGGGCTTCTTTTAAAAATAAGCTGCCCGTTCATTTCCCCGTCCATCCCAATTGTCATTTTTTGGGGCCCCTGAAGCCGGACGATGTCCCGTCCACCATCCTGTCGTTCGACGTCGCATTGAACCTGTATAAAAACGAACCCTGGCTGGATGTGGACAGCATGAAAATATATGAATACCTCGCAGCAGGAATACCGGTAGTATCATGGGAATACCACCCGCATCTGAAAAAAGATTTCGACGGATTGCTGAACCTGGTGAGGAATGAAAAAGAACTGGGATCGGAAATTGAAAAGATCCTGAAAAACGATGTTAAACCCGGAAAACATGATGCGTTCATCAGGAATAGCACCTGGGAAATCAGAGTAAAGACAATGTATGAGGACATCATCGACACCTAATATGCCACGGATCTCCATCGTCATTCCGGCCAAAAACGGCATGCCGGTTATCCGGTCCTGCCTGGAGGGCATCCATTCCCAGACCCTGGCCGGCCAGACCGAGGTGATCGTCATCGATTCAGGCTCTGAAGACGGGACCCTGGAGATAGCCCGGGAATATGGGGCACGGATACACCAGATCCCCCCGGAGAAATTCAATCATGGAAGCACACGTAATCTGGGGGTCACACTGGCAAAGGGTGAATTTGTGGTCATGACCGTTCAGGACGCCGCCTTCTCTGACAACCAATGCCTGGAAAAAATGATCAGGCACTTTGACGACCCGAAAGTGGCAGGCGTATGCGGCCAGCAGATCGTTGGGCATGACAGGGACAAAAATCCCCTGCAATGGTTTAACCCCCAGGGGGATCCCGACATCATCAAATACCGTTTTGAAGATCCTGAAACGTTCAAAAAACTACCCGGAAAAGAACAGCATACGTTCTGCCGCTGGGATGATGTCATAGCCATGTACCGTAAGGAAGTCCTGGAAAAGGTCCCGTTTTTCCATATTTCATTCGGAGAAGATACCTTATGGGCAAGGGAAGCGTTATCTAAGGGATATGCCCTTGTTTATGATTATTCTGCAAGGGTGTATCATTATCATCACCAAGACTTTACATTCTACTTCCGCAGAACATTCATTATTCATTATCAAACATACAAATTCTATAACTACATTTACTATTCGGGATATCTGGTCCGGCAACTTGGTGTTATGACCTACAGGATCTTCAGAAAAAAACTGAGTGCGCATGAGAAATGGTACTGGTGGAAATATAATTTAAACATTCAACTTGCCCGCTGTTATGCTACCAATATGTTTTATCTGATCAGTAAATTCAGGGGTATGCCGGGCATAGAGAAAACCCTGAAAAAGAAAGTAGGGCTCCCGCCCCAGGGAGTTCAAAACAGCATAAAAACCGACAAAAATGAATAAAAACATGGACCATCCACTGGTCAGCGTACTGACGACCGTGTATAACAGGGAAAAATATATTGCAGAAGCCATAGAGAGCATATTGTCATCAACCTATGATAACATGGAACTGATCGTGGTTGATGACCGGTCCCAAGACCATTCCGTGGAGATCATCAGGAACTATCAGAAAAAAGACCCCCGCATAGAATTGCATATTAATGAAGAAAACCTGGGGGATTACCCCAACCGGATGAAAGCCGCAAGTCTGGCCCGTGGTAAATACCTGAAATATGTCGATGCTGATGATATGATCTATCCCCACGGACTCCAGGTCATGGTTTCCATGATGGAACAATTTCCGGATGCTGGGTACGGACTTTTTTCCCTCCCACAGGACGGGGATAGAATATATCCTTTCATGCTCTCTCCGGAAAAAGCATACCAACGCCATTATTTTGAGCAGCAGCTTTTCCATAAAGCCCCATTGTCAGCCATGGTCAAAAAACAGGTGTTTGACGATTCCGGAGGGTTCTCAGGAAAAAGGTTCATCGGTGATTATGAGTTGTGGCATGTGCTATCCCGGAAACATCCTGTTGTCTTGGGGGTGGGGGGGCTCGTCTGGTACCGGGTGCATGAAGAACAGGAAATGCAGCATAACCGTACGGATTTTACCGTTCCTTTCAAATACCTGAAATGCTCCGAGGAAATGCTTCTGCATCCGGATTGTCCCCTCAATCCGAAGGATAAAGAAAAAGCGCTGAAAAAAGTAAAATGGAACCAGGCAAGGTACATCCTGGGTGTCGGGAAAAATCATTCCGTCAAAACAGCCAGATTGCTGCAACGGGAATCCGGAATGGGTTTCCCGGAAATAATAAAAAGGGTGACAGGGAAACATTAAAGCCCTGGCATAGCCGGTCATTCTGATGCATTGTAACCATCAAAGAATAACGATACATGAACATCACCACGGAAAAAATAAAACACGTTTTCGCCAATCCGCTGCGTATCTTCATATGGTTGATCACGCGCCTGCCATATTTCCGTTTCATCCGTGACACCCAGGAAGCCAACGACCGGATTTCCTTCAACCGCTGGTACAAACAAAAGGTGCTGGGTTATAACCGGGAAGCCTACTGGCCAACACATTTTACAAGCCGTATCCTCGGCGCTCATAATATCCTGGTAGGGATCGGGACCAATCCGGGGTTCATACCCGGATGTTATATCCAGGGTTCCGGGAAATTGTATATTGGGAATTATACGTTCATCGGCCAGAATTGCGGGATCCTGAGCGGCGGCCATGAGATCTATAACCATATGAAACAATTCGCCAGTGAAACACGCATAGGGGATTATTGCTGGATCGGTATGAACAGCATGATCCTGCCCGGTGTTACGCTTGGAGATTTCACTGTGGTCGGGGCCGGCGCTGTGGTTACAAAATCCTTTCCGGAAGGAAATTACATCATTGCAGGCAATCCTGCCCGCGTGGTCAGGAAACTTGACCCGGAAAAGCTTGTGCGGATCACTTATAAAAAACCATACCATGGATATATCCGGAAAGAAAAATTCGAGGCATACCGTAAAAAGTATTTGAACATTTAAAACCTTTATTCCATGTCAGACAAATCCAGGCAGCTTGTATCTGTTATAATCCCGGCCTATAATTGCCGCGATCACATCGGAGGTTGCATTCGAACATGCCTGGAGCAAACACATCAAAAACTGGAGATCATTGTTGTCGATGATGGGTCTTCAGACGATACTTTCGAAACCGCAAAGCTATATGATACGGATCCCAGGCTAAGGGTGATCAGGCAAAAAAACAAGGGTGCCTGCTCCGCCAGGAACCATGGCCTGCGCTTAAGCACCGGGGATTATTATCAGTTTCTCGATGCTGACGACCTTCTGGGCCACGATAAGATCGAAAAACAGGTAAACGCCCTGCAACAAAATCCCGGTAAAATGGCCGTATGCACCACCGTGCATTTCTTCGACGGTGAAGATCCGTACAAAAAGCCTCTCCCGGATGAATCCTTTTTTATCCATACCACCGGTGACCCGGCCGGCTTCCTTACCCGCCTGTGGGGAGGAGAGGGGAAAACCTCCATGGTCCAGACCAGCGCCTGGCTCACGCCCAAAGAAATAATACGTACGATCGGACCCTGGGACGAAAGCTTGCTGCTGGATCAGGACGGCGAATATTTTGCAAGGGCCGTGCTGGCATCCAACGGATTGGTGAGCACCGGAGGAATCAATTACTACCGCAAATATTTTTATGGTAAAAATGTGGCAGGGCAATCGTTTAAAAAGAAAAACCTGGAAAGTGCCCTCCGCTCCCTGGAAAAGAAAACCGGCTACCTGCTTGAAAAACGGGACGATGCCAGCGTCAGAAGGGCCATCGCCACACAACTTATGGACCTGGCCGTTAATGCCTGGCCCCAATATCCGGAACTGACAAGCAAGGTCCTGAAAAAAATGAAAGCACAGGGACAAAAACCCCGCATACCGGTCCTCGGAGGAAAAGAAATTGAACTGATAAAAAAACTAATGGGATGGAAAACGGCAAAATTCATCAGTTATCACCATCATAAAAAGTGGATTCACCGTGAGAAAACATACCCGTCAACATGAAAAAGATCTGCATACTCACACAAAGTCACCTCTGCCGCAATCCCAGGGTTGTCAAAGAAGCCAATGCGCTGCACAGGGCAGGTTATCCGGTTAAGATCCTGACCACCTTCTCGGATATGCAACAACTCAGGGAGGACAAGAGCCTGATCGAAGCCGGAATAGAACTGAAAGGGGTCAGCAACATCATTCCCGGCCACACATCAAAACTCCGGAACCTGTTTACCCGGCTCCGCCGGCGGATCGCCGTTGAATTGACAGCCCGCCTGGGCTGGGAAGATCCGGAAGCCCTCGGGTACGGCTTCCGGAAAAACCTGAAAGCAGCCCGTAAAGAACAGGCCGGACTGTATGCCTGCCACCAGGAAATGGCTACCGCAATTGGTTATAAATTGCTAAAGGAGGGGCACCGCGTGGCTTTTGACCTGGAGGACTGGTACTCGCACGATCTGTTGCCGGAAGCCAATAAATACCGCCCCCTGCAATTGCTGGAAAAGTATGAAAAATATGCCCTCACACATGCCAGTCTGGTATATACCACCTCTGAAAGCATGGCCGGCCGGTTGGCCCGGTTTGCCGGTACTTCAGCCCCCGGTGTGCTATACAATGCCTTCCCCCTGAAAGAACGGGAATGGCTGGATAACAAGCGCCTGGATAAAAAAGACCCGGATAAGGTCTCGGTTCACTGGTATTCCCAGACGGCAGGACCGGGCCGGGGACTGGAATTCCTGATACGGGCACTTGATAACGTATACACCCCGGTAGAACTTCACCTTAGGGGCAATTGCAGGCCTGATTACGAAAAGCAGCTTCACGGCCTTTTCCCTCATGAAAAAGGCCATGAACTTTTCATTCATCCCCTGGTCCCCCACAAAGAACTGCTCTCACGGATCGCCGAACACGATATAGGACTCGCATTGGAAGAATACGCACCCGACAGCCGTGATCTGACCATAACCAACAAAATATTGCAATACATCCTGGCCGGCTTAGCTGTAGTGGCTTCCGATACATCCGGACAAAAAGAAGTGGCAAGAAAAGCACCGGAGTCTGTCTTTATATTTAACCGGGCAACACCGGAAGAACTATCCACAATATTGAACCAACTGATTGAAGATAAATCCATGCTGGCAAAAGCAAAAGAAAAGTCCCTGACATACGCTGAAAATATATTTTGCTGGGAAGAACAGGAAAAAAAGCTTGTAAAATGGGTACAGGGAGTAATGCGTGACACGCGGTAAAAAAAAGATGCCCGGCACGAAGCAACGCAGTAAAACCGCATTTAAAATGCAAGGCATCATGGAATGTTATTAAAACGGATGTATGAAAAGAATTTTGATCATATCCCCCAATTTCCCCCCCGTCAACGCAGCCGACATGCACCGGGTCAGGCAGTCCCTGCCATACTTCCGGGAAATGGGTTGGGACCCTTCGGTAATTGCCGTGCAACCCCGCTTTGTAGAAATGGGCCAGGATGACATGCTGCTCAGGACCATCCCGGAAGACATTGGAATTCACCGTGTCAAAGCCTGGGATGCACGCTGGACGAGAAAGTTCGGAATGGGCAACCTTGGATACCGCTCCTGGAACAATATCCGTAAGAAAGCCAGGGAGCTTTTCCGCAAAAGCCCCTTCGACCTGGTCTATTTTTCAACCACGGCATTCCCGGTAATGACTTTGGGACCGTTGTGGAAACGAACATATAAGGTCCCCTTCATCATCGATATGCAGGATCCGTGGCGCAACGATTATTACCTGAGTGTTCCGAAAGACCAGAGGCCACCCAAATTCAGGATCGCCTACACCATGGATAAAATACTGGAAGCCTGCACCATGAAAAAAGCAGATGGCATCCTCTCTGTCTCCCCGGGTTATCCCAAAACCCTGATGGAACGATATCCCAACATTTCTCCGGATATGTGCACCGTTATTCCCTTTGGGGGAGCACCGGCCGATTTCGACATCCTCGAACACACGGCTTTGGAAAACCCGCTTTTTGATCCGGAAAACGGCCATACCAATATTGTTTACATCGGGCGCGGCGGCCACGATATGCGGTTTGCCCTGAAAACCATGTTCCGGGCAGTAAAAAAAGGTCTTGAGGAACAACCGGCATTGTTCGGTAAGATCCGGATGTTTTTCATCGGTACCAGCTATGCACGCGATGGAAAGGGTAAAAAAACCATAGAACCCCTCGCACAGGAAGAAGGGATCGGGGATCATGTTGTCGAGATCACCGACCGTCTGCCCTATTTTCAGGCCATGAAAACATTAAAAGATGCCGGCATGGTTTTCGTCCCGGGCTCAACGGATGCCCAGTATACGGCCTCGAAATTATATCCGTATATTTTATCCAAACGGCCGCTTATCGCTATATTTGATGAAAACAGTACGGTGGTGGATATTCTTGAACGCACCAGGGCCGGGAAATGCATCACCTTCGGCAAAAATACGGATCCGGAAAATGCCAGCAACCAAACGTATACAGAGCTGGCTTCCATGCTTGCAAAACTCCCTTTTGTGCCTGATACGGACTGGAAGGAATTTGAACCCTATTCCGCCAGGGAAATGACACGCAAGCAAGTTGAATTTTTTAATCTAATCATTGGTTCATGGGAAAAATGAAATTAGCCATCGTCTCAACACACCCCATCCAGTATAATGCCCCGCTGTTCAAGCTGCTGGCGGAATCAGGCAGCGTTACACCCAGGGTATTTTACACCTGGAGCCAGAGCCGGAAAGAAGTCGCCGACAAGGATTTTAAACAGCGCATTCAATGGGATATCCCCCTGCTGGACGGATACGATTATGAATTTGTGGAAAACACATCCCCGGATCCCGGCACCCATCATTTCCGGGGGATCCAAAACCCGGACCTGAACCAACGGATCAAGAACTGGGGCGCGGATGCCCTCCTCGTTTATGGCTGGAATTTTAAAAGCCATTTGAAAAGCATGCGGCATTTTAAAGGGAAAATACCGGTGTTTTTCCGTGGTGACTCCACACTGATCGATGACAAAACCGGGTTAAAACAAGTTTTGAGAAGGATTTGGCTGCGATGGGTTTATCAGCATATTGACCACGCATTCTATGTAGGCACCAACAACAGGGATTACTTCCTGAAACACGGGCTAAGGCCTCAACAGCTTATTTTCGCCCCCCATGCCATTGATAACAACAGGTTTTTTGACAAAACCGGTAAATACAGGGAGAAAGCAAAAGAATGGAGGCAGTCCATGGACATTCCGGGTGAAAAAACGCTGGTCGCCTTCGTGGGAAAAATGATCCCTAAAAAAGACCCTATGATATTGCTAAGGGCCGCTCTGGATAAAGATTTAGCCAATCTGGAATTTCTTTTCACCGGAAACGGAATGTTGGAAAAAGCATTGAAGAAAAAAGCAAAAGGCCATTCCAATATACATTTTATGGATTTCAGGAATCAATCGGAAATGCCGGTCCTGTATTACACTTCCGATGTTGTTTGCCTGCCATCCAAAGGGCCGGGGGAAACATGGGGCCTGGTGATCAACGAGGCCATGTCGTGCGAAAGGGCAGTCATTGCCAGTGATAAAGTCGGTTGCTCCCCTGATCTGATCATTGATGGGGAAAACGGGTATACCTTCCGGTCGGGCAACCAGGAAGCGCTGACGGAAATCCTGAAGAAATTTGCAGAGAACAGCCGGCTGAGCGGGAAAATGGGAAAGCGTTCCCGGGAACTCATCCTGGACTGGAGCTATGAGCATGTCGTGAAAGCCGTCGAAAGGGGGTTGGAAAAGGTTGTTAAACGCTGAAAATGAATGGATGATCAAAGTAAATTGCCTTCGCGCCTAATGTATGTATCTGAAAAAAATATCGTCTTATCCGGGGTGGCGGTCATCACCTACCTTGTATTGGAGGTTTTTTCAGGCCTCTACTTTCTTTCCTGCGCAGGAGTGGCCCTTTTCGTTGCGGTTACCATAAAATTTATACGCGACATCGGGCACCACATCGGGATCCGGGATGTCATCGCTTTCATTGCAACGCTTCAATGGATCATCGGGCCGGTCATGGCTTACCACCTGTTGCCCGAACATGAACTTTATTTTATGTCGGTGCCCGAAAAAACATATATGAACTATGTTGTACCGGGATGCCTGGCATTTGTGGCCGCTATGTACCTGCCCCTTTCGCGAAGGAACACGATCGGGCAGAAAGCGCTGAACACGCTTGAAGAATTTGTACAAGACAGAAAGTCCCTGGGATACATACTCATCGGGGCCGGAATAGCCTTTTCCTTCCTGGCCAGGTTTGTACCGGGAAGTCTGGCTTTCTTGTTCTTCCTGCTGAGCAATATGCAATTTGCAGGATTATTCATCATATTGTTTGCCGACAGAACCGTAAACAAATGGATCGTATTTGCGGGGGTTCTCGGAGCAATGACACTGAATTCCATTGCCCTGGGTATGTTTCATGAACTCATCATATGGTACCTCTTCACCTTCCTGATATTGGCCGTCATATTAGAATTGGGCCACGGGATCAAGATCCTCCTCTTTACAGCCGGGTTACTGGCATTGCTTCTCATTCAATCCATTAAACAGGAATACAGGGAAAAGACCTGGTATTCCGTGAGCAATAAAAGCAATACGGAAATTTTCCAGGAAATCCTCCTGGACCGTCTTATAAATCCCGCAAAACTCTTTGAACCCGAGGTCGTGAGCAATGCCGGCGCCCGGTTAAACCAGGGGTGGATCATCTCGCGGGTAATGGAACACATACCGGAAAAACAATCCTTCGCAAAGGGAGAAACCATCAAACAGGCATTTTACGCATCCATCCTGCCCCGGTTCCTGGCCCCCGGCAAGGCAACAGCAGGGGGACAGGATAATTTTGAACGGTTCACCGGGCTGCAATTGCGTGGTGGTACATCCATGAATATCAGTATCATAGGAGAAGCTTACGGAAACTATGGTATATGGGGAGGTATGGTGTTCATGTTGCTACTGGGACTGGTATACAATCTGGTATTGATTGCCGTGGTACATTTATCGAATAAGAACCCTACACTCATTCTGTGGGTACCTTTGTTGTTCTTCCAGGTGATCAAAGCCGAAACCGATTTTGCCATTGTCATCAACCACCTGGTGAAATCGGCCATCATGATCTGGCTGGTCTTTTGGTTTTCCCGCCGGATACTGAAAGTGAACATGTAAAAATTGCAATAAAATATGCTTCAATGAGCAAACAACCAAAGATCGTATATTTTTTCAGGAAACCTTTTGAAGGCAATCACAGCATAGAGGAGCTTTTCGGGTTTATTCAGGGATCCATGCCCGGACATCTCCCGTACCGGAATTATGTCATGAGATACCACAGCAAGGGGCTTTTCAGAAGGGCAGCCAACACAGTGCTTTCGGCCTTCCATCAGGGCAAAGTGAACCACATCACAGGAGATGTCCACTATATTTCCCTTGCCCTGAAAAAAAAGAAGACCATACTGACCATACACGATCTGGTGGCGCTGAACCGGAGCTCCGGCCTTAAGCATGCGCTCATCAAATATTTCTGGTATACCCTGCCATCACGGAGGGTAAAATATGTAACGGTGATCTCGGAAAGCACAAAAAGCGCATTGCTCGAATGCATCCGCATAGATCCTGAAAAAGTCATCGTCATTCACAATTGCCTGTCCCCTCAAATAAGCTACCAGCCAAAAGCATTTAACACGGCAAAACCAACGGTTTTCCAGATCGGTACCGGACATAATAAAAATCTGGAAAACATCATACGGGCCTTTGCCGGTATGAACATCCGGCTGACCATCCTGGGGAAATTACGGGAGCATCAGCTAGAACTTCTCAAAGAACACCAGACCGATTATGCCAATTACGTGAACATCCCCTATGAGGAGGTGATACTCCGGTACCGGGAAGCAGACATGGTCACTTTTGTAAGCACATATGAAGGATTCGGACTGCCGGTAATTGAGGCCAATGGTACCGGAAGACCCGTGATCACCGGGAACGGCACTTCCATGCCCGAGGTTGCCGGTAATGCAGCCGTACTTGTTGACCCGGAAGACATTGAAGGGATCCGGGCAAGCGCCATAAAGATCATTGAGGACAAAGAATTCAGGGACGACCTGATCCAAAAGGGCCTGGAAAATGTAAAACGTTTTCGCCCGGAAAAAATAGCCGGGGAATATGCAGATCTATACGCAAAAGTGATGGGGGAAAGCACCGGGCCTCAGGCATCAAATTGATGAAAACAAAGCATTAAACAGGAAAGAGAAAGGAATGCATTCATGACATCTGTGTTGATTTTCATTGACTGGTTCTGGCCGGGCTACAAGGCCGGAGGGCCTGTCCGTTCGTTGCTGAACCTGACGGAGCAGCTCAGCAATGAATATGCTTTTCATATCGTCACAAGGAACACGGATTATATGAGCAGCAAACCCTATGCGAACGTCCGTGCCAACGAATGGAACGAGATCCGGAAAAACATACACGTATATTATATCTCCCGCGATCATCTATGCAGAAAGACCATCCTTTCCTTCATCAGGGGCAGTTATGATAAAATATACATCAACGGGATCTATTCGTTTTATTTTTCCATAGTGCCCGTGTATTATTCCCGTATCTACCGGAAGAAGCATATGGTAGCGCCCCGGGGCATGCTGTCGGACCAGACCTTCAGCGCCAAAAAATGGCTGAAAAAACTATTCTTTGTCTTTTGCCGGCTCACCCGTTTATACAGGAAAGCAGAATTCCATGCAACAATGGAGAGGGAATCCCGCGATATTCAGAAGAACCTCGGCATTCCGGAAAAAAATATATTTCTGGCACCCAACCTTCCCAGGAAACATTTGCCCGGCAAATTGCCCGGCAGGGAAAAAATCCCCGGAAATCTCAGGCTGGTCAGCATAGCACGGATCTCACCCGAGAAAAACACAGGATATGCGATTGATATCCTGCGTCATGTGAATAAAGGAGAAGTGATTTTTGATATATTTGGTGAGATTTATAACCAGGAATACTGGAAATCATGCAAACATCTGATCCAGGATCTTCCGGGAAATATTAAAGTAACGCATAAAGGGAGTATCCATGCAGACAACATACCGGAATTGCTCATGGATTATCATTTTATGCTGATGCCTACCCAGGGTGAAAACTTCGGCCACAGCATCCTGGAGAGCCTTATGGCGGGATGCCCGGTGATCATATCCGATAAAACACCATGGAGGGACCTGGCCGCGGATAACGCAGGCTGGGATATTCCACTGGAGCAGAAAGCCAGGTTTGGATCGGTGGTAAAGCATTGCCTTGACATGGACCATGAAAAATATGTGAAATGGTCGGCAGGGGCCCTGGATAAAGCCAGGAAATTCTTCAGCAACAAACAATTATTGATCGATAGTAAAAAGTTGTTCCAATGAAAAAAACAGACCTGTCACAATACGATCCCGGCGATTATACCCCGGGGGCGGGATTTTTGCAAAGGGGCCTGTGGTTTATAACCAACATTGTGTTTTTCAAATGTCCTTTTTCCACCTGTAGCAGACTCAAAAGATTTTTGCTCAGAATGTTCGGTGCAAAAGCAGGGACAGGCTTGGTCATAAAGCCCTCGGTGAATATCAAACACCCCTGGCGGCTTGAGATCGGCAATCATGTCTGGATTGGCGAAGCGGTCTGGATCGATAATCTGGATGATGTGGTCATCGGAAATAATTGTTGCATTTCACAGGGAGCCATGCTTTTATGCGGAAATCACAATTATACACGAAGCAGCTTTGACCTGATCACCGGAAAGATCATACTGGAGGAAGGCACCTGGATCGGGGCCCAAAGCATAGTGGCGCCGGGGATCACATGTCATTCCCATTCCGTTTTGACGGCCGGTTCCCTTGCAAACCGTGATCTGGAAGCCTTTTCCATTTACCAGGGCAACCCGGCTGTTAAAGTAAAGGACCGGATCATTCAATAACACCATCATGCAGGAAGCACATCTTAAAATATCGCTGATAACCACTTCATACAACAGTGCGGCATCCATCAGGGATACGATCGAGTCGGTACTGGCCCAGGATTACGAAAATATAGAGTATATTATTGTGGACGGCAATTCCACAGACCATACCATGGACATAGTACATTCGTATGGAGACCAGATCACCAGATCGATCAGTGAACCGGATGAGGGATTGTACGATGCACTGAACAAGGGAATAAACCTGGCCGGTGGTGACGTGATCGGGTTTGTGCATTCGGACGACATCCTCGCAAGCAGGGATGTAATCAAAAACATTGCAAAAACATTTTCAGAACAAAAAACCGATTCGGTTTACGGGGACCTGTTATACGTGCATAAAGAAAACACCGCAAAGACACTCAGGTACTGGAAAGCAGGCGAATTCAGTCTTCGCAAACTGAAAAGGGGCTGGATGCCTCCCCATCCGGCATTTTATGTTAAAAAAGAAATATACGGAAAATACGGAAAATTCGATCTGAACTTCAAAATCGCGGCCGATTATGATTCCATACTGAGGTTCCTTTGGAAATACCGCATCAGCACCCATTATCTCCCGGAAATCATTGTAAAAATGCGCATCGGCGGACAGAGCAACAAGAACATCAAAAACATCCTGCGAAAATCAAGGGAAGACATACGGGCCATGAATAATAACAGCATTCAACCATTTCCGGCCATATTGATCAAGAACATATCCAAGATACAGCAATTCTTCAAACATGCTTAGGATCAGACATCGTATTCTTTTTTGATCGTTTCGATAACTTTTCCCAAAACAATATTCATCTTCTCAATAAGTGGCGGTAACTGATCATGCATGGGCTCCTGCAATGAAAACTTCATGATATCAATAACCACCGGCTTCAGAACATCTATCTGAAGTTGCAGGATATTGGATTTCAGAAAATGCGCCTTTCTTTCCAGTGCCTGATAATCCTTTTTTCTGAATGCTTCGTTCAAATCCCGCAAACCTTCTTCCGATAATTTGATGAAAATGGTCAGGGAACTTTTAATAAATTCCGGGTCATCACCAAGGGCTTTCAGACTGTCCAGCCGGAACAGCGCCTTGCCCTCAATCTCCTTTTCAAATCCACGACTGCTAATGTTTTCGGGGATGGAATAGCTTACCTCCTTTCCCAACAGGATACACACTTTCTCAAAAAGCACATCCTGTTCAAATGGTTTGGCAAGGTAATCATCCATTCCGGAATCGTAACATTCTTCGATGACTTCTTTCATCACATTGGCCGTGAGGGCAAGAATGGGAATGCTCTTACCCAGCTCCCCCCGTATCTTTCGACTGGCAAGGATCCCGTCCATCACCGGCATTTGCTTATCCATAATGATGAGGTCATAATTTTTGTCCCTGGCGGCCTGAACAGCCTTAAGGCCGTTGTCCACAATATCCAGCTCCGCATTCCACTTCTTGACATTGATCTCGACGATCTTCTGATTGAAGCGGTTATCTTCTGCCAAAAGGATCCGTTTCCCTCTCAGGATATCCGGATCTACGATGGCTTTTCGCTCAAGTTCTATCAGATCTTGTTCAAGCCCCTTTGCAAATTCCAGGACAAACCAGAATTTGCTTCCCTTATCCCGTTCGCTGTGGACCCTGATCTCTCCTCCCATCAGGTCAATCAAGCGCTTACTGATGGCCAGTCCCAGTCCCGTGCCCCCGGCAGTCCGCGTATGACTGTCATCCTCCTGGCGAAAAGGTTCGAAAATGTTTTCCAGATTTTGCCGGGATATTCCCTGGCCACTGTCTTCAATAGAAAACAAGACCTTGTTGCCGGTTTCGTTTTCCTGCTCCAGCCTGCAATTAATCCGGACATACCCCGTGGTGGTAAATTTTATCGCATTGCCCAACAGATTGAGCAGGATCTGATTCAGCCGCGACGAATCGCCCATTAAAACAGGAGCTATGCGATCATCGACCTTATGGGTTAGCAGCAGGGATTTTTCAACCGCGATGTATTCCAGGGAACGGACCATTTTTCTGATCAAAATGTTCAGATTGAAAGGCTTTTGTTCCAACTGAAGTATGTCGGATTCGATCTTGGACATATCCAGGATATCGTCAATGATATGGAGCAGGTTGTGAGACGACAAATGGATGCTTTCAACATAGTTTTTCTGCTCATTATCCAGCTCCGTATTTTCAAGCAACTGAACCATACCATGCACCGTATTCATGGGTGTACGGATCTCATGGCTCATATTGGCCAGGAACCGTTCTTTGGTTTTGGAGGCTTCTTCGGCCTTTTCTTTTGCCTCTTTCAGCCGGATCTCCGATAACTTCTTCTCGGTTATGTCGCTCTGAATAGAAATAAAGTTCAGTATCTGGTTGTTGTCCCCGAACACAGGTTGTATGTGCATTTGAACCCAATATTCCCTGCCGGATTTCGTGTAATTGAGAATGTCGGTTTCAACCGGCTCTTTCATTTTAATGGCCCGGGCTATCCGGTCAATTGTCTTTGGGTCCGTTTTAGGCCCCTGCAATACATCTCCCGGCTTTTTACCTTTGATCTCTTCCAGGGAGTATTCTGTGATGCGGGTAAACCCCCTGTTCACCCATTCAACACGACCATGCTTATCCGTAATGATCAACGCATTATCAGTCTCCCGGGCAATTAATGCATGCTTTTTAAGCTCTTTTTCGGCCAATTTCCTGTCTGTGATCTCCTGACCGTATATATTGATATAATGATGCTCCGGTTGCGGGTCAAACACCATTAAATAGTACTTGTCGCCAATGTTCATTTCGGTCTCAAAAACGGCGTTTGATCCTCTGGCCTTATCCAGCAGTTGCTGCAGGTCAGGGGTTACCTTTTTGCCAACATAACAATCCCTGGCTTTTAACAGGCCGGTGCTGGCCGGATTGGCAAACAAGACAATGCCATCCATAGAGATGCGGATGACGGGGTTGGGATTTTGAACAGGGAAACTGGAAAGGTGCTCAATTGCATCCTTTGCCTTGAGAATTTCGTTCATGGTACGGATATAGCCATAAATGGATCCCGCAAGGTTGGATATGAAAGAAAGCAATATGGCATCTTCTCCGGAAAAGCGATTTTTTCCTTCACCGACAACTTCTAAGACCCCTATGGTCGTGCCATTATTTTTTACCGGAATATAAACCCCGGACCGGACTGTAAACCGATACGGACTGTTCGCAGAGAAATTCAGTGGATCGTTTGCCGCATCGCTGACAAGTATACGTTCCCCTGTTTTCAGAACATGTCCCGGATGGCGCTCCATCGCGGTACTTTCCGCACTTTCCTTTTCTTTCTTGTCCAATCCTGCGGAAAACAATAATTGAAGACGGCCTTCACCGGTATCGTACAGGTATAAACTTGTATAAACCTCCGGGAAAATCCCTTCAACGATCTTATGAACCTCCCTGGCAAGGAAATTCAGATCATCCAAACCGGATAGTTTTTGCGTAAATGTGTCAAGGATTTTTAGTATCTGCAAGCAAGTTTTGTCCATGGTTGTATATGTCAGTTTTCATTTAGAGGTTATCTGCCACCGGAAATAAGTGCAAACGGCTATTATTCAATAATATTTGTTGAATATTTAAACAAATTTTTTATACATTCGTTAAAAAGGAATGATCCATTACCGTTTATGGCACAGGAATTACCATTTCTCAAGGGCAATCTCTTTTCCTGTACCAGCAATTTGTGCTGTGAAGCCATTGAAAACTTCATAATATATCGCATAAAACAGGTCGAAAAGATCATTCACCGTTAGAAAATTTAAATTTAAGGATTTATGCGGTATCAAAAAACTAAAATATTCAGATCTGTTTATACCTTTGCATAGATGCAAGCACTATTGAATAATTCGGGATTATACCATATAGCCGGGGTGCATGATTTGTGGATTAATATTCCGGGAGTCATCCTGATAAGCTTTATCATCACCTATGTACTCATTCCCCCAATCATACGGATATCGAAAAAACACAATTTTGTTGACATCCCCGGCCAACGGAAAGCACATAAGGTTCCCGTACCCACGCTCGGCGGGGCCGGTATTTTTATGGGATTTTTCATTGCTTCCCTTCCCTGGACAATTCCCGGTATCAATGCCCAGATCCTTTTTATCACCGCTTCATTACTGATCTTATTTTTCCTCGGGATCATAGATGACCTGAAAGAACTTTCCGCATCCAGAAAATTGCTTTTCCAGATCATTACGGCATTTCTCATTGCATTCAGCGGAATCCGCATCGAATCGCTTTCCGGGTTTCTGGGCATTTATGAAATCCCGGTCGTGGCCCAGTACATACTGACGATCATCCTGATCGCCGGCGTAACCAATGCATTTAACCTTATTGACGGCATCGACGGACTGGCAGGGGGGATCGCTTTGATCAACGCTGTTTTCATGGGGGTTATCCTTACCCTTTCCGGATATTATATCTTCGGGATGATTGCTTTTGCCCTCGCAGGAAGTTTAATTGCTTTCCTGAGGTATAATTTTTATCCGGCGAAAATATTTATGGGCGATACGGGGTCACTGGTCATTGGCTTCACCATGAGCCTGCTTGGGATCTTCATCATTCAACATGCCACAGCGATCTCCTCCGCCATCAACATTTCAGGAAATATTATGATCGTTATCTCAGGCATCTTGTTAATTCCGGTTTACGATACAATCCGTGTTGCCATCGTCAGGATCCAACATAAAAAATCACCCTTCCGGCCGGATAAAAATCACATTCATCACCTTTTGACCGAAACCGGTTATAATCATAAAAAAGCCGCCATCATCCTTTATGTTTCCAATCTATCGATCATCGCAGCGGGATTTTTGCTGAAAGACCTGAATCCCAATTTCTCCATTCCGGTCTTGTTTGTAATGGCCGTCCTTCTGACGGAAATGCTCAATATCCGGAGGATCATCCTGAACAAAATAAAAGCACGCTTCCTGGGTAATAAAGCAGATGACATTGTATCTGAAAACCGTTTCCTGCAAAAAAACCTCAAATAAGGACAAAAAATGGATACAAAAAAATGCATCTTTTTTGTTGAAGACAATGAATTTTTCGCTTCCACCGTAAGCAACGGACTGAAAAACCGCATGAAATGCGATGTTGAAGTATTTCATACCGGAGAAGACATGCTCGCCCAACTGGATAAAACACCGGATGTGATCATTCTGGATTATCAGCTCGACAGCACCGTGCCCAATGCTAAAAACGGCGCAGAAATACTCAGGATCGCCCTTCAAAAATATCCCGGCCTGAACGTAATTATGCTTACCTCCATGGAGGACCTGAAAGAAGCCGTAAATCTATTGAAAAAGGGGGCGGTTGATTACATATTGAAAGATGACGTCTTTTTTGAAAACCTGATCAAATCCATATCCAATGTCTTCGAAATCCAGGAACTCAAAAATGAGATCACCGATCTCAGAAAAAAGAATAAAGCATACAGAAAACGCCTGGTCCTTATATTCTTACTAATGATCACGATCGTTACGGTCCTGGGATTGATCCTGCTCTAAAACAACAATCAGCGGAAAATATCAGGAACCTCTTTCCACACGCACATCAACCGATATCTCTTCATGAAGATGCTTTTTGACAGTACACAAACCCACCGTTTGGATCATGGCCTTTTCATATTTTTCAGGAAAATCATCCGGTACATGGATTTGAATGCGAACGGTATCGATCATTTTTTTTACGGGATTAAACTGCTGATCCTGCGTTAGTTTTATATGCTCCGTGGGTATCCCCCTTTGGTCGCAAAAAACCTTAACATAGATCCCTGCACATGCGCCAAGGGAAGCCAAAAAAATCATGAATGGTTCCGGATACTCACCTTCGCCACCACTTTGAGGCGATTGATCGGTTTTGATGGTAAACCCGGCAACATCCGCATACACTTTTTTATTCCCTGCAAAATATATATCCATAATTACGTTGGTTTTAGATTGATAAATGCCTGAATGCCGTAAATTGTTCAAAAGCGCCAATCCGGAAAGAATGGTACACCCTGGGAATATATTTCCACAGATACATTAGTCAATGGCGGACCATGTTCCCGCATTTCCCCCACCAATAAAGAACAGACAGGATCCGGGAAATTGCCGGCCGGCTTTTGGTATGCTATGAAGGGAACCGGGGGATGCGCAAATCCTTGTAAAGGAAACCCGGAAAAGAAAGAACATAATGCTAAACATTAGAGGTTGCCTGTCTTTTGCAGGAATGTATAAAAAAAACAAGGTATGATAAAAAAACTGGAAAATAAAAGAATCGCTTTTTTGGTAGAAAACGGGTTTGAAGAAGAAGAACTGACCCGTCCGTTGAGAACACTGAAAGAAAACGGAGCCCGGACGGATATTGTCTCACCCTGCACAGAAGACCTGAAAGCATGGGACCATACAGACTGGGGCGGCACATACAAGGTAGATGTAAGCGTTGATGACGCGGATGCGGATGATTATGACATGCTGATACTTCCCGGCGGGGTGATCAACCCCGACAAACTGCGAAGGAATGTAAAGGTTGTGGAACTGGCAGGCAATTTTCTGGCAAAAAATAAGCCCGTTGCCGCCATTTGCCATGGTGCCCAGACTTTAATCGAAACAGGTATGCTCAGGGGAAAAACCATGACCTCGTTCTCGTCCATTAAAACAGATCTTCAAAATGCCGGGGCAGACTGGGTAGACAGAGAAGTCGTAACGGACGGGAACCTGATCACAAGCCGGAATCCTCAAGATATACCGGCCTTCAACCATAAGATCATAGAACTGCTTTCTGAACACGAATAATACAGGCAATTAAAACAACCGATCCAAACGTGCATGGACTTCCGCCACGGTAGGATTCATGTCAAAAATTTCAGAGGGCTTTAAATAATAGAGCGCTTTGTCGGACATGAACTTCTTTTCACCTCCTCCGGTGATGTTCAGCATAATAAGCGAGTCCTTATCCACCTTTTGATCCTTCACCGCACGGATCAGCGTGGCCGTAGCAACTGAGGCGGCAGGATGCAGGTCAATTCCTTCAATTTCTTCAAAGAGCCGGCCGGCTTCTTCGGCTTCCCGGTTGGTTGCAGCCAGGACTTCGCCTCCGGCATCCTTTAATGCATCATACAAACCACCGGCCAGTGCGTAGGGGGGTTTTCGGTTGGACAATACCTTGGCCATGATCTTTTCCACTTTGCCCCTGGCTTCTTCATCATTCATGGGCAGGATATCCCTGGAACCGGCCAGCCAGGAATCCATGATGGGTGTAAAAGGATGATTCTGTGAAACCATGAGTTTCATTTTGTGAGTCCCGAAGCGGCCGTCCTCCAAAAGTCTGAGCGAAGCTTCCCAGGCTGCAATGGCACCGGTGCCGCTTCCAATGGCCTGGAAATAATATTCCGGGATCCTTCCAATATGTTCCACAGCGGAGAGCACGGTGGTGCCCATACCATCACGGCGGGCAATATTTTTCGCGCCCCCTTCCGGGATGAAATCCGGATGCCGGCAGGCAATGTTGGATAAATAAATGGCGTCGAAATAATCACTTCCCGTGCGGCTGACGATCAGTTTTACATAATTTTCATCGATGGGCGCATCAAACCACAATGCATCGGTATTATCTTCCGGGACACAGATCAACAAAGGGATCTTATGATCGGAACAGACACGGGCAAAACTTCTTGAAGTATTGCCTGCAGAAGCCACCACCAAGACCTTGCTATTACAGTGGTTTAAACGGCCGCAAACAGAAAAAGCCTCGGTTTCCTTAAATGAACATGTGTTCATAAAGGCATCCTTTTCCGGCCAATAACCGCTGAAGGTGATGTAAAGATTGGTTAAGCCAAGTTGCCCGGCCAACCCTTCGCTTTTATACGTCACCGGAGCCGAAGACCCTTCCAGGAAATTGTTGACCGGAAGCCAGTCGGCAAAACGGTATATGCCGAGGGATGGATCTTTGAAATCTATTTGTTTCTTTTCATACAGTGCCCGGATCAATCCCGGCCTCAGTTCATCCGGGGCCTCAAGGGTCCACCCTTCGTCGTCAAATACCGCACCGGACGCGATCGACCGCAGCCGATAGTTCGTTTTGGAAATCTTTTTCATACCGAAAAGTCATTGATCAGGAAAACGGCACAAATATAAGGAAAAGTTATACCCGGCAATGGTTTTAATGCAATCCCCTGAAGAGGTTCTGATAAAAATCACCAACCAGCGGCACAACTTTTTGCTCCCCCTGGGCAGCATATATCAGACCCAATAACCAAAAGATGAACACCACAACGTTAAGGATCCACCCGACGACCGGGATGAAAGCAAAGACCAGGCCTGTAATAAACAAACCAAGGGATTGCCTTATGTGGAACGCACCGAATTCTGAGCGGTTGTTCTGGTGAAAAATAATGGCGATGATCCACCCTATGAAGGTAACATAACTTAATACGGCGATTACTTTGGGGTCTATTGAATTTGAATGTTCCATATGTTCCGGCTCTTTTTGATTCATAAAATTAACAAATAACAACGAGAAAAGCAGGGCCCGGGAAAGGAAAATTTTTCTGACAGGGCTGTTTTGAAGATATGCCCATCAGAAATGCCTTGAACAAATCATTTACGAAACACTTTCATATTTTCATTCAAATACCGGCCAACCTGCTGAACCAAAGCTTGTTCAGATTGTTTATATGTTGAGTATGAATAATATTTGAGCATAAAAGTATTATTATCAGGAAAATATTTGCCATGATTTAAACTTTAAGTATTTTTACGGGCCATTGAATAACCTGTGATGACAAAAACACACAAATATACCTTACCCCATCTGATAGGCAAATCCTTTGAACAGTATCCGGACTTGCCATCCCTGGGATTTGCAGGGGAATATGCCCTCTCCTATTCGGAGCTGAAAGAAAAGGTGGAAGCAACCATGGCTTTTCTTGAAAGGCACGGCATTAAACACGGCGATAAGGTTGCTTTGCTGGGGCCCAATATGCCCAAGTGGGGCATAAGCTATTTGGCAATAACCTTCATGGGAGCCGTTGTAGTACCCATACTTCCCGACTTTCATCCTGAGGAGATCAAAAATATCCTGGCACACTCCGACGCAAAGATCTTGTTCGTATCCCGCAGCATGGAATCCAGGATCGAAGGATTGAATACGCTTTCGTTAGAAAACATCATTTATCTGGAAGATTTCTCCAGTAAGGGTAAAACTTCTTCTGTACTATTCGAAGAGGGGGCAAAACCCGGTATCCGCTACCAAATTGAAGAGGATGACCTGGCAGCCATCATATATACCTCCGGCACAACAGGTAAATCCAAAGGGGTGATGCTCACGCATAAAAACATCACCTTTAACGCGCTTTCAGCCTGGAAGATACAACCTTTATCAAAACGGGACCGTATGTTGTCTGTGTTGCCGTTATCACATACCTATGAAAACACGCTTGGCTTTATATTGCCCCTCATGCATGGGACAAGTGTATATTACCTCAGGAAACCCCCCACACCGCCCGTTCTGCTGCCTGCACTCAAAAAGGTAAAACCAACAGCCATGCTTTCGGTTCCACTGATCATGGAGAAAATATACAGGAATAAAATATTGCCGGAATTCCAGCGGAACCGTTTTATGAAATTTATTTACCGCATTCCTGTATTCCGGAAAGGATTGAACAGGCTCGCCGGAAATAAGCTGAAAAAAACGTTCGGAGGCCATATGGAATTCTTTGGGATCGGTGGGGCCAAACTTGACAGAAACGTTGAAAAATTCCTTAAAGAAGCCCGTTTCCCTTATGCCATCGGTTATGGCCTGACGGAATCTGCCCCGCTGCTGGCCGGGGTAAATGCAAAAACTACCCGCTTACAATCCACCGGCCCCGCTGTTCATGGCGTTGAACTGAAAATCCATGATCCGGACCCGGTAACCGGTGAAGGTGAAATATGGGCCCGGGGACCGAATATCATGGCCGGATATTACAAGGATCCGGAAGCCACCAAAGCCACCATAACAGAAGACGGATGGTTAAAAACGGGGGATCTGGGTGCATTCGATGAAGACAATTTCCTTTTTATCAAGGGACGGGAAAAGAACCTCATCATTGGTGCCAGCGGGGAAAATATTTATCCGGAAGAAATTGAATCCATCATTAACAATTTCAGGCATGTGGTGGAATCCCTGGTCATTGAAAAGAAAGGCAAGCTGGTGGCACTTGTTCATTTCAACCGCGAGGAACTGGAACAAAAATACAGCGACCTCAAAGAAGATGTTTCGAATCGCATAGAAACCATCCAGAATGAGCTGGTCCCGGAACTTCACAGGTACATTAATTCAAAAGTGAATAAATTCTCCCAGCTTCAGAAGATCATCATCCAGGCCAACCCTTTCCAGAAAACCGCCACGCAAAAAATTAAACGGTTTATGTATCATATATATCATAAAGACGAAACCTAAAACGAACCGTCAATTCCCGGTTTTCGTAAAATTCAATGTCGCACCCAGGAAAAAGCTGATGCTGTTGTAAAACAGGTCCATGGTTTGATGGCGGTTCCCCACCAGCGGATATCCTTCCTGCGCATTATACTCCGCAGGATGGTCAAAATTTACGATCTGCCGGATGTTTCGGTTCCATCCGAAGGAATACTGGATACCGAAAAGAACGACATTCTTTTCAAGTTTAAAACGCAGGCCCGAAGTAACGTGATAAATATTCAGGTTATATTTATTGGGAGTCTTATCTTCAATATCCAATCCCTTCATAAAATTAAAATCGGTCTTCAAGCCACTCATCAAAAGAATATTGCCGGAAATTTTCCACCGGTAGCCCAGGGCAACATTAACCAGGTCCCTGGCTCCCCCGTATAAGTCCATGTAATTCGTTGAATCAATGCCGGAAAAGTCCGACATCATGGGATAAGGATAAGGTTTTGCATCAAGCATGGTATATGTTGAAACACCAGAAAAAAATTCAACAGTGGCAAAGAAAGATTTCCCCGGAACATCCGGCGAGCTGAATGTCAAGCCAAGGGAGGCTGCAAAGGGGGTCCTGACCCGTACTTTTACATCCCTTTTCTTCTGTGCATCAATGATGGCGTAATCGGGCAGGAACACGCCTGTCTCCGCATCGGAAATATTGCTCTGCAATTGCTTTTTACCGACATATTCAGCCGCTGAGAACATATTGATCGATGGCGTTGTTATGTTGACCCCCAAACGGATGTTTTCGACTTCATAGGATAATCCGAATTTCCACAGCAAGCTGTAATTCTGAAACCGCACTTCATTGGTTTTTTGAAAGACCGCAGAATAATACGGCACGGGATCATTGTTTATGTATATCGTATCTTTAAGCGGGCTCGCCTCAATTTGAAGATCCTGCAGGTTTTTTAACGTTTTTACCGACAAAAACATGCTGGATCCGATCCATAAGCCATCATTGATCTGATAAGACATCCCTCCCCCAATATAATCATTCCGGTTCTGGTTATCCATGATAAAACTGGAAAAATACCGCTCATTCCCGGGTATCCTTGTCAGAACATCAATTTCCTTGTCTACCACATGCGAAACCCGGATGTTTGAATTGGATACATTCATAAAAGCCAGTTCAAGATTGATCCGGTCATTATTGGGCAAATCAATAAGATAAGACACAAATCTGGGCTGAGCGATCATTTTGGCTTTTCCCAGATCAATCCCGCTTCCCAGGGCATTGCGCATTTTGTATACATCCAGGGAAAACAGGCTGAGACTGAACGACAAACGGGATTCTGTGATCTCCGAAATATTCGCCGGATTATAATATATGGCCGCCACGCCGGCCCCTCCTCCAACCACGGCGCCCGCCAGCATGGAAGAGCCGTCGTTGAAATTCTGCGACCAGTAATTGTTCACCTGGGCCCCGGCCGAGCATGCCATACACATCAAGAGCACTATGAATAAAGCCCTTCGCATATATAGATTTTTATTCATCTCTCATTACCCATTCTCTTCAGGCCGCCAAATTTCTTTCCGGAACATCCCCGCAACGGGAAAAACGGGCAGAAGCCCGCGCCCTAAAGCTCCTTTATTTTTATATTGCGGAACCATACGTCATCGCCGTGGTCCTGCAGACCGATATGACCCGACCTGGCTGTGTTGACAAACATTTCATACGCTTTGAACTTGCTGTTTTCAACCATTTTCTTCCAGTCGTCCGTCCACAGGTGATACTCCAGTACTTTTTTCCCGTTCATCCAGTGCACCACCGTACCATCATATACCAGGATGCGCACCTTGTTCCAGTTTCCACCCGGTCTGGCTGTCTGCGGTTCGGCAGGGATCAGGTCATACAGGGCCCCGGCCTGGCGGTTTCCTTTAATGCCCAGTTTGGCATCCGGATGATTTTCATTATCCAGGATCTGCATTTCAGGGGCACTTTTCCAGATAGGTTCTCCTTCGATCTCCCTCGCCAGGTAGAATATCCCGCTATTACCGCCGGTATCCACCTTCCATTCCAGTGACAGTTCAAAATTGTCAAATTTCCTGCGGGTTATGATGTCGCCCCCATGGCCGGCTTCACCGCGTCCTGAACCGATGCAATGGATGGTTCCGTCCACCACCTCCCATCCATCGGGAAAACCATCCTTATTGTAGCCCCTCCATTGGTCCGCCGATTTACCGTCAAAGAGCAGCATCCATCCTTCCTCTTTTTCCTGGCCGGTCAACGTGTTGTGTTCCTTCATGGCAACTTCTTCATCTTTGGTTGTGTCCGCTTTGTTTTCTTTCCCTGCATAATCACACGAAATGATCATGGCAGAAACGATACATACATAGATTAACTTTTTCATTTTTCCATGGATTTATATTAAAAATGCTGTTTATGTTCATGCGTTCCAGGGTCAAAAAATTTATTCCCTTCCGGTATAGCCCCCACAATGCGATGGGTATTGCCGGTCCAGGGCTGCATTTGCCTAAATTGTCCACCCTTCCCGGTATGTATGTTTAATATACGCTTCCGCAGCCTGTTTGGCATTCATGGTTTCACGCTGGGTGTCAAAGTGCGGATGCCCGTCTATGATGGCAAATTTATCGCTGGTAACCACGCGGATCTCATCGTTATCCGATATGTTTGTAAATTCCATATTTTCACCGTCCCATTCCAGCGTTCTTTTCAGGTCCTGCAATCGCACAGCCACCACGCCCATAACCACCATTTCGTTCAGGGGTCCGGCATAGCTGAAATTGGAACTGGCTTCAATCCTGCTTCCCGGATCTTCCTTGCAGGCCCTGACCCAGTCCATCATATGGGTGGTCTCCACCCGCCTCAGTGTTTCCGGCGGCCGCACATACGTCTCATCCAGGGTAAGAGGCAACAGGAAGGGGTCTTTGCCATAAGTTCCGCACATGATCTTGCCTTTGGTCCCGGAAAACAAACATCCGCCGCTCTCATCCCTTCCCATCATTTCCCCTTCAGGAAGCTCCTTTGGCCTGGGAGGCAACAAGCCACCATCCCACCAGGTCACCTTAACAGGAGGCATTTTTACCCGGGGCAGGTCATCCCGTTCCGGGAAAGTATAGGTCACCACCTCCGCCACCGGTGCCGATTCCGTATTCAGCTGGGTGGAAGAGCCCTGCACATGGGATGGGTACCGGAGTTTCAGGGCCATAAAGACCGGGTCCATGATATGGCAGGCCATGTCTCCGAGGGCCCCGGTGCCGAAATCCCACCATCCCCTCCAGTTCCAGGGGTGGTAAATGGAATTATAAGGCCGCAGGGGCGCAGGTCCGAGGAACAGGTCCCAGTCCAGGGTGTCCGGAGGTGTCATGGCTTCGGTGGGCCGCTCCAGTCCTTGTGGCCATATGGGACGGTTGGTCCAGCAGTGGACTTCCTCGATCTCCCCAATGGCACCATCCCAGATCCATTCACAAATCTGGCGAATACCTTCTCCTGAATTCCCCTGGTTCCCCATTTGGGTGGCCACCCTGTTTTCTTCAGACACCCGTGTCATTTCCCTGGACTCCCAAACGGAATGCGTCAGGGGTTTTTCACAATATACATGCTTGCCCATCTTCATGGCATTCAGCGAAACGATGGCATGGGAATGATCCGGAGTACCAACGACCACCGCATCGATATCCTTACCCATCCTGTCAAACATCTCACGCCAGTCGTAAAACTTTTTGGCATCGGGGAACTGATTAAATAAGGCAGACGCATATTTCCAATCCACATCACATAAAGCAACGATATTCTCACTGCTGACGCCCTTGATCACGGCCCCACCCCGGCCGCCAACCCCGACACCGGCAATGTTCAGCTTATCGCTGGGTGCCCGGTGACCCAGTCCCGAGATCACATAACTCGGCAAAATGGTCAGACCGGCCGCTGCCGTGGCTGTATTTTTAATAAAATCCCGGCGTTTCAGTCCACCGGATCGTTGATTTCTTTCCTGGTTTTTCATGATGCATGCGATTTAATATGTTTAACCGACAATTTACAATAAATTTTCCCTGATAAACGCATAACTTTTTGCAGCCGCTTCTATGGGAGCCATCGTATAACTTTCCTGCTCCACATAAAAATATTTCATGCCGGCTGATCCGGAATAATGGAACAGGTCAGCATAATCTATGGTCCCGTTCCCAACCGTTGTGCTTTTCCCGTCCCCGCCCCTATCCTTGACATGCCACAGTTCAAACCGGCCGGGATGATCCTGAAAATATCGTACAGGGTCCCGCCCCCCTTCGATCATCCAGTATATATCCAACTGAAAGCAGACGAGCTCAGGGATGGTTTCCCGGAGCAGGATGTCGAAAGGAATTTCTCCATCCATGGGCTGAAACTCAAAGGAATGATTATGGTATCCGAGTTTCATTCCGGCCTTTTGCACTTTTTCCCCGATCCGGTTCATCTCTTCCGCAAAAATTTTCACATCATCGGGATCTTCCATTTTCCTGTCACCCGGTGTGGGCAGCACAAGATATTCCAGACCGGCTTCCACGGCCTGCTCAATATGGAGATCTGCATTGGAAAGGGTAATACCGGTATGGGTTGAGGTAAGTTTCATGCCCAGGTCTTCGGTTATTTTGCGGAACGCTTTTGCCGGATACCCATAAAACTCCCCGTCAAAGCCGTAGGGTTCAATATGATCGTATCCTATCCTGCCAACCTGCTTCAGGGTTTCCATCGTGTGCTCCTGTATGGCATTTCTCAGCGTCCACAACTGCAAACCGATCATCCTGCCAGGGGCCATGGATATGGGAAAAGCCCGCAGGGCCATTGCGGAAACTGTCAGCAGAGACAGGCTCCGGATAAATTCACGCCGTGTTTTCATAATTCCTGATCAATATTTTATAACATTCTCTTTACCGGCACTCTCCATGGATCTCTCAATTATTTTCAGTCCGGTCAGCACTTCCTCCAGCGTTATTACAGGTTGCGCCCGGTGCTGAATAACTTCATGCACCTGGTCATAGAAGTGCATATAATTCCCCGGTAATGTTTCCAGCTTTTCCCGGACAATGTTTCCATCAATCCTTGCATGTATAAGACCCCACTGCTCCGGATCTTCCTTCCCCCAGTCTTCACCCCGGGGCATGTGTCCCGCATCAAGCAGAGCTTCCTGCGGATCCAGCCCGTATTTAACAAAAGACCCTTCCGAGCCGTGAATGACAAACCGGGGACCAGGTTCCCTGACAAAAACGCTGGATTTGATCGTTACATTGAGGTCCGGGTAGATCAGTTTCAGGTCGAAGCTGTCATCCACAACGCTGTGCCTCCGTTGCCGGAACAGCCGGCAAAATACCGCACGGGGCTTGCCGAATATCACAACAGCCTGGTCTGTCATGTGTATGCCCAGGTCGTAAAGGGTACCGCCGGCTTCTTTTTGTGTATATCTCCAGGCACCCGGATCCACCCGCGGCACAAACCGGTCGAAATGCACTTCATAATCCAGGATGTCTCCCAGCCATCCCTTCCGGAGAATATGTCGAATCGTCATAAAGTCACCATCCCAGCGCCGGTTCTGGTAAGGGAAAACATATTTACCCACCCTTCCGGCCATTTCGAACAGTTCCTCTGCCTGCGAAGCCAGGGGCGTTACCGGCTTTTCTATGACCACATGCTTCCCTGAGTTCAGTGCCTTCAGGGCAAGATCCGCGTGAAAAGCATTGGGCGTGCATACAACAACAAGATCTATATCAGGATCATCGAAAAGGGCCGTGGCATTTTTCAGGGTTCGGGCACTGGGATAAAACTTCCGGGCCAGGTTGCCGGTGGTAACAATGGAATGCAGATTAAATTGCTCATGCACATGCAGGAAAGGCGCATGAAAAACGCGGCCGGACAGGCCAAATCCAATGATACCCGTATTGATCATGGTATGCAGGGTTGTGTTTGAGTTACCAATAAACCGACAGGCCGGGCAACGGATGCACTTTCATAATTCTCCGGTTTCGCCGCGGACAGCAAAAGAACCTTATCAACCATGGCGCCTGATGCTGTATCAGGGAGCACCGTGAACATTCAGACGATCCGTTCATTGTCCTTATCCCAGAACACCTTTCTGTTCTCATGATAAGCGATGGTTCCCATATGGGCGGTCATCGCCTCCTCAAAAGCCATATCAATATTGCAGCTTGGCCGGCATCCGTCATCCCGGCGTATGCAATTCAGCCATTCTTTCAGGTGCAGGTGGGTGGCATCCACCTGCTTCCCGCCACGGTACGTATACAGCAATCCCCGCCCGGCAAAATATTGTTCTGTGGCAGACGTCACCGCATCCACCTGATCTTGTCCCGGCACATACGTCAGGACCGGCTTGCCCGGTTCTATGACACCCTTTTCAATATTTTCCCGGTACCGTGTGGAGCGGGGATCCACATCAACAACCAGCGTATTGCCCAGCTTCATATACGCATCGTGGCCCATGATCGTTTTGCCTCTGTCATTATCACTGGACAGGGTAGCGCTGTATAGCAGGGTCAGGTCCCGCTCCGGATATTCAAAAGCCATGTTCAGGACATCCGGGACCGTCCGTCCATCCTTATAATAGTAGATGCCGCCGGAAGCTATGGCCGAATGGGGTATACCCAGCTCAAGGATCTGATTCACAGCATCGTACTCATGTGTAAACAGGTCGCCGCTCAATCCGGTACTGTAATCCCACCAGCATCTCCAGCGAAAAAAGCGTTCCAGGCTGAAGGCATGCCAGGGAGCCGGACCAATGAACTGTTCCCAGTCAATATTATGCGGGCCGGCCTCCGGATGTATATCATATACCCAGGCACCCTTGGGGTCATTCCGGTTCGTACAAACTTCTATGAGTGATATCTTGCCCAGTACATTCTGGCTTATCAGGGAACGTGCTGCATGATGGCTATCGGTTTGGCGGTTCTGATGACCCAGCTGAAAAACAATCCCCTTGTCTTTTACCCGCTCTCTGATCGCATAGGTTTCCGGGACCGTCCAGGATAACGGTTTCTCGCAGTATATATGTTTGCCCTTGCGGGCAGCTTCCAGGGCAACGGGCACATGCCAGTGGTCGGGAGTGGCTACGATCACTGCATCCACATCCGGGGCAGCAACCAATTCCTTGTACGTCCGGTACCTTACCGGCACTTTCCCCATATTGCCGCCCCTGCCATTGCGATGGATGTTGGCAGCCGTTTCAATCCCTCTTTGAGCGTGGACATCAAATACATCGCAAACAGCGGTGATCTCTGCATTAAGATCATCCTGGTCCATAAAGTTATTATAATGCGCCTTCCAGGCATCATCCTTTGCAGCCAGTTCTTTCCATTGATCAACAGCGTCCGGATGGGCAAATCCCAGGGCTTTCGCAAGGTAATTTCCCCTGCTGCCAAAACCTACAATGCCGATCCTGATCTTTTTGCCTGGCACCAGACCGGGAATGCCGGCAGGGAAATGTACATTGACATTCTCAAGCAAATTGCGGTTCAGGTTCTGATAATGAAACTTTTGCCGGATCACCCCCCACCCCAGCGCCCCCAGGAATGGAACGGCAACAAGCCCCTTCAAAACATCCCGCCGGCTGAGTTTATGCTTGCTTTGATCTTTATGTTGTTTTCCCATAACAATACCTTAGTTTTTTACAGGCAATATCCTGGCAAGTCCGGCAATATGGCTTGTCGGGAATACATAAACGACCATGAGCGCCAGCATTTCAACGATAATTTTATCAATGATCAAAAAATTCCCATCCTGAGGATATACATAATCCAGTCCGGGCCAGGCAGGGTGCGACAAATAATATAAAAATAAAAGCAGGGCCCCCGCAACAGCCGCCAATCTTGAAAATAAGCCCAGTATCAGCGATAAGCCAATCAAAGACAAGCCCCATTCATTAAGCATATCCACAATCAGCAGGATGTCATCATGGGCAGCAAGCCATTCAAAAAAACAAGACATAAATCCCTGTGAATCGATCAGATAGGGCTTGGAAGTCCAGGAAGGATCCAGCATTTTGGAAGCCCCTTCGTATAAAAAATGCCAGCCTATCCCGATCCTGAGGAGAACAAGCCAGAATGCCTGGCCCTTGGTATAAGTCATTCCAATGCGGTTTACAGATTGATCTTTAAACACAGTTCTTCCAATATCTGAAGCAATAATGGGAATCAAATATAAGCATTTATCAGGGAAAACATATCAACCCTCCGGCAAAGCCAAAGCATAATGGCAATTAACACATGGGGAACGGGGGGATCTCACGGGTTCCCGTATTCGCTATCCTTTTTTCAGTATTTCCTCCAGCTCTATGGCATTCGCCGGGGCGCGGGCTTTTACATCGTTGTTGAAATAAATAAAAGCTTCCCTGGCTCCGGAGCCTTTTATTTTCTCAGCAAGGGATCGTAATTGCTTTTCAGAATAATTGTAATCGTACCAGTTTTTAACGCCATGCATGCGCACATAGCATATTCCGGAAGTCACCACGACATCGTCCGGGATATCTTGCAGGGGACATGAAACCGAACAAAAGACCATGTTCTTTTTTGTGAGCAATTCCTTCACATCTTCATCATACCAGGAAACATGACGGAATTCGAATACATGCCAGATATCCCCGGAAAGCTTTTCAACGAAGTTCTTCAGCTTATCCATGTCTTTGTGTTGATTGCCCGGCAATTGCCAGAGGATGCAGCGCGTCTTCCCCAGGATGGCAGCGGTGGAATCCATGAACTTTTCAAGGTGCTCCTCAGGGTCGTTCAGCTTTTTCATATGGGTGATGTACCGGCTCCCTTTCAGGGTGAAGGTGAAATCCCGGGGTGTTTCTTCAACCCAGGATTTCAGTGTTTTACTCGAAGGTACTTTGTAAAAAGTATTGTTGATCTCCACGGAATTGAATTTTTCCGCATAATACTTTAAAAAATCTTTTTCCGCTATGTCGCCAGGATAGAACACCCCTTTCCAGTCCTTATAATGAAACCCCGAGCAACCTGTTGATATTTTCATGTTCAAGCCATATTACTGAATAAAAAAGAAGGGCATGCGCGGCAAGCGCCAATAACAACCCTGCTTCCGGGAAAACTTCATTGCTCCGCTGTCATGGACCTCATTTGGTTGTCCACCGGAATATCGCATTGAGCTTATGGGCTTTTTCCGGCATTTCATCCCCGTCGATCAAAAAAGCATTCCCACCGGTTTGAATGGTTTTTACCACTGCCAGGTTAAGCAAATCAGCATTTGCAGCAGTTTTTTTTTCGTCTGTACGAATGGAGTTGGTTTCTTTTTCAAAAATACCATACATCTCCTCCCGGTTTCTCACAAAAAGCGTATCTATCCTACCGTTAACGGCCGCCGGTATAATCTCGCTCTCTTCATAGGAAGCAACGTTATTGCTTAATGCCTGTTCAAACATTTTCTTTTTTTCGTTCCTGACTTTTTTGAAATGCCCCTCCAGAATGTCCATGGATTTTTCATGCATCAATACCGGATCTTCTTCTTCAGGATTTCCGGTTAAATGCTCATCATGCAAATTGTTATAATCATTAACTTCTTCATACATAGGAATTAAATAATCGACCGCCGCCAACAACAAGGGGGCTGTCCGGTTGTGGAGATATTTCATCAGCCCGTCATTGACCGCCCTTAAAAATTTCATGATCTCTTCCTTTTCATCATCTTTTCCCTCACCCTGGCCATGATACATGCTTTTATTAAAAGCCGACTGCCCGGAACGGTATTGCAAATATTTTTGACGGTAATCAAAGCCAACCACTTCCTCCAGGCGTTGAGGGACCAGATCGTCAATCTCGATCTCATCGATCTGATGGGGAAAACCCTCATAAAACCGGATCGATTTCAGACTTATTGCCAGGAGGTAAAATCGTTCATTCTCATTAATTATCGGAACAAGCGGCTTCAAATAATAATGATCTGAAACATACACATATTCCTCAAAATACACAGGAACTGAATAAAATTCCATATGATCCTCCGAACGGAATATGGCAAGGCCATCCGATTGCTTCGTCCAGAAATGATCATCATCTAAAAGGTCCCTGACCGGCCTCAATAATTGATTTATTTCCTGTGGCTTAAGGCCGTAACCTTCAAGATCGTTTTCAGCCTTTTTAAGCTGGTTCTTCAGATTGCGCGCATCAACCTTTTTATTTACCTCCTGCCCGCCCCTATGCGTTGGAATAAAAATACTAATGCAATGAGGATTATGAATTGCAGCCAGTTTGTTGAAATGATCCATGTTAAATCTCATCATGTTTTCGATCTCCTTCCGGTTTTATTTCATGTCATTATTGGGCTGTATGTGAAAAAATATCATTCGCCATTCTCAATCTGCGCTGTATCTACCGGGTCAGGTTGTGCGGATCGCAATACAAACACCCGGCTTCCTTTATTGCATAAAAAGGATGCCAAAAGAAAAGATAAATGGTCACGGCTTCCGGAATTTCAGGGTAAAAGCTGTAATGCGATGATGCCCGCTCCCTCCGGAAATCAAAAAGCCATTTTCATTTTCAAACAATGGGAAGATATATTGGGAATTGGGAATTATATTCTACAATCCCGCACCAGGGTCGGAACGGATCACAAACGGCAAATAATGAATGCCATAAAAAATCCAAAAGCATCACGGCTGCATTCATTTGATCTTTGCCCTGCACTTCATCCGTTTTTTCACCGGATCAGCGTGACGGTCCCCGAGCGCCG
>JAGYMZ010000019.1 GCA_018400295.1 Bacteroidales bacterium | reverse complement strand
CGGAAGACACCCTCAGATCCCCAACCGGCAAATCGTTTTTATCCAAAAACCCGATGACCTGGTGGACCATTTCCGGGAAGAAGCGTTTGAAATCTGCCTGCAGTCCTTCATAATTCCCTTCCAGGTCTTCCACTGCGTGCTTCATTCCGGACCGGTAACCGGTACGCCGGTCCATGCCGAGGAATACCCTCCGGAGACCGTGCATATACCTGTAACCCAGGAGCCAGTTCTGGGATACCAAAAAAGGAAGTATCCGTCTTGACCGGGAGGGCAGCATGGTATAATTCCCGATCAGCAAACGATGGATCGCCGAAGCATACTCCGGCAGAGGGGTACCGGAATAATCAGACCAGTGCCGGGCCAGAAAATGATCGTAATAAATATCCACGATGATGCCTGAAAACTTATGGTAACGATGCCGGATGCGATGGCTACTTTCAAGGAAAGAAGGATGCCGGTCGGTATATGTATCGATCTCCCGGTGCAGTCTTATGCCGAGGGCAACTTCTCCGGGAAAAACATTCAGGTGATTTCCCTTCACTGCATCCGCAATAAAATTACCCAGCAGGACGCTTTCATGCGCACCGGAAAGATAGGCATGTGCTAAAAAATTCAAACAAAACCTCCTTTCCGGCAAATTTAATTAAATTTATTATAAATAATTCCGGGAAGGCTCATGACGGCAATCAACGATATGGAATTTTTCTTAGTTTTGCTGTGATCATACAAGATCATAAAGACCCCCTATACTATGCAAAAATTATTATTACTGGGTGACGAGGCCATTGCACAGGGAGCAATAGATTCCGGTTTATCAGGTATTTACGCATATCCCGGAACACCAAGCACGGAGATCACCGAATACGTCATACGAAATAAAGAAGCCAGGGAAAAGAAGATCCGGGCATCTTGGTCGGCCAATGAAAAAACCGCCATGGAAGCTGCCCTGGGCATGTCCTACGCCGGAAAAAGGGCGATGGTATGCATGAAGCATGTGGGATTGAACGTTGCTGCCGATGCCTTTCTCAACTCCGCCATAACAGGAGCAAACGGTGGACTGATCGTTGTTTCGGCAGATGATCCGTCCATGCATTCCTCTCAAAACGAACAGGATTCAAGGTTTTACGGACAGTTTGCCATGATACCCGTGCTTGAGCCGTCCAATCAGCAGGAAGCCTATGATATGGTCCGGTACGGATTTGAGATATCCGAAAAATACGGAACACCGGTAATGATGAGGATCACAACACGGCTGGCCCATTCGAGATCGGGCATCATCCGGAAAGAAGGGGTGGGACAAAATTCCTTAAAGCTACCGGAAGACCTCACCCAATACATCCTGTTGCCTTCATTGGCGCGCAAGCGGTACCAGTTGTTGCTGGAGAACCAGGGGGTTTTTAAAAAAGAATCCGGCAATTCCGGTTATAACCGGTTTTTTGACGGAGAAGACAAAAAACGGGGCATCATTACCACAGGCATCGCCTACAATTATCTTATGGAAAATTTTCCTGAGGGGTCCCTGAAAAACCCGGTCCTGAAGATCACACAATACCCCCTGCCTGAAAAGATGGTCCGGAAGGTCTATGAAGCATGTGACGAAATACTGGTCATCGAAGAAGGCTATCCATTGGTTGAAGACATGCTGAAGGGATTCCTGAACACCGGAAAGCCCGTGCATGGACGGATGGATGGCACCTTGCCAAGAACCGGGGAGTTAACACCGGACATCGTAGAGAAAGCCGTGAAAGAAGGCCCGGACGACGAACAAAAGGTATCGGATCTCGTTCAGGTCAGGCCGCCCAAGCTCTGCAAGGGTTGTTCCCATATGGATTCTTTCAGGGCACTGAATGCCGCCCTGGAGGAATACAGCAAGGGCCGGGTTTTTTCGGACATCGGATGCTATACCCTTAGTGCAATGAAACCCCTGGAATCCATCAACTCCTGTGTGGACATGGGCGCTTCCGTAACCATGGCGGTTGGTGCGGCAGATGCCGGACTCGTGCCGGCCGTTGCTGCCATCGGGGATTCTACCTTTACACACTCAGGCATGACAGGGTTACTGGATGCCGTGATATCCGATTCCCCCATCACTGTGCTTATCCTGGATAATTCCACCACGGCAATGACCGGCGGACAACCCTCTGCCGCCCTGGGCAAGTTGGAAGACATTTGCAAAGGGATCGGGGTTAAGGAGGAACATATCCATGTGATCAATCCCATTCCCAAAGAACACGATAAAAATGTAAAGATCATCCGGGAAGAACTTGAACATCCAGGCATTTCCGTGGTCATACCGAGAAGAGAATGTATACAGACCCTGGCAAAAAGGATGAAAGCCAAACGCAAGGTCCGACAGGAAAAGCAGTCATGACAACCTTCAGGGCCCCGTTCATGCCAGGGAGTCCGTCATCAGGGGGATGCCAAACAGGTTAAAAAAACAAAGCAATACCATATGAAAAAAGACATTATACTAGCAGGTGTAGGTGGCCAGGGGATCTTGACCATAGCTGCCACGATCGGGTTGGCTGCAGTAAGCAAAGGACTGTATCTTAAACAGGCTGAGGTACACGGAATGAGTCAGCGGGGGGGTGCTGTCCAGTCACACCTGCGCCTGTCATCCAGTCCCATTCATTCCGATCTTATTCCCCGGGGTAAAGCCGATATGATCATCGCTGTGGAACCGATGGAATCCATCAGGTATATACCCATGCTGTCGCCTGATGGGTGGCTGATCACAAACAATACCCCATACGTGAACATCCCCGGCTATCCAGATATGAACGCCCTGTTACCGGAGATCCGGTCCCACCATAACCATATTATCATTGATGCCGAGCAGACAGCCAGGGATATAGGCTCCAAAAGATCCGCCAACATGGTAACCCTTGGCGCAGCCCTTCCCTTCCTGGAAATTGAAATGAAACACCTGGAAGATGCCCTCAGGCAACTTTTCGGTCACAAAGGCGAAGAAATGGTACAAACCAACCTGAAGGCCCTGGAAGGCGGCAAGAAAGCCACCAGGGAATACCAGGAGGGTTGATCCCGGAAGCATTGTCCGGAAAGCCCGTACAACACAGTATTATGTCAGTGGGTACCTCTTGAATATTTTTTCGGATTTCATCAGGATATCCACGTATTGAGCCCTTTTATATGCGAAAGGGTCCCTGAGGGTTTTTTTAGACAGTTTGCCCCTGAAATCACCGATGTTTTTATACCCCTTCGTGCCCATCCAGGATTCCAGCTCCTTTAACATGGTACTTATCTGGTCCACACCATTCTTATAAAGGGTACTGACTACCTGCACGGCATCCGAACCGGCCAGCAACATGCTGATCACATCTTCCCCGGTGTATATCCCGCTGTTGGTGCACACATCGGCTTTGACCTCATCAAAGAGGAGTCCGGCAAAACGCACGGCAAGTCGATTGTCGTTCTGTGAACTCAGGTTATACGGAAAAAAATGTTCCTCCTCGTCAATATCAATGTCGGGCTGGAACAAACGGTTAAAAATCACGAAACCATCCACGCCCACTTTATCCATTTCATTAATGGTATAAAGGATGTTTGTATAGAAAGGGCTTAATTTCACAGCCAGCGGAATGGTAATGCTGTCCTTGACCTTCTTTAAAATATCAAGTTGCTCTGTAAGGATCGAGCGCCCATCAATATGGAATTCCTTGGGGACAGAATAAAAATTTACTTCAAGACCATCCACGCCTACCTCCTGTATCTTTTGGGCATATTCCACCCAAGTTTCTTCATATACGGCGTTCAGACTGGCAATAAGCGGGATATTCACCGCTTCCTTTGCTCTTTTCAGCTTTATCAGAAATTCTTCCGGGCCAGCATGTTCCATTGCCGGATACATGGATGATGACATTTCTGCATGCCGGGTGGCATAATCCTCTTCAACACCATGTTGTTCCAGGCTTTCCAGATGAATTTGCTCTTCAAATAAGGATTTATATACAATGGCACTTGCACCGGATGCTTCCAGTTGCTTTAAAATATTCAGGTCGGTAACCAAATTGCTTGCTCCAACGATGATGGGGTTTTTCAATTGCATCCCCATGTAATTTACGCTAAGATCCATACGCTATTGTTTTATTTATTTAACAAATTTATTGTCTTTTCGATCAGACAAATATAAAAAAATTACCATCTGTTTTAACAATCTAAATTCATTATAAATAAAGGGATTGGGAACTGAATTTGCCTGAAAATCGAATCCAGGCTTCATATAATTTAGTAATTTCGTGCCTGAAATATTCAACATATAAAGTCCTAAATTTCAAGACATATGGCAAGTAAGAAAAAATTCATGACATGCGATGGAAATATGGCCGCATCGCACGTGGCATATATTTTTAGTGAAGTAGCGTGTATTTACCCGATCACACCTTCCTCCACAATGGCTGAATACATTGATGAATGGGCAGCAAATGGCAGGGAAAACATATTTGGTGAAACCGTAAAAGTAGAAGAAATGCAATCAGAAGCCGGTGCTGCCGGCGCCATGCACGGATCTCTCCAGGCCGGGGCACTTACCTCCACGTTCACCGCATCACAGGGTTTATTGCTCATGATCCCGAATATGTACAAGATATCCGGTGAATTGCTCCCCGGTGTATTTCACGTCAGCGCCCGGTCGGTAGCAGCCCATGCCCTTTCCATTTTTGGCGATCACAGCGATGTCATGGCCACACGTCAAACCGGCTATGCAATCATGGCTTCCGGAAGCATTCAGGAGATCATGGACCTGGGCGGAATTGCCCACCTGGCTTCCATAAAATCAAGGATCCCCTTCCTGCATTTCTTTGATGGTTTCCGGAGCTCCCATGAAATACAGAAAATCGAATACTTTGATAACGATGACATGCGTGACCTGATCGATCACCAGGCATTGAAAGACTTCCGCACACGCGCCCTGAACCCGGAACATCCGGTCACACGGGGAACGGCCCAGAACCCGGACATATTCTTCCAGGCCAGGGAATCGGCCGACCGCTTTTATGACCCCATACCGGACATTGTAGAAGGATACATGCAGGAAATCAGCAAACGTACAGGACGGGAATACCATCCCTTTACATATTCCGGTGCTCCGGACGCAGAAAACATCATTATTGCCATGGGTTCTGTGACCGATACCATCAAGGAAACCATAGACTATTTGGTAGAAAAAGGCGAAAAAGTGGGTATGATCAGTGTACACCTCTATCGTCCCTTCTCTGAAAAATATTTCCTGAACGTACTGCCGGATTCCGTAAAACGCATTGCCGTCCTCGACCGCACCAAGGAACCGGGCGCCAATGGAGAACCATTGTATTTGGATATCCGGGACCTTTTCTATAAGAAAGCGGATGCTCCGCTCATCGTTGGCGGAAGATATGGACTGAGTTCCAAGGACACCACACCCGCCATGATCATGTCGGTATTTAAAAACCTGAGCCTCCCGGAACCCAAAAACAGGTTTACTGTCGGCATCGTGGATGATGTCAAGTACTCATCCCTGCCCCTGCTCCCGGAAGTCGACACATCCGCAAAAGGGACCTTCTCGGCTAAATTTTACGGACTCGGCTCTGATGGAACTGTTGGAGCAAACAAAAATTCCATCAAGATCATCGGTGAAAGCACCGACAAATTTGTTCAGGCATATTTTTCTTACGATTCCAAAAAATCCGGGGGCATCACAATATCCCACCTCCGTTTCGGAGACACCCCCATACGTTCCACCTATCTTATCAATACACCTGACTTTATTGCATGCCACGTTCCTTCCTATATTGGGAAATACGATATGCTCAAAGGCATGAAAAAAGGCGGTACATTCCTGCTAAACAGCATATGGGACGAAGAAGAAACAAAAAACCGCCTGCCTGTTTCCATGAAACGCTTCATGGCCGAAAACGATATCCGATTTTACATCATCAATGCAACCAAAATTGCCGTAGAGATCGGACTGGGTTCACGCACAAACACCATAATGCAATCCGCATTCTTTAAAATATCCGGCGTGATCCCTTACGAAGAAGCTGTGGATGAAATGAAGAACGCCATCGTAAAAAGCTTCGGCAAAAAGGGAGAAGAGATCGTGAACATGAATAAGGAAGCGGTAGACCGTGGTGGTGAACTAACTGAGATCAAGGTACCTGAATCATGGGCGAAAATAGATCCCATGGATGAGGAAAAAGAACGGGACGTGCCGGACTTTATCAGGAACGTTGCCGATCCCATAAATCACCTCAAGGGGGATGACCTGCCGGTCAGTGCTTTTGTTGACCGCGAAGACGGTACCTTCCCTGCCGGAACGACGGCTTACGAAAAAAGAGGAATAGCCGTGAATGTACCGGAATGGATCCCGGAAAACTGCATCCAGTGCAATCAATGTGCCTTTGTTTGCCCACATGCCTGTATACGGCCGTTCCTGCTCGACGACAAAGAAAAGAAAAATGCCCCTGAAGGCACGGCGACCATAAACGCCACAGGAAAGGACCTCAAAGGATACCATTACCGCCTGCAGGTAAGTCCCCTGGATTGTACCGGATGTGAAAACTGTGTGGAAGTGTGCCCGGCAAAAGAAAAAGCCCTGGTCATGAAGCCGCTGGATTCACAGATGGAAGAAGCAGGCCGCTGGACATACATGGACGAAAAAGTCGGGTACAAGGAACATCTTGTACCCAAAGAAAAAACCATCAAGAACAGCCAGTTTGCACAGTCATTGTTTGAATTTTCGGGCGCCTGTGCAGGATGTGGCGAAACACCTTATGTCAAGGTCATTACACAGCTCTTTGGCGAACGCATGATGATCGCCAATGCAACCGGTTGTTCTTCCATTTACGGAGGTTCGGCCCCCTCCACCCCATATTGTCCGCATAAAGAATCGGGACACGGGCCCGCCTGGGCCAACTCCCTTTTCGAGGATAATGCCGAATACGGTTTCGGTATGGCCGTTGGTGTGAAGAAGCTGCGCCACCGCATTGCCGGTAAGCTGAAAGATCTTAACGGCGAAATGGACGACCGGGGCAAAGAAGTGGTTCAGGAATGGTTAGAAGGCATGGATGACGCAGCAAGATCCAAAGAAGCCACAAAAAAACTGGTGCCCCTTCTTGAAAAAATGGATACCGCGACATCCAAAGAGATCCTTGATTTGAAGCAATACCTCATCAAGAAATCCTTCTGGATCATCGGAGGTGACGGATGGGCATATGATATTGGCTACGGTGGCCTGGACCATGTGATCGCTATGGGTGAGGATGTAAACATCCTGGTCCTGGATACCGAGGTCTATTCAAATACAGGAGGCCAGGCATCCAAAGCCACTCCGGTTGGTGCGGTCGCTAAGTTCGCAGCTTCCGGCAAGAAGATCAGAAAGAAAGACCTGGGCATGATGGCCATGACCTATGGCTATGTTTATATTGCACAGGTGGCCATGGGCGCCAGCCAGTCGCAATTTTTCAAGGCGATCAAAGAAGCCGAAGCCTATCCGGGCCCTTCCATCATCATCGCCTACTCACCCTGCATCAATCATGGATTACGGGCAGGAATGGGCAAATCGCAACTTGAGGAAAAGATCGCCGTGGAATCCGGTTACTGGCAACTTTACCGGTTCAATCCGCTGCTTGAGGAAGAGGGGAAAAATCCTTTCGTACTGGATTCCAAGGAGCCGGATTGGGATAAGTTCCAAGACTTCCTGAACGGTGAGGTACGCTATTCTTCCCTGAAAAAAGCATTCCCTTCAGAAGCAGAAAAACTGGTTGTCCTGGCAGAAAAGAATGCCAAATGGAGGTACAACAATTACAAGCGTCTGACGGAAATGAAATACTGATAAAAAAGGGGGCCGGGTTCTTTGAAGGAACCGCCCCTTTTTTTAATAGATCCTTACCGTAAAAGGCATGCGTGCCTGAACACCCTGGTGGTCACGGATGAAATTGATGTATTCATAATACCTGTAGTATTCCCCAAGTTCATTTTTCAGGGCAGTTTCCACACGACTGCCACCCATAACCTCTTCAAAAAGTTGTTCTAAGGGATTTTTCTGTTCCGGTAACTCCCGCAGGCGGAAATTTTCCAGCTCAGCCATTTGTGCAGCCACATCGATCGCATCGCTCAACGATCCGAGTGCATCCACCAACCCAATCCCTTTGGCATCCACACCAGACCAAACACGTCCCTGCGCTATTTCATCCACCCCGGCAGTAGTCATTTGCCGGCCGTTGGATACCCGTTCCAGGAATTCCTGATATACTTCATCAATAACCTGTTCCAGGATCTTTTCCTGATAATCCGGCAATGGCTTGGTTATGGAAATAAAATCCGAGTTTGCATTGGTCTGTACATGATCAAAGGTTATACCCAGTTTTTCATTGAAAAGCCCTTGCATATTGGGGATCATGGCAAAAACCCCGATGGATCCGGTCAGGGTGTTCGGATCGGCCACGATGTGGTCCGCACCGCAGGAGATCCAGTATCCTCCCGAAGCAGCAAGATCACCCATAGAAACGATAAAAGGTTTCTGATTCCGGGCCAGCAGGACTTCCCTCAGGATGACATCGGAAGCCAGGGCATCCCCGCCGGGGGAATTCACACGCATCACGATCGCTTTTACTTTTTCATCCTTCCTGGCATCGCGGATCGCCTTGGAAAGGGTCTTTGCGCCGATTACCTCTCCGCCTCCTTCTCCCTGCATGATGGTACCGGAAGCATAAATCACCGCTATACGGTCACGTGTGAATTCCCGTTCCACCGGATCCGGCGCATTGGTATATTTCGCGATCGGCATGCTATTGATGTCCTCATCTTCCTCCAGTCCGAGCTTAAGCCTTAACTCCGCATGGACCTCATCCTTGTATGCCAGCTTATCTACAAAACGATGCTCCAGGGCATTATCAGGATCCCATACGCCAATTTCATCAGCGATCGCATTCAGGATATCCGGATCGATATTCCTGGACGAGGCCATGTTGTTTACCATCGTATTCCAGACCGACGTTGCCAGTGCAGTAAGCTGTTCACGGTTGGCTTCACTGAGGTCATCCCTGATGAATGGCTCAACAGCGCCCTTGTATTCGCCATACCGGATTACCTGCGGTTCCACATCCAGTTTCTCCAATGTGCCTTTAATAAAGGCAGTTTCAAGATTGATGCCTTTGAATTCCAAAAAACCTTCCGGATGCAGGTATATCTGATCCGCAACCGTTCCCAGGTAATAGGCAGATTGCGTATAGCCGTTCCCATAACAAAGGACCCATTTACCGGATCCCTCTTTAAACGCGATCAATGCCTGCCGTATTTCTTCAATGGTGGCTATCCCGGCCGGGATCATGCCGATATCGAGGTAAATGCCCCGGATCTTATCATCCCTGCCAGCTTTTTCGATATTGGCAAGTATGTCGTTCAATCCAATTTGTTTTTTAAAGGATTGGGAAGCCATATCATAAAACCCGAACGGGTCTTTGGGTGTACGGTCTGCAATGGGGTGATCCAGTGAAATATGCAGGACCGTATTTTCGGATACGGTTACTTTCTGCCTTTCAGCCATGGATATCACAGAAGTCAAAATTCCCATCAGGATAAAAAAGACAACGATCAATGTCAGGAATGTCCCCAACATGGATGCGAACATAAACTTAAAAAACTGTTTCATGATGCAATGTTTTTTGGTGGATATATACAAAGCTAACAAATTTAATGTAAAAATGCACCTTAAATGCAGGTTGATCCGTTTGTACAGAAATGATGGGGCGGGGAAGGGTGAAGATCAAAGATGGATCAGAAATAATGTATCCCGGGGGGCAGGCCTTTTTCCAGGAGATTGATCAGGTTCCCGTAATGATCGGGGTGCAGGGGATCTTTCTTCTCAATATCGATCCAGAGCACCCGCTGCCTGTCTTTTTGACGGAAATATTCAACGTACATTTCCTGCAGGGATATCAAATACCCGGCCGGTATGTGCTTTTCATAACCCCGCCCGCGTTCCCGGATCCTATTTAACAATATTTCCGGGCTTGCGTGGAGATAGACAATGAGGTCGGGTTCGGGCAGGTTTTGACGGATAATATCAAATAATTGCCTGTATAAACGCCTTTCCGGATCTTTCAAATTAACGCCGGCAAAAATCCCGGATTTGTCGAAAAAATAATCCGATACCACGCATGAATGAAACAGGTTCCGGTTGGCCACATGCTCACGTATTTGCTGATACCGGTCTGCCAGAAATGACAACTCCAAAGCAAAAGCATAGCTTTCCGGGTCTTTGTAAAATTTGGGCAGGAATGAATTATCTTCAAAACGTTCGGTCAACAGCATGGTATTGAACTCCCGGGCCAGTCTTTCAGCAAGGGTGGTCTTGCCTGCACCAATATTGCCTTCTATGGAAATGTATTGATGGTTCATATCAACTTGAGGAATTCATCAAAGGTAATCATTGGAACAACGCCCGATGCATCGGGGCATTTTCTTAAAAGTTCCCGCACAGATAACCGGTACACCGGATGAATAAACGCAGGGTCAATTTCATTCAGCGGTTCCAGCACAAACCTGCGGTCTTTGATCCGTGGGTGGGGAATGGTAATGTCCTCCGTTTCTATGATGTATTGTTCATAAAACAGGACATCAATATCGATAACGCGGGAAACATACGGTCTTTCACCTCTTTTTCTGCCCATCTCCTGTTCAATATCATGCAGGACAGACAAGAGGCCTTCCGGGGATAAACCTGTGCGGATCATCAGGTTGAGGTTATAAAAGCGCTTATCCGTATCAAAACCCCAGGGTTCCGTTTCATATACCGAAGATCCCCCGGTAACCCGGCCTGCCCTCGCAACGGTATTGCGATATGCCTTTAACAGATTATTCAGCTTATCATCCAGATTCGTTCCCAATGATAAATGTACAGTATACATAAATAAGCGTTTGCAGTTCAAATGTACGATAAGATCGCCACATCACCCCTAACTTTTCCGGCACAGAGCACACAATGAGCAGGGACCGGTATCCGCCTTAGCCGCCGCACCCAAGGCAAGACCCATGACACACCGGTCCATGTGTTGGCATACCTTTCAGAAAAGCAGAAAGGCTTCCCTTTGTGGAAAGCCTTTCGAAGAATTATGAAGAATTACCTGATTATTTTATCAGGGCTTGAAAATCAGGTGCATTATAATAATCAATAAATTCCCTGTCGTTTCTGACCACATTTTTCATTCCCGGGTCTTCTTCAATGGCTTTGCCAAGGTATTCGTACATCAGCGATGAATTGTTCGTCCTTGCGCCGATGACTGCCAGCATATAATACGAGTCCGCACTTCCGGGAGCACATTTGAACGTGTTCTCTGCAGCACTTTCATCTCCGTTCAGCAGTTGTGCCAGGCCGACATTGTATTTGCACTTGGTATTTCCAAAGAGCTGTACAGCCCGCCCGTAATTACCATTGAGAATTTCCATAACACCAAGGTTATAATCCACGCCTTCACCCAGTTTTTGAGCTTCCCTGAAAAGCATTTCAGCCTTGTCGTATTCACCCCTGTGGCAGGCAAGGACCCCGAGGTTGTTCTTAACGATGCCATTATTGGGCTGCATTTCATCGGCTTTGCTGAGCAGGTCATTTGCAGATGACAAATTACCCAATTCAATCTCCATTGCACCGGCATTATTATAACCGAGCCAGTTGTCGGGAAATTGAACCGTGACGGATTTATAGATCATCACCTTGGTTTCATTGTCCTCATGCATTGTAGCGGCATAGAGCATTTCATCCACTTCAAGCGAATCAGGATATTGCGTTGCATAATCCTTGATCTGTTCATCCGGGCGTTTTGGTTCGTACAGATTCACCGTAATGATCGCACGACGCAGCGGAGGCAGAAGGTTTTCTTCCAATTCGGGATAAATAAGGATCATATTACGGATCTCTTCTTCCCGCTTTTCCTGTCCGGCAGACCGGATCACATTAAGTATGGCGTTCTTGTCTTTGATGGAAGACTCCTGCACATTGGCCAGGAAACCTTCCCAATCGGGTCCGTGCCATTTTTCAATGAAGTTGATGTCTTCTTCGGGATCCTCCAGTTCCAGCCTGGAAGATTCTTTCTTCATCAGTTTTTTGATCTCACGTACCATGTATTTATAGGCAGTGTGGGCACGATTTTCAGAGAGATCGTTATTAAAGGTTTCTTCCCCTTCCGGTGAAGCCCAGCCATCGATCTGGATATCCTTGATTTCCCAGCCCCTGGCAAGGAAGTCTTTCAATTCCTGGAGTTTTTGTTTGGTTGCATCTTTTTTATTCAGGGGAACGCGCCAGTTAAGGTCATAACGATTGATAAAGAAGAAGATCTTTGCCTTTTTTGTATGAACGGTTTCTTTTTCATATCCGTGATGGGCATAAAGCACGATCTCATCATCCATGACCTTTCGGGAAGTATAAACGACCCCATCGGCAAGTTTTTGCTGTGGCAACTCAACATAGTTCGCCTGGGCCATAATTTCATCCCTGGAGTCGTATGTTTTCTCTTTGGCGACATAGATCACCGGATCGACCACGAGATCCGATACGTTCATTTCCGGCTCATAAGGCACTTTCTGGGTATAGCTGAAGCTTCCCCCGCTTTTGTAATTGATCATCGTGCCTTCCCCGGTCACGTCTTCCCCTTTAAGCGTCAGAGGTTCCAGGGGTATTTCACCACCGGCGTGCTTGATCTTGGGTTCAAGATACATGGCAGCATCCTTATCAAAGTATTTTTCCGGAATAGTCCCCTTTACCGTAACTTCAACAGAATCCCCGTGTACTTCCAGCGGGTCCGGGGTAGCGGTGATCTCTACCTTATCAAAATCTTTTTCCATTTTCTTGATGCCGCCTCCGAAAGCAAACTTATATTTAACACCCATGGCGGTATAGCTATGCATATCTTGCTTCACAGGGTAGTCCCTGGGTACGACCGTTCCGTCCAGGCGTTCGGTATCGAGCCATTTCCACTGGCTTTCCAGGGTAATGTCCCAACGTTTGGCAACACGGAAAGCAAATCCAACCCCGGCCGGGACCGACAGGACCATGGTCCGGTCGTTGATACCGGCATCATCTCCGTCGCCTGTGGGTCCCAGCTGATTGTTATCATCATATCCATTCCGGGCCAGGGCAACGCCGTTGGCTTTGTTTATAAGCTCGGTCTTGAAATTGGCCTGTCCGATCCCCACGATGCCATAAAAATCAATGAACCGCTCCTTGTAGCCAAAGATTAGGTTCGTAAAGCTAAGAGTAGCGGCCAGGTGATAATCCAGGATTTCCGCATCGTAAAATACGTCCTTATAATTCCAATGGGCAACCTTGTCTTGTTCCCCGAAAATACGGGCATTGGCGATTTGTCCACGGATACTGGCAAAAGGAAGGACCTGCCATCCGAGGTTGGCACCATATCCCAACCTCCAGGACTCTGTAGGTGAGATCCATTTATTCTCTGCAATATCGGCATGGCCTAAACTAACACCGGCATTGATATTTCCGTATAAATGCCTTGCAAATGCATCCGACTTTTCTGATTTGCCGTCTTCAGTGTCCTGAGCGATGGCAAAAATTGGAATAACCCCCAACAGTAGAACTGCCAAGAACTTCATGAAAGAATGGTAATTCTTTTTCATAATTCTAAATTTTTAAATTATTGATAATGTAGTTTTTATCTCCCATACACAAATATACGATATAAATTCAGAAAAGGAAATATATTGTGTGAAAATCTCTTCACAAGCACAAATTTATAAAAAGAAAAGAAATATCAATATTTATATTTAACATATTTAACAATGTATAAAAGCATAATGTTCATACGCATGAGAAGTTGAAAATGTTGCAATTGCTTGTATATTCTTATAGATTCTAAAAACTTGGATATGTAATGGATCGCCGGTTCAAATCCGCACACAAAATTCAAACCGGAAAAAGCCATCCGCCTACCCCAGGTTCTGCCTGAATGCTTTAAAAACTTCCCACAACACAATTCCCGCACTGACAGAGATGTTCAGCGAATGCTTTGTCCCGGCCTGTGGTATTTCCACGCAAATATCGGACATGCCCACGATCTCCTCCCCCACTCCGTATACTTCATGACCGAAGACAATGGCACAGGCATTGCCGGAAGCTACGTCCCAGGATTCCAGAGGGGTGCTTTCATCGGCTTGTTCAACGGCAACGATCGTGTATCCTGATTTTCTCAGGGAATGAACAGCTTCGCTGGTCTTTTCAAAATATGTCCACGCAACGGTTTCAGTCGCTCCCAGGGCAGTTTTACGGATCTCACGGTGTGGCGGGCAGGCTGTAATTCCGCAGAGGTACACCTGTCTGATCCGGAAGGCATCGCAGGTACGAAAGACCGACCCGATGTTGTTCAGGCTCCGGACATTGTCCAGGACAACCACCACGGGGATCTTCACTGAGCGCTTATATTCCTCTGTCGTCAGCCTGTCTAGCTCTTCATTCTTTAGTTTTCGCATGCAATTTCTCCTGTTAAAAAGTTATCAACAAAGTTCCCGGCAATTGTTGAATATAAATAACGGCAAGCAACCGGATTTAAAATGTATTCACGTATTTTTGTTTAAAGAATGGTTTCGCAGCATTACCGGGATGTATTTTTTTTTTGTTGGGCGCATAAACTTATGCAAGATCAACGATCAAAGATAAAAGATAAAAGATAAAAGTGAAGTACCAGGGCTTCCGAAACCGTAACCAGGGCTGGCCGGGCACGGCAAATTTAAAAAATGGGAACAAAAAAAGCAACGGCAGAAACCCCGCTCATGAAGCAGTACAGGGATATCAAAGGCCGGTATCCGGATGCTTTGCTGTTGTTTCGCATTGGTGATTTTTACGAGACCTTTGGTGAAGATGCCCGGAAAGCATCCGGCATACTAGGCATCATACTGACCAAGAGGGCCAATGGGGCAGCTTCCTATGTTGATCTGGCCGGTTTCCCACATCACAGTCTGGATACATACCTTCCCCGGCTTATCAAAGCAGGACAGCGGGTTGCCATCTGCGAACAGCTCGAAGACCCGAAAATGGCAAAAACCATTGTCAAAAGGGGCGTTACCGAAATGATCACACCGGGTGTATCATACAACGACAACGTCCTGAACAAAAAGGAAAACAATTTCCTGGCCGGGCTTCACCTGGGTGTTAAAACAAGCGGGATCTCTTTCCTGGATATATCAACCGGGGAGTTTTACGTTACCGAAGGCAACAATGAATATATAGACAAGCTGCTGCAGACCTTCAAGCCCAATGAGGTCATTGTGCAGAAAAACAAACTGAACAAATTCCTGGAGGCATTCGGGAATAAATTTTACACCAAGACTTTTGATGATTGGGTATTTACAAGCGACTTCGCTTATGATCTCCTGACAGAACATTTTGGGACGGTCTCCCTGAAAGGCTTTGGCATTGAAGAGTTCAACAATGCCATCGTTGCCGCCGGTTCGGCATTGCATTACCTGGCGGAGACCCAACATGAAAAGTTGAAGCATATCAATACGATCTCACGAATAGAAGAGGACAGGTATGTCTGGCTGGACCGCTTTACCATCAAGAACCTGGAACTCATATCCCCCATCAATGAGAATGCCCGGACCCTCCTGGATATTTTGGACCGGACCCATACCCCCATGGGCGGGCGCCTGATGAAGCGCTGGATTGTATTGCCGCTGAAAGAAAAAGGCCCCATAGAAGAACGGCTGGATGTTGTGGATTACCTGGTAAAGGATGCGGCTTTGGAATCGGATCTAACCGCACAACTCAAGCTGATCGGCGACCTGGAGCGTATCATATCCAAGGTGGCCATCGGGAAGATCAACCCCAAAGAAGTTGTTCAGCTGAGACGGGCCATGCATTCTATTGAAAAGATACGCAAGCGATGCCGGGATACAAACAGCCAGGGACTGCAGCGAATCGGCGAACAACTGAATTTTTGCCCCGGCATGAGGGAAATGATCGAAAAGGAAATACAGGACGACCCGCCCGTGGCCCCGTCCAAAGGCAATGTGATCCGGAGCGGGGTGAACGGATCCCTGGACGAACTGCGAGAACTGGTTTTTTCGGGAAAAGATTACCTGGAAAGGATCCAGAAGCGGGAAGTGGAACGCACCGGGATATCCTCTTTAAAGATTGGATATAATAATGTTTTCGGGTATTACCTGGAAGTGACCAATACACATAAGGACAAGGTGCCGTCAGACTGGCACCGGAAGCAAACGCTGGTGAACTCCGAAAGGTATATCACAGAAGAGCTGAAAGAATATGAGCAGAAGATCCTGGGAGCCGAGGAAAAAATTCTGGAACTGGAAGTCCGGTTGTACCAAAGGGTCGTTGAGCGCATCGTGGAATACATCCCGCCCATCCAACTCAATGCTTCTTTGCTGGCCAGGCTGGATTGTTTGTTATCCTTCACGGCCGTTTCCAAAAACAACCGGTACAACCGGCCCGCCATCAATGAATCTGATACCCTTGAAATCCTCCGGGGCCGCCATCCGGTCATAGAACAGGAGCTGCCCCTGGGAGAGGACTATATCCCGAACGATGTTTACCTCGACAGCAAGAAGCAACAGATCATGATCATCACCGGACCCAACATGTCGGGGAAATCGGCATTGCTCCGACAATCCGCCCTGATCGTCCTTTTGGCCCAGATGGGATGCTTTGTACCGGCACAAAAAGCAAGCATTGGCATCATCGATAAACTGTTCACACGTGTGGGGGCTTCCGATAATATATCCTCCGGTGAATCAACCTTTATGGTGGAAATGAACGAAGCGGCCAGCATATTGAATAATTTATCCGACCGGAGCCTGATCATCCTGGATGAGATCGGGCGCGGGACCAGCACCTACGATGGCATATCCATAGCCTGGGCCATAACGGAGTTCCTGCACGAACACCCCCTGTTCAAGTCCAGGGTTTTGTTCGCCACCCACTACCATGAGCTGAACGAAATGGCCTCGTCCTTCCCGAGGATAAAAAATTTCCATGTTACCGTAAGGGAGATCAAGAACGAAGTCGTTTTCCTCCGCAAACTGGCCCGCGGGGGAAGTGAACACAGTTTCGGCATCCATGTGGCCCGCATGGCCGGGATGCCCCAGACCGTCATTGGACGGGCCAATGAGATCCTCAAACAACTGGAAAAAACACATAGCCATGAGCAGTTTTCCGGCACTTCCGGGAACAAAAAACAGACAGCGGACAAATTTCAGCTGAGCTTCATACAGCTGGACGACCCCTTGCTTCAGCAGATCAAGGATGACATCCTGAACACCGACATCGACACCCTGACGCCCGTGGAGGCCCTGATGAAACTCAACGAGATCAAGCGTTTGCTGGGCACCCAAAAAAAATGACCCCGAAACCGGCCGTTTTTTTTCTTGCAGAAAAAAATAATATATGTATATTTGCAATCCCTTTTGGCGTTGCGGAAATAGCTCAGTTGGTAGAGCACGACCTTGCCAAGGTCGGGGTCGCGGGTTCGAGTCCCGTTTTCCGCTCAGGATAAGATTCGATATTCAGATGCGGAGGAATATCGAATTTTTTTTGCCGGCACTGTGATGAAACAAACCATACCCGCCCAGGTGGTGGAATTGGTAGACACGTTGGACTTAAAATCCAATGGCCAGCAATGGCCGTGCGGGTTCAAGTCCCGCCCTGGGTACAAGGCTGTTCCGGAAAAACCGGAACAGCCTTTTTTCACCCCTCCAGCTCCCCATACACCTCCTTCAGCATCCCCAGCTTCTCCAGCTGGTATTTCCGCATAGGGTGCTTGATCAAAATACACATGGACGGATGAAAGGGTGAGGATGAAAAAAACGGGAATAATCAAAAGGTTCTCCGGGACTGTTTTTGCGGTGTGCGCAGGCAATTCATAGCCGCCATATGTTTTAACGGTGGCCTGTCCCGGTGCATTTTACAACAAAGGCAAATAAAGAATTATAAAAGTGATGATCAGGGGCAATGTTTTTTTTGCATACCTTTTTTTACTTTCCTGCCATCCCCATGGTTCTGCTGTGTTGTCGTTTTCATTCCAGTGATCGGAAAAACGGGGGCGGTTGTGGCTAAAATACCTTGTATCGACCCACCCGGATCCTTTTTGCGGCATAACTACCCGCATAGGCTTTTTGACATGACCGGCATTGTCCATTCTCAGCGTTTTTTGCGTACTTATTATCTGATTTGGTTTCAATGCGCAAGTTAACCCCCGAAAAACGATCCATCAATTGGCAAATTCTTGATTTATCTACGGGAAAACCGAAGGCAGGGGTACGGGGATCCTGTGGAAAACAGATGCCGGGTATCAGGAAACAGGCGGATGCCTATATTTGTTTCCGGGCAATGGCATTTCCGCCAACCAGGAAGACAACGATCACGATCATGAGCACCGCAACCATGGCACCGGCAAGGAAAGCCCACAATGTGCCACCGGCAAGGTAAACGGCACCAATGATAAGCGGGCCGAGGGTTTGCCCTATCCTTAAAACCCAACCGTTGATGGACATAAAGATGGCACGGTATTTCAGGGGTGCCAGACCGGAAAGAATATTCATTAAACCCGGAATGTTTATTCCCTGAGCCATCCCAAAGAGCAATGCGGGTATCAATACCTGCCATATCCCCATTACAAAAGGGATCAGCACCATGGAAAGCACATAGAGGATGTATGATGATACAAGGAGGGTGAGATCGCTGAAACGGTCTGTCAAACGCCCCAACATAGAAGAAGTAATGGCCGTGGCTATGGAGGAAGCAGACATTAACACGCCGATCTGCCAGGCCGGGGCCTGAAATCTTTCACCAAGCATCACCGGCAGATAGGTCAGAAAAGAACCGTATAATATAATAAAGGTCAGCACACTGAGTATGAACAAGCCCAAAACCTGCCTGTCAAGCAGCAGCTTCCAGGTATTGGACAAATAATTGCCGAGCTTCTGCCCTTTTTCCGGCTCGGGGTTTTTCAAACAACATACCACCCATAATCCCACAGGCAAAGCAAGCGCAGGAAGCAAAAAAGGATAATACCAGGCCATCGTAGCCAAACCGCCCCCGATCGCCGGATAAACAGCGGTTCCGACACTCAATACGCTGGCATTATAACCCATGGCCTCCGCCCGCTTCCTTCCTTCATAAAGATCACCGATCAGTGTGATGTTTATGGACCCAAGGGCCGCAGAGCCCATTCCCTGTATAAACCGGAAAACAAGCAACCAGGTAAAGGATTCCATGAAACCACAGGCCGTTCCGGCAATGGAAAACAGAAACAAAGAAGGGATCAGTACCACCTTCCTGCCCAGGCGGTCGGCGAGGATGCCAAAGAAAGGGGTCAGGATCACACCGGGCAACGTAAAGAAGGTCACCAGGTATCCCACCTGCCGGGCAGACAGATCGAATATTTCACGCATGGCCGGAAAAACCGGTGTCAGCGATGCCACCCCCATCACAGCCATCAGGGTGATGCTGAAAATAATGCGCAGGTTTTGGTCTTTTAGTATCGTACTCGGCATAACAAGCCTGCCAAAAATAGAAAAAATAAGCAGACCCTCCCCAAAACCACACGCTTGAAAAAGGCGAACAGATCAGCAGAAAAATGGATCCAAAAGATCCGGCATTCCGGATCAGGCATTCCGGGATCCGGGCCTAGATCCCAAGTTCTTTCCGTATCTTTTTGGGAATGGAATTCTTGTGAACCATGATCGACATGGTTTTTAACTGAACAAAAGGATCGGAAGCATAAAACCATCCAGCGTGGATGTGCTCGCCCACACCCCAGGAATTCTTTACAATATAATATTTATTGCCTTCCTGGTCTTCGGCAATGCCTGTGATCAGCATGCCGTGATCATCCGTGGTCTGATAATTATCAAAAGCTTCCTGTCGCATTTCCTGGGTAATCTCCTTTTCCGGCCTGGGGCCTTCGAAACCATACAGTGCCTTTTGTCTTTCTTTGGCTGTGAGGTCTTCCCAGCGTTCCTTCTCCGTTCCGGTAAGATCCTCTACATTTTCATCCGGAACAATGGCCACACCCTTTGACCATCCGAAGCCCCGGTCGCTGACATCCGCCGCCCAGGCGATGGCATAATCGTTCTCCAGGGCATTGTCCATCACTTCCATCAGTTCATCAAGAGGCAAATTGTACACATAGCTATGCATCCAGTTGTCGGGGATCTCCAGGATGAATTTTTCATAAAATGGGTGGTGGGTATAAGAGGTCAGCTCCACATAATTGCCGGGATCAAGACCCAGCATATCCGCAAATGCTTCCGGTGTATATTCCGTACCCTCATATTCAAAGGTTTCAGGGACTTCCCCGAGGTATGCATCCAGGATGCCGTTCAAGCCTTCATCCCAGACCGGCGTAAGCTTTTTATTGCGGTTTTTAATCACCGCCTCAACGTATGCTTTCAAAACAGCATCCATTTCCCCGTGAACATGTTTTTCCTCACCGATTACTTTGCCCGCATAGGCACTTTCCGGAATGGCCCCGTATTCTTCCAGGACCATGATCACATCAGAAAACCCGCCCCCGCCGGAGAAATTGACCTTGCCGTGAAAACGGACATAGCGGTCGGCTTTGGCTTCGTATGCTTTCCGGACGACAAACATTTCGGAAAGGTCAAAGGTATCCTTTCCCATCCTGAGGATTTCCGATTCCAGCAGGCCGATCCCGGAAAAGCTCCAGCAAGTGCCGGATTTGTATTGGTTCTTCACCGGGGTATAGGGAGTTTCCTCAATGGTCGTAAATATATACCCCTCTGGTTCGTCCGTTTCTTCTTCCTGTGCCCAGGAACCATTGGCCACAAAAAGCAAAGAAAGGAATGCAAATAACAATCTCATTTTTTTCATTAGTATCCGGTTTTTGGTTTTTAATAATTTGCGTCCAAATTTAAAAAAAATAGTGGAATACAGCATCCGGCCAACGGCCACCCCTTCATCGCACCCAGCCAAATCCGGCTGAAACCAATGCGTACCATATAAATATCAATGGAATGCCGGAAAAACGGAACAGGATCAGCAGAAGGACAGACCCGGCCAGCAGGGTTATGGTTTCCGGATATTGCAGCAATTGTTTCAGCGGAATTTTCAGGGATATCATCCGTATGCTGGAAACCATGCAAACACAATTAAAGATCACCAGGGCCAGTAAAAAATAATATTCCATATACACTTCGATCAGGAACCCGCCCCTTTCCCCTTCCAGCCAAAGGGCCAGCGGAATGGATGAGATCATTAATCCGGCGGCCGGAGCGGGAAGGCCGGAAAAGAAAGAAGATGCCGGAGCCGTATTGAACCGCCCGAGGCGGATACCGGCGAACAATCCGATAAATATTCCCGGGAAAGCAAATACCGGAATATCACCGGCATAAATGCCGGGATGGTTTTGTGAATGGAGCATCATTTGAAAAATCAATACCGATGGTGCCAAACCAAAAGAAACCAGATCGGCAAGGGAATCAAATTGTTGCCCGAAAGAAGTTACCGCATGGAACTTCCGGGCCAGCATCCCGTCAAAAAGATCCAGAAAAGCAGCCATTACGATAACCAACGCCGCATGTTCAACAGAAAAAAAAGCCAGCGGAATGGAAACCGAACCCAGCAACAGGTTCAGGCCTGTAAGGACATTGGGGATTTGCCTGCGCATCACAATCCAAATTTAGGTATTTTATGAATGGTGTCGGAGACTTTTTCTTATTTTTGACAGGCATGTACCGTACTTCACCCCGGCTGCCATAAGACACCAAACATTTGCCCCGGTGGAACTTCAGCGGAACATAGCAGAGGGCTTAAGCAAGCATGGAAAAAGAAACGCAAGGCAATGAAACAACAAGCCCCATACGTTTGAAGCATACGATGCCCATCACAGGGATCGTTCTGGCGGGGGGAGAAAGCTTCCGCATGCAAACGGACAAAGGGCTGGCCGGACTGGCAGGCAGGCCGCTGGTCGAATATGCAATAAACAACCTGAAGCCCCTGTGCAGCAACATCCTGATCGGTGCCAACAACCCGGAATATGAACAATTTGGCTATGCGGTTATCCCAGACCGCATTCCCGGCATAGGCCCCATGGGAGGCATTTATAGCTGCCTGAAAGCTTCCGGCACCAAAATTAATATTGTCCTTTCCTGCGATACGCCCCTGGTTTCCACCTCTGCCCTTCAATGCCTTTTGTCAAACAGCAGGGAGGAGCTGGTTACCCTTCCGTGGTACCGGGATGACCATTACGAACCCCTGTGCGCCATATACCACAAAGAAATGGCGGTGGTCCTGAAAGATTATATCGACCTGCATATTTACAAACTGCCCGTTGTCTTCAGCCAGATACCGGTAAACCGTATTCCGGTTGCCGATTACCCGGAATGTTTCAACGATTGGACCTTTTATAACATCAATACTGCAGACGACCTGAAAAAACTGGAAAAGATCATATAAATGCACCCTTGCAAGACAACCCACGCCATGCCTCCATTCCCCCGTCTCCTGATCGTTTCCGGAAACGGGCGGAATTCTGGAAAGACCACCCTGATCACCCGGATTATCCGGGAATTTCGTGAAAAACAACACATTACAGGGATCAAAATATCCCCGCATTTCCATCCGGTGCCGGAGTCCTACCCCCTGCTTCAGCGGGCAGAAAACTGGGCCTTGTACCGGGAAGACGGGAAAGCCAGGGCCACGGACAGTGCCCGCATGCTCCATGCAGGGGCCAGGGAAGTCTTTTATGTCCAGGCATATGACCAGGGCATACCGGGGGCCCTGGATGCACTGCGCAACCATATTGACCGGGAAAGCTTATGGGTCTGTGAATCCGGCGGTCTGCCCCAATTCGTAAAGCCCGGTATCCTGGTCCTTACCAGCCTGAAAGGCCGTCATGGAGAAAAGCCCGCCTTCCGTGACCTGATAAACCATGCGGATATTGTCACCCAATTCGATGGCCGGCATTTCACCCCCAACCCCCTCAGTAAACTCAAACCCCAAAAAAACCAATGGGTTGCCCGGTAAAAAAACGAATGACCCGGCAAAGCAACGGCAATGCTGAAAAACTCCTGCATGATATGTATATCTTATGGCTGTCCGTAAGGATGATTCAACCATTATCGCTCACCTTTCTGAGCAATTCCATATTCTTTATATGCACCTTCCGGCCTTTGACAGAAATAATGTCGTCATCATTGAAAGTGCGGATGATGCGGGAGAGGCTCTCGACAGACATGGAAGCCAGGTCAGACAACTCTTTCCTGGAAAAAGGCAACGCAAAAGAAGGGCTCCTGAAAATATTTTCAGAAAAATAGATCAGCAGATCGGCAAATCGTCCGGGAATTTTCTTTTTGGACATGGAAAAAATACGTTCGTACGAACGGACCGTGTTTTCATTCAGGTTTTTGATCACAGCAGAACCGAATGAAGCGTTTTCCAAAATGAATTTTTTGAATACCTGCATATCGATCAGACACACTTCACAGTGATCATAGGCCATGGCCGAATAATGAAAAATCGCGTCCCCGAAAAGGGAAGTCAGCCCGATCAGATTTCCGCCGGATACCACAGCAAGGATCAGGTTCTTGCCCCGGCCTTCAATATAAACCTTCACCAAACCCTTGCGAACATAAATAATGTGTGATGCAAAGGTCCCCTGCTTGCAGAGGATCTCCCCCGGCCGGTAGATCACCTCCAGCCTTTGTTCATCCGCTTTCATCAACTGGGCCCGGCTGAGATACCTGAAACAGATATCCCGCTGTGTGCAATCCCGGCAAGAAATGGTTTTTATCCGTTGCGCCATAGCCTTAGGTCTTGATGCAATACCTGATGTATCCTGTGCAGCAAACTGAAATCTGCGTCCCATCCCGCGATTGGCATTCTGAGATATGGAATAGAAAAATTACGTACCTTTAGATAACAAATCACGGGCGTCGCCACAAAAATAAGCATTTTATCAAAATAAATTTGACCCAATACCTGTTTTTAATTGATAAAATGCAAGGATTTCTGGTCGTCCATTCACCCAACAAGAATAAATTTGTATTCGACAAATATATCTATATACATATATTTTTTTATGGGTACCAGAAGAGATTTTATAAAAATATCAGCCCTCGGGACGGCGGGGATCGCAGCAGCGGGAAGTGCCTTTTCCATGCTTGGAAGATCGGCGCTTTTTGCTGCGGGCAACGATGGTCAACGTTCGGTGCATGCGGTAAAACGATATCCCACGTATTGTGAAGTCTGTTTCTGGAAATGTGCCGGGTGGACCTATACGGACAGGGCGGGCAAGATCCGGAAAGTTGTGGGAAACAGCCGGGATCCCCATTGCAACGGACGACTATGTCCGAGGGGCACCGGAGGGATCGGTATGTATCACGATAAGGACCGGCTGAAAACACCCCTGATCCGTGTAACCAAAAACGGAAAACAAACTTTTGTCAGGGCAACCTGGACGGAAGCCCTGGACCATGTGGCAGAAAAGATGCAGGAAATATCCGGCAAATATGGCCCGGAAAGCTTTGCCATGTTTAACCACGGGTCGCCCGGAAAGCATCTCGGGCATTTATACAAAGCCTTTGGGTCTACCAACATCACAGCTCCCTCATATGCCCAGTGCCGCGGACCCAGGGAGGCTGGGTTTGCCGCCACTTTTGGTATGAGCGTGGGTTCACCTGAACCCACCGACATCAGGGATACCCGCTGCCTGGTACTGATCGGCTCCCATCTCGGGGAAAACATGCACAACAGCCAGGTCCAGGAAATGGCGGATGCAATCGACAACGGGGCGACCATCATTACTGTTGATCCCAGGTTTTCCACGGCAGCCAGCAAATCCAAACACTGGCTACCCATCAAGCCGGCTACCGATATGGCATTGCTGCTCGCCTGGATCCATGTGCTCATCTATGAAGCGCTTTACGACAAGGATTATGTGCAGCGTTACACCTTTGGACTGGAACAGCTCAAAGAGCATGTCAAGGAAATGACCCCGGAATGGGCTTACGGCATTACAACGCTAAAGCCCGGACAGATACGTCAAACAGCCAGGGAAATGGCCCAGGCTTCCCCCGCCACCATTGTGCACCCGGGCAGGCATGTTACCTGGTACGGTGACGACACCCAACGTTCCCGGGCCATAGCCATCCTGAACGCCCTGCTTGGCTCCTGGGGGCGCCGCGGAGGTTTTTATTTTAAGGAGCAGGTTTCCGTACCCAGCTACCCCCACCCCCCCTATCCCAAACCACGCTGGAGCTGGAAAGAAGCCCTGAACGGCAAATACCCCTTCGCCGGATCATCGGTTTCCAATGCCCTGATCGATGCCTCCCTGCCTGAAGCAGACGAAAAATATAGAATCCGCGGATGGATGGTGGCCGGGACCAATCTGCCCCTGACCATGCCCGGTGTGGATTCCCTGGACAGGGCCTTCAATGCACTGGAATTCATTACGGTGGTTGATACCATGCCCATGGAGATCACCGGATATGCCGATGTGGTGCTTCCGGAGTGCACCTACCTTGAAAGATATGACGATTTGAGGACCTCACCCTTCAGGGAACCCTTCCTTGCCCTCCGTATGCCTGCCAGCGAACCGCTGTACGACAGCAAGCCGGCATGGTGGATAGCAAAAGAGCTGGGAAAACGGCTGGGACTGTCATCTTATTTCGATTATGAGGATTTTTCGGAAGTATTGGACTGGCAATTGAAACAGATGGGCTCATCGCTTGAGGAAATGCAAAAGATTGGGGTAAAAAAATTCCCCAGGAAATCAGGATCCCTGTACCTGTCCCCGGGCGAAGACTTCAGCTTTAACACAAATACGGGCAAGATCGAATTGTATGCAACGGATTTTGCCCGACAGGGCTTTGATCCCATGCCGGTATACAACAAACACCCGGATCCGGAACAGGGCTATTACCGGCTGATCTATGGCCGCACACCTGCCCATACCTTCAGCCGGACAGCCAATAACCCAAACCTGACAGACATCAAAGGGGAAAACCTGCTATGGGTCAATCCCAAGGTCGCCAAACTGTGGGACCTGCACGCCGGGGATCTGGTCTGGCTGAAAAACCAGAATGACGTTACCACGGAATTCCCCATCAAAGTCCGGGTCACCGAACGCATTCGATGGGATTCCATTTATATGGTCCATGGCTTCGGCCATTCAGACAAGAAATTATCCCGGGCTTATGGCAAAGGGGCCAACGATTCCCGGCTGATCACCGATGTAAGAATAGATCCATTGATGGGAGGAACAGGCATGCGGGGCAATTTCGTCACCTTCCTGAAAGAAGACCCGGGAAAGGAGGTTAAGTCATGAGATACGGAATGGCTATAGATACCAAAAAATGCGTGGGCTGCAGCGACTGTGTGGTGGCCTGCCAGACCGAAAACGACGTGCCTTTGGGCTATTGCCGCGACTGGGTAACAGAGACGGTTGCCGGCACCTATCCCAACGTGGAACTGGAACTCAGGACAGAACGCTGCAACCATTGCGACAATCCGCCATGTGTGCGGTGTTGCCCCACCGGAGCCAGCCATGTAATCCAGGGGGGCATCGTGCTGGTGACCCACAATGAATGCATCGGCTGCGGAGCATGCATACAGTCCTGCCCATACGATGCGCGCTTTTCACACCCCAATGGGTATGTGGATAAATGCACGTTTTGTGCGCACCTTGTGGAGAAAGGCGGACAACCGGCATGTGTTGCCGTGTGCCCGACAAAATGCATGTTTTTCGGCGACCTGGATGACCCGGACAGCGATGTTTCGGCAGCACTCAAAAACCGGAGATATAAAGCCCTGGCCCCGGAAGCCGGGACAAAACCCCAGATATACTATTTGTTGTGAGGGCCGGCAAACAATGCCATGCCGGATAAAAAAACAGTACCAAATGTCATGGACCAACCATTAACCATTGCTAAAAAACATCATTAAACTATGAAGGAAGAACTGATCATAAGCGGAAGAATGAACCCGGGCATAGATCCGTACCTGACCCTTTGGCACTGGCCCATCCCTTTGTATCTGTTCCTGGGCGGACTGGCGGCGGGCATCTTGTTCTTTACCGCTTTATACACGATCCTTGGAAAAGAAAAATCCATGCCCACGGCCGTAAAATGGTCTTCCTTTCTGGTACCGGGCATCCTGACCATTGGTTTGCTTGCCCTGTTCTACGACCTGAAGCATCAGATGTATTTCTGGAGACTGTACACAACCATACGTTTCGAGTCGCCGATGTCGTGGGGCGCCTGGGTGCTCATGCTCATCACCCCCCTGTCTTTCCTCTGGGCAGGCAGCTACTTGAGAGAAGCCATCCCGAGCTGGAAATGGAAATTCAGATTTATTGAAACCGTTGAATCCTGGGTGATAAAAAACCGGAAACCCATGGCGTGGGCGATGATCATGCTTTCGGTGATCCTGGGTATTTATACCGGGATCCTTTTATCGGCGTTCAACGCCAGACCGCTGTGGAACACATCCATCCTGGGACCCCTGTTCCTGGTCTCCGGCCTTTCCACAGGTGCCGCCACCATCATGTGGATGTCGCGTGACCATAAAGAGCGCCGGATCATGAGCAAAATTGACCTGTTGCTCATTGGCATAGAGCTCTTTTTGATCGTTCACCTGATCATGGGATTCCTGGCCGGCCCGGCGGTACAGATTGAAGCCGCCAACCTCTTCCTGGGCGGCCAGTTCACGGTTTCTTTCTGGGTCTTCGTGATCATCCTGGGATTGCTCTTCCCGGCTTTGCTGGAGATCCTTGAACTCTCAGGACGCAAAGTGCCGGTGGCAATCCCGGCGATACTCATACTGTTTGGCGGTTTCATTTTCCGCTTCATCATGGTGGAAGCAGGACAGATCACACGGTATTTATATTGATGAAAGCATTCCCGGCAATTGCCCCGGAATAAATAAATTATATGCATATGAACCGAAAATATATGAACCCCTACCTTGCCGGCTTTCTGCTCGGGCTGGTGCTGTTGCTTACCTTTTACATTACCGGCCGGGGGCTGGGTGCCAGCGGGGCCGTGAAAAGCACAGTCATCTTTGCCGTTGATAAGATATCCCACCAGCACGCTCAAGAATCCGGCTATTACAGCCAGTTCATCAGCGACGATGCCCACCCCCTGAATACCTGGCTGGTTTTTGAAGTCTTGGGCGTGTTGGCCGGGGCCTTTTTATCCGGTGCCATTGCAGGCAGGTTGAATTTCAAGGTGGAGCACGGCCCAAGAATAACGTCACGTACCCGCCTGGCTATGGCTGTTTTGGGTGGGCTCATGTTCGGCCTCGGATCACAGCTTGGCAGAGGCTGCACCAGCGGAGCCGCCCTGAGCGGCATGGCAAGCCTGTCGCTGGCCGGCTTCATTACCATGTTGGCCATCTTCGGCTCGGGATATGTGTATGCATATTTTTTCAGAAAACTATGGCTTAAATAAATAATCGTATGGGACCACTCATTCCACAAGGGATCATCGGCAGTCAATGGGACCTGGTCATCGCACTCCTGATCGGGATCGCTTTTGGCTTTGTGCTTGAATCCGCCGGTTTCTCCTCTTCCAGGAAACTGGCAGGCGTCTTTTACGGGTACGATTTCACAGTGCTCAGGGTATTCTTTACCGCTGCCATCACTGCAGCCATCGGACTGGTATATTTCGACCATGCAGGATGGATGGACCTCAGCATCATCTATGTCAACCCGACCTTCGTTTCATCGGCACTTACCGGGGGGGCAATAATGGGACTTGGGTTTATCCTGGGCGGGTATTGTCCGGGAACAAGTTTTTGCGGGGTTGCGATCGGTAAAATAGATGCCATGTTCTTTACCATAGGCATGTTTTTGGGGATCTTTATTTTTTCGGAAATATTCCCCTGGCTGGAGGGGTTTTATCTTCAAAGACCCCTGGGCCCGGTGAAAATCTATGAAACCCTTGGCATATCCTCCGGACTTTTTATCTTCCTGCTTATCCTGGTTGCACTGGCAGCCTTTATCGTAACCGACCGGGTGGAAAAAAATATTCATAAGAACAAAAAATAAGAGGTACAAATGAAAAGAAAATATATTATTCCGATCCTCATTTTGCTGTTGCTGGGTGCAGGGATACTGATCCTTCCCGGCAGATCCGGAGAAAGAGAAATATCCCCTGAAGAATTGCTCCAATCCCTAAGCAACGATTCCCGTTTCTGGAGTACGGACGCCGTTGCAGATAAAATCATCAAACAGGACCCTTCCATGCTTCTGATCGATGTGAGGGAGCCTGAGCAATTCAATGAATTCAGTCTGCCGGGAGCGGTCAATATACCCCTGAAAAACATCCTGGATGAGGAATGGGAACCATATTTCGATGCCCCGGACTACGATGTTGTCCTTTTTTCCAACGGACAGATCTTGCCGGCAAGGGCCTGGGTGCTGCTGGAAAGACTGGGATATACGAACCTCAGGGTTATGGAAGGCGGGCTGAACAAATGGGCCGAAACCATCCTGCAGCCCCCAAAACCCGATGCCAGTGCCCCGGGGACGGAATGGGAACAATATGATTTCAGACGGGCCGCACGCCAGTATTTCACCGGCGGCTCCGGAGAGATCAACACGGAGCAACCTGGTGAAACGATACAGGTGCCCAGGAGAAAAAAGAAGAATGTTGTGGAGGGAGGATGCTAAAACACGGTGGCAGCACCCCGGAACCGGTAAAAATCAACCGGGCAGCTCCCCATGAAAACACATAAACCATATACACATAAATGCCTGCGCTTATGAAACAACCGAAGATACTCATTATCATTGCTGCAGCCTTTGCCCTGATGATCATTACCGGACTGCTGGGCAGCAGGGACAGGGAAATGGATTATGCGTTGAGTCCGCAGCAAACCCTTGAAACGGCATTATCTTCCGAAAGCGAAGTGTTCCCGGAAGAACTGGCCGGTATGCTGGAAAACGACAAAATAAAATGCCAGCCGGTGGATGTCCGCAATCCGTACGATTACCTGGAAGGCCACATCGGCCCGGCCATCAACATCCCCGCCAACACCTTGCTGCAGAAGGATAATCTCAGGTTGTTGAAAAAATTTGACAGGGATTCGGTGCTTATGGTCCTGTATGGCAATGACCAGAGTCAGGCCGATTATCCATGGCTTATCCTGAAACAGGTCGGTATAAATAACATCAAGGTGCTGACCGGCGGATTTGCATATTACATTACCAGGCCACAGGATGTGGATGATATGCCCGGAATACCGGGACATCTGCCGGAAGAACCCAGGTATGATTTCGGGAAATTGATGGAAAGCATCGGGGGAGAGAAACAACCCCGGGCCCCGGATGCATATGAAATGGTCATCCCGGTGCGCAGGAAAAAGGAAAACAAAGTGGACGGCGGATGCTGACCTGCATCTATCCTTTCTTACTTATCTTGCCAAGCAATTCCATATTCAGGATCCCGATCTGACGACCGTTCATCCGGATAACCCCTGTATCTGCCAACTCCCTGAGGGCCCGGCTGACGCTCTCCCTGGAAACCCCGATCAACCCGGCCAGATCCGTCTTTGTTACCGGCAATTCTATGGTTAAAGGATCCTCACTCATCTCTGAAAAATACAGCAGGGCATCAGCCAGTCTGCCGTTTAGCTGTTTTTGCAACTGATTCGCAAAGCGTTCAAAATACGCCAGCTCATCCGTACATAAAAAGCGGATGATCTCGTTGGCAAATCCGGGATTCTTCTGGATAAGGCTCCGGAAAAAATCAATATCGATATAACACAGGACGGATTCGGTCAGTGCCGTGGCTGAGTAGCGATGCACCTTATCAAACAAAACCGTTTGTATACCAATGTACACACCGGGCCGGGATATCTTCAGGATCTGATCCTTCCCCGAAGGGCCGGTCATATGGACCTTGACCAGCCCTTTCTTTATGTATGCAATATGCGATGACAAGGTGCCCTGACGGATCACATATTCACCGGAAGCAAGGGTCAACTCTGCGCAATTCCTGGTGAGGACATCCAACTCATGGGGATTTAAGGTCTCCGCAGCCGCTGACTTTACCTTGCAATCCGAACAACGGACAAGATTCTTTTCCTGATCATTCCACATATGTCATGTGATATAAATCACAAAGTTAAGAAATAGACATCACATTGTCAATACCATGACAATTGCTATTTCATTCGTATATTTGATATGGAGTAATTGAAATATATAATATATGGTATAAGTTATTCCACACAGTATGTTTTAACCATACATAAAACAATGCCTATGAAACCCGCCCTGGTAAATATCGCCCTTTTGTTCGGATTTTTCGGATTCCTGTTTTATCTCTTTCTTATCATCGCAGGATTTCTGGGTTGCTGCACAGGCATGACCACATCTGTATTTTATAAAGTGGCGGGCATTGTACTGATCATTTCCGTGATACTTTTTGGCATCTGCGCATACAACAACTGCTGCAACATCAACAAGGCAGAAAAAGCGAAGAAAGGGGATGCGGAAAAGCAATAAGGGAAATGCCATGTTATCCTTTCAACCCACGCTCCCTTTTCAGGTAAATGCGCTTTGATATTTTAATGCTCAGTTCATACAACAGCATGAGAGGGATACACACAAGGATCTGACTGAACACATCCGGAGGGGTTATGATGGCTGAAAGGACCAGGAGTATGACCAGCATGTATTTCCGGTTCTTTTTCAGGAATGCAGGGGTCAGCAATCCGACTTTCGAAAGGAAATAAACCAGCACAGGCAGTTCAAATACCAGTCCCACCGCAAATGTCACCGATACAACGGTACTGATATATGACCGCAGCGTGATCTGGTTACTGACGAACGCACTAACCTGGTATGTTCCCAAAAAATGAAGTGTCAGGGGAACGATCAAAAAATAACTGAACAGAACCCCCAGGATAAAGAGCAGGGAGCAAACAAAGACGGCACCGGCGGAGTACCTTTTCTCCCCGGGTTTGAGCGCCGGAAAAATAAACCTCCACACTTCCCAGATAATGTATGGAAAAGCAACAATTACCCCCGCCACAATGGATACATACAAATGCGTCAGGAATTGTCCCGACATTTTAATATTGATCACCGTAAGGGAAAGGTTATCCAAACATAGTCCGCGTACACCGATCCAGTCAGATAACCTGCACAGGAGCTGGTTGGTTATAAAACCCGAATCCCTGGGGGCCAGAATTATATCGTCAAAAATGATGTTCCGGTTCAGAAAAGCCACGATTCCCAGGAGGATCACGGCGGCCAGAGAGCGTACAATATGCCAGCGCAATTCCTCCAGATGTTCCCAGAAAGACATTTCCCTTTCCGGGTCATTTTTGCGCTTCTTCTTATTACTGACAAATTCCGCCATTGAATATGATTGGATAAGGAGACCAAAAATACGAAAAGATGGGATACCCAAATCCCAATGAATGAAGATTTGATCCGGCCACCCTGTTGCCTGTCGATTGCGATCTTTTTCCATTGCCTCCCGTTCAATTTATCCTTATTTTCGGGGATTATTCCCGCTTAACCATGAAAGTATCGCACCTGATGACGTTTTTCCCTGTTTTTGTTTCCCTGAAAAAAGGTGTCCGGGTGCAGCAAAGATACGTGTCAAAAGCGCTTACCCCCGGTCTGGAAGAAGCCTGGAAAACCAACGACGGAACACTGGATCAAAAAGATCTCAGGAAGATCACCCATTACTACGGGATGGGCGTCCCGGCCATTGTCGGTGAATTCATTGGCACCCTCCGCGGGTACCCCATGTCGGAAACTGAGCGAAGATGCAGCACTTACCAGGGGGCGATCACCGGACTTTTCGATGATTTCTTCGACAAAACCCATCTCAGCGGAGCACAGATCCGTTCCATGCTGAATGACCCATTCCACCGGACACCCCAAACTTCCCTTGAAAAAGTGTTCCTTGCCTTTCTGCAGCAAATTCATCGTTCCACCGGGAACCGGGAACTCTTTATGAGGCAGACACAAAAAGTATTTCACGCCCAAGAGCAAAGCAAAAAACAGCGGCTGGGATCCATAGACCTGAAAGCGCTGAAAGACATATCCATTAACAAAGGAGGCCATTCGCTGCTCTTTTACCGGAGTGCCTTCAATCATGACTGGATCGGTGCAGAGGAGAAAACACTTTTTGAAATGGGTGGCGTGATGCAGCTGGGCAACGATATTTTTGATGTTTATGAAGACAGCCGGGAAGGCAACCGGACCATCGCCACAGCGCCAAAAGACATTGCCCGGACCAGGGCACTCTATTATACGCAGCTCGCCAGAACACTGGAACATATTGATATGCTGTCAATACCCCGGAAAAGAAGACGTGCCCTGAGGCATAAATTCCTCCTGGCGATCAGTCGCTGTGAAGTATGCCTCGATCAGCTGGAAACACTTCAGAAAAATAACAGCAACATTTTCGATCCTCTCTCGTTCAGCAGGGAAGCGCTTATCTGCGACATGCAAAAAACAAAAAACATCCTGGGTTATATACGTTATTATTTGTCCGGTCCTTCCGTATCCTTCCAGAAAAGACAGCCATCGCCATAGCTGAGAAAACGGAAACCCTTATCCAATGCATACCGGTACGCTTTCTCCCAATCCTTGCCGATGAAGGCGGCCACCAGCATCAACAGGGTGCTTTTTGGCATATGAAAATTGGTGATCAGGGCCTCAGCCATGCGGATACGGTATCCGGGGACAATAAGCAATTGTGTCGTTGCTTCCATGGATTTCCGTCCCCCCGCTTTCATAAACTCTGCCAGGCCCCTCAGGGCTTCCTTCACAGATACGTGCTGCCCCGCATATTTTTCATACGACTCCCATTGGGACACATGGACCGGGTCCAACACGCCATCCGCCAAATATTTCACACCATACCAGTACATGCTTTCCAGTGCCCTGAGCGTAGTAGTGCCCACGGATACCCAGGGGCGGCCAGTTTCACAGCTCAATTTTTCGATGAGATCGCGTTCCAACCATATTTTTTCCGTATGCATCTCATGGCCACCCAAATGGGCAGAGCTCACAGGCTTGAAGGTACCGGCACCCACATGCAGGGTAACATCACGAAACACGATATTCTTTGCCTGCAACCGTTGCACAACGCCCTCCGTAAAATGCAGTCCGGCTGTAGGTGCCGCCACCGAACCGGCGTTCCGGGCATAAATGGTCTGGTAACGCTCACGGTCCCCCTCCACCTCATTGCGGTTCAGATATGGCGGCAGGGGCACAAAACCGGCGCCTTCCATGAGCTCACCGAACGAAAGGGCATCATTATCCCAGGAAAAACGGACACAGAATGCGTTTCCCTGCCTGCCCAGCTTTTCCGCATGGAATTGGGTACTTTTTCCTCCGGCAAGGACGGGCAGCGATAATTTTTCCTGTTTCCATTTACGGGCATTCCCGACCAGGCATTTCCAGGATACCGGGGCCCTGGAAGACATCACTTTTTGATAATCTGTAATTTCACCGCATGGCTCCAGGCAAAAGACCTCTATCCTGGCCCCCGTTGATTTCCGGAAAATCAAACGGGCCCGTATCACCCGTGTTTCATTCCGCAGCATCACACTGCCGGAGGGTATATGGAAGGGAACGTTCCTGAACACATCCCCGGATACTTCTCCGTTTTTATAAACCAGCAGCCGCGATGCATCCCTTTGTTCCTCAGGATATCTGGCGATCCTTTCCGGGGGGAGGATGTAATTATAATCTTCCGGAAGTATTTTTTTTACCTGTACCATAACTCAGTCAGAAAGAAAATCGGAAACAAGGGAAAAAAAGGCTTCGGGCGCATCGGCATGGACCCAGTGAGTGGCCCCGGGGATGGTTTCTATGCGGGCACGGGGGAACTTTTCAAGGATGTCCGGCTTATCGTCCTCTGAAATGTAATCAGAATTCCCGCCTTTTATAAACAATGCAGGGCCCCTGTATTGTGTGGAATAAAACACACCGTCGTACATGGATTCCAAATTTTCTTCCAGGGCCCGGAGGTTTAACCGCCACCCCAGCCGGTCGTGATCCTTCCAGAATAAATTTTTCATCAGGAACAGGCGGATCCGCTCCGACTTGATCCGCTCCTTCAACTGCGCCTCCACATCGCTGCGCGACCTTGCCCTGCCAGGATCGGCCGATTTCATCGCATCGATCAGTTCACGGTGCTGATGATGTACAACATACGTGCGCAAACTAACGTCCACAGCAATGAGCCCGGAAACCATATCCGGGTTTTCCAGAATATACCGCATGGCTACCTTCCCTCCCATAGAATGTCCCATAAGAATGGGGGATTCTATGCCATGCGCATCAACGAATTCGGTAAGGTCGTCCACCAGGGCATAATAGTTGAATGCCGGGCTGTGCGGAGAACGTCCGTGATTGCGCTGATCCGGTATGATCACGTGATATCCCAGACCGGCAATGCGCTTTCCAACTGTAACCCAATTATCTGAAATACCAAAAATGCCGTGCAATAAGATCAGGGGCGGTCCTTCCCCATATTCTCTGCTGAATAATTCCATACTGCAAAAATAGAATTTTCTTCCCATTTCCCTGTTTTCCTGCTAACAAACCCTTAATATGCGTATTTTTATCCTTTAATATCCCGGATTTGCCAGTGGCATTTTTATATTTCCGGTACTTATGACAACAGGAAAATTTTTAAAACCACAGAGCATGAAAACACTGAAAAAAGTATTCATACCGATGGTGCTCATCTATGCCCTTACTGCCTGCGTAGCTTCCATCCATCCGCTGTATACCGCAGAGGATCTTGTGACTGATGCGCGTATTCCCGGCACCTGGGTGGAATCCGGCTCAGATGGTTCAGAAGGAAGCGGCGGACTGTTCAGTCCCGGCAATCCCGGAGCGATCTGGAGCTTCACCATGGATAAGGATTCATCGTATAAGCTGACGTATACGGCCGACAGCATAAGCAATACCTTTAAGGTACATCTTCTGGAACTGAACGGGCATTGTTATGTTGATTTTTATCCTGAAGACGATAACATAGAAGTGACGGACCTCATGATCGTACATCTGCTGCCTGTGCACACCTTTGCAAAAGTGGTGATCACAAAGGATGAGTTGAGGCTGTACAGCTTGAACAGCGATTTCATCATGCATTTGCCAGAACAGCAAAAGACTTCCCTGAAACATGAAGCAACAAAGGATTCTTTTATCCTGACAGCCTCCACCGAAGAATTACAGAAATTTGTGATCCGCTATGCAGGTGAAGAAGAAGCATTTCACGCACCCCGCATACTGAAACGAAAATAATCACCGCAAACGTTCAATTGCCGCAAACGTTCAATTGCCGCAAATAGAGCTGTATGGTATTCTCCAAACCGTAATACAGGGCATCGCTGATGAGGGCATGCCCAATGGAAACCTCCAGCAATCCGGGGATGTGGTCAGCAAAATAGCGCAGATTGTCCAGGTTCAGATCATGGCCTGCATTGATCCCCAATCCGGCCTCATTGGCAACTTTTGCCGCTTCCACGAAGGGATGTATGGCCCGTTCCCTGTCTTTATGGTAATTGCCCGCATAGCTTTCCGTATAAAGCTCGATCCTGTCTGTCCCGGTTTCTTTGGCATGCGCCACCATGCGGGGGTCCGCATCCACAAAAATAGAAACCCGGATGTTTTTTTCCTGATAGCCCCGGATGACATCTCTTAAATATGCTTTGTTTTTGACCGTATCCCATCCATGGTCTGACGTCAGTTGACCGGGATCATCGGGAACCAGCGTCACCTGTTGCGGAAGGACTTCCAACACAAGATTGGTGAACGCCTCGACGGGATTTCCTTCAATATTAAACTCCGTTGTAAGCAGGGGTTTCAACAACCTTACATCACGGTAACGTATGTGGCGTTCATCCGGCCTGGGATGAACCGTGATCCCCTGCGCACCGAAGCGCTCACAATCCACGGCAGCTTTTTGCACATCGGGGAGATTGCCTCCCCGTGCATTCCTGAGGGTGGCTATCTTGTTAATGTTAACACTAAGACGGGTCATGATGAATGGTATTGATGCATTTCAAAAGTAACGGAAATATGGATATGCAGCACAGATCAGGGCGCAAAATCCACGGACGCCCGTCTGATTGTGCAGAACATTTTATATTTTTGATGCCAACCGAACACAATCTTTTAAAATACATCAACGTGAGGACATTAATTCAACGGGTATCCCGCGCATCTGTGAGCATACGGGGCGGGGACAAAAAAGAAACGGGGCCGGGACTGCTCATCTTTCTGGGAATTGAAGAGGCAGACAATGAACAGGATGTGCAATGGCTATGTAAAAAGATATCCGGGCTGAGGATCTTTGATGATGAATCCGGGGTAATGAACCTGTCGGTGAAAAATATTGATGGGGATGCCATGATCATCAGTCAGTTCACCTTGCACGCCAGCACAAAAAAAGGGAACCGGCCTTCTTATATACGGGCTGCCAGCGCCGGTAAAGCCATTCCCCTGTATGAACAGTTTATCTCCGAAATGGAAGAGGCTCTGGGGAAACCCGTCACGACAGGTAAGTTCGGGGCCATGATGGATGTAGAACTGGTCAACAGCGGACCCGTGACGATCGGCATTGATTCCAGGGACCGGGAATGACGTAAAAAGCCTCCTGATGAATCATCAGGAGGCTTCCAGAGCAAATTAATTACGAAAAACTATCTTTATTTTTCTCCGTCGTCTTTTTTTGTTTTTTCCTTTTTGCAATCCGTTTTCAACGTGGCTTTGTGACAGCACTTGCTTGTCACTTCCCTGCACTTCTCTTTGGGATCTTTGGAATCTTTGCACGCTTCTTCTTTTTTGGATTTTTTCTTATCTTTATCCTTATCAGGAGTCTTGTCCACATTCACGATCTCCTGGCCAAAGTTTCCGGACATAACGGCTTGCATTGAAAATGCGCCGAACATTAGAAAGGTTACGAGTGTTATAGCAGCAAATAATTTCTTCATAGTGTTGATTTTTTAAAAATTGGTTATAATTTTAACAAATTTACGGTCGAACATATATTGATAGCGTTAACTGTTTGTTAACATCTGTTAACGATATGTTAAATAATCCCCGGACAAGGAACCCATGAAAAGAAAACTGAACCTATTGATCATCGTCACCAGCCTGGCATTTTTAGGGATCCTCATCACCCAGGGATATTGGGTTAAGCGGGCCATAGACCTTAAGAAAGACCTGTTTTACAATCATGTGAACGTAGCCCTGAACACCGTATCCAACAAAATGTTCGATCATCAGCTGGTCGCTTCATCACAATACATATCCTCACCCTGCAACGGCCATTTGCTGTCGGAAAAACCCATAGAAGAGATCCTTGATCCTGCAATCCTGGATTCACTGATCCGGTGTGCATTTTCCGGACTGGATATTGGCCGGAGCTATGCATATGCCGTATACAGCAGTCAGGACTCGGTGTTTGTCATGGGTAAATATGCAGATTACAGAACCGGGATCCTGAATTCGCCGCATCAGATCAACCTTACCTGTCTGTATCGTCCGGATGTATACATGCTCAGCATGTATATCCCGAATACCTCCGGGCTTGTATTGAAAAATGCGGCTTTTTGGATGATCCTGTCCGCCGCTTTCAGCATCATGGTTATCGCCGGTTACTTTTATCTCCTGTCAAATTTACTGAGGCAGAAGAAATTATCGCTCATCAAATCGGATTTCATAAACAACATCACACATGAGTTCAAAACACCCCTGTCGACCATTAATATAACCGGCGAAATGCTGGAAAAACAGGACATCATATCCTCGCCCGAAAAAGTTGGCCGTTATGCCCGCATCATCCTGGATGAGAACAACCGGCTCAGGGAACAGGTGGATCATATATTGCAGTTATCCGTGCTGGACCATGAAGCAATGAACATCAATAAAAAGGAAGTGTCGGTACATTCAGTGATCCGGCAACTGCTGCCGGGGTTTCGCATGTATGTCAGGGATAAAAAGGGGGATATACGGACACATTTGGATGCGCGGCCCGATCGGGTGATGGCCGATAAAAACCACTTTTCGGGCATTTTATCCAATATTATCGACAATGCCATAAAATATTCCCCGGAAAAACCGGAGATCCTCATCAGCACATCCAATGTTAACGGGTGGATTGAGATCTGCATACGGGATAACGGCATCGGCATCCGTAAAGAAAACCAGAAACAGGTATTTAAAAAAATGTACCGGGTCCCTACCGGCGACCTCCACGATGTGAAAGGGTTTGGCATCGGGCTCCATTATGCGAAAACCATGACGGAAGCCCACGGGGGAAAAATAAAACTGGAAAGTGAACCGGGAAAAGGCAGTACTTTCCGGGTGTACATGCCGGTGGCATGAATGGCAGACCGGGGATGAACAATTAAACAACGATTATGAAAGCAAGGATATTACTCGTAGAAGACGACCCAAACCTCAGCACGGTGCTTCAGGATTACCTGGAGATACTGAAATATAAGGTGACATCCTGCAAGGACGGACAGGAAGGGATATCTGTCTTTCAGGCCGGGCATTACGACCTGTGCATCCTGGATGTCATGATGCCGAAAAAAGACGGGTTTACCCTGGCGCGGGAGATCCGGCATATAGATGAAAAGGTGCCCATCATTTTCCTGACGGCCAAATCATTGAAGGAAGACCGTTTGAAGGGATTCAAAACAGGTTGCGATGATTATATTACGAAACCCTTCAGCACGGAAGAACTTAGCCTGCGGATCGAAGCCATACTGCGCAGATGCCAGACCATGGCCGGCCCACATCCCCCACCCCCGGCAAAACCGGTTTATAACCTGGGGGGCTTCAGGTTCGATCCAGCCAACATGTTGTTGATCTCCGGGGACACGAAACGGATATTGACGCGCAAAGAAACGGCTTTACTGAAACTACTGTGCGAACATAAAAATGAGATCATCACACGGGAATATGCATTAAAGACCATTTGGGGGGAGGACGATTATTTTATCGGCCGTAGCATGGATGTATTCATTGTGAAGCTCAGGAAATATTTATCCTCCGACCCTTCCCTTTCCATAAAGAACATACACGGAACCGGGTTCCGGCTGGAGGAGAACAGCAGGGAAAAAGCATGACAAAGGTCTAATTCCCCGTGAACCTGTACCGGACAACCGGCCCGGCATGTTGTTATCAACCGTTAACCCGGCCCTGTCTCCGGCATCCGTGTCAATGGGCGTCAAGGAGGTTGAGCATAAACGCATACTCCATTGCGGTTTCCTTAAACCGGCGGAAGCGTCCGGAAGCCCCTCCATGACCATATTCCATATTCGTCCAAAGCAAAAGCATGCGATCATCCGTTTTCATATCCCGCAGTTTTGCAACCCATTTGGCCGGTTCCCAGTATTGCACCTGGGAGTCGTGCAGGCCTGTGGTAACAAGCAGGTTGGGGTAATCCTGCCGGGTGACGTTATCGTAGGGTGAATAGGAAAGCATATGATCATAATGTTCTTTTTTTCGCGGATCGCCCCACTCGTCATATTCACCGGTAGTAAGGGGGATGCTTTCATCCAGCATGGTTGTCACCACATCCACAAAAGGCACGGCGGCAACCGCACCCCGGAACAGGTCCGGCTCCATATTTATCACCGCACCGATCAGCAACCCCCCGGCACTGCCACCCATGATAAATAACCTTTCCGGCGAAGTATAATGCGTATGAACCAAATGCCTGGCACAGGCAATAAAATCCGTAAACGTATTTTTCTTATTCAGGAGCTTGCCATCTTCATACCATTGCCTTCCCATTTCCTCACCACCCCGGACATGTGCAATGGCAAAAATAAACCCGCGGTCCAGCAAACTCAGTCTGGCCGGACTGAAAAAGGGATCATAACTGTTTCCGTATGACCCATACCCAACGAGAAGCATCGGATCCGTACCATCTTTTCTAAGCCCTTTTTTATACACCATGGATACCGGGATTTGCATTCCATCCCCGGCCACAGCAAAAACCCGTTCGGATGTATAATCCTCCGGGCAGTAGCCGCCAAGGACTTCCTGTCTCTTCATGAGGTGCTTTTCACGGGTTTTCATGTGATGATCGTATATGGAAGTCGGAATGGTCAGGGAAGTATACCCATATCTGAGCACATCCGTATCAAATTCCGGGTTGTTCGAAAAATAAGCAACATACGCGGGATCATTGAATTCAAGATAATAATCTTCATTCGTATCCCAGCCCATGATCCGTATATGCGTCAGTCCTTCCCTGCGCTCATTGATGGCCAGGAAATTGCGAAAGATCTCAAAATCTTCCAGCAACACATCATCCCGGTGGGGTATTACCTCCTCCCAGTTATCCAGCCGGGTTTTATGAACCGGTGTTTTCATGAAACGGAAGTTTTGCGCATGGTAATTTGTACGGATGTAAAAATGGCCTTTGTAATGTTTGATAAAATATTCAAGACCTTTTTGCCGGGGCTGAAACACTTGAAAATCCGCTGCAGGGCTCCCGGCGTCCAGATAACGGTATTCCGTCGACAATGTGCTGAAGGAACCGATGAGGATATATTGCCTCGACTTGGAATTGAATACGACGGTGGTATAGGTTTCATCCTTTTCATGAAAGACCATCTCATCGCTTTCCGGCCGGTTTCCCAGGGTATGCCGGAATACCATTTCCGGGCGGAGCGTATGTTCATTTTTCAGGGTATAAAAAAGGGTCTGGTTATCATTGCCCCAGGCAGCATGCCCCGTGGTGTTGGGAATGCGGTCCGGAAGGACCTCACCGGTTTCCAGGTCTTTTACATACAGGGTATACTTGCGCCGGCTTACGGTATCTATGCCATAAGAGAGCATGGTATTGTCCGGACTGACATTCAGGCCCGTCAGCATAAAGTAATCATGACCTTCCGCCATGGCATTTCCATCCAGCATAACCTCTTCCTCGTTACCGGGACTGCCTTTTTTGCGGCAATAGACCGGGTATTCCTTTCCATCCTCGTAACGGGTATAATAATAATACCCGTTCAGGAAATACGGCACGGTCATATCCGTCGGCTTGATACGGCCCACGATCTCATGGAAGATCGTATCCTGCATTGCCCCGGTATTTTCCAGCACAGCACGGGTATACGAATTTTCGGCCCTGAGGTATTCCAGGACATCCGGATTGTCCCTGTCCCGCATCCAATAATAAGGGTCAATCCGTTTATCGTTATGTTGGATGAGTTCTTTGGGTTGTTTTTGTGCAATTGGGGGTTCCATACGGTTTACATTATTTGTATTGCGGATACAGGCAGAAAACATTGCGACAGAAGCCAAGCCGGCCATGAAAAAGGTTCCGGAAAAATACGCTGGTTTCATATATGCAAATCTAGAACGATAAGGAAAGTCCCATGCTGGGCAACACAGGAAGCTGATATACGATCTCATCCTTGATCCGGTTTACATAGAATACATTCTTTCTATCATAAACGTTGGTCACACTTACGTTGACTTCAAGACTTGCGTGGTCGCCCAGAATAAAACGGCGTTTGAGGTCGAGGTCCAGCCGGTGATAATCGGGCAGGCGTGATTCGTTGAGACCAGCCAGAATCACTGCAAGATCACCATTTTCACCCGTAAAATCTGTATAAATACCATTGGTGAACGGGATCTTTTCATAGAAGCCCTGATTTTGTGTAAAAGGGAAACCGGTCCCGAAATTCCACCGGGCACTGGCCTCCCATAACAAATTGCCTCCAAAACGATAGGTCCCGACCAGATTCATGTTGTGACGGCGGTCAAAATGGGGGGAATATTTTTCAACTTCCCCTTCCAGGTTTTCATAATACCGGTTGACATATGCAAAAGAATAAACACCCCAGAGATGGAAGTTTTTCCAGTCCCATTTCAGGGTCAGGTCAACACCCTCGGCATCCCCCTGCTCAACAATAAAATCCGGATCGGAATTCAATATCTTATTGCGGTTGAGGTTAAACACCTGGGAAAAATTCTTATAATACCCTTCGACGTTCAGTGTCAAATTCCTTGCCACATCGATCTCTGAGCCGAGGATGGCATGCTGGGCCGACTGGTATTCGTTTTTAATGTCCTTGCCATCAAATGTGGGTGGATGGTCCACCCTTCCGGAGATGAATGAGTAAAACAGATTGACCACATCCCTGTCTGAGCTCCCGCTGATCAGCGACTGGGAATAGAGCCCGCCGGCAAATTTAAACCTGAGGCGGTCGGTTGCATTATATTTCACAGCCAGCCGGGGTTCCGGAGATACATCAGAAAGGGTTGCGTACCACTGCAGGCGGAAACTGGGCTCCAGGATCACTTTTCCAAGGGTCTTCTTATATTTAAAAAACATCCCCAGTTCGGTTGTAAATTCCGGAGAAGGGTTAATAACCGCCAACGCTTCATTAACATAGTAGAGGTCGGTTTTATATCCGCTCAGTTCGATCCCATACCAAAACTGGTCTTTGCCCAAAAAATAATTAAAATTCATCCCCATGGAAAAACCGTTCACTTCGCTTTCACGGGTCGGGAAATTCTCATCCTGAAGCTGGATCTCGTAGGAGGAATATGCCACATGCCCTTCTATCAGAACGGGGGACCTTCCGGGTATGATCACAAAATTGGATCCGCCACCAAAGGATTTCCAGTTGAAATTGGCAATGGACTGATAATTATTCACTTTATCGTCAAAATGAAACCCGAAGAAATTGATCTTACTGCCATTTTCCCCGTATATCGATACCTTGCCGTAGAGATCCGTGAAATTAAAAGGCAAGCCGTCCTCATCCACATAATCGTAAAAGATCTTTGAGGATTGTTCCAGGTAGGAATTTTTGGCAGAGAGAATAAACGTAGCCCCACCCCTTCCTTCACTTTTTGGCCGGGAAATGGGACCTTCCAGAAGCAGGCGGGAACCAAAGGTGCTGGCCCCGGCCTTACCGGAAATTCTTCGCTTGTTGCCGTCACGGGTCGTAATGTCCATGATGGATGAGAGCCTGCCGCCATACTCCGCACCGAAGCCCCCGGTAAAAATATCTGCATTCCGGATAATATCCGTTTCAAAAACAGAAAATAAGCCAATGGAATGAAAAGGATTGTAGATGGTCATTCCATCAAGCAATACCTTATTTTGAATGGGTGATCCGCCACGGATGTACAGCTGTCCGCCCTGATCCCCGGTAAATATTACACCGGGCAATACCTGAAGGTACTGGGCCAGATCGGGTTGTCCGCCAATGCTTGGCAACTGAGTGATCTGTTTGGGGGTGAGCTTGATGACCGATGTTTTTGTTTCCGTGCGTGCTTCCTGGCGTTCTGCCGACACATTGACCACGTCCAGGGTAAAGGATTTTTTTGTCAGATACAGATTTTTATCAATGAACGCATCGGCATGAACCGTAACAGGTATGCGCAAGCTATCATATCCCAGGTACGTGACCATCAGATCATAATCCCCGGGAGGGATCTGTGTAATGGCATAAAAACCATTGACATCAGTGGCAGCCCCGAAGGTCGTTTTCGCAAGGTAAACATTGGTAAATATCACAGGTTCGCCCGTTTCCTCCTCATAAACAAATCCACGGATGCCGCCTGTCTGGGACATCAGAGTAGAGGCAAAAAGCATAAACATCAGGGCAAGCAATAACAGCCTTGGAAGGTGCAAAAAGTGTCTGTTCATAGGATCGGTCATTAATGGCTATTGAACGCACAAAATTATACATTATTTTTAACTTGCCGTCATTCTCCCATGGAACCGGCAAATCTGCCAGGGAAGGAAAAGATTTTGGCATCCTTCAAAATACGCAGTTCATAACGTCGGATCAAAGGGAAAATCAGACAAAGGGGCTGCCGGATCAGTTAACGGCATTCAATCTTTAATGATCAGAGAGGTTTGGAATCTGGCGATCAACGGATTGGATGGATCCGCATTGATAAGTATCAGGTAACAACCCAGGGGAGATAATTTCCAGTCGGCTTCCAGCGCATCCCCGGAATACCTGTATATTTTTTTAAAATGGATATACGGCGGTATGCCCTGCGACCTGCAGGACCGTATGGCTCTTTCCACTGCTTCGTCGAACAACAGCACATCCATATCAAAATCCGGTATAAAATCGCTGGCATAACAACGCAATTCCCTGGTGGATAATGCATCCATAAAATCCTGCAGGGACTCGAACAAAAACTCATTATAGGGGATCAAGGCACGCATATCATTTCCTGATTTCTTTTAATTTCCTGAACAACTCCTTTTCTTTTTCCGACAGGTTTCCGGGAATGAGGATGTTCACCCTGGCATACAGGTCCCCGTATGTGTCTTTTTTCCCATATACGGGCATTCCCTTACCTTTTATCCGGAAAACATGGCCGTTTTTAGTTTCAGGCGGCAATGTAACGGACAACGTCCGGTCCATGGTCTGAAGGGTAGATTTACCCCCCAGTATGGCCGTATAAAGATCCACATCCATCCGGGTATGCAGATCATTTCCCTTGCGTTCAAACATACGGTCCGGTTTCACACGAACCTTGATATAAAGATGGCCCCGTTTTCCACCGCCGGCACCTGCACCGCCTTTGCCACGGACACGAAGAATCTGACCATTCCTTACCCCGGGTTTGATGTTGATCTTTATCTTCTGGCCATTCAGCTCAAACATGGCAGCGGTTCCAAAATATGCCTGATTCAGATCAATATCCAGCCGGGCTTCATAATCCTGCCCCGGGGAAGCCCATTCCCGTTGATCGCTCCGGCCACCCTGCCGGCTTCTGAAGGCATCCCCGCCAAAAAAAGTTTCAAAAAAGTCCGAAAAGCCACCCGCACCGCCAAAAAGGTCATCATAATCCATAAACTGGCCAAAGCCCCCGGTACGGGCACGCCCTGCACCTGACTGATTGGCATAGGCCCCGGCCTGTTCGTATTGTTTCCAGTTCGCCCCCAGTTCATCATATTTCTTGCGGTTTTCCGGCTTGCCTATGATCTCATAGGCTTCGGAAACCTCCTTGAATTTTTCCTCCGCCACACTGTTCCCGGGGTTCTTATCCGGATGATATTTCATGGCCATCTTCCGGTAAGCTTTCTTAATATCGTCCTGGGTGGCGTTCTTATCAACGCCCAAAATTTTATAATAATCTTTATATTCCATATCTATCCGGTCTTACGCAAAAAAAATGCCAACCACACCATATATAAACGGTATTTAACCCCAGGGTAGAACCCTGGACCCAT
>JAGYMZ010000018.1 GCA_018400295.1 Bacteroidales bacterium | reverse complement strand
GCCTACGTGCCGGCCATGAGCGACGAGACAATCATCGTAAAGCAACAGGGCGCCATCTTTTTGGGCGGCCCCCCACTGGTCAAGGCGGCCACCGGCGAAGAGGTTACAGCCGAAGAACTGGGCGGGGCGGATGTACACACATCCATATCCGGGGTGGCTGACCATTTTGCTGAAAACGACATACATGCATTGCAGATCTGCCGGAATATTTTCGAGTCGCTGGAACAAAAAGAAAAGCAGTTTATCGACATAGCCCGGGTGGAAGATCCGGCCTATGACCCGGAAGAGTTGTACGGTATCGCGCCGGTGGACCTGAAGAAATCCGTGGATTCCCGTGAAGTGATCGCCCGGCTGGTGGACGGCAGTAAGTTTCACGAATTCAAGGAACGCTATGCTCCGACCCTGGTGACCGGCTTTGCCCGAATTATGGGATTTCCCGTCGGCATCCTTGCCAACAACGGGGTCCTGTTCCCGGAATCGGCGAGTAAAGGGACCCATTTCATTGAGTTGTGCACATCCAGGAAAATACCCCTGCTTTTCTTGCAGAACATCACCGGCTTTATGGTGGGTAAGGATTTTGAACGCAAAGGAATAGCCAAGGACGGGGCCAAAATGGTGCATGCAGTGGCCAATGCCGACATACCCAAGTTTACCATCATATTCGGGGGCTCATTCGGGGCCGGGAATTATGGAATGGCAGGCCGGGCGTACGAACCGCGGTTACTTTTTATGTGGCCAAATGCAAAAATTTCGGTCATGGGCGGGATGCAGGCAGCCAATGTGTTGATCACGGTGAAAAAGGACCAGTACAAAGCCAGGGGCAAAGAGATGCCGGAAAAAGAAATTGAAAAACTGCGAAAAACCATTGAAGCCAAATATGATAAGGAAGGGTCAGCCTTCTACAGTACTTCAAGGCTTTGGGACGATGGGATCATCGATCCCACCGATACCCGGAAAGTGATCGCCATGGGCGTGGCCATGTCACTCAACCGGCCCTTCCCGGAACAAAAATTCGGTGTGTTCCGGATGTAAATTTAGGGAGTTTGGTGCACAGGCGGTTAACCAAAAGTTTAAAGAAAATATGGAAAAATACAACAACATCATTTTTGAAACAGACAAGCAGGTGGGTACCCTCTTCCTGAACAGGCCGGAAAAGCACAATGCACTGAATCAGGAGATGATCACGGAGATCATCTCCTGTGTGAAGGAAGTCAACCACATGGAAGATGTCCGGGTGCTTGTGATCCGTGGGAAAGGGAAGTCTTTTTGCGCAGGTGCCGACCTGAACTATATGAAAAGCATAGCATCTTTCGGATATGAGGAAAACTTTCAGGACAGCCTGCAGCTTGCCGCATGTTTCAATACGGTCTATCAGTGCCGGAAACCCGTGATAGCCATTGTACATGGCGCTTCCATCGGCGGGGCCAACGGTTTGCTGGCTGCCTGTGATTTTGTTTTCTGCGACAACGAAACCAAATTTGCATTCAGTGAAGTCCGCCTGGGCATCGCCCCTGCTACCATTTCACCTTATGTGGTGAAACGGACCGGTGAATTCGGTGCCCGTGACCTGATGCTCACCGGCCGGCGCTTTTTGGGTGGGGAAGCGGAGAAATACGGCCTGGTCAATGCTTCGTTACCGGGCGACCAGTTGGAAGAACGTCTTAACAAGACCGTCAAGCAGCTTAAATCAGCCGGCCCTGAGGCCCTGACCGCATGTAAGGACCTTCTCTATAACATTTCGGGGGAAACCAACTTAGAGGATATGGTTGAATATACGGCCAATCTCATTGCCAAGCTGAGGGCTTCTGAAGAAGGGCAGGAAGGCATGGCTTCTTTCTTTGAGAAAAGGAAGCCCGGCTGGATACAGGATTGATCGCACTGCTTTTTCCGGGAAGGATCGAAAACATGACGATGCGAAGATCCGGAGAATCAAGCATAATTCATACAGATTACATGGACCCTATATTATGGCAAAAAAACGCAACATAAAATTCAGTCTGATCTATCGCGACATGTGGCAGTCGTCCGGTAAATACGTCCCACGTGTCGATCAGTTAAAAGAAATAGCTCCCGTGATCATCGATACCGGATGCTTTGCCCGGGTGGAAACGAACGGGGGGGCCTTTGAACAGGTCAACCTTTTGTATGGTGAAAATCCGAACCTTGCGGTACGGGAATGGACCCAGCCTTTTAATGAAGCGGGCATACAAACCCATATGCTGGAGCGGGCCCTGAACGGAATACGGATGTTCCCCGTGCCGGCCGATGTACGTGAGCTTATGTACAAAGTGAAGGCAGCCCAGGGTACTGATATAGCACGTTCGTTTTGTGGATTGAATGATCACAGGAATTTGGAGCTATCCATAAAATATGCAAAACAAGCCGGGATGATATCCCAGTCGGCCCTGTGTATAACCCATTCGAAGATCCATACCGTGGATTATTACATGGGGGTGGTGGATAAAGCCGTTGAATACGGTACCGATGAGATCTGCCTGAAAGATATGGCCGGCATCGGTCGGCCCGATATGCTGGGAAAACTGGTCAAAGCAATTAAGGATAAGTATCCGGATAAGCTTGTCCAGTACCATGGTCATTCAGGACCCGGATTTTCGGTGGCTTCCATGCTGGAAGTGGCCCATGCCGGAGCGGATATGCTGGATGTGGCTATGGAACCCCTTTCATGGGGTATGGTTCATCCGGATGTGATCACCATACGTGAGATGCTTGATGACGCGGGTTTTGATGTCCCGGAAATCAATATGAATGCATATATGGAAGCCCGCAGGCTGACGCAGAGCTTCATGGATGATTTTTTGGGATATTTCATCAATCCCAAAAACCGGTATATGTCCTCACTGATGATACAAAGCGGTTTGCCCGGTGGTATGATGGGAAGCCTGATGGCCGACCTGAAAGGTGTCCACGACAGCATTAATTTTTCCCTCAAAGCCAGTGGAAATCCCGAACTTTCAGAAGATGAACTGCTGGTGAAACTGTTTGAAGAAGTGGAATATATCTGGCCTATGATGGGATATCCACCCCTGGTGACTCCCTACAGTCAGTATGTTAAAAATGTGGCCCTCCTTAACATTTTGCAGCTGGCCAAAGGGGAGGAACGGTTTTCCATGATGGATGATAATGTGTGGAACATGCTGCTTGGGAGAGCCGGAAAACTCCCCGGTCCTGTTGCCCCGGAGATCATGAACCTCGCAAAGGAACAGGACCGTGATTTCTATGAAGGCAACCCCCAGGATGCCTATCCGGATGCCCTGGATAAATTCCGGAAGGAAATGAAGGAGCAGGGGTGGGAAACCGGCAGGGATGATGAAGAGCTCTTTGAATTCGCCATGCATGAGACACAATACAGGGATTATAAATCCGGCATAGCAAAGGAACGCTTTGAAAAGGAACTCCAAAAAGTTAAAGAAGAAAAATCCAAACCAAAAACAAGTGCAACCGTGAATGAAACAAAAGCTTCAAGACCTTCATCTTACAGTAAGGGCAAGGTGGATTTGCCCATAGCCATGATGGCTTACCTGATGTATACTTTCAATGCACGATCCTTTGGCCCGCTACAGGAAGGGTCCAATCCCCACGATGTCTGGAATATGATCGGTTATTGGAGAAATATCAATACCGTGGAAGTTTTGGTCGGTGGCGAAGTGCATGAAGTATTGTTCAATCAGCCCGGTGATGGTGAGTATGAATTCACCCTGAACGGGAAAACATACTATGGCAAGGTGGAATATATCGATAAAGGTGAGATTGACTTTGGTGTTGGGGATAAAGTGTACCAGGCAAAAATTTCCCAGGGAGAGGCCAATTACGCGAAGGTCACCATCAACGACAGCGAATTTCAAATGCACCGAAACGACCTGTTGGATTCCGACCTGATGGCACACAGCGGCGATGATGCCACCGGGGAAAGCAAAAGCATCGTTTCACCGATCCCGGGCAAGGTCTTTAAAATACTGGTCAAAGAAGGCGAGGAAGTCCGCAAGGGCGATGTGGTCGTGGTCATTGATGCCATGAAAATGGAAAACAACATCACCACAAGGCAATCCGGGGTGGTAAAAAAGATCCACGTGAGACTGAACGAAATGGTGGAAGTGAACACAGCCCTTGTAGAAGTGGAATAGTATAATCAGAGAACTGAAACCAATTACATATATCGGGATATGAATTTTGACTTAACTGAAGAACAGAACATGATCCGTGAAACGGTTCGTGATTTCGCCGAAAGGGAGATCAGGCCTGTTGCACGGGAATTGGATGAAAAGGCTGAATTTTCGGTCGGGCTCACCAAAAAAATGGGCGAACTTGGCCTTTTCGGCATGACTTTGCCCGAAAAATACGGGGGCCAGGGATTGGATACCCTTTCGTATATCATTGCGGTTGAGGAAATTGCACGGATCGATGGTTCGCAGGCTGCCACCCTGGCTGCACATAATTCATTGGGTGTATGGCCATTGTGTGCTTACGGTACGGAAGAACAAAAGGAAAAGTATCTTCCTGCCTTGTGCACGGGAGATGCACTTTGGGGGTTTGGCCTGACCGAGCCCACAGCCGGATCGGATTCCCGGGGTACCCGCACAAAAGCGCACCTGGAAGGGGATGAATGGGTGATTAACGGATCCAAGATCTTCATTACAAACGGGTCGCATGATATTTCCATAGGGTCAACGGTTCAGTGTGTTACGGATGAAAAGGAAGGGAAAAAGGAGTTTACGACCATCCTTGTGGAAAAGGGGAATCCCGGTTTTAAACGGAATCCCCTTCACGATAAAATGATGTGGAGGGCCTCGGATACGGCCGAGCAGTTCTTTGACGATTGCCGGGTTCCCAGGGCCAACCTGCTGGGTGAAATAGGACAGGGTTCTAAAATCATGCTTTCCACCCTTGATGGTGGCAGGCTTTCCATCGGTGCTATGGGCCTGGGGCATGCACAGGGTGCTTTTGAGCTGGCCCTGGATTATTCCAGGGAGCGCCGGCAATTTGGTAAGCCCATCAGTAAGTTTCAGGTGAATGCCTTCAAACTGGCCGATATGGCCATGAAGATCGAACTTGCCCGCAATCTTCTGTATAAAGCATGCTGGCTGAAAGATAATAACAAGCCATACGGTAAGGAGGCGGCCATGGCCAAATTGTATTGTTCTGAAATGGCCAAAGAAGTTGTTGATGAGGCGGTCCAACTTCATGGAGGGTACGGACTGATCAAGGATTATGAAATCGAAAGGCATTACCGTGATCAGCGGTTGTTGCAGATAGGGGAGGGCACCTCCGAGATCCAGCGCCTGGTTATTTCCCGGCATATTGGTGTTTAGAAAGCGCTGCGCATCCGTTTGATGACCAGGGGCGATGTCCCGGCGGTTGGAACATTGATAATCAATCCAAATCCAATGTATTATGGATCATAAACTATTGTGGAAGCCTTCCGGAGCCCGGATGCGCAAGTCACGCATGTACGGGTTCATGCAAAGGGTGAAAAACAAATTCGACCCTTCCATCAACGATTATGATGACCTGTTCCGGTGGAGCGTAAACAATATTCCGGATTTTTGGGGGGAGTTCTGGGATTACAGCGACATCCACTATTCCAGGAATTACCGGCGTGTTGTGGATGACCCCTCGAAAATGCCCGGGGCGAAATGGTTTGAAGGTGCCCGGCTGAATTATGCGGAAAATCTGCTCAGAAGGCGCGATGACAAAACGGCCATCATCTTCAGGGGCGAGAATGAATTGGAAAAACATGTTTCTTACCGCAATTTATATGCAGAGGCCCACCGGGTGGCTGAAGGGTTGAAAAGACTGGGTGTGGAAAAGGGCGACCGGGTCGCCGGGTTTATTCCCAATATGCCGGAGGCCATCATTGCTATGCTGGCTGCTTCCTCCATCGGAGCCATCTGGTCCTCATCTTCTCCCGATTTTGGTATCAAAGGGGTCCTCGACCGCTTTAGCCAGATCGAACCAAAGGTTATTTTTGCAGCGGACGGGTATTATTATAAGGGGAAAATATTCGATACCCGGAAAAAATTAAAGGGCATCCTTGATAAGCTGCCTTCGATCGAAAAGGTGGTCCTGATCAATTATACCGGGCAAACCGATCCTGTATCCCTGCCCAAGGCCATGCCATGGGAAGATCTGGCCCGGCCGGTGGAAGGGGAGATGACCTTTGAGCCCCTGCCTTTCGATCATCCCCTCTATATCATGTACTCTTCGGGAACCACGGGCCTGCCCAAAAGCATTGTGCATTCGGGTGGCGGCACGTTGATCCAGCACCTGAAAGAACTCATGCTGCATACGGATCTCTCGGAAGATGATGTGATCTTTTATTTTACTACCTGTGGATGGATGATGTGGAACTGGTTTGTGAGCAGCCTGGCAGTCGGTGCCACCCTTGTGTGTTACGATGGCAACCCTTTTTATCCGGGACCTGATGCCCTGCTGAGGATGGCTGATGAGCTGGATATTACTGTGTTCGGGACCAGTGCGAAATACATCGCCTCCCTGGAGAATGCAGGTGTGGTACCCGGCGACATCTCTGATTTTCCCGCGTTGAAATCCGTTCTTTCCACCGGGTCGCCCCTTTCCAATGAGAGCTTTGAATATGTTTATGCGCACTGGAAAAAGGATGTTCAATTGTCTTCCATTTCCGGCGGTACGGACATTGTTTCATGCTTTATGCTGGGGAATCCCATATTGCCTGTGTACCGGGGGGAAATTCAATGCCGCGGACTGGGAATGGATGTGGATAGCTTTGATGAGAAAGGACGTCCGGTGAGAAACCGCCAGGGCGAACTGGTGTGCAAATCAGCTTTTCCTTCCATGCCTGTGTATTTCTGGAATGACCCGGAAGGAGAAAAATATCATCGTGCTTATTTTGATGTTTATCCCGGGATATGGAGACACGGTGATTACATTCTCATCAGTGAGCATGGGGGTATTACAATGTACGGAAGGTCGGATGCAACCCTAAACCCCGGAGGTGTGAGGATAGGGACCGCAGAAATTTACCGGGTGGTGGAAAATATGAAGGAGATAGAAGATTCCGTCGTTATCGGTCAACCCTGGGAGGGAGATGAAAGGATCGTGCTTTTCGTGAAATTGAATGAAGGGTATTTGCTGAACGATGAACTGAAAAGGGAAATTTCAGGGAATATCCGCTCCCAATGCAGTCCGCGCCACGTGCCATCCGTTATCCTGGAAACACATTCCGTGCCCTATACCCTGAATGGCAAAAAGGTGGAAATCGCTGTTAAAAAAGCCATTATGGGCCAGGAGGTCAGCAACAGGGATGCACTGTCCAATCCGGATTCCCTCAATGAATACATGGACCTGAAAGAACTCCGGGAGTGAAAAATGGCATGGATATGAAAAAAGTACATCTGCTTTTATTATCCTTGTTTTCCGGACTGCTGCTTACGTTTTCGTGGCCGGCCGGGGGTTTTCCGGGATTATTGTTCATCGGATTTATTCCCCTGCTCTTTATTGAAGACCACATTCATAAGCATCCAAAGGATTTTCATCTTTTTTCCCCACTGTTCTATTCGTATCCTGCCTTTTTGATCTGGAATGGATTGACTACCTGGTGGGTGTGGAATTCCACGCCGGTGGGTGGTGTGGCTGCCATTGTTGTTAATGCATTTTTAATGTCCCTGGTGGTAAGCCTGTTCCATATTTCCAAGCGCGCTGTGTTCGCTCCGGGCAAAGGGCACTTCATCCTGGTCTTTTACTGGATCACCTTTGAGCTGTTGCACCTGAACTGGGAGTTGAACTGGCCCTGGCTCAATCTGGGCAACGGTTTTTCCAATTATGTGAAGTGGATCCAATGGTATGAATTTACAGGGGCTTTCGGGGGTACGCTCTGGGTGCTGGTGGTAAATATTCTACTGTACCATCTGATCCGCATTTCCCTGTCCGGGAAAATGCAGGTGCGGACTGCCGCAGTCTTTGGATCAGGGGCTTTTATCATGCTGGCGGGACCTTTGCTTTTTTCATACATTCAGTACCATACTTATCAGGAGGAAGAAAACCCGGTGAATGTTGTGGTGGTCCAGCCCAATGTCGATCCCTACCATGAGCAGTTTATACTGCCGCCGGCCGAGGTGGTGGAGAGGAACCTGGGACTTGCGGAGGAGCTTGTGGATGAACAGACAGAGCTGATCGTCAGTCCGGAGTCAGCCATACAGGAAGAGATATGGGAAGGTCAGCTGCATTATTCAGGCACCCTGCGCCTGTTGAAAAAGTACGTGACGGAGCATCCCGGCCTGGGGATCATTATCGGGGCCTCTACCCGGAAGGAATATCTGTCCGGAGAGGGAGTGTCTCCGACCGCTCGAAAATTTGTGGATGCGAACCGTTATTATGACCGGTATAATACCGCCTTTTATATTGATACTGCGGAGATAACCCAGTGGACGCATAAATCAAAACTTACTCCAGGCGTGGAAAGGATGCCTTATCCCCAATATTTTAAATTCCTGGAAGATTATGCCATTGACCTTGGCGGAACGATCGGAAGCCTGGGGACCGATATTCAGCGAAAGGTATTTACCAGGTCCGGCGATTCCCTCAAATTTGCTGCCGCCATATGCTATGAATCAGTTTTCGGACAGTTCTTTTCAGGGTTTGTCCGGAACGGTGCCATGCTTATGTTTGTGGTCACCAACGACGGGTGGTGGGGAGATACTCCGGGACACCGCCAGCACCTTTCCTTTTCAAGGCTCCGTGCCATCGAGTGCAGAAGAAGCATCGGCCGTTCTGCAAATACCGGCATTTCCTGCTTCATCAACCAGCGGGGAGATGTGTCCATGGCCACAAAGTACTGGGTCACTGCGGTTATCCGGAAGGACATCAATGCCAACGACAAAATTACCTTTTATACCCGCTATGGGGACTTTATCGCCCGCATATCCCTTTTCATCGCCGGGATCATGGTGTTGTATACCATCGCCGCGGCCCTGATGCACCGGAAAAAGCTGAAAAAATAAAGGAAGGGCTTCTATGTGCATTGCAACGCCTCCACCGGATTGGAAACCGCCGTCTTAACGGCGTGGCAGGGTAACGTTAAAAAAGTCCCTGCGGAATGCACCCCTCACGGGTACGCGGTCAGGCCTTTGCTTTTTTTTGTGGAATCTGTCGTGGCTCAGTTCATTGATGATGTAGATGAAAATAAGGTGCAGGCGGCCATCCCGACGGAAAGCCCAGGATGTTCACCAGGGAATATCCATTAGGTTTCCACAGGTTCCTAAGTGCTGTTTTAAAAATAATTTTTCCACCTGGCTTTATTCCCTTATTGCTTCCACGATCCTTTCACCCAGCCTGAAGCTGAAGTTGTCCGCAAACCCTTCTGCATTGCGGTGGAAGGTCACACTCCAGTCCATATATGGTTGTTCGAACACGGAATCCGAAACCGGCCGGAAATCAATGGGCACCAGCCGTCCGGATTTCAGACAAATGCCTTGTTGCGTCCTTTCCACTGTCCAGGGACGGCCGGAGATCCGGTATTCCCCTGTGTAGGATTCATAGAGCCATTCATCGGGGGGGCGGGTGGAAAAGTGTTTTTTTTCCTTATAACCCAGCTCCTGAAGGATCATTTCCTTGAAGAATTCGCTGGTCAGGGTACCGCGCGACTGGCTGAAATAAAATACCATGGCATTTTGTTCCGGCAAAGCCATGGCTTGGGTCCCGGCCGAACCCCCGTGGCCGAATACCGGCAAGATCGCGGTGTCCTCGAAATGGTGTAACAATTCCCAATGCAGGCCATAGGCATCGTTCAGGCTGCCGGGTGAAAGCGCTTCGCGGAGGGTGGAGGCTTTCAGCAGGCGAACCTGACCGTTGCTTCCCCCGTTCATTATGAGCCCCAGGAAACGGGCATAATCCCCGGGGGTGGTATATATCCCACCGCTGGCCCTAAAAAATGGGGTTTCGGGTTCATCCCCCTGGTCCCATGCTTTCACATAGCCATCCTCAGTCCAGCGATAGGTGTTGCACACCCGGCTGCGGTCTGGTTGACCGGGTTTGAGAAGGCAATAGGAATCCCGCATCCCCAGGGGTTCGAATATACGTTCCGCAATGAATTCTTCCACCGGCATGCCTGAGCGTTTGGTCACGATCATCCCAAGTGTTGCAGAGTGACCGTCGCTGTAGTGATATGCTGTTCCCGGGTTGTGTTCGGGCCCGTGGGCGGCAAGGTCTGTAACGGCTTCCTCCAGGTCCGCATACAGGTCAATGCTTCCCCTGGGATAGGCCGGTTGTACGAAACCGGCGGTATGGTCCAGCAGCTGGCGTATGGTGATTTCGCGGCATTCATCGTTGCGGAATGCCTCCAGGTAGTCGGAAACAGGATCGTCCAGATCCAGCATCCCTTCTTCCATCAGCATCAGGATGGCCGTTCCGGTAAAGGGTTTGGTCATGGAATGGATCTTATGGATCTGGTTTTTCTGCAAGGGGATGCCCCTTTCTGCATCATTCATCCCGTAAGCCTCCTGCAATATGACCTTTCCGTCCTGTATGATCAAAAGCCCGGCTCCGACCACACTTCCGTTCTCCACCCATTGTTCCACCTGTGTGCGTGCCGTAACGGCCCAATCCGGTATCCCGGCTGCTTTTTCCTGTTTCTGGCCCCCGGGGTTACAGGAAATGAGCCCCAGGAACAGGAGAATGGACATCGGAAAACATCGGCTGCGTCGAAACGTCCCTTCCCGGGGGTTCTTTTGTTTTGTGTTTAGATTTTGTTTTTTCATGGCGTGTTTGGATTAATTCAGCAATGGCACAGACGCTTTTTAAAGTCCATGTGGTATTTGATCTTATTCATATTTGATCGAATCCACGGGATTGGCCGTGGCTGCCCGGTAAATATGGTAAATGGTGGCTAGCAGGCCGACCGCAAGGGCAATGGTGCCGGCCAGCAAGAAAGTGTACCACCGAATGGTATGATGGTATACAAAGCTATCCTGCAGCCAGATAATCAGCCTCCACCAGGCTACCGGGACGGCAAGGAAAAAAGCGATCATGATCAATGTGGCGAATTCCCGGAATAGCAGGCGGACAATGCCTGGGACCGAGGCGCCCAGGACTTTGCGGATGCCTATTTCCTTGGTTTTTTGTTCAGCGATGAAGGAAGAGAGGCCCAAAAGCCCGAGCAGTGCGATAAAAAGGGTCAGTACCGAGGCGATGCTGAATATGGAGCTGATCCTTTCCTCATTCTGGTACATTTCATCCATCGTGGTTTTTAGGAAATCGTAATCGAAGGGCCGGCGGGTTTGGAATTCGTTCCATTTTTTCCCGATGAAATCCAGGGATTCGCGGGTTTTCCCGGGGTTGATCCGGACCGAAATACGGGAAGGAGGGAATTGGGCAATGAACAAAATGAGCGGTTCCACTGGGTTGTGCAGGGACCGGAAATGGAAGTCCTTCACCACCCCGATCACCTTCATGGGCCGGCCCGCGTTTCCTTCCAGGTCTATGTCATAGTCTATCCTCCTTCCGATGGGGGCTTCTTCCCAGCCCATAGCCATCATGGCGGTTTCATTGATGATGACCGCACCGGTGTCGTCGGTCCTCATGTTTTTGTCGAAATCCCTTCCTTTAACGATCCCCATATCCATCACCCTAATAAAATCGTAATCAACCTGTGCCAGGACAAAAGAGGTTTGCGACATCTGCCCTTCTTTTTCAGCATTCATGACCTGTATCCAACTGATGTTCCCGGGTACTTGTGTGGAACGCGTGACCCCCAGAATGTTTGGGTCCTGGATCAGTTCTTTTTTGAAGCTTTCCCCTTTGTGCCTGAAGGAAGAGTCCTGAAGCCGCATGACCACTATGTTCTCTTCGTCAAAGCCCAGGTCTTTGTTTTTGAGGTAATCCAGCTGATGGGTAATGACTATGGTGCCTATGATCATTACGATGGCAATGAAGAACTGCACCACTACAAGGATTTTGCGCAATAACCCGTTATTCTTGCCGGAATCCCCCATGTTCCCCTTGAGCACGCTGACAGGGGAGAAACCTGAGAGGTAAAAAGCCGGGTAGGTTCCCGATAGAATACCCGTAACCAATGCTACACCAACAGTGATCAAAAACACCGCTGGATCGGAAGCAAAGCTAATGGTCTTTCCGATCAGGTTGTTAAAGTCGGGCAGAAGCAGGTAAACGGCCAGCAGGGCTATGCACATGGCCATGATGGAAAGGATCATCGATTCGCCCAGGAACTGCCGGATAAGCTGTCCCCTGCAAGCACCGGCTACTTTCCGGATGCCCACTTCACGGGCCCGTTTGGTAGACCGGGCCGTGGCCATGTTCATGTAATTGATGGCTGCCAGCAGGATCACAAAAACGGCAATGGTAGAAAAAATATAGATGTAGGCTTTGTTTCCGGTGGGTTCATTTCCCCCCAGACCGCTACGGAAATGCGTTTCGGCCAGGGGTGTGGTCAGCAATTGAAAACTGGCATTGATCTGATCGCCGATGGGCCGCATGTATTTATCGTAAAAACCAGGGAATTTGTTATAAATGGTCTGGATATCTGTATTCTCGTGCAGAAGGATGTAATTGTACACCCCAATGTTCCAGAACCGCAAGGGGTCCATGCTGTTGAAATCGTCTTCCCCTTGCTCCTCTGCAAGGGTTGCCCCGGACATTAGGGCATCAAACAGCAGGTGGGCATTGGACGGCAGGTCGCAGATCACTCCCGTTACCCGGTATGAAGTTTCTTCAGCGGTTTTCAACACCTTGCCTATAGGATTTTCATCCCCGAAGTATTTTTTGGCTGTGGATGCGGTCAGCACGATGGTATTCGGCTCCTTCAGGGCATGTTCCGGGTTGCCGGTCATGAATTCATGGGTAAAGACATCGAAAACCGTGGAATCCACCCAGAAAAAACGGTTTTCATAATATTCCCTGTTCCCGTGCCGGACCAGCAGGTTCCCGGCACCGGCAAAACGGGTGAACTCCCTGACCCCGGGAAATTCGAGCTTGAATGCCGGTCCCATGGGAATGGGGGTTATGGCAAAACGGTCCGTTTTGTTATTGATGCTGTATTCGGCCTCAAGGCGGTAAATCCTCTCGTGCTTTTCATGGTGTCTGTCGTAAGCCACCTCATCCCGCACATAAAAGAGGATAAATATAAAAGCGGTCATACCTGCCGATAATCCGAGGATATTGATCAGGGTATAAAACTTATTCCGAAGGAAATTGCGGTAGGCGAGCTTTAAATTATTCCATAACATGGGGCATGAGATTATTGGGTTCATGAATCGACAGGATGGAAAATCCAGGGAATATCCCTTTTCCGGAATTTAATGAACCAAGGCTTTACAGGATGTTCTTTTTAATGTTTTCGGTGACCACCTGTCCGTCAAACAGCTGAACGGTCCGTTGCGCATATTCTGCGTCCCGTTGGGAGTGCGTTACGATGATCACGGTGGTGCCCGCCTTGTTGAGGCTTTCGATCAGGTTCATGACCTCTTCGCCATGGGCGGAATCCAGGTTGCCTGTGGGCTCATCGGCCAGGATCAGCCTGGGGTCGGCAACCACGGCGCGGGCTACGGCTACCCTTTGCTGCTGGCCTCCGGACAACTGCAAGGGGAAATGCTTCCTGCGGTGGGTGATCTGCATTGTTTCCATCACCTTGTCCACGCATTCCTTACGCTCGGAGGATTTCATGCCCAGGTAGATCAGGGGCAGTTCAATGTTCTCAAATACGGTCAGTTCATCGATGAGGTTAAAGTTCTGGAACACGAACCCGATGTTCTTCTTGCGCAGTTTTGCCCGTTGCCTTTCCGAACAGGAGGAGACCTCGCGGTCGAGGAACCAGTAATTTCCCTTGGTGGGGTTGTCGAGCAATCCCAGGATGTTGAGCAAGGTCGATTTTCCGCAACCGGAAGGGCCCATCACAGCCAGGAATTCCCCCTGCCTGACCTGAAGATTGACCCGGTCCAGTGCGGTGGTCTCCACTTCATCGGTACGGAATACTTTTACCAGTTCTTCGGTTTTGATCATTATCTGGTTTTCCATTTTTGCAGTTTTTTCATTTATATATTGACGATCGTATAATTTGTAAGTTACAAGCCTTATTCATATTTCAACGTATATACCGGGTTCATGCGGGAAGCCTGCCAGGATTTTACCACTGTAATGCCCAGGGCGATCAGGGTGGCAAACAGCCCCGAAATGATAAAGATGTACCCGCTGATGGCGGTCTGGTAGGCAAAATGGTTTAGCCAGCCCCGTATGATCAGATAGGCCAGGGGCCAGGCGATCAGGTTGGCGATCAGCATAAGTCGCAGAAATTCGGCCGACATGATGCAGATAATATTTATTTCCCTGGCGCCCATTACCTTGCGTATTCCGATCTCCCGGGTCCTTTTTTCAGCCATGTAAGAAGCCAGTCCGAAAAGGCCCAGGGAAGAAATGAAGATGACCAGCAGGGTAAAGATCAGCGCGAGCCTGCCCAGGTTGGCTTCCTCGCGGTAAAGCTGATCCAGTTCTTCATCCAGGAAGCGGTACTCAAAGGGCCGGTCCTTTACAAATTCGTTCCATTTGGACTCCAGGAAATCCAGTGTTTTGCCAGAGTTGCCCGGTTTCACCCGTACGGCCGCATAGTTCATGAACCAATGGATGGCCCACTCGGATTCCTTCATGTTCAATACGAAGGGGGTGCCGGCTTTGTGCAGGGAGGCTGCATTGAAGTTCTCCACCACGCCGATCACGCGCTCGTTCCCTTCCAGCGACCGGAATTTTTTCCCGAGGGCATCCTGCGGATCTCCCCAGCCCAGGTGTTCCACCATGGCCCGGTTGATCAATATCCCTTTGACGGGATCGGTTTTATGTTTTTCATCGTAAGCCCTGCCCGCAATGATTTTCAGGTTAAAGGTCCGTGTAAAATCGTGCTGGACCACCAGGGCGGGATAAAACTGCCATTCGTTGTCCGGGTAGCCCTCCGGGCGGAATTCATGGGTATTGTATGCGGTGCCCAGGATATAATCCATGGTGGTCACGCTCTCGATGCCGGGGTTGTTCAGCAATTCGCTCTTAAATGACGCATATTTGCTGATGATCCCTGTCCTTTCAATGGGAATGACGATGATGTTTTCTTTTTGAAAACCCGTCCCGGCATTTTTCAGGTAGTTCAGTTGCTTGAATATAAGCAAAGTGCCGATGATCAGGGCAATGGAAATGGTAAACTGGGTGACCACAAGTATTTTTCTGGCGGTACCGCTGCCGTTCCGTTGCTGGATGTCTTTGCGGAAAATGCTTGCCGGCTTGAAAGAGGAAAGGTAAAAAGCCGGATATAGACCGGATATCGTCCCGATCAATACTACGATGCCGGCAAAGCCCAGCAGGTATTCCCATTGAAGAAGCAATTGAAGGGAAAGCTCCTGGCCGGTCAGGCGGTTGAACCATGGGATGAAAATTTCTGCGATGATCAGGGCCAGAATGGCTGAAAAGACTGTAATGACCACCGATTCCCCGATGAACTGGCCGATCAGCTGGGTCTTGTAGGCGCCCACCACTTTTTTCATGCCGATCTCCCGGGCCCTGCCCGAAGAAGTGGCGGTGGCAAGGTTCATGAAGTTAATGGAAGCAATAAGCAGCAAGAAAACAGCGATCGCAGAAAGAATATATACATAGGCAATGTTGCTGTTGGGTTCGATCTCGTAATCCAGGCGGGATTTCAGGTGTATATCGGTAAGGGGTTGCAGATACAGGGTAATGTTGTCCCGTTCCGCATCAAAGAAATATTTCTGGGTATATCCCGGAAGCAGAACCTCCAGTTGTTCCGGGTTGACGTTTTCCGGCAAAAGTAAATAGGTCCAGCAAGGATTCCATACCCATGATGCCGGCAGGTGCCCGCGATAGAATTTTCTGACCGAGCTCATGGAACCGATGAAGTCCATGTGAAAATGGCTGTTGTCCGGTACGTCCCTGATCACGCCGGTGATCCTGAAGGAGTGCTTGTTTTCCATCTGGATGGACTGGCCCAACGGGTTTTCATCGCCAAAATATTTTTCAGCGGCCGATTCCGAGATGACCATGCTCATGGACTCGTCCAGCGCCCGGTCGGGGTTGCCAAGTAAGAATTCGTAATCGAATACATCGAAGAAAGTGGAATCGGCAAAATATACCCTGCGTTCGACGAATTTCCTGTCGCCGTGTTCGATCAGGGTCCTGGGCGACTGGAAATTGAAAACGCGGGTGACCTCTTCCACCAGGCCTGGGTATTCAGCCTTTAGGGTGAAGGCAACGGGGAAAGGCAGACTGGCGGAGTTTTCCCCCACCCCACCAAAATCAGAGATCTGACACACCCGGTAGATCCTGTCTGAGTGCTCATGATAGCGGTCATAACTCAACTCATTTACAATGTACAGTCCGATGATCAGGAAGCTGGCTATGCCCAGTGCCAGTCCGGAGATATTGAGCATTGTGTAGAGCTTTCTCCGGGCAAGGTTCCTGAAAGCAACCCTTAAGTAGTATATGATCATGGCTTGGTTTATCCTGATTGATTTCACTTAAATACGAGCTTGTCTTTTCCACCAAAGGAATCGTAGGAGGAAATAATGACTTTTTCACCCGGTGCGAGTCCTTCCAGCACTTCGTAATACCGTGTGTTCTGACGGCCGATGCGGATGTTCCGCTTGTGGGCGGTCCCTTCCGATGAATCCACTACATAAATCCAGTTTCCGCCGGTTTTCTGGAAGAAGCCTCCGCGCTTGATGATGGTGGCTTCGCTCGCGCTGCTGAACATGAGTTTCAGCTGTATGGTCTGTCCGCGCTTGATGGTGGTGGGCTCTTTTCCCTGGAACTGCAGTTCCACCTCGAATGTACCGTTGGCCACATCTGTGTATATCTTGCTGATCTTTAGCCGGTAATTCGTTTTATTCATGTCAAATTCGGCTTTCTGTCCCACGTGTACCCTGGAAATGTACCGTTCATCGATATTGGCATGCAGTTCAAAACCGTCCATCATGTCGATCTGGCCGAGGTGTTCACCGGCCGATTTGGTTTCCCCGATCTCCGCGCTGAATGAGGAAAGCTTCCCGGCAGCCGGGGCGGTGATGTTCAGGGCTTCCATATTCTTTCTCAGCAGTTCCAGGTTGTTGTCGATGCGTTTCATGGAATTGTTGATCTGCCGGATCTGTATCCGGGCCGAAATGGAATCCAGGCGTTGCAGCTCAAGGGTCAGCTTTAGCTGTCGCTTTATGTTGTTATAATTGCGCTGTGCATCCTCAAATTCTTTGATGGAAATGAGGCTGTCGCGGTAAAGCCCTTGTCTGCGCATATATTCTTTTTTGGCTCCGTCCAGTTGGTATTTCAGCTCGGCCACTTCCCTTTCCCTCAGGTATTTGTTTTGCTCCAGCCCCACACGGGTATTCCGGAGGTTGTTGAGCGCATCATACATACGGGTTTCCTGCTCCATGAAGCTGAGTTCCATATTGGCGTTCATAAGTTTAAGTATGGGTTCTCCTTTTTCCAGGATGGCCCCGTCTTCCACATATATGGCTTCTACGATCCCCCCCTGTATGGCATCGATATATAGCATGGTCCTGGGATATACCACGCCGTCCACCGGTATGAATTCCTGGAAATTATCTTCCAGCACACGGGCAAAGGTCAGCTGCTCCTTTTCCACGTAAAGTTTGCTGGCCTTATCCCTGAAAAACAACAAATACAATATGAAAATTGCAAATGCGGATACGGCAGCAATGATCAGTATCTTTTTGGTGGTCCATTTCTTTTTTGCAATTATCCGGTCCATTTTTCTGATTCATTTTTTTGTTCGCCCTTTCTTTAACCAATTCTGTGCCATTCCATGTAAAAAATTAATAATCAGAATAATACAATGTCTTCCAGGGCTTGGGGAAGCCTCTTTTTGTTCAATATCGATCATGGATTTGTACAGATACGAACATTATTCTTATTTTTACAATTTGATCGTGTCCTATTGGATAATGCCTTGAAATCAAAGACTGAATGGAAAAGTTAGATGCCAGGTTGCTGATCGTTGACGACGACCGGGATATTCTTCTCGCGGCCAAATTATTCCTGAAGCAACATATAAATATTGTCCATACGGAAGCGAACCCGGAAAACCTGCCAGACCTCCTCCGTAATGAAACTTACGACCTTATACTCCTGGATATGAATTTTTCAAGGGATGCCACCAGCGGAAAAGAAGGTTTTCACTGGCTGAACAAGATCCTGGAGATCGATCCCACCACAACCGTTATTCTCATTACCGGTTACGGGGATATTGAGCTTGCTGTTCAGGGGATCAAGGAAGGCGCCACGAATTTTTTGCTCAAGCCCTGGGATAACAAGAAGTTGCTGGCAACCATCAATACATCCCTGCAGTTGAAAAAGTCGAAAGTGGAACTGGAAGGGATCCGGTCCAGGCAAAAGCAACGGGTATCCGGACGGAATGGGGACCAGCGGATTCTTATCGGTCAATCCCCGGCCATGCAAAAGGTTATGGCAATGGTCAGCAAGGTGGCAATAACGGATGCCAATATTTTAATTTTGGGGGAAAACGGGACCGGCAAGGAACTTATCGCCCGGGCCATTCATGATCATTCCACCCGTGCCGGGGAGGTTTTTGTTACGGTTGACCTGGGTGCCATCAGTGAATCTTTGTTTGAAAGCGAACTGTTTGGGTTTAAGAAAGGTGCTTTCACCGATGCCAAAGAAGACCGCCCGGGCCGTTTCGAAGCTGCCCATAAAGGGACCATCTTCCTTGACGAGATCGGGAATTTATCGATGGCCTTGCAATCCAAGCTGTTGAGCGTTATCCAAAACCGAATGGTCGTCAGACTGGGTACAAATCAGGAAATTCCTGTGGATGTGAGGCTTATATGTGCCACCAATATGCCTCTGCACCAGATGGTAAGCGAAAATAAATTCAGGCAGGACTTGCTGTACCGGATCAATACGGTCGAAATACATGTTCCGCCCCTGAGAGAGAGATTTGAAGACATTGCTCCTTTGATCGATCATTTCCTGGAAATATATTGCAATAAGTATAAAATGCCCATGAAAAGGGTGAGTCCGGCGGCCATGAATAGACTGGAAAGGCATTCGTGGCCAGGAAATATCCGTGAGCTTCAGCATGCTGTGGAACGGGCTGTTATCATGAGTGAATCCAATATCCTTGAACCGGATGATTTCTTTTTATCCAAAACGGAAGGATCACCAACGGATACCATACGTACCGGCAACATGAATCTTCAGGAAACAGAAAAAATGCTGATACGGAAAGTGGTTGACAAGCATGGTGGAAATATCAGCAAGGCCGCCAAGGAGCTGGGACTGACCCGGGCATCGTTGTACAGGAGAATTGAAAAATATGGCCTTTAGAAATTTCCGCCTGCAGGTGATCCTCAGGGTCCTGCTCATTGCATTAACCATATTCCTGCTTTTGTTTGTTTATCATAAAACAACGCATATTCTGAGCTTTATACTGCTTGTTGTGGTTGCCCTGGCTCAGGTATATTTCCTTATTCGCTATGTTGAACAGACCAACCGGAGACTTGCCAATTTTTTACAAAGCATCCGGTATGCTGATTTTTCAAGTTCTTTTACCGGCCATAGACTGGGTAAGAGTTTTGAAGGGCTGAACAGGGCTTTTAGTGAAGTGATCAATGATTTTAAAAAGTACCGTGCAGAGAAGGAAGAACATTATAACTATCTGCAAACCGTTGTTCAACACATTAACATCGGTATTCTGGTATATACACGTGCAGGAAAGGTGGATGTTTTCAATAATGCCGTGAAGAAAATGCTCAGGATCAAAAGACTGAGGCATGTTCAGGATTTGCATGTGATCAAAAAGGATATCCCGGAAATGCTCCTGAATTTGAGAAGCGGCGACAAATTACTAGTCAAGCTCTTCATGGAAGATGAATTGTTACAACTGGCCATTGCAGCTACGGAGTTCCGTATGCGGGGCGAGGAGTATGTTCTTGTATCCCTGCAAAACATCAGTTCCGAATTGGATGAGAAAGAGATCGAATCCTGGCAAAAGCTGATACGTGTGCTGACCCATGAGATCACCAATTCCATAACCCCGATTTCTTCCCTGGCATCGACCGTCAGGGAGATGTTGCTTACTGATCTGGAAGGGGGGCGGGAAGCAAGGGAGCTGGATACAGAAGATATGGAAAATATTGACGGTGCGATCTCTACCATTCAAAACCGGAGCCAGGGACTGCTGAATTTTGTGGAAGTGTACCGGAACCTGACCCGGATCCCCAAGCCGAATTTCAGGTATTTTCCTGTGTCGGACTTGTTTGAACGATCCCGGCAACTGCTCAAGCCTAAAATGGATGAGCTCGGGATCCGCTACAACATCAGGGTGTTTCCCCCGGAACTCATGATCACTGCCGATCCGGACCTTCTCGACCAGGTCGTGATCAATTTGTTGTTAAATGCCATGGATGCTGTAAAAAACCAACCGGACCCTGAAATATCCATACTGGCCACACTGAATGATCATAACAGGGTGGTCATTGATTTCGAGGATAACGGATACGGGATCAAACCGGACATCATGGATAAAATATTCATGCCCTTTTTCACTTCTAAAAAGCATGGTTCCGGTATCGGACTTAGCTTATCGAGGCAAATAATGCATTTGCACAAGGGATCTGTTAAGGTTAAATCCAAACCGGAAGAAGGGACAACGTTTAGGTTGATTTTTTAAAACATTGATGATCATGAGAAAATTACCCCTTTCATATCAGGCATTTATCCTTCTTATCGCATTTTCCCATTGTATATTTTCATGTAGTGATGGCAGGAAGCATGCGCCAGACACTGCAACGGTTTTAAAGGAACCGGCCCCCGGGATCCCCGGTTTCAATGCAGATAGCGCTTACCGGTATATTGAAAACCAAATGGCTTTCGGACCGAGGGTCCCCGGCACCCTGCCCCATGATCAGTGCGCCGTATTCCTTAGCAATACCCTGCAGCGGTTTTGCGGCAATGTGGTGGTGCAGGAATTTGTTATGCGGGCCTGGGACGGAACGCTTCTGGAAGGGAAGAACATAATTGCTTCCTATTCACCGGATAAAAAGATCAGGATAATCCTATGCGCCCACTGGGATTCGCGACCTGTTGCCGATCATGATCCAAATCCGGCCAACCGAAGCAAGCCTGTCCCCGGTGCGAACGACGGCGCAAGCGGCACCGGTGTGCTGCTTGAAATTGCCAGGCAGCTGAATGAATGCGAACCATATGTGGGGGTGGATATCATTTTGTTCGACCTGGAAGATTACGGTCCCCCCAACAACCGTCAGGGCCATCGTGGTGAAGATAACTGGGGACTGGGCTCACAGTATTGGTCCAGGAATCCGCATAAATTCAATTATAAAGCCCGTTTTGCCATATTGCTGGATATGGTGGGGGTGCCCGATCCGCAATTTCTGAAGGAAGGCTTTTCCATGCATTATGCTTCCGATAAGGTTGATAAAGTATGGGAAATAGCCCGGGACCTTGGCTATGGGGATTTTTTCCCGGACAGGATGGGCGGTTATATTACGGACGATCATTATTATATTAATAAATATGCGGGTATTCCTGCGGTCAATATTATCCATCTGGACAAAAATTCCGTCAACGGTAGTTTTTTCGAACAGTGGCACACGGTGAATGACGATATGGAATTCATTGATAAAGCGACCCTGGACATTGTCGGCACAACGGTTTTAAACGTGGTTTTCAGAGAAAAATAAGCATGTTCCGGCGGGATTTACAGGAGTTCATTGGCCAGGTTGGCAAGTTCCGAGCGTTCTCCCTTTTCCAGGCGAATGTGCGCATAAATGTCGTGATGCTTGATTTTATCGATCAGGTAAGATAACCCGTTGGATTGGGAGTCCAGGTAAGGTGTGTCGATTTGGTATATATCGCCGGTGAAGATGATCTTTGTATTTTCTCCGGCCCGTGTGATAATGGTCTTGACCTCATGTGGGGTGAGGTTTTGTGCCTCGTCCACGATAAAACATACATTGGATATGCTCCGGCCGCGGATATATGCCAGGGGTGTGATCAACAATTTCTCAGAATCCACCGAATCCTGTATCTTTTTGTATTCCTTGTCTTTTTCCCCGAATTGGTTCTGTATGAATTTCAGGTTATCCCACAGGGGCTCCATGTATGGGTTCAGCTTGGATTTAATGTCGCCCGGCAGATAGCCAATATCCTTGTTGCTGAGCGGTACGATGGGCCTGGCAAGGTAGATCTGCTTGAAGTTTTTCTTTTGTTCCAGGGCACCGGCCAGGGCCAGTAATGTTTTTCCCGTACCGGCGATGCCTTGCATGGTGACAAGTTTAACCTTGGGATTGGTTATGGCATGGAGTGCGAACACCTGCTCAGCGTTGCGGGGTACGATACGGTAGGCCGGGGTTTTTTCAAGCTTTTCCACCCGTTCCAGGATTGGGTTGTAATAGGCAAGGGCAGAAGCCTTGCCATTGCGTATGATAAAGTACTGATTTGGGATGCGCTTGTCCAGGTGCAACATTTCCGGAGCGCAATATCCTTTATCGTAAAGTTCATCGATCATTTCCCTGGGGATGTCTTCAATGAGGGATTTGCCCGTATACAGGGATTCCACGTCCTTGATCTTGCCGGTTTCATAATCCTCCGCCGGTATGTTCAGGGATTTGGCTTTCAACCGGAGGTTTATATCCTTGGTGACCAGGACCACCCTTTTTTCCGGGTGTTGCTGACCCATCATAAGGGCTGCATTCAGAATGCGGTGATCGGGCTTGTCATCCCCGAAAATAACCGTTGCATCCGTTTCCGACTGCTCATTCATAATGACCTTGAAAAAGCCTCCGTTGGCCCTGTCAACAGGGATCCAATTGGTGAGGGTGTTGTTGGCGGAAAGCCGGTCCATGATCCGGATGAATTCCCGGGCTTCAAAATTAATGATATCGTTGCCCTTCTTAAAATTGTCCAGCTCTTCAAGCACTGTGATGGGGATGGCTACATCATGTTCTTCAAAACTGTAAATAGCGTTGTGATCGTAAAGAATAACAGAAGTGTCAAGAACGAAGATTTTCTTTTGTTTTTTTCGGCGTGGCATGCAGTTCAATGGTTTAAGTTCCTTAATCCGTGTATTCAAGCCTTGCAAAGAGCTGATAGTAAAGGTATGATTAATTAATGGCTTTTATTTTACAGGAAGGGAATAATTTTTAACAACACGGTGTGTAAAAATGCTTGTCCCGCACTTCTGAACCCGGGCTGTCAGCGGGCCATAATTTAGATTGCCACAGGTTCCACCGACCATTGAAATGGTTATCTTTGTCTAAACATTTCATTTGTATGTCCTCAAATAAGAAACTATTTCTGCTGGATGCCATGGCCCTGATATACCGGGCATATTTTGCGCTTAATAAAAATCCGCGGATCAATTCAAAAGGTACGAATACTTCGGCCATCCTTGGATTTGCAAATTCCCTGCTGGATGTGCTAAAGAATGAAGATCCCTCGCACATCGGGGTTGCTTTCGACACCATCGCCCCCACCACCCGGAGCATGGACTATGCCGCTTATAAGGCTCAGCGTGAAGAAATGCCGGAAGACATAGCCATTTCCCTCCCTTATATTACAAGGCTGCTGGAAGGTTTCCGGATCCCCATTCTGGCCGTTGACGGGTATGAAGCCGATGACGTGATCGGCACGCTTGCAAGGAAGGCGGAACGGAAAGGGTATACGGTTTACATGATGACATCCGATAAGGATTTCGGACAGCTCGTTTCGGACAGGATCTTTATGTATAAACCTCCCAGGATGGGTAATAAAACTCAAATTCTGGGTGTAAAGGAGATCTGCGAGAAATACAGGATAAAGTACCCGGAACAGCTTATTGATATTCTCGGGCTATGGGGTGATGCTTCGGATAATATCCCCGGAGTTCCCGGGGTGGGTGAGAAGACGGCCATTAAACTGATATCGGAATTTGAAACCCTGGAAAACCTCCTGAAAAATACCGGTAAGCTGAAGGGAAAACTTAAGGAAAGGATAGAAGAAAATTCGGAACAAGCCCTGATGTCGAAACAACTGGCTGCGATCATACTGGATGTGCCCATCGAACTTGATGAAGGATCCCTCAAAAGAAAAGACCCGGATGTGGAAAGCCTAAAGGGACTTTTTGAGGAGCTGGAATTCCGGAATTATGCCCGGCGGGTATTTACAGATCTTAAGGATAAAGGAAAAGAAGTGCAGCAGGACCTGTTCAGCGATTTGGGGCCTTCGGGAACCGGGTTGGGGTCTTCCCTGAAGACGCTCAATGATGTGAAGCACAATTACCACCTGGTCAAAACAAGTGAAGAGCGCAGACACCTGTTGGCGCTTCTGGAAACATCCGGGGCATTTTGTTTTGATACCGAATCGACCGGTTTGGATGCCAATCAGGCCGAACTGGTAGGCATTTCCTTTTGCATTGATCCGGGGGAAGCCTATTTCGCTGTTTTTCCTGAAGATAAGCAAGAGGCTTTGCGGATATCGGATGAATTCAAAGGTGTATTTGGTAATCCCGGGATACGCAAGATCGGACAAAACCTGAAATATGACATTTCCCTGCTGAAATGGTATGGGATTGAAGTGGAAGGTGAACTGTTTGATACCATGCTGGCCCATTACCTGCTGGAACCCGATATGCGCCATAATATGGATTTTCTGGCAGAAACGTATTTGAATTATAAGCCCGTTTCCATTGAATCGCTCATCGGTAAAAAAGGCCGGAACCAAAAAAGCATGCGTAGCGTGGAACCGGATGTTTTGACCGAATATGCCTGCGAAGATGCAGACATTACCCTGCAGCTGATGCTGAAGTTTGAGCCCCTGTTGAAAAATTCCCGGGCCATGACCTTGTTCAGCGACATAGAGATCCCTTTGCTGAAAGTGCTGGCAGACATGGAGGCTGAGGGTGTGAATTTGGACGTCGGGGCTTTGCAGGATTATTCAAAAAAATTGCAGGAGGATATGCAGAAGGTTCAGGAAAAGATCTTTGATCTGGCCGGGGCGGAATTCAATATTGCCTCACCCAGGCAGTTGGGGGAGATTTTGTTTGAACGGTTGAAAATTTCCGATAAGCCGAAGAGAACAAAGACAAAACAATATTCGACCAGTGAGGATGTGTTGGTCAGGCTGGTCTCCAGGCATCCAATTGTGGATCTTATCCTGGATTACCGGTCATTGTCCAAGCTTAAGTCTACCTATGTGGATGCATTGCCTTCTCTTATAAACCCCCGGGATGGCCGGATACATACTTCCTATAACCAGGCTGTTGCCGCTACGGGAAGGCTGAGTTCCAATAATCCAAATTTGCAGAACATACCCATTCGGACCAGCCGTGGCAGGGAGATACGCAAGGCTTTTGTGCCCCGTGATCCGGATCATGTGCTGATGGCAGCGGATTATTCTCAGATCGAGCTTCGCATTATAGCCGGTTTAAGCGGGGATGAGGCAATGCAGGAGACCTTCCGCAAAGGGGAAGATGTGCACACAGCCACTGCGGCACGGGTATTTGGCGTTGCTCCCGGCGAGGTGGATGCGGATATGCGCCGCAAGGCCAAGACCGTTAATTTCGGGATCGTATATGGCATTTCCGCATTCGGTTTGTCTGAGCGGTTGAACATTCCCAGAGGGGATGCTGCCGAACTGATCCGGCAGTATTTTGAAAAGTACCCAGGCATAAAATCATACATGGAAAAGACCGTTGCTTTTGCCAGGGAGCATGGGTATGTGGAAACGATCCTGGGCAGAAGAAGGTATCTCAGGGACATCACATCCAATAATAATACCGTGCGGGGATTTGCCGAACGGAATGCGATCAATGCCCCCATACAGGGATCTTCGGCCGATATGATCAAGATCGCCATGATCCGTATTTTTGATGCATTGAATGATCAGGGGTGCCGTGCAAAAATGATCCTGCAGGTGCACGATGAACTTGTTTTTGATACACCGCAGGATGAGATCGATATGCTGAGCCAACTGGTAAGGGATAAGATGGAAAATGCCATGGAAATAAATGTCCCCGTGGTTGTCGATATCAATACCGGGAATAATTGGCTGGAAGCACATTAATATGCCCGGATGGCAGCAAGGATCATGAACGCCCAGTGCCTGAGCCGGATAACAATGCCTGCCAAAGATTAAGCAGACATTAAAAAAATATTAAAAATTTGTTAATAATTCTTTCTGGATTCATAGGAGTTCGGTTTATCACAAATGTTTGGGATTTTTCAACCGCCTTCTGTTGATAATTCGTCCCCCAATCCCGGTGTAAAATCTGTACCTTAGTCTGACATTTCCCGTGTTTTTCTATCGTTACGATTTCAATTACAATCAATATAAACCCACGTAAAGAATTCAGCTGATGAACGGAGACCTTTTTGTAAACATTGAAAAAGATAAAAAAGAATCAGGAAGTATTTATAAAAAGGTACTTGAAGGCAGGACAAAACCAGATCCGGGCCGGGAGCCGAAAACGGTGCAGGGGAAGTCAGCCGGTGATAATCCGGGACCGGGCAGGGCCGGATTAAAAAAGTACCCTTTTGAAAAGGTGCTGGAAGCAGCAACCAAATATTTTGAAGGTGATTCTTTAGCTGCGAACGTTTGGGCAAACAAATATGCACTCAAGGACAGCCAGGGGCATATCTATGAGCAAACTCCGGACGAAATGCATCGCCGCCTGGCCCGTGAGATCGCCAGAATAGAGCGCAAGTATGCTGATCCCCTTAGCGAAGAACAGTTGTTTGAGTTGTTCCGGCGGTTTCGCTACATCATACCCCAGGGTAGCCCTATGGCAGGTATTGGCAATGATTTTCAGATATCTTCCCTTTCGAACTGTTTTGTTGTTGGAAATGAAGGGAATTCAGATTCTTACGGAGGGATACTGAAGACCGACCAGGAGCAGGTGCAGCTCATGAAGCGCCGCGGAGGGGTTGGCCACGACCTTTCCGGGATCCGTCCCAGCGGCAGCCCGGTGAAAAATACAGCCCTTACTTCCACAGGGATCGTCCCTTTTATGGAGAGATTTTCCAATTCTACCCGTGAAGTTGCCCAGGACGGCCGGAGAGGTGCCCTTATGCTCACCATATCCATCAAACATCCCGATGCGGAAAATTTCATCGATGCCAAGATGGAACAGAATAAAGTAACGGGTGCCAATGTATCGGTAAAGATCGACGATGCGTTCATGGAAGCCGTGAAGAAGGATGCCTCTTACATACAACAATTCCCTGTCGACAGTGATCATCCAATGCTTACAAAGGAGATCAACGCCCGGGAGCTGTGGTCCAAGATTGTCCATAATGCCTGGAAATCCGCCGAGCCGGGTGTTTTGTTCTGGGATACGGTAACCCGTGAGGCTGTGCCGGATTGCTACGCCGACCTTGGATTTAAAACCGTTTCTACAAATCCCTGCGGCGAGATACCGCTTTGTCCGTACGACAGTTGCCGCCTGCTGGCCATAAATCTATACAGTTACGTGGACAACCCGTTTACGGACAAGGCCAGCTTTAATTCGGAGCTTTTTTCCGAACATGCCTATTATGCGGTGAAGATCATGGACGACATCATCGACCTGGAAATTGAAAAGATCGATGCCATCCTGGCAAAGATCGATGCAGACCCTGAGGATGAAGAGATCAAAAGGGTTGAACGAAACCTGTGGAAGAATATCCGGAAGAAAACCATACAGGGCAGACGGACCGGCATCGGCATAACTGCGGAAGGGGATATGCTGGCTGCACTGGGTTCCCGGTATGGATCCGGGGAAGCCATAGAATTCTCCACCGAAGTACATAAGTTGCTGGCCATTGAGGCGTATCGCTCTTCTGTGAAACTTGCAAAGCAGCGGGGTCCTTTCCCTGTATTTGACAGTGAGCGGGAAAAAGAGAATCCCTTCATGAACCGGATAAAGGAATCCGCACCAGCCGTTTATGAAAATATGCTCAGGTACGGAAGAAGGAACATTGCGATGCTGACCATTGCCCCTACCGGGAGCGTTAGCATATGCACGCAGACAACCTCAGGCATTGAACCGGCATATTTGATCGCCTATAAGCGTAGAAGGAAAGTAAACCCCAGCGATAAAAATGTAACTGTATCTTTTATCGATAAAGTGGGTGATGCGTGGGAAGAATACAACGTATTTCATCCGAAATTCGAAGTTTGGCTGAAGATGAACGGATATTCCGTTGATGAGATCAAGCAACTTCCCGATAAAGAACTGCAAAAGATCATTAAGAAATCTCCCTATAATCAAGCCACCTCAAACGACATAGACTGGGTTAATAAAGTCAAGATGCAGGGGTCCATTCAAAAATGGGTCGACCATTCCATCAGTGTGACGGTTAACGTTCCTGCGGAGGCTACGGAAAGTCTCATCAGCGATGTTTATTTAACTGCCTGGGAAAGCGGATGTAAGGGAATGACTATTTATCGCGACGGTTCCCGGTCGGGTGTTCTGGTGGGCTCCGGAAAAGCGAAGGAAGAAGATACCAATGAGTTCAAAGAGACCAACGCACCGAAACGGCCTGAAGTACTGGAGGCTTCGGTGGTAAGGTTCCAGAACGATAAGGAGAAATGGGTGGCTGTTGTGGGTCTCTTAAACAAAAAGCCCTACGAGATCTTTACCGGAAAGGAAGAGGGATTCTTTGTTCCCAAGTGGGTGACGGAAGGCAAAGTTGTAAAAACAAAAACCGAATCCGGAGCCAACCGGTATGATTTCCAGTTCCTGGATAATGATGGATACAAGACTACCATGGAAGGACTCTCCAGACAGTTTGATAAGGAATACTGGAATTATGCCAAACTGATCTCCGGCATTTTGCGGCATGGAATGCCCCTGCCTTTCGTGATCGAACTGGTCAGCAACCTACAGCTGGAGAGCGATACCATTAACACATGGAAGAACGGGGTTGTCCGTGCGATCAAAAAGTTCATACCTTCTGGTACACGGGTGTTGAAGCAGGTCTGCGAGAAATGCGGCGAAGCAGGAACCCTGCAGTATCAGGAAGGGTGTGAAGTTTGTACGAATTGTGGTCACTCAAAATGCTCTTAGCGCATATTGATGTACTATTGGAGAATGAACTTCACGGGCAAATTGTATTGCACCCGCACAGATTTTCCCCTTTGTTTGCCGGGATTCCATTTGGGCATGGATTCAACAACACGGATGGCCTCTTCATCACATCCTCCCCCAATGCCCCTTAAAACGCGCACATCGGTTACAGATCCATCCTTTTCCACAACGAAGGTCACGTAAACAATCCCTTGTATTCCGCTTTCTTTGGCCATCTGAGGGTACTTGATGTTCTCACCCAGGTATTTGTATAGATTTTCCGTACCCCCGGGAAACTCCGGCATGGATTCCACGACCATAAATATGGGGGCCTCTTCGACCACTTCTTCTTCAACTTCTACAGGAACATATTCTTCAACTTCTGTTTCTTCATCCGCTTCTATGTCAATAATGATATCCTCTTCAACTTCAATATCGTCTTCAACAACATTCAAAACCGTAACTTTCTGAGGTGGCGGTGGCGGTGGCGGTTTTTGTTCCTGAACGGTGATCTCCGCCATATCCTCTTCTACATCCTGCACTACTCTTTCCCCAAAGCCTTCCACCGATTTTTCATATGACTTCCATTCAAATGCCAGCAGAACAATGGCAAGGGCAACAATTAAGCCTATTTGCCTGAATATGAATTTTTTGCTTTCCAGATCCGCTTTTTTTGTTTTCTTTGTTTCCATAATCCCTGATTTTAAGAGCCCGGATTCGGGTGCTAAAATATCATTTAATTTTTTAAGATTCTAATTTTTGTTTGAATTTTATGTTTGGCGAATAATAAATCCCCCATCCTGTCAAACAACCGGTGACATTAGCGATGCCATCATATATACTTCCATGTCTGCCGGGGATAAGATGATGCTGCACCAACTCTGTGAATATTCCAAATATTATGCCAAGGATCAAAACGGCTGCTGGGATATAATAACGATTGAAGGCATTTTTAAATTGCTTGCTCAATCCGGTCATCCAGAGATACACAAAAACAGCGAATAATAACAGGTGTATGATCTTGTCCGGACTTAACCATTCACGGAATGAAAGAACGTGGGGAACATAGCTGCCCGGGAGCGTTGTTGCCAGGATGATAATTACAAACCAAAGAATGCCCGGCCAGTTATTCCGGAGAAACATATTGCATCCTAAGCTTCTATGATTTCCTTGTAAGCCTCTGCATCCAAAAGACCTTCAAGTTCTGCGGGATCTGAGATCCGGATCTTCACGATCCATCCTTCGCCGTAAGGATCTTTATTCACAATTTCCGGATTGGATTCAAGCGCTTCATTGAATTCCGTTACTTCCCCGGAAACCGGCATGAACATATCTGAAACAGTTTTTACCGCTTCAATGGTCCCGAAAGGTTCGTCCTTATCCATCATTTCGCCTACTGTTTCAACTTCGATGAACACTATGTCGCCCAATTCTTTCTGAGCAAATTCGGTGATGCCGATGGTTCCTTCATCACCTTCCAATTTGATCCATTCATGTTCTTTTGTGTACTTTAATTTGTCAGGAATGTTCATGATAGATGCTGATTTTTAAATTATGGTCCAAAGATACATTTTTTTCATTTATCCGATAATTTTGCCAACCCTGTTCCGCTTTCATCCGGAAGAATTCAAAATAATCCAAAAAACGTAAATATGCATCCGTTACAGGCCGCGGGCAGGGACCCTACTGGGCCAGGGAAAATCTCAGACTGAGCCCCCCGTTGGTAGTAGATGTTCTGTACTGGTTGGATACATATGGATTGTTCACGATCTTATCAAAGAACAGCCGGATATTCAGTTTCTGGCTCAGGGCATAATCCACAGAGGCATTGATGGACAGGATCTGCTGTCCTGACGAAACCTGGTTGACCACTTCATCGATCCTTCGAAGGATCGTTTTATTGCTCCGGATGGAGAAGTCGAGCTTAATGTTAAGGTCGGAAGATATCCTGCGTTTGCTTCCACCGCCGCCAATAGAGCGGAAGTTAAAGGCCAGGTCCTTGAAACGGTATCCGAGCCCGATGATCAGTTCATTGCTTTTGACTTCCGTAACCTGGTTGTTGGCCAGACTGAGTGCCAGGTTCCTGGATTTTTTATACTCAAATTTGGACAGCAGGTTGTTTTCCCAGGTCATATCCAGGCCGAAAAGAGGGGCAAATTGTTCCGCAATGGATATCTGTCCCATTTCATATTCTGAAATGTACACATTGCTGTTGTCGTAAAGCCTGGATGGATGGCCATTCTTTTCTATGTAGTTGATGTCGGATGTGAAGGAGTTGATGCTGTAGCTGGACCGGTAGGAATGGGTTATGTTGATTTTCTGGAACCATTTTTTGATGAAGGCGATTTTTGACAGACCGCTGTATGTGAGTCTCCAGTTGGGCAGCGGGATCTTTATAAATTTTTCCGTGTTGAGTTTCTCTGGTCCCTTACCACTGTATGCTGCCAAAAAAGAATGCAACAAAACCTCCTGATTGGTGGGGCCGTAGCCTGCCGGGTAATAAGCGCCGGTAAGTGAATCGTAAACCGGAGGCAGGCCTTCGTTATTGGGGTTTTGCCGGGCCAGCCGGTTTGCGATCTCAAGCCGGTAAGCCTTCATATTATCGAATGCTTCCGAAGTATTGTTTTCCCTGTTCTTTTCGAAGGCCGTGCCTATGGTAATGTAGGAAATACTGAAACTTCCGGATTCTGATGGTGAAAAGGAGTTGAAATTTCCATCCCTGTCCGCCCTGAAATATTCCTGATTTCTCTGTGCGTAATTCCGGTCTGCTGTGAATTCAATCTTCAGGTCATTGATGGGTTCGAAGGTAGCCCGGAATGTCAGGACTTCGGAATGCTTTTTCATAAAGGCTTGATTGAGCGAGGAGTCCCGGGTGATCCATTCGTTTTCGATGGCACGGGAACGGATGTCATCCTGGCTGCCGAAGACAAATCCAAAACCCGGTGCGGCGGTGCCCCCTATGTTATTACCCATGAATTGGGGTTCAGGGGTAAATCCCGGAAGCAAGGTTCCGTTGCTTTCGGAATAAGTGATGGTGGCTTTTTTCAGGCCCATCAGTACACGCAATACGCTTTCACCAATGATCTTAAAGTAATTTTTCCCTTGTTGGGCCGTAGTATCGCCATTTTCTTCCTCAATCTGCTGTGCTGATGAAATGGCCTGGTTTCTCCTGTCCGAAACCCCCCGTTGGCTTCTGGAGCCTCCCTTTTGATTTATTTTTTTCAGGTAAGCGGATTTGTTATACAGCCTGTCGAAAGAGAGGTTCCCGTTCAGCTGGATGGTATTGGAATTCTCGATCTGGTTGCCAAGCCTTTCCTGTATGGACAACGGCGAGGCAGTCCAGGAATAATTTGCCTGATAATTGGCTGTGGCACTGGTCCAGTCCATTAGCGGAAGCTTGTCAACCGGCACCTTATAATTGACGTTAAAGCTTTGATTATACCGGTTCATGGTGCCCAGGCTCAGGATTTCCTCTTTTACGCTGATGGTATCGGCTGCTGCATGGTCATAATATTCGCTGCTTTTATCAATGCTTCCCGGCGGTTCGTTTATGTATGCATCTGCCTGTGCGTTAAAATCGATCGACAAACCTTTGCTCAGGTCAAACCTCAGGTTGTAACTCCGGTTCCAGTCCCATCTTTTTACATAGGTTGGTATGATCTTGATCACTCCTGCACTTTTGTTCCGCAGTTTCATTTCATTATATTCACGGTTCATTTCCGTATTAAAGGAGAAAGACTTGGGCAGGTAATAAAAATTAAAGTCTTTCAGGATCTTCAATGCACTGGATTTGGATATGAATCCGACTTTTTCGAATGGACGGACAATTTGGGGGGAAGTATTAAAATTGTATCCAAGCCCTCCCCGGTGTTGCTTTTGGGTCTCGTATTCCACATCTACATTCCTGTGATGCAGTACCGTATAAGCGTATGTCACATTGAAATTTTCAATATCCCATATCTTGGGTTTCCCGGAACCACCGACCCTGTCCTTTCTGACGTTGATGAAATTGATGCTTTTCCTTTCCGTGAAATCCTGGGTCAGTCTTTTGAGTGAATCCTGTTCTTCTTTGGAATCGTATGTGTCCAGGTCCTCTTTTAATTTAATATCCGGATCCAGGGGATTGTATTCCGGGTTGACGGTAGTTTGGGAATAATCAAAGTGCATGGGTATCCTTACACCCGATTCTTCCGGGAAGAACTTTCCCAGTTGCAGATCTGTGGATACGTCAATTTGCGTTATGGATTCCTTTTGGGTTTCATTAATTTTTTGTTCCAGGCTTCCGAACCCTGGTGTACTGTGGCTTCCTGAAACCACCACCCGGCCAAGGTCTGCCAGGTCTGCACTCATCGAAGCAGTTGCTGCCCATCCATTGTCCGTATTGAAGTCTGTTAAGCGAAGCTCATTGACCCATATTTCGGCACACTTGCCTTCATTTTCCACTTCTGTTGGTTTTTTCGGGTTCCGCACACCGATCATAATGGTTTTAACATCACTGATGGAGGGCACGCCCACCACCGTGACTTTATTTGGCCCCTGATATTCAATGTAGGGCATGTTTGTGGATACCGGTGAAGTGGCGTCCCTCATGGCAATATTCCTGCGGTGTTTGACATTCACCAGTTCTTCCAGATCGATGTCCATACGGTTTCCCAACGGCCAGATGGCATCCGGGTTACCGGCCGAGGTTCCCCACGGCGTAAAGGTCAAGGGGATCTCGTATTCATAATAGTTTTGCGTAAAATCAGAGCCCAGCCTGACAAATACTGTAAGGTCCCCGTATTCCAGTTCCTGGTCTGCCCAGACCTTTTCAGCATGTATGAACATCTTGAGCCTTTTGTATTGCCTCAGGTCCAGATCGGTGGTTTTATACCCGGCCCGTGCATCTCCGTCTACCAGGTTACAGACCTTGAGTACCATTGACTGTTCATTCAGGCGGATCAGATTGGTTGTACCCAGGTTGATTTCCCGCTCAATGCCGGGGGGGATAACATAAGGGACGGGCTCACGCTGGATCCCGTTCTCCTCTACATTCACGGTTGAAATATCAAAGGTAGTCAGGGTCTGCAGATCGTTCGGTATATAATCACCATCTTCGAAAAGATCGTAGCGGTATTTGCGCCATTCACCCCTGACCAGCTCAAGCGTGGCAAAACGCAGGACCATGGGGTCCTCGAACCCTTGCATGAACATTCTGAGGAAGCGGATGGACCGGAAATCCTGTATATCGCCCACCACTTTGTCGGGTTGACTGACCGGGATCTTGAACTGGTACCATTTGGTTGTGGTAAAATCCCCATTTGCCAGTTGCACGCTCGACTCCCTGATATCCGTGATGTAATTGTCCCCAACATTCATCTTGTCCCGGTCAAGATCGATCTCATACTGGAAGTAACGCTCGGATTCGCTCAGGGTATTGTCCCCGTTAATATCCTCAACATTGGGCAGTGTTGTGGCTGCCGTGGGATAAGTTTCCGGATTTTGTGCATCGGTGGGTGAATTTCCATCGGGGCCGTTGAATCTTTTGTACCGTTCCAGGATGCTGCTGTATTGCGGGTCGTTATCGTAATCTGTCCCCCGGAAGTAATGGTAATTATCGGAAGAAGGGTCGCCGAAAGCTTGCTGGTACGCCTGGGAATTCGCTCCGAAAATGGCTGCGATACTGTCCAGGTAAGGGTGGAGGCCATCATCCCGGGAAAAAAAGGAGCGTTCATCCTCATCTCCCAGTCCGTCGTATCCCACATCCTGATAAGGTCGTGCGTCGGGCTCGTTGTCGAAGGATTCAACCAGGGCCTGAATGTTGGGGACCCTTCCCCAGCCGGTTGTGTCAACATTTTCTACGGTTGCCGAAGTAGGCAGCCCGTTTTCAAAACTCTTCCGTGAATCACGCAGGATGTCTTCAGAAATGTCGCCCAGGTTAAAATATAGTTTTCCGGAATTGGCGGAGTCTTCTGTGAAAGGATCCATAACCCAGAATTCAATGTATTCTACGTTGGTGGCTTCGAAATCCGTAGATTCAATTTTTCGCATGATCCCGCCCCATCGTGATTCCGGGTTTTTCAGGCTTCCGTCCTCATTGATGCCGTTGCTGATGCCGGATGATGTTACATCATAGTTGTATGGCCCCTTTTCCGAGGGGTAGAAAGCCAGGTTAAAGACGGGTATGTTGGTTGGTGTGCCGGTGGGTACGTCTTTGTCGGGGAAAACTTCCGTTTCCAGTACCTGGCGGACAGAGTTTTTGGAAAGCTCCTGTTTGGAGATGTTGTCGGGCACCAGGTTGCTGTTGCGGTCATAAAAGAGCGGGTCGATGATATACCAGGCCAGCCTGGCCCTGTTCTTTCCGGAATTGATCTGCCTTTGAATATCCAGCGTAATTTCCGTTTCCGGGAACAGATCCATTTGCCCTTGCGGTACGCTGGACAGGAACCACGTGCCGAAATTTTTCAGGTCGATGGTAGATTTGGCTCCTTCAAAATCGTCAATATAGGTTGTTCCATCCTGTCCGATGACTTTTGAGTGGCCCGGTATAAAATGGGCAAATTCACCGTCCAGGGTAATATTGGAAGGGGCTTTGGTATCGATAAGGGGTATTTTGTCGACCATCTTTGTAAGAAAGCGCGATTCGGTCTGGTAACTGAAATCAAGTCCCCAGATGGTATTGGAAATGGGGTCGTTTCCAAAGCTTACCTTTTGGGTCAGGGGCCTTTCGGTCAGATTCATAATGGTTGCGCCCAAGTGGAAATCCTTGTTCAACTCATGATCCACATGTGCACCCATAAGCCGTTTGGTTTGCAAACTGAACATGGTGTTGTTTTCCAGGGAAATATTAATGGGTGTGCCAGAGTTCAGGATCCCTTCGTTGATGATCCTGACACGTCCGAGGGTATAATCAACCGTATAGTCTACATTTTCCGTAAGCACCCTGCCGCCTGCGGTTACCTTAACCGAACCTTTCGGCACATTAAAGGCATTCAGGGATATTTCGTTCCCTGAGGAGGACTGGTATGTTCCCTGGATAAGGAACTTATTTTTATCCGGGTATTGTTCTGCCCCCACCTTGGTCCGGGTATACAGTGAATCGTACGCATATTTATTGGCCAGGGCGGTATCCCCGCCGGCTTGCAGGATCTGTTTCCGGAGATAGCCGGCAAAAGGTTCCAATACGGTAAAATAAACTTTACCATTGGACGACTGAATGGTTCCGCCATTTGAAGCAGCGCCGTCGATAAAATCGAACACACCGTCGGGGGGTGGGTTCATAAAGGAATTCAGGTTATCCAGGTTCAGAACCTGTATCAGCGGAACCCCTTTAATGCCTTCGGGCCCTTCGGTAAGATACCCGATGGGTACGCCCTCTTCATTGCCCGAATAAAAAATATTCAGCATAAATTTATCCTGGCTCACCTGGTAAGCCCCAAGGGAATAAACGTTTTTCATCATCAGGTCCCACATAGGCACGCGGGTGTTCAGGGATGTGCTTTTCAGGAGCTTGGTGATCAGGCAACTTGGGGCCGATATGCCCTGGTCTGAAAATTCCCCGACCTGGAACACGCTGTCGTATCCGATGACCGTATATTGATAGGATACCATAAGGGTTTGATCCGGGTTGATGTTGGTGTTCAGTGAAATAAAACCCAATTTTGAGTTCAGTGTATATTCTGAGGGATCGAGTTTACGGGCCACTTCCACTTTTTCAAAATCAATCCCGGGTACGAACGCAAAGTTTCCTTTGAGGTAATTGGTGACCGTGTTGATGTCTCTGACCCTGGACGTATCGAGCTGGCTGACCAGGTTGTTGGAATTATTGGATGGCAGGCGACCGCCCGGGGTCGGCTGAACAACGTTTGTATTGTATATTTTTTGATGCTCTCCAAGGTCCTGGAATCCAACAATGTTCCTGTTCTCTGTTACCGCCGCTCCAATGTTCGTTACCCAAACCTCCACCCTAAGGATGTTAATATCCGAGTTGATAATAGGAAGGTCTTTCAGGGCATTCTCATAATTGTCACGGAAGTATTGTGAAAGGAAAAAGTGCTTGTTTTCGTCATATTCAACAGCCGTAAGGCTGAATTCATCGGTTTGCGCACCACCCTGCACGGTTACCGTGGATGTTTGGCTTTCCTGCTGTGAAAACAGTCCGGTAACTGTGGTTTTTCCGAATTGCAACTTGGTTTTGATCCCGAAAAGGCTCTGGCTGCCATTGATAAGGGTTGTGTTCAGGGGCATGGAGACATCACCGGCTTCAATCAGCTGAATGATCTCATCTTCCTTACCTTCGTACTTCAGGTTCAGTTTGTTTTCAAAATCAAAGGTTGCCTCGGTATTATAATTGGTCCTGAATTCAATTTTATCTCCGATCTTGGCCACTACATTCATTTGTATCTTTTCCTGGAAGTCGAAGTTAACCGTCCGGCGTTGTCTTACATTCAGGGTGGGATTATCGGTTTTGTTGGCCAGCACGCCAAAAATGAGTTCGGCCGATCCCTGCGGACGGATATCGATGGTGTTGCTTCCGAAGATGGTTTCAAACACTTTGCTTCCGATATAAATTTTTGGGATGATGCCATCGCCTCTGTCACGGCCGGAACGTGCGGTGGACTGTTCTTTCCAGTATGCGTTCAGTGAATTATTGAGCTCCCATTCGCGGTATTCGTCAAAGCTCATATACGTGGGATTGCGGTAGTCCAGGTCGCCTATTTTGTTCTTGAAAATGTATTCGTTGGTCTCGGGATCGTATTCGATCTCACTTTCCATATTGGAAGGATTCCCGAGATATAATCCATGTGTGTCGGCGGGTGCAAAGAGCAGGTCGCTGTTGTCGGGGAATGGATAGCGGAGGATGAGCGTCGTATCCCCTTCAGGGATGCTGTCAGGGGGGAGCAGGTACCCGGGATCATCAAATTTTCCGGCTGGCTTTATATTGGCAGGAATGTCCCATATAATGCTTACCAGCGCCAGGAAAATTATAATTTTGAAAGTATTTTTCAGCGTTCGTACCAACAATTATGCCCGGTTTAAGTTCCCTTCCAGTTCGTTTGAAAAATTACGGCCGTGCGAGGGTAATATATTATACTACAGCATCTTAAGTGCCTTTTTGATCATTTCTTCAACCGATAATTCCGCTTCCTGATCATCTTCACGGCCAGCCCTTATTACTTTGTCAATAGCTTTGCCTGCCTGAATTTTGTTAAATCCAAGCATTGTCAAACCTGTTAACGCTTCCTGCTTTTTGGTATTGTGCGAAACTGCTATTTTTTCTGAAGGGAACCCTTCTCTTTCCAGTTTGTCTTTCAGGTCAACAATGATCCTTTCTGCCGATTTGGCTCCTATCCCTTTTACGGATTTAAGAATGTCCACGTCCTTGCTGATGATGGCTTCTGTCAACTCTTCCGGGTTAAGTGAAGAAAGGATCAGCCTGGCCGTGTTTGCCCCTATACCCGATACCGAGATCAAATGCCGGAACAGGTCCCGTTCCCGTGTATCCGCGAATCCGTATAGGGCTTCATAGTCTTCCCTGATCACATGATGCAGGAGAAGCTTGCAGGATTCCAGGGGATTTATGATGCCAAAAGTGTATAATGAAATATTGATCAGATACCCGATGCCGTTAACTTCAATAACGGCATAGGCAGGATTTTTTTCGGCAAGGGTGCCTTGAATGTATGAATACATGCCTTGTTTGTAATTGCTTTTGCCTGATTTGTTTGGCCTACAAAGATATTGTTTCAGGGAATACAGGCAAGGATTAAAATTACATTTTTTTGGGTATGGAAATCCGGGGATTTGTTGTACATTTGCTGTTAATTAATTAACAACCTTACAAGACATTATGGACAATCTATTCAGAAAAGATGCGCTTAAGTATCATGCCCTGGGCCGGCCCGGCAAGATAGAAGTAGTGCCGACAAAGCCTTACACAACCCAACGTGACCTTTCTTTAGCCTATACACCGGGTGTTGCCGATCCCTGCCGCGAGATCGAAAAGAATCCGGAAGACGTATACAAATATACGGCCAAGGGCAACCTGGTGGCTGTGATTTCCAACGGTACCGCTGTACTGGGTCTCGGAGATATCGGGACGGAAGCCGGAAAGCCTGTGATGGAGGGCAAGGGCTTGCTATTTAAAGTATTTGCTGATCTGGATGTGTTTGATATAGAGATTGAAACCAAGGAGATTGACAAATTTGTCGAAACCGTTGTGCAAATCGCCCCTACTTTTGGCGGGATAAATCTGGAAGACATTAAAGCTCCGGAGTGTTTTGAGATCGAGGATAGGATCAAGGAAGCGCTGGATATACCCGTAATGCATGATGATCAGCATGGAACGGCGATCATTACTTCAGCGGGTTTGATCAATGCCATGGAAATGACAAACCGGAAGATCGAAGATCTGAAAATTGTCGTGAACGGGGCCGGAGCATCCGCCATTTCATGTACGAACCTTTATATCCAGCTGGGCATAAAGCCTGAAAATATTGTAATGCTGGATAGCAAAGGGGTTTTGCATAAAGACAGGAAAGACCTCAACCCCTGGAAACAAAGGTATGCCACGGAACGCAATGTTCGCACGCTTGAAGAAGCAATACAGGGGGCTGATATGTTCCTGGGCCTGTCGGTAGCCGGGGTGCTTAAAAAAGAATACCTGAAGTCTATGGCGGATAATCCCATCGTTTTCGCCCTGGCCAATCCGGTACCGGAGATTGGATATGAAGAGGCCATGTCTGTCCGCGATGACCTGATCATGGCAACCGGCAGATCGGATTTTCCAAATCAGATCAACAATGTACTGGGCTTCCCGTTCATTTTTAGGGGCGCTATGGATGTCCGGGCAACGACCATCAACGATGAAATGAAGCTTGCTGCATCCAAGGCACTGGCTGACCTGGCAAAACTGCCCGTCCCGGAAGAGGTGAACATTGCATATCATGAGAAAAATCTGCATTTTTGCCGGAATTATATTATACCGAAGCCCACGGACCCGCGGCTGATCGTTCACGTGGCACCCGCTGTTGCCAAAGCTGCGATGGATACCGGGGTGGCCCGCAAGCCCATCGGAGACTGGGATGCATACAGGGAAGAACTGGGCAAACGGTTGGGCCTTTCAAATCCGATACTCAGACAGATCAAGGGAAGGGCGAAAAGGGAGCCGCAACGGGTGGTGTTCGGACTGGCCGAGGAGTTTAATATGCTAAAAGCTGCCGAAATCGTTCATAATGAGAAAATAGCCATACCAATCCTGTTGGGTAATGTAAATAAGATACGGAAGACCATTAAGGAAAATGAACTTGAACTCACCGGTGTAGAGATTGTTGATCCGAAGGCTGCTGACTTGAAAAGCAAGCGGGAAGAATTTGCACAGATACTCTACAAAAAAAGGCAACGTAAAGGCGTTACCCTCGATGCGGCCCGCAATCTTATCGAACACGATAATTATTTTGCACCCATGCTGGTGGAAACCGGAGAAGCCGATGCCATGGTATCCGGATTGATCCGCAACTACCCCTATGCCATCAAACCTGCACTGCAGGTGATTGGAATGAGGGAAGGGGAAAAACTGGTTACCGGCATGTATATAATCAATTCCAGGCGGGGACCGATCTTTTTCTCTGATTGTACCGTAAATAAAAATCCCACCATGGAAGATCTCGTGGAGATAACGCTCCAAACGGCAATTGCTGTTGAGAAACTGAATGTCAAACCCCGCGTAGCTTTTGTTTCATATTCCAACTTTGGTTCCAATCCGGGCAATATCCCCAATATGCAACGGGAAGCCATTGAATACCTGCACAAGCATTACCCCAACATCATTGTGGATGGTGAGATGCAAGCCAATGTCGCACTCAATAATGATATACTCCGGGAGAATTTTCCCTTCTCAAAGTTGGTCGACGGTTCAGCCAACACATTGATATTTCCATACCTCACTGCCGGCAATGTAGCCTATAAGCTGCTGCAGGAATTGGCGGATGTTGATGTTATCGGACCCATTCTCAATGGAATGCGCAAATCAGTCCACGTATTGCAGATTGGGTCGACCGTCAATGAGATCGTGAATATGGTGACCATTGCGGCCATCGATGCCATTTGCGTAAAAAATGACTGCCATAAAGGTGTGAAAGACCTGTAAACGGATTTTCAGAGCAAGCCTGAACGCATTTTCGTCTCTTTTGTTTATATGGGTGTTTTGACATATATTATTTATGTTGTATATTTGTTTTGTATTCGGATGTGCTGCTTTTTCCGGTCATTGGTTTGAGGCGCATCCCGGCTTATATATGAACAAATACATGCGTTATGGATAGAATTACGGTTATTGGGGCAGGAAATGTAGGTGCTACCTGCGCCAATGTGATAGCACATAAGGATCTGGCAAGGGAAGTTGTTCTTGTCGATATCCAGGAAGGTATGGCCGAAGGCAAAGCCCTGGATATCTGGCAGACCTCCCAGATCAATCATTTTAATACACGGGTTACCGGCGTGACCAATAATTATTTGCGGACCAAGGGTTCCGGGGTGATTGTGGTAACATCCGGAATGCCAAGGAAACCCGGTATGTCGAGGGATGATCTGATCAAGACCAATGCGCAGATCGTTAAAGACGTGGTGGAGAAATCCATTCGTTATTCCCCCGATGCCATCCTTATCATTGTTTCCAATCCCCTGGATGTTATGACTTATGTCGCGTATAAAGCGGCAAACAAACATCACAGCAAAGTGTTTGGTATGGCAGGGATCCTGGATATCGGAAGGTATACGGCTTTTATAGCGGAGGCACTCAACGTATCGCCCAAGGATATTCACGGCTTGCTCATGGGCGGGCACGGTGATTCTATGGTTCCCCTCAGAAGATATACTTCCGTTCAGGGTATTCCCATTAGTGAACTTCTGAACAAGGAGGAGATCGACAACATCATTGAACGCACCAAGAAAGGTGGTGGAGAACTGGTCAGCCTGATGGGTACTTCGGCCTGGTATGCCCCCGGATCCGCTGCTGCCATGATGGTTGAAGCCATCGTGGACAACCAGCGCAGAATATTCCCGGTGAGCGCTTACCTTACGGGGCAGTATGGGCTCAGTGATGTATATCTTGGTGTTCCGGTTAAACTGGGCAAGCATGGCATAGAAGAGATCCTGGAACTCAGTTTGACCGAACCTGAGAAAAAGCTGGTCGTAAAATCCGCAAAACACGTTAAAGAAACCTTGTCGGTGCTCGATAAGATGAAAATATTCTAAGCAGGCCTGCCTATGAAGCATATTGTTGTACTGACAGGTGCCGGGATGAGTGCAGAGTCCGGCATCAAAACCTTTCGCGATCATAACGGGTTGTGGAACGATTACCGGGTGGAAGAGGTAGCCACGCCCGAAGCATGGGCGCGGAATATGGATCTTGTGATCGATTTTTATAATCAACGCAGAAAGCAATTGCTGGCGGTGGAGCCCAACCCTGCTCATTATGCCCTGGCCAGGCTGGAAGAAAGGTTCAAGGTGTCGGTTGTCACACAGAACATTGACGATCTGCATGAAAGAGCCGGATCAACAAATGTTTTGCATCTGCATGGTGAACTTAAAAAGGTGCGGAGCTCCCGCAACCCCGATAAGGTCTATGAACTGGAAGGCTGGGAATTAAAAAAAGGGGACACCTGTCCCGAAGGCAGTCAGCTCCGGCCCCATGTGGTATGGTTCGGTGAGCCCGTCCCAAACATCGTCCCTGCTGCGGAAATTTGCTCCATGGCGGACATGCTCCTGATCATAGGGACTTCCATGAATGTTTATCCGGCGGCGGGATTGTTTGCATACACGCCCGGTGAAATACCGAAATACTATATTGATCCGGGCGCCAGGGATACAGATCCCATACCCGGCCTCCATCTTATTGCCGACAAAGCCGGAAAGGCAGTCCCGGCGCTGGTGGAAAAACTTTTAACCGGAGGGTCCGCATGAGCATTCCACAACCTGCCGATCATGAATATATCCTCAATAAGATGAGGGTTTTTTGCAATTACCAGGAACGTTGCATTCAGGATGTACAAAGGAAATTACAGAGCTGGAACGTCACGGAAAAAGTGAGCGGGGAAATCATCCTCGCCCTGGAAAAGGAGGGCCTGGTTGATGAGGAAAGGTTCGCCCGGGTGTATGCCGGGAGCAAATTCAGGTTGAATAAATGGGGGAGAAACCGCATCGCTTACGAATTGCGAAAGAAAAACATACCGGGCCTGTATATTCAGATCGGGCTGCGGGAGATCGATGATGAGGAATACATCGAAGCACTGAAACAGATCATTAGCCGGAAAAGCTTTTCGTTAAAAGAAGATAACGCCACACGCATGAAGAATAAGCTGGCGGCGTATGCTGTTTCCAGGGGTTATGAAACTTCCCTGGTCCTTGATGTCCTGAATGAGTGATTTCTGCAGGAAAATATTACCTTTGCAAGCCAAAACCCAATGCATATGTTAACACCGGATGAATTGAAACAACTGGATAAAAGGCTGGCAGCCTTGAGGAGGTTCCTTTGACATTGATCAGAAAGAGGAGGAGATAAAAGAAGAAGAAAAGCTTACCCAGCAGCCGGACTTTTGGCAGGATCCCAAAAAAGCCGAAAAGATCCTGAGAAGGATCCAGGCAAAGAAGAAATGGACAGAGGTTTATGCAGAAACTGCGGAGAGCCTGGAAGACCTGAAAGTCATATACGATTTCTATACCGGGGATGAAGCTACGGCAGAAGATCTGGACCATCAATTACACAAAACACTGGATAAGATCGAAGACCTTGAATTCAGGAATATGCTGAGCAAGGAGGAAGACCAGCTGGGAGCCATCCTGGAGATCAATGCCGGTGCGGGTGGCACGGAAAGCCAGGATTGGGCGGAAATGCTCATGAGAATGTATTACCGCTGGGCAGACCTGAAAGGGTATAAGGTTAAAGAACTCGATATCCATGAAGGCGAAGTGGCCGGGGTCAAAAACGTGACCCTTGAAATAGAAGGTGATTATGCTTTTGGCTACTTGAAGGGAGAAAATGGTGTACACCGCCTGGTGCGTTTGTCGCCTTTTGATTCGGCCAACAAAAGGCATACTTCCTTTGCTTCGGTTTACGTGTATCCGGTGGTGGACGATAATATTGAAGTGTCCGTCAATCTTTCCGACATACAATGGGATACTTTCCGGTCCAGCGGTCCCGGCGGACAAAACGTTAATAAGGTGGAAACGGCTGTCCGGTTAAAACACGAACCTACAGGGATCACTGTCGAATGCCAGGAAACCCGCTCCCAGTCGCAAAACCGGGAAAAAGCCCTGCGCATGCTGAAATCCCAGCTTTTTGAGATCGAACTGAGAAAAAAGAAGGAAGCACAGGCCGAGATCGAAGGAAACAAAAAGAAAATTGAATGGGGATCGCAGATCCGTTCTTACGTTATGCACCCTTATAAAATGGTCAAAGACCTGCGCACAGGTTATGAGACCGGCAACGTACAGGCCGTTATGGACGGAAACCTGGACGGATTCATCAAAGCTTACCTGATGGAATTCGGCCATGATTAAGCGCATTTCTATGCGTATTGATATTTTTTGTTTGCCTTTATATTCTTAAATTTGAGGCTTTAAAGACAAAAAAATGTATTGATATGATCAGGATCTTCCATAACCCCCGTTGCAAAAAATCCCGGGCAGGACTTAATTACCTGAAAGAAAAGGGCATAGAGCCTGAGGTCGTCCATTACATGAAAAATCCACCCCATGAGGAAGAACTGAAAAGGATCCTGCAAAAACTGAATAAAAAGCCTGCCGGTATTATCCGGACCCAGGAAGCATTGTATAAATCTGATTATAAAGATAAAGATTTCACCGATGGGGAATGGGTGAAAATATTGACGGAAAACCCCCGGCTGATCCGTCGCCCCATCGTAGTAAAGGGTTATAAGGCGGTTATTGGCGATCCCCCTGAAAATATTGATCACCTGCTATAATCGTTTTCATTTTGTCATGTAACGACAGCAATTGTTGTATCGGGTTTAACTAAAAAAACAATCATCCATGAAAAAAAGAATTGAAAAAGACACCATGGGAACGGTGGAAGTTCCTGCAGAAAAATATTGGGGAGCACAAACACAACGGTCCAAACAAAACTTCCGGATCGGTCCGGAGGGGTCCATGCCCATCGAGATCATCAGGGCCTTTGCCGTGCTAAAAAAGGCTGCTGCACAGGCCAACCAGGAATTGGGGGTGCTGCCCGGAGAAAAAGCGGAACTGATCGGAAAGATCTGCGATGAGGTGATGCAGGGCGAACTGGACGATCATTTTCCTCTGGTGATCTGGCAAACAGGTTCGGGAACGCAGTCGAACATGAACATGAATGAAGTCATCGCCAACCGGGCCCATGTGATCCTGGGTGGGAAACTGGGTGAAGGCGAACGTTTTATTCATCCCAACGATGATGTGAATAAATCACAATCTTCCAACGACACCTTCCCGACAGCTATGCATATCGCTGCTTACAAGATGATCATTGAAAATACCATCCCCGGTGTGGAGAAGCTCCGGGATACCCTGGAGGAAAAATCAAAGGAATTTGTGGATGTGGTGAAAATAGGCCGCACACACCTGATGGATGCGACTCCGTTGACCGTGGGACAGGAATTCAGCGGGTATGTTTCCCAGCTGGACCATGGCCTGAGTTCCCTGAGGCATTCTCTGGACCATATTCTGGAACTTGCGCTCGGAGGTACGGCCGTGGGTACGGGCATCAATGCACCAAAAGGATACGATAAGCTCGTTGCTGCCAAAATTGCCGCGATCACTGGCTATCCATTCGTTACAGCAGCCAATAAATACGAGGCGCTGTCGGCCCATGATGCCGTGGTAGAAGCGTCCGGTTCCCTCAAAACATTGGCAATTAGCTTGATGCATATAGCCAACAACATCCGCTTGTCTGCTTCCGGACCCCGGTGTGGGATCGGAGAACTGAACCTGCCTGCCAATGAGCCGGGATCTTCGATCATGCCCGGTAAAGTCAATCCTACCCAGGCAGAGGCCATCACTATGGTTTGTGCACAGGTGATCGGCAATGATGCCGCCATTGCTGTTGGAGGAACACACGGCCATTTCCAGCTGAATGTTTTCAAACCGGTCATGATTTATAATCTGCTTCAGGCCTCACGATTGCTGGGGGATGCATGTGTTTCCTTCAACGATAACTGCGTTTCAGGGATCGAGCCCAACATCAAAAACATCCGCACAAATCTCGACAATTCCCTGATGCTGGTTACAGCGCTGAACACACATATAGGATATGAGCAAGCTGCCCGAATTGCCAAGCAGGCTCATGAAGAGGATATTACCCTGCGTGAATCTGCCCTGAAACTGGGACTGGTGACAGCGGAACAATACGAGGAATGGATAGACCCTAAAAAGATGATCGGCCCGAAATAATAGCGATGAAAAACGTACAGGATAAAATCAAATACCTTGCCGGAGAATATTTCCATGACCTGGTTATGATCCGGAACCATCTTCATGCCCATCCCGAACTTTCCGGGCAGGAACATCAGACTGCCGGATTTATCGCCGCCCGGCTGTCGGAATATGGTATTCCATACCGGGAAGGGGTAGGGGGGACAGGTCTTGTC